>CACZCN010000008.1:0-84283 GCA_902779665.1 uncultured Prevotellaceae bacterium | reverse complement strand
GAATGAAAAAGGAATATGGAATTAGCAAAATGCTTGTTTATGAGAAAAAATGTAAAAAAAATACAAGAAAAATTTTTATTATTGAAAAGTTTTTACTACATTTGCACTCGTGGAATATTAAAATAACGTGCTCCAGCCTTGCTGGCTGACTTGCACTTTCCACTTCTTTCCATTTCGTGCGAGCCTAAGTTCGCAGAGGGGAAACCTAGTAAATAGCCGATCGTTAAGATGACAAAAATTTTGCCACCTAAATTAAGATTAACTCTAAAAACTAAAATAATATGTCACAAATTATTGGACACATATCCCAGATCATCGGTCCTGTTATCGACGTTTATTTCGATACAAAAGGACTTGACGCTGAGAAGGTACTGCCTAAAATTCATGAAGCACTTATCGTAAAACGTGCTGATGGACGTGATCTCATTATTGAGGTTCAGCAGCATATTGGTGAGGATACCGTGCGTACCGTTGCTATGGATAATACCGACGGCCTCCAGAGAGAGCTTGAGGTATTCCCAACAGGTGCTCCTATCTCTATGCCTTCCGGCGAACAGATCAAGGGTCGTATGCTCAACGTTATCGGTCAGCCTATTGACGGTATGAAGGAACTTGGTCAGGAGAACAAGTATCCTATTCACCGTGAGGCTCCTAAGTATGAAGAACTCTCTACTTCTAAGGAAATGCTCGCTACAGGTATCAAGGTTATCGACTTGCTTGAGCCTTACCTTAAGGGTGGTAAGATTGGTTTGTTCGGTGGTGCCGGTGTAGGTAAGACCGTGCTTATCATGGAGCTTATCAATAATATCGCTAAGGGACACAACGGCTACTCTGTATTCGCCGGTGTAGGTGAGCGTACCCGTGAGGGTAACGACCTTATCCGTGAGATGATTGAGTCAGGCGTTATCAAGTACGGTGAGAAGTTCAAAGAGGCTATGGCCGAGGGTAAGTGGGACTTGTCACTCGTTGACCCTGAGGAACTTAAGAAGTCACAGGCTACGCTTGTATATGGCCAGATGAACGAGCCACCAGGCGCACGTGCTTCCGTTGCCCTCTCAGGTCTTACCGTTGCAGAGGAGTTCCGTGATCAGGGTGGTGACATCCTCTTCTTCATTGACAATATCTTCCGTTTCACTCAGGCAGGTTCTGAGGTATCGGCTCTTCTCGGCCGTATGCCATCAGCCGTAGGTTATCAGCCAACGCTTGCTTCAGAGATGGGTGCTATGCAGGAGCGTATCACATCAACAAAGACAGGTTCTATCACATCAGTACAGGCAGTTTATGTGCCTGCCGATGACTTGACCGACCCTGCTCCAGCTACTACCTTCACTCATCTTGATGCTACAACGGAGCTTTCACGTAACATCGCACAGCTTGGTATCTATCCTGCTGTGGATCCTCTCGGCTCTACATCACGTATCCTTGATCCTCTCGTTGTAGGTAAGGAACACTATGAGTGCGCTCAGCGTGTGAAGCAGATTCTTCAGAAATACAAGGAACTTCAGGACATCATCGCTATCCTTGGTATGGATGAGCTCTCTGATGAGGATAAGTTGACTGTGAACCGCGCTCGTCGCGTACAGCGTTTCCTCTCTCAGCCATTCACGGTTGCAGAGCAGTTCACTGGCGTTAAGGGTGAGATGGTAAGCATTGAGGATACTATCAAGGGCTTCAACATGATTCTCAATGGCGAGCTTGACGACCTGCCAGAGCAGGCATTCCTCAACGTAGGTACTATCGAACAGGCTATCGAGAAGGGTAAGAAACTTCTTGCTCAGGCACAGGGATAAAAAAACACCCAGTAGCCCCTCACCCGTCCTGCGGACACCCTCTCCCCAAGGGGCGAGGGGGATATTACTAATGAAACCTCAAAACCTTACAGCGAAAGAATGTAACTTTTTCCTCGCCCTTTGGGGAGAGGATGCCCGAAGGGCAGGTGAGGGGCCGTGGTTCGTTAATTTATATTCTTATGTTAAAATTAAAGATAGTTTCACCAGAGAAGATTGAGTTTGACGGCGAGGTTGTGAGTGTCCTTGTTCCTGGAACACTGGGAAACTTTGAGATACTTCAGAACCATGCGCCAATCATATCTTCACTAGAAAAGGGTGTTGTTACCTACGAAACGGCTGAAGGAAAGAAAAGTCTGGAGATCATCGGAGGCTTTGTTTCTGTGAATCAGAATCAGGTAAACCTCTGTGTGGAATTGTAATAGTAAGGAAATGCCAGAGACCGAAATAAAGAAACAAGCCAGTCAGCACATGCTGGTATGCCTCCTCGCCATCTGTGTGCTACGAGGCATAACAATGGTGATTACGAAATACCAGTTGTTGGATGCGAGTCTGTTGCATGACAAAGCTTGTAGCATTGCGGCTATCTTTTCTGTGTTTGAGTTGGTGATACTGACAACGCTTTGGAAGTGGGTAGCCATAAGGCATCTGAACTATCTTGCCACGTTCCATACGGCAAGTTCCGGTTTTCGTATGTTCCTGGTGCTGGTTACTCTTGGAATAGTCTATGCCGTAGTAGGCAGGGATGCTATGATTCCATGGGTTATAGCCTTTATGGCCAACTATTTCGTGCTGTTGGTTCTTCACTCCATCTTCTTTGCCAAGATGGTCAACAAACTCTTCAAGTAATATAAGGTTAATAAGTAAAATAATGAAACACATAAAGTCGATCCTCCTCTTGGTGGTTGTTGCTTTGCTTCCGCTGTCATCCTTCGCCTCAGAAGAGAAGAAGGAAGGTGGTGAGGGCATAAATATCCCTGAGATTGTACTTGAGCATCTTGCTGATGCTTACGAGTGGCATATCTGTTCGTATGAGGGTAAGCACTTGAGTATTCCATTGCCTATTATCGTAAGGAGCAGCGCAACTGGTGAGTGGACGTTCTGTACTGAGCATTCACTTCCTCAGAACTTCTTCTTCAATCAGGAAAAGCATGGCAAGATATATGAGAATATGCCTGACGGTACTGTGGAGCGTCCTTTGGATCTCTCAATCACAAAGAGCGTAGCGCAGATTTGGATTGTCGTGGTTATCCTCATCACTATCTTCCTTTCATGCGCTCGCTGGTATAAGAAGCATGACTGCAAACAGGAGGCTCCGAGTGGCTTCGTAGGATGCATGGAGATGCTTGTGATGATGATTCACGACGATGTGGCAAAGGCACTTGTAGGTGAGGCTTACTATCGCCGCTATGCTCCATACCTTATGACGGTGTTCTTCTTCATCTTCACTACGAACCTTGTAGGACTTGTTCCTATATTCCCTGGTGGTGGTAATGTGACGGGTAACATCAACATAACGTTCTTCCTTGCCATCTGTACGATGATAGCCGTGAACTTCAACGGCAACAAGGAGTACTGGAAGGAGATATTCTGGCCGGAGGTGCCATTGTTCCTGAAGGCATATCCTGCACCGCTTATCCCTGTGATTGAGCTTGTAGGAATCTTCACTAAGCCGTTTGCATTGATGGTCCGTCTCTTTGCCAACATGATGGCTGGTCATGCCGTTATACTCTCGTTCACATGTATCATCTTCCTCGGATGGTCAATGGGTACGGCATACGGTATAGGTCTGAACCTGTTCAGCGGACTTATGCTTCTGTTCATGAATCTCGTTGAGGTGCTTGTGGCATTCGTTCAGGCTTACGTATTCACACTCCTCTCTGCCGTGTTCATCGGACTCTCACGTCCGGCTCATCATCACGCAGAGTAATACAAACAGAATAATAATTAATGTGCCATGCCGATGCTTGGCGTGGTCGAAAATAGAAATAACAAATAAAAAAAACTAATAACTTTAAACATTTAAAATTATGATTTCATCACTTCTTTTAGACGGAATCGCAGCTATGGGTTGCGGTCTTGGTGCAGGTCTTGCTACTATTGGTGCAGGTTTGGGTATTGGTAAAATTGGCGGTAACGCTATGGATGCTATTGCTCGTCAGCCAGAGGCTTCAAGTACAATCATGACAAACATGATTCTTACTGCTGCTTTCGTTGAGGGTGTTGCCCTCTTCGCTGTTGTTGCCTGCGCATTCCTTATCAAGTAATCATCACAGGTTTGAAGGTTGAGTTCATACCTTCTTATAAACCTCAAAACCATTAGAAAATGGAGAATCTCCCATCAATATTAACTCCCGATCTTGGACTACTGTTCTGGATGCTTCTCGCATTCCTTGTAGTGTTCGGTGTGCTTGCTAAGTTCGGCTTCCCTGCCATCGTAGGCATGGTTGAAGAGCGTAAGAAGTTCATTGATGAGAGTCTGAAGAGTGCCCATGAGGCAGCCGAGAGACTCACGAACATACAGCAGGAAAGTGAAGCTATAGTACAGCAGGCGCGTGTGCAGCAGGCTGACATCATCAAGGAAGCCGGTGCCAAGCGTGATGCCATTATCGCGGAAGCCCAGAATAAGGCGAAGGCAGAGGCTACTCGCATCATGGAGGAAGCAAACCTCCAGATAGAGCGTGAGAAGCAGGCTGCAATCCGCGATATTCGGGCTCAGGTTGCCCAGCTCTCTGTTCAGATTGCTGAGAAGGTGGTACGTACCAACCTCTCAAGCGATGCTCAGCAGATGCAGCTCATCGACCGTATGCTGGATGAGGTTCAAGTGGAGAATAAATAAAGTATAAGGGAAAATCGATTATGAATACTGGTGTAATTTCAGTTCGCTATGCTCGCGCTCTTCTGAAGAGTGCTGCTCAACAGGCTGTGAAGGACGCTGTTTATGCTGATATGCAAAGCATCGCCCAGAGCTACCTCGACGTGCGCCAGCTGAGAACAGCCATCGACAATCCCATGCTGCCAAAGGACAAGAAGGAGGAAATCCTCCTTGCTGCCTGCGGTGGTAATCCTTCAGAGCAGACCAAGAGGTTCATACGTCTTGTGCTTCAAGAGGGTAGGGAGAACCTTATGCAGTTTATGGCCAATTCCTTTGTCACACTCTACCGCCAGGAGAAGAATGTGGTTTCCGGTCGTCTCATCACAGCTGTCCCCGTAACGGAGGATGTGCGTAATAAGATGCAGAGGATGGTGGAGAAGCGTACTCAGGCAAACGTGGAGTTCGAGACAAAGGTGAACCCCGACATTATCGGTGGCTTCATACTTGAGTATGATACCTATCGCATGGATGTCAGCGTACAGTCGCAGTTGCGTACTATTCTCAAGCAGTTAGGCTAACCCCGACTGTAATTAGTAAACTTGTAACTTTGTAATTTCGAATAATGGACAAAATAAAACCAAGCGAAGTGTCTGAGGTGCTTCTTCAGCAGCTGCAGGGTATCAACCAAGGTCAGAATTTTGACGAGGTGGGTACCGTACTGACGGTGAGCGATGGTGTGGCTCGTATCTACGGCTTGCGCAATGCACAGGCTAACGAACTTCTTGAGTTCGATAACGGCACCATGGCTATCGTGATGAACTTGGAGGAAGACAACGTAGGTTGTGTGCTTCTGGGTCCTACAAGCGGTATTAAGGAAGGTCAGACAGTGAAGCGTACCAATCGTATTGCTTCTATTCGCGTCAACGACAATATGCTCGGCCGTGTCATCAATCCTATCGGCCAGCCTATTGATGGTGGTGGTGCTATTGACCTTGCCGACGCATTCGAGATGCCGCTCGACCGTAAGGCTCCGGGTGTTATCTACCGTCAGCCGGTTAAGCAGCCATTGCAGACCGGTATCAAGGCTGTGGATTCTATGATTCCTATCGGTCGTGGTCAGCGTGAGCTTATCATCGGTGACCGTCAGACTGGTAAGACGGCTATCGCCATTGATACTATCATCAACCAGAAGTCATTCTATGAGGCAGGAGAGCCTGTATATTGTATATATGTTGCTATCGGTCAGAAGGCATCTACAGTAGCTGCGCTCGTACAGAACCTCAAGGAGCGTGGTGCTCTTCCATATACCATCATCGTTGCTGCTACGGCAAGTGATCCTGCTGCTATGCAGTATTATGCACCATTCGCAGGTGCTGCTATCGGTGAGTACTTCCGTGATCGTGGTGAGCATGCTCTCGTTATCTACGACGACCTCTCAAAGCAGGCCGTTGCATATCGTGAGGTATCTCTTATCCTCCGTCGTCCTTCTGGACGTGAGGCTTACCCTGGTGATGTATTCTATCTCCACTCTCGTCTTCTCGAGCGTGCTGCTAAGATCAACGAGCAGCAGGAAGTGGCAGAGCAGATGAACGACCTTCCAGAGTGCCTTAAGGGTAAGGTGAAGGGTGGTGGTTCTCTCACGGCTCTTCCTATCATCGAGACACAGGCTGGTGACGTATCAGCATACATCCCAACAAACGTTATCTCTATTACTGACGGACAGATCTATCTGGAGTCAGACCTCTTCAACCAAGGCTTCCGTCCTGCTATCAACGTAGGTATCTCCGTATCTCGTGTAGGTGGTTCGGCTCAGATCAAGTCAATGAAGAAGGTGGCAGGTACTCTGAAGATCGACCAGGCTCAGTATCGTGAGCTTGAGAGCTTCTCTAAGTTCTCAAGTGATATGGATGCCGTTACTGCCATGACTCTCGACCGTGGACGTAAGAACAATCAGTTGCTTATCCAGCCTCAGTATTCTCCAATGCCTGTAGGCGAGCAGATTGCAATCCTGTATTGCGGTACTCATGGCTTGATGGCTTCTGTGCCAGTTGATAAGGTTCGTGAGTGTCAGGATACCTTCCTTGAGATAATGCGCACAAGTCACTCTGATGTCATTGACCTCCTCGGCAGTGGTAAGATTGACGACAGCGCAACCTCAACCATCGAGAAGGTAATGGCTGATGTATCAGGTCAGTACGCTAAATAATTACGAATTACGAATTACTAATTACTTAATTGGTAATTTTGAATAAGAGATTTGGACTTACCAATTATTAATTATTAATTGTTAATTATTAATTAGAAGTATGCCGTCATTAAAGGAAATTAAAAATCGTATAGCATCAGTTCAGAGCACACGTAAGATTACGAGTGCGATGAAGATGGTGGCATCGAGCAAACTTCATCATGCGCAGGTGATGATTGAGAATATGCTCCCCTATGAGAATATGCTGGAGACTATCCTCAAGACCTACCTTGCTGCTGATATGGATGCTCAGGGCGCACTTACGCAGAAGCGAGAGGTGAAGAAGGTGGCAATGCTCGTCTTCGCTTCCAACTCAAGCCTTTGCGGAGGTTTCAATGCCAATGTCATCAAAATGATGCAGCGTGCAGTAGACGGTTATAAAGAGAAGGGAATAGAGGTCGTTGTCTATCCTGTAGGCCGTAAGGTTGCAGAGAAGGTGAACAAGCTCGGAATAAAGAGCGGTGGCAACTTTGCTGCTCTTGCCGACAAGCCTAATTCCCATGAATGCGTACAGATAGGTCTTGAACTTGCCGACCTCTTCGTAAAAGGAGAGATAGACAAGGTTGAGATGATCTACCATCACTTCAAGAGTGCGGGTTCGCAGATTCTCCAGAACAAGACGTTGATTCCTATCGACATCGAGGAGGCTATGGACTATGACCACACTCGTGATTTGAAAACCAACGTAGTGACTGGCAATGCACAGGAATATCTTGAGAAACAGGGCGGACACAAGGCTCTTGACGGAACAAGTTCGGATGCAAAGGCTAAAACCTTGCACGACAACTACATCGTAGAGCCTGACCGTCAGACGGTTCTCAACCTTCTCATTCCTCGCTATGTGAATTTAATGATCTACACAGCACTCCTTGACAGTAACGCATCAGAACATGCTGCACGTATGGTTGCTATGCAGACAGCAACGGATAATGCCGACGAACTGCTTCGCTTACTGAACCTTCAGTATAACAAGTCTCGTCAGCAGGCAATCACCAGTGAGCTTCTCGATATTGTGGGAGGTTCGGTGAATAATTAGTGAGAATGGAATAAGGTTGATGGAATAAGGAATAGGGATTGTGTGAATAACAATTAAACCTTAATCCTTCATCCATAAACTTTAATCTATAACATTATAAGGGTGTGTCATAACTCAAGGTTATGGCACACCTTTTGCTGTCAATTTAATTGATATGAAGAAGATAAAACTACTGACAGGTATTCTGTTGCTCACAATGTCGGCTTATGCTCAGCAGCATGAGATACGAAGTGAAAACATAGCATCGCTTCAGGTGGTTTCTGGAAAGAACTGGCTGGGTGATGCCGTAATCCGTCTTGGCTCTTCCGACCGTCTCACCATCTCTTTCGACGACCTTACGCACCAGTATCATCGCTATGTCTATTCCCTTACCCATTGTGAGCCTGACTGGACACCTACCGAAGGACTCTTCACAAGCGACTACATATCCGGCTTTCATGATGGCATAACAATCGACAATTATCAGGAATCAATCAACACGAATCAGCTTTATAACCACTACACGCTGAAGTTTCCTAACTCGTCGTGCGCGCCGAAGATAAGCGGCAACTATCAGCTCGACATCATCGACGATGATACGAAGGAAGTGGTTGCCACGGCTCGTTTCATGGTGACAGAGAACATTGCCAATATATCAACCACCATACTTACCGATACCGACATCGACGTGCGCAAGTCGCATCAGCAGCTCAATCTGCGTCTTGACTACCCACAGAAACTCAGGGCAACCAATCCGCGTGAGCAGTTCCGTGTGCTTGTGATGCAGAACCACCGTTCCGACAATCAGGTGTGGTGCCCTCCTGCGCCTATCGTCCGCCCCGGCACAATGGAATGGACACATTGCGAGGACCTTATCTTCCCTGCAGCAAACGAGTTCCATAAGTTCGAGATGCTCGACGTGCATCGCAACACAATGGGCATTGAGAGCCTGCAATGGGATGGGGAATGGTATCATGCGCATCTTTTTCACGACTATCCCCGTCGTGCCTATGTCTATGACGAGGATGCCGACGGCGCCTTCCTTATCCGCAACTTCGACAACATAGAGAATGATATCACCTCTGAATATGTAAAGGTGAATTTCTATCTCGATACCCCTCGTCTTAACGGTGAGGTGTATGTTGACGGCAAATGGACATATAACGCACTTTCGGCGAAGTACCTCATGGAATACGACGAGGAGAATAAATGGTATCATGTGGAGATTCCCCTGAAATACGGATATTACTCATACCAGTATCTCAACATCCTGCCGGTATATTCACACCAACTGACGCCTACGGGCGAGACCGAGGGCGACTTCTTCCAGACCGAGAACCGCTATCTCGTCATGGCATATTACAAGGGTAACGGAGACCGTTTTTGGCGTCTTGTAGGGGTCAAATAAAAAAAAAGTGAAAAAAATTTGGTGGTCTGATAAAATATTTGTACTTTTGCGCCGTTTTTCTATTATGTGGGGTTATTATGTCCCTATATTTTGTTGAATAACAAACAATTAAATTTTCATTAAACATCAGAGATGAGACAGTTAAAGATTCAGAAGAGTATCACCAACCGTTCCAGCGAAGCTCTGGATAAGTATCTCGTAGAAATTGGTCGTGCACCGCTTATCAGCATTGATGAGGAAATAGAGCTTGCACAGATGATCAAGAAGGGAGGTCCGGACGGTGAACGTGCGAAGGATAAGCTCGTAACGGCAAACCTCCGTTTCGTTGTATCTGTAGCAAAGCAGTATCAGCATCAGGGACTTACTCTTACTGACCTTATTGATGAAGGTAATATCGGCCTTATCAAGGCTGCTCAGAAATTCGATGAGACACGAGGCTTCAAGTTCATCTCATACGCCGTATGGTGGATTCGCCAGAGCATCCTTCAGGCTATCGCAGAGCAGAGCCGTATTGTGCGCCTTCCTCTCAATCAGGTTGGTTCTCTCAACAAGATCAACCACGAAATCAACAAGTTCGAGCAGGAGCACCAGCGTCGCCCATCCGTTCAGGAGCTTGCTGCCGCCACCAACATTGAGGAGGACAAAATTGGTCAGAGCCTCGGTGCCGACGGACATCATGTAAGTATCGACGCACCATTCACCGACGGTGAGGAGAACTGTATGCTCGACGTCATGGCATCAGGTGAGGATTCACGCACCGACCGCCATGTTGACCACGAGTCAATGGCCATGGAGCTTAACAACGTGCTCTCAAAGGTTCTCAAGGATCGTGAGATAACCATCATCCGCGAGTGCTTCGGCATTGGCTGTCATGAGAAGGGACTTGAGGAAATCGGAGATCAGCTCGGTCTAACCCGAGAGCGTGTCCGTCAGATTCGCGAGAAGTCAATCACCAAGCTCCGTGACTCCGGAAACGCAAAGATCCTCATGAAATATCTTGGATAAACCATAATCTCAGATGCCTGTCGGTTTCCGACAGGCATTTTTTTTTGCCGGTGATGCTTCGAGGGGAGTGGAATCTATCCTGTTATGGGATGCTTGATGCAAGAAATACCCCCCCTTTGACAGATTGACAGATTGACAGATTGGAGCCGGATTCTATGCAGGTAGGCAAATACATGATTTTGTTTTCTGTTTGGATTAGTTTGTTTTGCAAGTAGTGTAGTAGAAGAGAAATAAATGTTTGCCTATCGTAATTGGTTCTCCCATTGAGCGCCCATTGTAATAAGGGCTTCACTACGGGTTTACTACGAACTAGTATAGGACTTTTTGTCTTTTTACATCGGCGGTGGACTTTTGCCGATGGGAAATCATCAGCATCCTCATCTTGTCCTTCGATTGGGAGTTTTTTGATTTCCTGGTGCAAAGGTACAAATATCTTTCAAATCCTGCAAGGAAAAAATGCAAAAAGCGACGTGCTGTAATTTTTACAAGCTTGTAAAGCGTTGATACAAAACTGATTAACTGCGAAAATTTCTGAATTTTAACGCACAATACAACAAATGTCAAAAATCTGTCATCTGTCAATCTGTCAATCTGTCAAGTGGGGGGATTCCGCGCTCTAAAAATACATATAATAAAAAAATATATTTATATATTTTTTTATTATAGGGAAAATTATGCGCCCTCTAAAAAAAATCCCCCTGTCATTTTTTTGACAGATTGACAGATGACAGATTCGGGTTGTTGTGAGCAGATTTGTAGCTAAAGTAAATTTTATAATCGATTTCTGCTTGATTGACATTTAGGGTGATTTAGATGTTGATGTGTTGTCTTTCAGGTGATTCTGTACTTGTATAGTTGGGCCAAAAATCTGTCATCTGTCAATCTGTCAAACTGTCAAGGGGGTATTTTCGTGTTTCTTTGTAATGATTTCTGTATAGAATCGATAGACAGCCTGAAGGGCTAACATGCACTTAGCCTAGGGCGTCGCCCTAGGTGAATTAGAGAAATAGTTAACGCCCTGTAAGGGCAAAAGCTCTAAAATGAGGTAATGCTTTTGCCATTACAGGGCGAAAATATCGGATACCATGTACATAGGGCGATGCCCTATGCTATTGGCTCGTTAGCCCTTCAGGCTGCTTATCGGGTAAATGCGGATAAGTGATAATACGAAAACTCTTCCAAATCAAATGCAATGGCTGTCTGACTTGGAAGAGTTTTTTTCATTTTTTATGTAAGGAATTACCCCCTCTCGCTAAGGTATTTCTCTGCATTCGCGAGATCCTCGGGAGTATCAATTCCGATTGTTTCGAGATTGGTTGTGCCGACTTTGATTTTGTATCCGTTTTGTAGCCAGCGGAGCTGTTCGAGACTCTCGGCTATCTCAAGACTTGACTGTGGGAGGGAGGTGACTTGCCTGAGCACCTCGCGACGGTAGGCGTAGAGTCCGATATGCTTCAGGAACGGATATTGTTCTGGCCACTCCTCTGTTTCCTTGCCTCGGATGAAAGGAATGACAGATCGTGAGAAGTAGAGGGCGAAGCCTCGGTTGTCGGTGACAATTTTTGGAGAGTTCGCGTTCTGGATTACTTCGATATCTTTCTTGAACGGGATGCCGAGTGTAGCTATCTGTGTGTCAGCATCATCGAAGCAACGGCAGACCTCCTCGATCTGACTGCGGTCGATGAATGGCTCGTCGCCCTGTATGTTGATGATAACGTCATAGTCGCCACCGATTTTCTCTATAGCCTCCTCAATGCGGTCGGTACCGCTCTTGTGGTTGGGGGACGTCATAACCACGTTGCCGCCCCATGACTTCACATGGTCGAAGATACGCTGGTCGTCGGTTGCCACGTATGCCGTTTCAAGACATGATGTCACTTTCTCATAAACACGCTGAATGACCGTCTTGCCACCGAGGATGGCAAGAGGTTTCCCCGGAAAACGGGTAGATGCGTAACGCGCTGGGATTATTCCGATGAATTTCATAAATAAAGGCCCCTCACCTGCCCTTCGGGCATCCTCTCCCCCAAGGGGCGAGGGGGAAGTTAGTATTACTAATTAAAACAATCCCTCATGATACGAATTCATTTGAGCGAGAAAAGGTATCTTTTCCCTCGCCCCTTGGGGAGAGGGTGCCCGCAGGGCGGGTGAGGGGCATTATCTTTGCAAAGATAGTAAATAAATTGCAAAAACAAATTGATGCATGTCGTTTTTCTCTAATAAATCGAAAAAATATGTCGTTGTTTATGACTTTTCGGGGATTTTTTTGTAATTTTGAAGGCGAAAGGCATTTAAAAGTCAAAAGTCAAAGGTCAAAAGTCAAAGGCTGAAAGTCCTTAGACCTTAGTCCTTAGACCTTAGTCCTTAGTCTTTAGACCTTAGTCCTTAGACCTTAGTCTTTAGTCTTTAGACCTTAGTCTTTAGTCTTTAGACCTTAGTCTTTAGTCTTTAGACCTCTATTAATCAATTAAAAGAAATAGTTTTGAAAACAAATATAATATCTATATTGCTATTGACCGTTTCACTTAATGTAGGCGCTCAGAAGATTTCGCTCGGTTCATGCTATACCCATGATGAGGGTTTGTATCAGGGCGAGATGGTGGCTGGTAAGCCTCACGGCAAGGGTAACGTGAAATTCGCCAATGGCGATACATACGAAGGGGAATACGTTAAAGGCAAGCGTCAGGGCTTCGGCATATACCAGTTTACTGACGGCGAGAAATACGAAGGCCAGTGGTTTCAGGATCAGCAGCATGGCAAGGGTACTTACTACTTTGCCAATAACAACCGTTATGAGGGCCTTTGGTTCCGTGACTATCAGCAGGGACAGGGCACTATGTACTATTACAACGGTGACAAGTACGAGGGCGCATGGTTCGAGGACAAGCGACAGGGCAGGGGACGATATACCTACGCCAACGGCGCTTTCTACGAAGGCGACTGGAATGCTGACATGAAGCAGGGCAAGGGCGTGTTCAGCTGGGGCGACGGCACTACATACGTAGGCCAGTGGGTTGCCAACCAGCGTTGCGGCAAGGGCGAGTTCACATACGCCTCAGGCGACTCCTACAATGGCATGTGGAAGAATGACATGCAGGATGGCAGGGGCATATATAAGTTCCAGAACGGCGATGTGTATGAGGGTGACTACGTTCAGGGCGAGCGTACCGGCGAGGGAATCTTCAAATATGCCAACGGCGACAAATACAGCGGTCATTTCTCAAATGGCGACAAGGACGGCTACGGCGCGTTCATCTGGCGCAATGGCGATTCGTACGTTGGAATGTGGAAAAACGACCGTCAGGAAGGCAAGGGCAAGATGACAAAGAAGTCGGGCGACGTTTTTGACGGCACATTCAGGAACGGTCAGCTTGACGGTGAGATAATAATCCACTTTGCCAATGGCGATAAGTTCCGTGGCATGTTCAGTCAGGGCAAGCGAAACGGCAAGGCTATCGAGGAAAGCAAGGATGGCAAGCGTTTTGAGGGCTCATACGTGAATGACGAGCGCAACGGTGCCTTCGTGGAGAAAGACCGTAACGGAAAGGTGACAGCCCGTGGAACATACGAGATGGGCATAAGAAATGAAGAGAATCTTTAATCGACATAACAACTATGGTAATTGATACAATCGAAAATCTGAAGAACTACATCGGTGTCAACCCTCTGTTCGCAGACGTGGTTAAGTTCATCGAGGAGAACGACTTGGCTTCTATGGAAGACGGCAAGTATATGATCAAGGGAAATGACCTCTTTGTCAACATCACAACAGCCAAGGGCAAGACTCCTGACGAGGCTGTGATGGAGACTCACGTCAAGATGATTGATATCCAGATACCTCTCGACGAAGAGGAAACTTACGGGTATCTTCCATTGGATGACCTTCCAAAGGCGGAATACAACGCAGAAAAGGATATTACAAAGTATCCTGACGTGCCGGGTTCAAGCTATATCACATGCCGTCCGGGCATGATGGTTATCTTCTTCCCACAGGACGGTCATGCTCCTTGCATCTCATACGTTCCAGAGTTCAGAAAGGCTATCTTCAAGGTGAAGGCGTAAAAGCCTAACCTAACAGAGGCCTCTCCCCCCGCCCTCCCCCGTAGGGAGGGAAGTCCGATGTTGATAACATCGGAGTATGTGTCGGTCGGAGAGCCTAATTTCAATTAACAATTAATAATTAACATGCCTTTCGCGATTATACAATCGAACATCCTTCCCTTTGGGAAGGCTTGGTTAGGCTTATAATTTGATACGCCTTTGCCTTCCGGCTCCCTCCCTACGGAGGGAAGTCCGATGTTAATAACATCGGAGTATGTGCAAAGCTGGGGGGAGAGGCCTTGCTTTTTTAGGCTTTTCTTATGGCAACAACAAAGAAAACAAGTGCTAAGGCAGCTGTTCCAAAACATATCGGCATAGTGGCCAACGACCCATGGCTTGAGCCTTACGAGGATGCTATCCGTGGACGTCATGATCATGCTGTTTGGATGGAGAAAGAGCTTACTAATCAGGGTAAGATGTCTCTGTCGGATTTCGCAAACGGTCATGAATACTATGGTCTGCATCGTGACGACAAGGGTAAGTGGATATTCAGAGAGTGGGCACCAAATGCTACCGCCATATATCTTATAGGAGATTTCAACGGTTGGAAGGAAGATGCAAAGTTTGCTGCCAAGCGTGTGAAGAATACCGGTAACTGGGAACTGAAACTTCCTGCCAAGGCATTGTCACATGGACAGTTGTATAAGATGTCCGTGCATTGGGACGGTGGTCAGGGAGAGCGTATTCCTGCATGGTGCCGTCGCGTGGTACAGGATGCTGAGACAAAGATATTCTCCGCACAGGTGTGGGCTCCTGAAAAGGAATATGTATGGAAGAAGAAATCTTTCAAGCCAAATACCACTCCTCTGCTTATTTACGAGGCACATATCGGTATGGCGCAGGACGAGGAGAAGGTTGGCACATATACAGAGTTCAAGGATAAGATACTTCCCCGTGTTATCAAGGCAGGGTATAACTGTCTTCAGTTGATGGCTATTCAGGAGCATCCATACTACGGTTCCTTCGGCTATCACGTAAGCAGTTTCTTTGCACCTTCAAGCAGATTCGGAACTCCTGAGGAACTGAAGGCTCTCATTGACGAGGCTCACAAGAATGGTATTGCAGTCATTATGGATCTTGTTCAGTCTCACGCAGTAAAGAATGAGAACGAGGGGCTTGGCAACCTTTGCGGAGATCCTAACCAGTTCTTTTATCCTGGCGACCGCAGAGAGCATAACCAGTGGGATTCTCTCTGTTTCGACTATGGCAAGCATGAGGTAATCCATTTTCTGCTGTCCAACTGCAAATACTGGCTCACAGAGTTTCATTTTGATGGTTTCCGCTTTGACGGAGTGACTTCCATGCTCTATTATAACCACGGTCTTGGCGTTGATTTCTGCGGCTATGGCGACTATTTCAACGGAGGTCAGGATGATAATGCCATGTGCTATCTTGCTCTGTCAAACAAGCTCATCCATGAGGTAAACAAGAATGCTATTACCATTGCAGAGGAGATGTCGGGAATGCCGGGACTTGCAGCAAAGTTTGCTGATGGCGGTATGGGCTTCGACTATCGTCTGGCTATGGGTATCCCTGACTACTGGATCAAGATGATCAAGGAGAAGAGGGATGAGGATTGGGGCGTATTTGATATTTTCTGGAAACTCACCGATCGCCGTCAGGATGAAAAGACGATATCTTACGCGGAGTCGCATGATCAGGCACTTGTAGGCGACAAGACAATAGTGTTCCGTCTTATAGATTCTGATATGTACTGGCACTTCAAGAAGGGTGACGAGAATGATGTTGCCACACGTGGTATTGCCCTTCATAAGATGATACGTCTTGTTACAGCCTCTACTATCAATGGCGGTTACCTCAACTTCATGGGCAACGAATGGGGGCATCCAGAATGGATAGACTTCCCACGTGAAGGTAACGGATGGAGCTATAAGTATGCTCGCCGTCAGTGGAATCTTGTGGACAATAAGGAACTTTGCTATCATTGGCTTGGCGACTTTGACCGCAAGATGATGGAGGTGATAAAGAGCGAGAAGAATTTCAACCTGACTCCTGTGATTGAGATTTGGCATAATGACGGAGATCAGGTGCTTGCTTTCTCACGTGGTGACTTGGTCTTCGTATTCAACTTCTCACCTTGCACCTCGTTCACTGACTATGGATTCCTTGTTCCTACAGGTTCTTATAGCGTGGTGCTCAATACAGATGCGAAGGAGTTCGGAGGCAATGGCTTTGCTGATGATTCCGTCATACATCTCACCAACTATGACGAGTTGTATGTGAAGGAAAAGAAGGAATGGCTAAAGCTCTATATTCCGGCAAGGTCAGCTGTGGTACTGAGGAAGAATTAAAGGTTTGTTAGGCTTCTTATGGCAAAAAGTAATCAAAGTAGCACCACCACGATACGCGTGGTGTGTGCTATTATGTTTCTGATATTTGTATTTTTGTATGTGTACAACTATCTGTCTGATATGCTGGCATTAGCTCAGCATGTCTGGTCGGGAGGTGAGACACATTATAATTCTTTGATTGGTGCTGTGCTTATCACGGTTGTGCTCTATCTCATTCATGTGGGAGTGACTGCAGTCGTAAAGTTACCGCATCGTGCCTTCTCATTGTCTTTTGCCCCATCGCTTATATTGCTTGGCGTGTTGTCAAGTGCAACGTTACGGCCTGATAATTCTGTCTCTTTTGTCTTCTCTGCCGTCGTGGCATGTATATTACTTACAATTGTAGCTGTGGCTATGAAACTGTTAAGTGACTATGCGCCATGCGAGAGTAAGTTGCATGGAGGAACATCGGTGGTTTCGCTTGTGGCATGGTATAACTACGGATTGCTTGCTACGCTCTTCTTCGTTACCTTCTGTATGGGAAACAATGACCGTTATCTGCATTCCGTACTTAGGATGGAGCATAAGATTATGGACGGACATTATGAGTCTGCGCTTGAAGAGGCATCAACAGATGGTAATGCCTCTATGACTATGCTTCGTGCATATGCTCTTAGCAGACAGAATGAGCTTGGTGAGCGATTGTTTGAGTATCCTGTTTCTGGTGGTTCTCATTCCTTGCTACCGTCAAAGGACGTTCATACAATGCTTATGCCTGACAGTCTTATATGGCGTAATATAGGAGGGTATCCACGTGCGGAGGTAAAGGATGTAAGACAATTCCTTCGTGTGCTTCAGAGACAGAATATGGCACGTCCAAGCGTTGATGACTATATGCTTACCGCCTGTCTCCTTGACAAGGATCTAAGAGGTTTTGCAAGGGAGATAGTAAAGGTGTATGATTTCCGCACTCAGCAGGAGAAGGATGAGGAATTAACGGCTATAATGAAGAAACGCAAGAAACTCGCCCGTCTTATAGGCGAACAGGAGGCTGCAGACTCTATTCCTATGCCAAAGGCTGTATCTCCTTCCGGTGTTAAGATGAAATCGCCTGACGAGCTTCCAAAACACTATCGCGAGGCTCTTGTGCTATATACGCATCTCTTCTCACAACGGCAGTTGATGTATGCGAATAGTGCTGCGGAGACCGACTATAAGGAATTTCAGAAACTCATGCGTTCAAAGCGTAAGAACAAGGCTGAGCATGACAATACCCTCAAGAATGCCTATTTCGGCACTTATTGGTGGTATTACTATAAGTAACATACCAATAGATATAAAACAAAAGAGTGAAGATTCTTTATTGCTAAGAATCCTCACTCTTTTCTTTTTCACTCCTGACTCAATTAAGAGAGGAATCCGAGAAGCGTACCTGCTGCTACGGCTGAACCGATAACACCAGCTACGTTAGGTCCCATAGCGTGCATGAGCAGGAAGTTCTTACGGTCGTACTCAAGGCCGAGGTTGTTTGAGATACGTGCAGCCATAGGTACGGCACTAACACCAGCATTACCGATGAGAGGGTTAATCTTACTGTCTTTTGGCAAGAAGATGTTCATTATCTTTACAAAGCAAACACCGCTTGCTGTTGCTATGATGAATGCACAAGCGCCTACAACAAAGATGAAGACTGTGCTGAGTGTCAGGAACTCAGATGCCTGAGTTGAGCATCCAACGGTGAGACCGAGGAGTATGACAACGGCATTGTTGAGTGAGTTGGTTGCTGTATCTACAAGGCGGTTTGTCTTGCCACATTCTTTCAGAAGGTTTCCGAAGAAGAGCATACCAAGCAATGGGAGACCTGACGGTACGATGAATGTTGTCACGATCAAGCCGAGGATAGGGAAGAGAATCTTCTCTGTCTTTGATACTTGGCGGGCAGGCTTCATGCGGATGAGACGCTCTTTCTTTGTGGTGAGAATACGCATAATGAAAGGCTGGATGACAGGGACTAGAGCCATGTATGAATATGCACAGACGGCAATAGCACCCATAAGGTTTGGACTCACCTTCGATGACAGGAAGATAGCCGTAGGACCGTCTGCACCACCTATGATAGCGATACCTGCAGCCTGATTAGGCTCAAAGCCCATGGCAAGAGCTGCCATATATGCTCCGAAAATACCAAACTGTGCTGCTGCTCCGATGAGGATAAGCTTCGGGTTGGCTATGAGTGCGGAGAAGTCGGTCATAGCACCTATGCCGAGGAATACAAGCGGAGGATACCATCCTTGTCGTACGCCTTGGTAGAATATGTTAAGCACGGAATTATCCTCGTATAAACCAATCTCTAATCCGGCAGCACGGAATGGGATGTTACCCAATATGATGCCAAGACCAATAGGAACGAGCAGCAGAGGCTCGAAATCCTTCTTAATGGCAAGCCAGAGCAGGAGGCATCCCACGAGGATCATGATGAGGTTGCCCCACGATGCATTGGCAAAGCCTGTATATGTAAGGAACTCGTTGAAGTTCGATACTATGAATTCTGAAAATGTCATAAAGCCTAACCAAGCCTTCCCAAAGGGAAGGATGTTTATTTTAATAGTCCTTCACAGAGGCCGCGCTTGGTGTACGGTTTTGAAATTAACAATGATTTTGATGATAATTCTTTCGTCTTCCAGCTCCCTCTCTACGGGAGAGGGCGGGGGAAGAGGCTGTAAGGCCACTTTATCCTATGGTTACAAGAACTGCTCCCTCCATTACGGTGTCGCCCTTGCTAACCAGTACGGAAGTAACTGTACCTGAAGTCTCTGCCTCGATATTATTCTGCATCTTCATAGCCTCAAGTACGATAACCGTGTCTCCAACAGCTACAGCATCACCTACCTTGACAGGAATCTCGGTTATTGTACCAGGAAGAGGAGCCAAGACCTTTGTGCCGCTACCTGCCTGAATTGGTGCAGGAGCTGGTTCCGGAGCAGGAGCAGGGCCTACTACAGGTGCAGCTGCTGGCTTCTCTACCTTTACTTTCTTTACTTGCTTACCTGTGGAGATAGGCTGCTTGAGTATAACATCGAAGTCTATTCCGTTTACGTTGACCTTGGCGAGAGTACCCTCAACCTCATTGATTTCTACATCGTAGTCAACGCCTTGTATTGTATATTGATATTTTGCCATAATAGCCTAACCAAGCTTTCCCAAAGGGAAGGATGTTTTATTATAGAATGAATCCTTCACAAAGGCCGCGCTTGGTGTGCGGGTTTTAGAAATTATGATTATTGAATGTTTATCTCGGTAATTACTCCTTGCCCTTTATGGGAGGGGCTGGGGGCGGGTCTTTTTCTCCGGAACTGGCGTTCCTGCTCCAAGAGCAGACCAAGATGTCTGTCGTGGTTTGATGGTTATAATACCACTCTCTATATCGTGTACGTCATCAGCATATTGCTTGAGTGCCATTGCGATAACCGCGATATATGTTTCCTTGGAGATACCTTTCGACTTGAGACCATCCTGAAGGATTACATTTGTCATGTGACCAACCTCAGCGATTACCTCACCAGTCTTTACCACTGGCTTGACAACAGGCTTGAGTGGGGTAGAGGTTGCCACCTTCTTGAGCTTGCTCTTGTCGCGAAGTGCCCATCCGAGAATTGAGAAGAAAACATAGAGAACTGCAAGGCAGGTGAATACGATGCCCATGGAGAGTACGGTGATACCAAAGCCGTGAGGATCGTCACGCTTCAGCATATCCACCTTTGACTCTGTAACCATAGTGTAGTTCTCAATGTCAGGCGTCACCGTGTCAGGCGTCTTTATGGTCCATTCCTTAGAACCGTCCTTCACACGGGCATAGGAGTAGTTTGCCTTGAGAACAGGGATTGACACAGAGTCAATAAGGTCTATGGCATTACCGTCATAGAGAGCAATCCATTGAGTGGTACTGTCAGCCTTGACGGCAAGATGCAGACCTCCCTCTGCTGGGTTGCTGTTGAGATAGAATACTACGTGCTGGCGGGCAGATAATGCTGTACGACTCTCTCCGTTAGGGATGATTGTCATACGCTTCATACGCTCTGGAGCACTCATCTTGGGATTGAGAACGGATTTGTCCGTGGTGATGTACATGCCTCTTACATTGTACGAAGAATAGGCTGTGTTTACGAGCTCTACCCACGGATCATGTTTTCCGAACTCATCCTGGATACTGGCTGTGTTATGAGTGACCACCTCATTGATTTTGATATTTTTGGCACCTTGTGCCATCAATGAAGTGCATCCCATAAGCAACATACCGAGTATGGACGCAAATTTTTTCATGATGCTTTGTGTATTGTTTAAGTAGTTTATAAATGTATTGTATTTATTGTCAATTCAGGTTTCTTAGGTGTGTGATTCCGGTTGAATGATTAAAGGCTTTAATGTACGATGTCGTACAATAGGGAAACGCAAAGACGCAGAGTCGCAAAGCGTTCAGAAAATTAAAAAGACATGATGCGAATACTTCGCGCCTTTGTGTCTTCGCGTTTATTTCTTTTATGCTCTTAGCAGAAGAACAGCACCACTATCTGGGCTGCAAAGATGCGGAGGAACATACTCAGCGGATATACTGTAGAGTATCCGATTGAAGGAGCGTCCTTTGAGCATGATGCGTTGGCATAAGCCAATGCCGGTGGGTCGGTATAGGTACCTGCCAGCATACCCATGATTGTGAAGTAGTTGAACTTATAGCGGAGTCGTGCCAGAGGACCAATTATCAATATCGGAATGATGGTGATGAGGAAGCCTGTAAGTACATACAGCATTCCGTCACCGGCAACGACGGTATTATAGAAGTTGGCACCCGCCTTGATACCCACACTCGACAGGAACAGCACGAGTCCTATCTCTCGAAGGATAAGGTTGGCTGATGTTGTGGTATAGGTAACGAGCTTTACCTTATATCCATAGCGTCCAATGAGTATGGCAATAATCAGAGGACCGCCAGCAAGACCGAGCTTCAAAGGAACAGGCATACCAGGGAGAGCGAAAGGAATGCTACCGAAGATAAGACCTATGACGATACCAATGAAGATAGTCGCGATATTTGGATGGTCGAGACGCTTGATTGCGTTGCCCATGAGGGTTGCCACGCGGTTTACAGAAACCTCTTCACCTACAACCATTATGCGGTCGCCTACGAGCAATGGGAGGTCGGAAGAAGCGAACATTTCCATACCCTGACGGGTTACGCGGGTAACGTTTACGCCATAAACGCTTGAGAAGTGGAGCTGTGCAGGAGTCTTACCATTGATAGAAGACTTTGTGATAACGATACGCTTACTTACCATCTGCTTGTTCTTCTCCTGCTCTTCAAATTCAGGAACTACGGTCTTTGTTCCGATGAAAGCGATGATTGCCTCTGCGTCAGCCTCAGCACATACGATATAAACCTTATCGTCCATTTCCAATGTGGTGCTGCTCTTAGGGATGATGAGCTCTGTGCCGCGAAGTATGCGAGAACATACGAAATCACGCTTCAGGAAGTCGTGGATCTCAAGGATTGTGCGCCCTGCAAGATACTCATTCTGCACGATGAGGTGCATGAGATAAGGCTTTGCCGCTGCGTTTGACTCATGAGCGTTGAGTTCTTCTTCTTCTACCTCAAGCTTTACGCGACAGATGTAGCGGATCGCGATTGTCGCACCAATGATACCGACTACGCCGAGTGGGTAGGCACAGGCATATCCGTTAGCTATGTCGGGAATGTTGCCGTCGGTAAAGATTGCGTTAAGTGCCTCATTTGCAGCACCAAGACCAGGAGTGTTGGTGACAGCTCCGTACATCGTACCTACCATCATCGGCAGGTTGATAGGATTTGAGGTGTCGAAGAAAATGTAATAGCATGCAAACATCACTAGTACGTTGAGAACTATGGTTGATGCTGCGAGAAGATTGAGCTTCACGCCTCCCTCACGGAAGGATTCGAAGAAGCCTGGACCTACCTGAAGACCAATCATGAAGACGAACAGGATAAGACCGAAATCCTGTACGAATGTCAGAATGTTGGTTGGAGCAGTAAATCCAATGTGGCCGGCTACTATACCGGCGAAGAGAACGAAAGTCACACCGAGTGAGATGCCCGCAATCTTCATCTTGCCAAGCAATACGCCAATTGCGATGACAAGTGCATAGAGCAATGCGATATGAGCTACGCTCTCTGAATTAGTGAAAAGATTTATAATCCAATCCATTGTGTTTTTGTGAAATTTGAAAATATAACTGCAAAGTTAATAAAAATACCTTATTATAATGCACGTTTACCCACTTTTTTTCAACAAAAAACATTTTTTCCTCTCATTTATTATCGTATAATAAAAAAATGTATTATATTTGCATATTGAATACGCATATACAATAGACTAAAACAAAATATACTTAAACAATATACGTAAAAATTATGGCTAATAACAAAGAGAAACTCTTTACCGAGTTTTCTGCGCCTACCACCCAAGAGTGGCTTGACAAAATCGAGGTTGACCTCAAGGGTGCGGATTTTCAGAAACGCTTGGTATGGAAGACAAATGAAGGCTTTAGTGTGCAGCCTTTCTACCGCCGTGAGGACGTGGAGAAATTGCAGACTCCTAATGCCATGCCTGACGAATTCCCATTCGTTCGTGGTAACAAGAAAGACAATAATTTGTGGTATGTGCGTCAGGAAATCGACGCTTCTGATGCCAAGACTGCCAATGCAAAGGCTCTCGACATTCTGAACAAGGGTATCGACTCCCTTTCTTTTACAATCCCAGGTGATTCTGTAAGTGCTGATTTCATCGAGCAGTTGCTTGATGGTATTCTCTGTGATGTTGTGGAGGTGAATTTCAACACCTGCAAGCGTCATTCCGTGGAACTTGCCCAGATTCTTGTTGCATATTTCGAGAAGAAAGGATATAATAAGGAGAAGGTAGTAGGTTCTATCGACTGGGACCCTATTGAGAAGATTGTGGTAAAGGGACACGATGTTCAGGCTGTACTCAAGCTTGGTCCTGCTCTTATTGATGCTCTCAAGGATTATCCTAATTTCCGTTGTGTCTCAGTAAACTCAGTATCGCTCAACAATTCAGGTGCCTATATTGTTCAGGAACTCGGCTATGCCCTTGCCTGGGGTAACGAGTATCTTCAGCAACTGGTTGATGCAGGTGTTGATCCTACTCTTGCGGCAAGTAAGATTAAGTTCAACATGGGCATTTCAGAGAACTACTTCATGGAGATTGCAAAGTTCCGTGCTGCTCGTATGCTCTGGGCTCAGATTGTGAAGCAGTATGAGCCTAAGTGCGATTGCGCTTGTAAGATGTGCGTGAATGCTGTTACCACATCTTATAATATGACGGTCTTTGATGCCTATGTGAATATGCTGCGCTCTCAGACAGAGACGATGTCGGCTGCTATTGCAGGAGTTCATTCAATCGTGGTGACTCCGTTCGATGCTGTCTATGAGACTCCAAATGATTTCTCTGAGCGTATAGCACGCAATCAGCAGTTGCTTTTGAAGGAAGAGTGTCATTTCGATAAGGTTGTTGATCCTGCTTCTGGTTCTTATTATATAGAGGAGCTGACCACTTCGCTTGCAGCTGAGGGTTGGAAGATATTCCTGAAGGTTGAGGAAGAGGGCGGTTTCCTTGCTGCTGCTCTTGCCGGAACTATTCAGGATGACATCAACGCAACCAACGAGAAACGTCATTTGCATGCTGCTCAGCGTCGTGAGTTCATCCTTGGTACTAACCAGTTCCCTAACTTTACCGAGAAATCAGAGGGCAAGCAGCCTATTGGAGGTTGCAAGGACTCTTGCGGTCATGAGGCAGGAAGCATCAAGAGCATCAACAGCACACGACTCGCAGCCGACTTTGAGAACCTCCGTCTGGCTACAGAGAAGGCAAAGAAGCAGCCAGTGGCATTCATGCTTACTATCGGTAATCTCGTTTGGCGTCAGGCTCGTGCCCAGTTCTCTTGCAACTTCCTTGCTGCTGCCGGATATAAGGTTATCGATAACCTCGGCTTTGCAACCGTTGAGGAAGGTGTTGCTGCTGCCAAGGAGGCAGGTGCTGATATCATCGTTCTCTGTTCTTCTGATGATGAGTATGCAGAATATGCTATTCCTGCGTATCAGGCAACAGGTGATTCGGCAATGTTCGTAGTTGCAGGTGCTCCAGCTTGCTCAGAGGACTTGAAGGCTGCCGGCATTGAGTATTTCATCCATGTGAAGGTAAATCAGCTAGAGACCCTGAAAATGTTTAATCAGAAACTCGGAATAAATTAAATATAATAGCCCCCTCCGACTCCCCCGAGGGGGAGGGGTATTATATACTAATATTGCTGAGGATTATCCTTTTAGGGATAAATACTATCTAAAGAACCCTCCCACTCGGGGGAGTAGGAGGGGGGCTTATATTACTATATTATGCGAAAGAATTTCAACAATATCGATATATCTGCTTGCATTAAACCGAGTAATGGTTTTGATTGGCAGAAAGAGAATGGCATCAACTATAACTGGAAGACTCCAGAGCAGATTGATGTTAAACCCGTATATACCAAGGAGGATCTTGAGGGCATGGAGCATCTTGACTTCACAGCCGGCATACCGCCATTCCTCCGTGGTCCTTATTCAATGATGTATCCTTTCCGGCCTTGGACAATCCGTCAGTATGCCGGATTCTCTACGGCTGAGGAGAGTAACGCATTCTATCGTCGTAACCTTGCTGCCGGACAGAAAGGTCTGTCTGTGGCATTCGACCTCCCTACGCATCGTGGCTATGACCCTGATAATATGCGTGTTGTGGGCGATGTGGGTAAGGCTGGCGTGTCTATCTGTTCTGTAGAGAACATGAAGGTGCTCTTCGATGGAATACCATTGAATAAGATGTCTGTATCTATGACTATGAACGGTGGTGTGCTTCCTATCATGGCATTCTACATCGTTGCAGGTCTTGAGCAAGGCGCAAAACTTGAGGAGATGGCCGGAACTATCCAGAATGATATCCTCAAGGAGTTCATGGTGCGTAACACATACATCTACCCGCCATCATTCTCAATGAAGATTATCGCTGACATCTTCGAATTCACATCACAGAAGATGCCTAAGTTCAATAGCATCTCTATCTCCGGCTATCACATGCAGGAGGCAGGAGCGACAGCCGACATCGAGCTTGCCTATACTCTTGCCGATGGTATGGACTATCTCCGCGCAGGTATCAATGCCGGTATTGATATCGACGCATTCGCACCTCGTCTGTCTTTCTTCTGGGCAATAGGCGTGAACCACTTCATGGAGATTGCAAAGATGCGTGCCGGTCGTCTGCTGTGGGCAAAGATCGTGAAGAGCTTCGGAGCAAAGAATCCGAAGTCTATGGCTCTTCGTACTCACTCTCAGACATCTGGATGGTCGCTCACAGAGCAGGACCCATTCAATAATGTCGGTCGTACCTGTATTGAGGCTATGGCTGCTGTCCTCGGACATACTCAGTCGCTCCATACCAACTCTCTTGATGAGGCTATCGCACTTCCAACCGACTTCTCCGCTCGTATTGCCCGTAATACTCAGATTTATATTCAGAATGAGACAAAGGTATGTAAGGAAATCGACCCTTGGGCAGGTTCCTACTATGTAGAGACTCTCACCAACGAACTTGTTCACAAGGCTTGGGAGCACATTCAGGAGATTGAGAAGCTTGGCGGTATGGCTAAGGCTATCGAGACAGGTGTGCCTAAGATGCGTATTGAGGAGGCTGCTGCTCGTACTCAGGCTCGTATCGACTCTGGCGTTCAGACAATTGTGGGAACTAACAAGTACCGTCTTGCGCACGAGGATCCTATTGATATCCTTGAGGTTGACAATACCGCTGTTCGTCTTCAGCAGGAGGCTGCCCTCAAGAAACTGAAGGCTGAGCGTGATGAGGAAGCATGCCAGAAGGCACTTGCAGCCATCACAGCTTGCGTTCAGGAGTTTGCTGATGGCAAGAAGTCGGAGAACAACCTCCTTGCTCTTGCTGTAGAGGCAGCAAAGGTTCGTTGTACATTGGGTGAGATATCTGACGCCTGCGAGAAAGTCGTAGGTCGTTATAAGGCAGTAATCAGAACAATTTCAGGCGTGTATAGTTCAGAATCAAAGAATGATAGCGACTTCGAGAAGGCTTGTGAGCTTACCGAGAAGTTTGCGAAGTTGGAAGGTCGTCGTCCACGTATCTTCATAGCTAAGATGGGACAGGACGGTCATGACCGTGGTGCTAAGGTTGTTGCAACAGGCTATGCCGATTGCGGTTTCGACGTTGATATGGGACCTCTGTTCCAGACTCCGGAAGAGGCTGCTCGTGAGGCTGTAGAGAACGATGTGCATATCGTTGGTGTCAGCTCGCTTGCTGCTGGTCACAAGACTCTCGTTCCTGCTCTTATCGAGGAACTCAAGAAGATGGGACGTGACGATATCATGGTTATCGCAGGTGGCGTTATTCCTGCACAGGACTATGACTTCCTCTACAAGGCAGGCGTAGCCGCTATCTTCGGTCCTGGTACCTCAGTAGCCAAGGCTGCTGTAGAGATGATGAAGATTCTGTTGGATGAGTAAAAAAAAAAACATCCCCCCCAAGGGGAGAGGTCTTATATAGTAAATGCCGCTCAAAGGTTCCAAGTCGGAATGCTTTGAGCGGCATTTGTGTTTGGATATATTAACGCGAATTCGACCAATTATAATTGTCTGGCAGCAAGCTGCTTTTAACTGACAATAATTACCAATCTTACCAATTTTCAACCTGTAAAATTTATGGAAAAAGATTGCGCAGATTGGTAATTATTGTCAGTTCAAGCGCCAAAGGCGCGAATTGTTCGCATGCTCACCAAGCTAAACTATGTCGTCTAACTCATGTTATATTTGAAATTGCCTGGAAGGCAATACTATTAGTAACCCCGTACATACGAGTGAAACGAGGATGTGCGGGGATTAAACCCATAATCCTTATACTGCCTGGAGGGCAGTACATCGCGAAAGGTTAAATCAGGTACAGCCTTCCAGGCTGGTAATTATAGTGTCCGTTTTCTATCCGAGGGCATCCTCTCCTTCGTCGAGTATGCGCCTCGGTTACTCATAGTATAGCCTTCCAGGCTACTTGTGATATATAATTATTTCAGAATACTTATATCCAAAATCTGTCTATGTGTCTAATGAATGATATAGATAAAAAATGTAACTTTTAGATTGCATTTTTAAGCGTAAAATACGTTTTTTGCTATATTGATAGCAGATTTTGAGGCTTTTCTTCTTTGTTTTCAAAGGAAATTAGTACTTTTACACCGTCTAATGCTGAAACATAGTCTATATTAGACACGACATAATGAAAAAGCGTCATCGATGCTTGGTATATTAACTGATAGAACCTAGGAAATTTTAAAAGAAGGTAAAGGACAATGGCAGAAATGGAATCCTGCTTTTTTACGTTATGTGGTAATCATAATAATATCTTAATAAAATGTATAAACTATGAAGAAAATTATTGTTCTATTGTTTGTTGCTGCTATTTTTACTGCATGCAGCAATGAAAAAAAATGGGAGTACAAGGAATTGGTTGTTGAAGGCTATGAATTTACAAGTGAATGGGGCCAGATGTCTTCTCGCTCGTTTGGTTCCAATGAGTCTAAACTTAACCAAATGGGTCAGCAAGGTTGGGAATTAGTATCTTCATATCCAATAATAGAAACCGTACATCCAAATTTTGGAGATAAAAGATATGTAACAGGTTTACAACCCAACACTCGTACATCGAAAATAGTTTTCATCTTCAAACGTGAATATAAAGCCTCCAAGGGGAATCAGAAAAATAAAGTTCAGCAAAAAAACTCGATGACGGATCAAGTAGAAGATACGACGGTGGTGGATACTGTCCCATTCTTGTAGAGAAGACTATTGTTACCCGCAAATACGAATTTCTTGTATGAACCATCAATCCGTATAAGTGACAGTCTTTTGATTGGTTGCCAAAAATCTTTCCTCCTCCCCTGTGACTCCCATGTAAGTTCCATTTCTCGCCTATTCTATGGAACGGACTTGGAACGGATTTGAAGCGAAGGAGAAACGGATTAGAGTATAGGCAAGAAAAAAGTGTGAATGTAAAAAAATAAAAAGTTTTTGAGGTAGAGGGTTTCACCTGTGGCAAAAATAGGCTTTTACGTATTGATTGTCAATGATTTACGTAGGGTGCCCCCCTATTAAAAGTTGTACCTTTTTAGTAATGGGTTTCACCATGTCTTTCTTCTTGATTTTCAGAGTGTTATATAGCGAAAATGGTATAGGTGAAACCCCCTATGCCAAAAACTTTTGAAAAAAGTTATATTAACGTCAATTCGATGACTTGCTAAAGATTAGCAACAAGTTGCTTTTAACTGACAATAATTACCAATCTACGCAATCTTTTTCAATAAATTTTCTTTTTTATTGGTTGAAGATTGGTAATTATTGTCAGTTCAAGCACCAAAGGTGCGTATTTTTCTAATTCAGTTTAATTTACTGATTACAATTTACTGAGAATTTACTTTCCAAAAGATTTCTGAAAAGCTATTTCTTCTTTTTCTTCTCAGGAGCTATGAGCGACTCAAGAGGGAGATAGTCAGGACGAACGTTAGGAGCTATTTCCTTGAGTTTTGCTATTACTTTGTCTATTACAACGGTGGCGAGAATGACCTTGCCTTCTTTGTCGATTATGTATGTGGTAGGAATCCACCCAACGTGATAGTCTCTTTTCACGCGAGAATTTCGCATAGGGATCTCGCTGAGATGGTGTTGCCAAACGAGGGCACTATCCTTGATGCATTTCTTCCATGCGCTTTTCTCATTGTCAAAGGAATAGCCGATAATCTCTATGCTGTCGGTAGCGGCATAGGTTCTGTTGATGCTTCTGAGATATTTCAGTTCCTTGCGGCAGTCGCCACACCAAGAAGCCCAGAAGTTAAGTACGAGATACTTGCCTTTGTTCTCTTCAAGGAGATTCATCTTTCCGCCATCCTTGTTGATAACAATCTCTGGAGCTGCGGTTCCCGGCTTGAGGAGGTCAACACCGTATTTCGCATCAAGATCCTGTGCGTTGACAGAAACGAGAGTGAATATCAATGAAGCGCAAAATGTTATGATTCTTTTCATATATATAATTATGGCCCCTCACCTGCCCTTCGGGCATCCTCTCCCCAAGGGGCGAGGGGGAAGTTAGAAACTGAGAAGCTGATGAGCTCGCGAATAATAAGCCCTCATATAAGCGATAAAAGGTAACTATTCCCTCGCCCCTTGGGGAGAGGGTGTCACAAAGTGACGGGTGAGGGACCGTTCTTTTATATTCCGAGCTTCTTACGTATCTTGGCAGGGATGGCGTTTTTGTTAACCATGAAGTCCATTGTCTTTGCAACGATGAAGTTCTTTGACATATACCAGATGCCCTTGTAGTCGCCAGTCTCGCCCCATGAGTTCTTTACCATATAGTACTCACGGCCGTTCTGATCCTTTGCTATACCATAGATAAGCATACCATGGTCGTCGGTAAGAGTCCAGTTGTCGTACTCTTCCTGACGCTTCTCCTGTGTAGGAGTCTCTTCCTTCACGTTTACACCCAGTTCCTTGAGCTTGTTCTTCTTCTCAGTTGCAGAGAGCTTGAGCCACTTGGCCATATCAGAACCTGCAAGATCGGTTGACTTTGTGTCGATGAGAAGTGCAAGTCCGTCGCGTGTGAAGCCATCCTCAGAAACATCACCGCCCCATGCTACGGTATATCCCTGACGAACGGCATTGTCGATAACCTCAGCCATCTCATCCATAGGGAGATTCCAAGAAGCAGGCTGACGCCAGTTATCCTGTACCTCAACAGGGAAGGCTGTGTAGAAAGGATGATGAGTATATGATGTTATTGATACATAGTCGTTCCAGTCAAGGCCGAGACTTGCAGCAAAGGTCTTTGGAGTATATTGCTTGCCTTCGTACTTGAAGTTCTCAGGACACTTGCCGAGGTAAGCATCGAGAATACCCTGAAGACCGTTTTTCCATGCAGGATTGAGCTTCTTCACGTCTTTTGTGGCAACAGCCTTGACGTATGGCTCCATAACGGCAAAGAGCTGATTGAAGTTGTTGAGGGTATCGCCATAGAGGGAGCCAGGAGCAGGCATAGCCTCTTCCGGACAGATACCATAGTTCTGCAGAACATAGAGCACATCGTATGCTGAACCGCCCTGAGAGAACTGGGCATCACCATGCATACGCACCTTGAGGATGGCACGATCCATATAGTTCTTGTTGCATACGAACATCTCGCAGAGATCGTATGTCTTCTTTGTCTTTTTCAGAATCTCTGCCTCGAAGTAGGAGAGAGTAGAGTAGTTCCAGCAGGTGCCAGAGCGAGCCTGGTTCTTGATGCTCGTGATAGGATTCTCTATAATTGTTGTAAATACCGGTTTGTTTGGATTCACAGAATCCTTCTTTGCCTCTTCTGCGTTGGCAGCAAGAGAAAGAGTTGCCATAGCGGCGAGAAATAAAATCTTCTTCATATCTTTTTTTGAAATTAAATGTTGTTCTTTTTAAAAGACTTCCGCTTGCGCGGAGGGGTGGAAAGTAAATTGGGAGTAAATTAAATCAGAAAATTAAAATACAGTAAATTATATTTTTGGAAAATTATTCCTCGATATAATCCTTATAATTATCTTCTGTAAGAAGAATGAAATCATCTATATGTTCCAAATACCAATAGCGCTCAGCATAAAGATGCTTTCCGAAAAAATTTATAAGCAAGCCTCTATTTGTATGAGTTAGTCTCATGTAGTTGAACAGTTGCGCCCTATGTTCTGGAAGAATTTTATTGACAGCTTTTAGTTCGATGATTATACCATTGTAATAGAAATCAGCTACATAATGCTTCTTGAGCTTTATACCTTTGTAGAAACAATCTATAGATTTCTCTCGCTCAGGAATCATATTCCGATTTCTCATTTCTATTTCTAAGGATTCTTGGTAGATTGCCTCCTCAAGTCCGCGACCTAATACCTCGTGTACTTTCATTGCGGCTCCTACCACATTATACATTTCTATGTATTCATCCTTTGTCATAGAAATTAAATGTTTTAATTTGTTGTTTTGTAATTTACTGATTTAATTTGTTTTTAATTTACTTTCCAAATATAATAAAACTTGTTTTTATTCCCGATTCCTTTCCATATACTCCTCCACATCCTTTGTGTGGTATGGAATACGCTTTTCTCCGAGGAAACGGCAACCGTCCTTGGTTATGAGGAGGTCATCCTCGATGCGGATACCGCCAAAGTCCTTGTAGGTCTCAAGCAGTTCGAAGTTGATGAAGTCCTTGCAATGGCCTTTTGAACGCCAGTCGTCGATAAGGGCTGGGATGAAGTAGATACCCGGCTCATCGGTTATCACGAAACCTTCTTCAAGTCGTCTGCCCATACGAAGACAGTTGGTGCCAAACTGTTCGAGATTTGGACGTGTCTCTTCGTCGAAGCCTACGTAAATCTGACCAAGGCCTTCCATGTCGTGTACATCCATACCCATCATGTGACCAAGACCGTGAGGCAGGAACATGGCGTGAGCTCCGGATGCTACAGCCTCGTCAGTATCGCCTTTCATCAAACCTATTTCCTTCAAACGCTCGGTCATCAGTCGGCAGACAGCAAGATGCACGTCAAAATACTTAACTCCAGGCTTTGCAACGCTCAAAGCCAAGTCGTGACACTCATCTACGATGTCGTATATCTCTTTCTGTCGCTGGGTGTATTTGCCATTTACTGGCATAGTACGCGTATTGTCCGAACAGTAATGATCCATCGTCTCACCACCACAGTCGCAAAGCACCAGACGGCCGTCCTCGAGTGGGTTCATAGAAGGGCCGCCATGCATTATCTCCCCATGCTGAGAGAATATCGTGGAAAAACTGACGTGTGATCCAAGAGAATGAGCCACGCCGTCTATTTGGCCGGCAATGAATTTCTCTGTCCTTCCCGGACGAATCATGCGCATAGCCTTGGTGTGCATCTCATAGCCTATTACGGCTGCACGCTCAAGTTCCTCTATCTCCTCGGCAGTCTTTTTTGAGCGCATCTTCACTACGGCTTTGATAAGCTCAAGTGAGGATGCCTCTTTCTGCTTGTATGGATGTATGCCGAGCAAATCCATAATCTGAATCTGGTTGTCATGACGATAAGGAGGCAGGAAATGAATCTTGCGATTAGTACGCTTTGCTTCTGCAATAATATCCTCGATCTTCTTCCAAGGAGCGGAATTGCTTACGCCAACCTCAGAGGCAAGGTCGGAGATTGTAGGAACTGAGCCATACCACACGATATCCTCAACATCCACATCATCGCCAAGAAGCCATTCCTGACCGTTGTCACAATCTATGACGCCAATCAGCCCTATTTCTTTTTGACCGAAATAATAGAGGAAAGATGAATCCTGACGGAAAGGATAATAGCCGTTTGCCGGATAGTTGCAAGGGGATTCGTTGTTGCCGAAAAGTACGATGATTCCATTTCCAACAAGTTCGCGCAGAACAGCTCGACGTTCTATGTAAGTTTTTTTGCTAAACATTTTTTCTTTTGACTTTTCTCTTTACCTTTTTTGTATAATTGATGTGCAGACTTGGAGTTGCACAAAGAAATAGGGCATATCGTTTATAAAACGATGCCCGACTCCTAATATCTTTGTGCAAAGATACGATAAATAAATGATATATCCTAATTTATCCACGAAAAAACATTCAATTGAACTTTATTTTTGAAAGAAAGACACTTTTTCTCATCGATTATGCTTTTTTCTCGCAAAAAAGCATTACCTTTGTCCGAAATTATGCTCAGCGGAAAAATTCCCAAGTAGCTTAATTCGATACAAATAACCAGTTGAGACACAGTGATATTTATGATATTGCTGTGTAATTCATTATGTAAAATTCAGATTTATAGTATAAAAAACAAAAACAATGAGAGATTACAAAGACCTTAAGATTGCAGTAGCCGGAACAGGCTATGTAGGACTTAGTATTGCGACGCTTCTTTCACAGAAGCATCAAGTAACGGCTGTTGATGTTATACCTGAAAAGGTAGAGAAAATCAATAACCGTATCTCGCCAATTCAAGACGAGTACATCGAGAAGTATTTCGCAGAGAAGGAACTTAATCTAGCCGCCACTCTTGACGGAAAGAGTGCTTATGCAGATGCTGACTATGTTGTCATAGCCGCACCTACTAACTATGACCCTGTTAAGAATTTCTTCGACACACACCATATTGAGGATGTAATAGACCTCGTTCTTAGCGTGAATCCAGATGCTGTAATGGTTATCAAGTCAACTATTCCTGTTGGTTACACACGTTCACTCTATGTTAAGTATGCTCTCAAGTTCCTCACAGATCCAGCTCTCAAGGGCAAGCATTTCAACCTGTTGTTCTCTCCAGAATTCCTTCGTGAGAGTAAGGCTCTCTATGATAACCTCTATCCATCACGTATCATCGTGGGCTTCCCTAAGCCATTGCCTGCAGATCAGGACAAGAAATGGGATGAGGAGAATGCAGCTATTCAGGCAATAGGCAACCCAGAGGCAGAGGAGTTTGCCATGACATTTGCATCACTTCTTCAGGAAGGTGCTATCAAGGAAGATATTGACACAATCCTCATGGGAATGAAGGAGGCTGAGGCTGTTAAGCTCTTTGCCAATACATACCTTGCTCTCCGTGTGTCATACTTTAACGAACTTGATACATACGCAGAGGTTAAGGGACTCGATTCTCAGGCTATTATTCAGGGTATTGGACTTGACCCTCGTATCGGCACACATTACAACAACCCATCATTCGGATATGGCGGCTACTGTCTGCCAAAGGATACGAAGCAGCTTCTCGCCAACTATCAGGATGTTCCTCAGAACATGATGACAGCTATCGTAGAGTCAAACCGCACTCGTAAGGACTATATCGCGGATGCAGTATTGAAGAAGGCTGGATATTATAGCGAGAACGGCCAATGGGATGCAAGCAAGGAGAAGGAATGTACTATTGGCGTATATCGTCTGACAATGAAGTCAAATTCTGATAACTTCCGCCAGTCTGCTATTCAGGGTATTATGAAGCGTATCAAGGCTAAGGGCGCTAACGTAATTATCTATGAGCCAACACTTGAGGATGGCAGCACATTCTTCGGATCTGTAGTTGTGAATGATATGGCGAAGTTCAAGGCTGAGTCAAAGGCGATTATTGCCAACCGTTACGACTCAATCCTTGATGATGTGCTTGACAAGGTATATACTCGCGATATCTTTAAGCGAGACTAATTATATTCCACTCTGTCGTCTATTCTTGGATAGTGCGACAGAGTGGAAATTATAAAAACGACTAAGAGAGAACCTTTTTACATAGGCAAAATGAGAGATTTGCTGATCATCATATTATCGTCACTAGTTGCTTTGTTCTCGGTATCACAGGTACATTCCAAGATACTTAGGATTGCCAAGGCACGTAATCTGACTGACAATCCAGGAGAGAGGAAACTGCAACGGCATCCTGTACCTATGCTTGGGGGAATTGCCGTATTTATGGGCGTAATATGTGGACTTGGAATGGCATGTACTATGGCCGACCTTACGCTCATTTTCCCGATTGTGATGATGATGGCGACAATGTTGTATATTGGAGCTCTTGATGATCTTACTGGGCTGTCGCCTGTATTCCGTATTGTAATGGAGGTATTTGCCGTTCTTGTGCTTATTTATGGTAGTGGCATGTGTATTGATAACTTCAATGGTCTTTGGGGTATATACCAGATTCCATGGACCATTGCAGTTCCGCTTACTGTATTTGCTGGAGTAGGTATCATCAATTCTATCAATATGATAGATGGAATTAACGGATTGTCCTCTGGTCTCTGCATAGCTTGTAGCCTTTATTTTGGTGTGAACTATTTGCATCTTGGCGATATTCCAAATTCTGTTGTCGCCTTTACGATGGCGTTTTCCTTGATGCCATTCCTCGTGCATAATGTTTTTGGCTCGAAGTCACGAATGTTTATTGGCGATGCAGGTACCATGATGATGGGTATTCTGTTAACGTGGTTTGTGATTCGCTATCTCTCATTCTATGGTGTTGAGAGAGGACTTCCGGGCGGTCTCTGTCCTATAGCCAACTCTGTAAGTATCTTAAGTGTTCCTGTTTTCGACACTCTCAGAGTAATGACAATGAGAATGATTCAGGGCAGAAGTCCGTTCTCACCTGACAGAACACATCTTCATCATGCTTTTGTAGATTGTGGTTTCAGCCATGTCTTTACGGCTGTTAGCGAGATACTTATAAGTCTGGTAGTATTCTTAACCAGTAATGTTGCCTATTGGCTCGATTACTCTGCCGAGATACAGTTGTATCTTGTCATTATTGCTGGTGCGATCTTTGTGTGGGGCACATACTTCGTTCTTGTCAGATTAAAGAAGAGCCGTGGCTTTAAGTTCTTTGCCCTTCGTACTCATTTTGAGCGTAGAGGCTGGTGGCTTGTCTATCAGGACTGGTTGGATGAGAAGAAAAAATGAGTTTCTTTGATTCTTGATTCCGTTGTTCCTCCGTAGTAGCTCCGTTGTAAATCCGTACCAAACTCGGTGAAAGTCCCATTTTTACTAGGAAAAAGCGAAGGTTCATCGAGTTTGGTTAGGATTCACATAAGAACCATATAAGAATCACATAAGAGGTATTATGAAGAAGGAAATACCATTTCTCTCTTTAAAGGATGTAACAGCTCTTCATGCCGAAGAAATCAATGAGGCAGTCAGAAGGGTTGTAGATTCTGGATGGTATCTTCAAGGTGTTGAGAATGAGCGATTTGAAAAACACTACTCAGAATTTATCGGAACAAGATATGCTGTAGGATGTGCCAACGGCTTGGATGCATTGATATGGATTTTCAGAGCCTATATAGAAATGGGCGTCATGAAAGTCGGTGACGAGGTTATTGTTCCTGCTAATACCTACATTGCAACCATATTGTCGATAACAGAAAACGGTCTTGTACCTGTTCTCGTTGAGCCCAAACCTGACACCTTACTGATTGATGACGGAAAGATTGAAGCCGCCATCACTTCAAGGACAAAGGCAATCGCTATCGTGCATCTTTATGGTCGTAATGCATATACAGAGAAGATAGGCTGTCTTTGTAGAAAGTATGGACTTAAGCTGATAGAGGATTGTGCCCAAAGTCATGGGTGTAAGTCGGCTGACGGTCGTGTGACGGGAAGCATTGGCGATGCTGCTGGTCATTCCTTCTATCCGGGAAAGAACCTTGGCGCACTTGGTGATGGTGGTGCTGTAACAACCAATGATTCGGAACTTGCAACAACGGTTCGCACACTTGCCAATTATGGTTCACAAGAGAAGTATGTATTCAAGTATGCGGGACGTAATAGTCGTCTGGATGAGATTCAGGCGGCCGTTCTTGATGTAAAGCTTAGGTATCTTGATGAAGACAATGCTCATCGTAAAGAGATTGCCCATTATTATTACGGGCATATTAATAATCCTTTGATTTCGCTTCCCGACCTTCTTCCAGATAACCAGAATGTATATCATCTTTTCCCGATTATAGTAAAAGGAAAGCAGAATCGTGATCGTCTTCATGATTATCTTGAAGAAAATGACGTAGGGACAGTATGTCACTATCCGATAGCTCCACACAAGCAGGAATGTTATGCCAATGCTACATGGAATATGCCACGCCTCTCATTGCCGATAACAGAACGTTTGGCAGATGAGGAACTCTCACTTCCTATCGGTCCTACGATTACATTGGAGGAAGTCGCACAGATTGTTGAAGTGATTAATAATTTTAAGTTCACAGATAAATGTTTTTTGCCCTTCATACTCACTTTGAGCATAAAGGTTGGTGGCTAGTTTATCAGAACTGGCTTGGTGGAGGAAGCAAAAGACATAAGCAAAAATGTGAAGAATAATAAGTTATACATGTAATCTTAAAAAGATATGAAAAGAAATATTAAGATAGCAGTTATTGGATTAGGTTATGTAGGATTGCCTCTTGCTCGTTTGTTTTCTACAAAATATGAGACAATAGGTTTTGATATGAATTCAAAGCGTTGTACTGATCTTATGAAGGGACATGATGTTACACTTGAAGTTGCTGATGAAGTCCTTCAGGATGCTATTAATAATCACGGTTTTATATGTACTTCAAATATAGAAGACATTAAAGATTGCAATTTTTATATTGTAGCAGTTCCTACTCCTGTAGACTCAAATAATCGTCCGGATCTTAAACCTCTTTTATGTGCTTCTGAATCTGTCGGTAAAGTAATCTCAAAAGGTGATATTGTAGTTTATGAATCAACAGTTTATCCTGGTGTTACAGAGGAGGAATGTATTCCAATTGTTGAACGTACTTCAAATTTAAAATTTAATGTAGATTTCTTTGCCGGTTATTCTCCAGAGCGTATTAATCCGGGAGATAAAGAGCATACTGTAGAAAAAATTAAAAAAGTAACATCAGGTTCAACTCCTGAGGTTGCAGAAATAATAGATAATGTATATAATTCCGTCCTTATAAATGGTACACATAAGGCTCCTTCAATAAAGGTTGCAGAAGCATCTAAGATCATAGAAAATAGTCAGCGTGATGTGAATATTGCGTTTATGAACGAATTGGCCAAGATTTTTAATGCTATGGGAATCGATACTAATGACGTAATAGAGGCTGCTTCTACAAAATGGAATTTTATTAAGCTAAAGCCCGGATTGGTTGGCGGTCATTGCATATCAGTAGATCCTTATTATCTTATTCAAAAGGCGCAGGTATATGGTGTATTGCCCCGAATACTATCAGCGGCTCGTCGTCTAAATGATGGTATGGGAGCATATGTTGCAAACCAGACAATTAAGTGCATGAACAAAAAAGGGATAATGGTAAAGAATGCTAAAATCCTAATTTTAGGTATTACATTTAAAGAAAATTGTCCTGATTTAAGAAATTCAAAGATTGTCGATATCTATAGCACTCTTGAAGAATATACTAATAATATTACAGTGTTTGATCCATGGGCTAATATTGAGACAGTAAAACGAGAATATGGTATAACCATCACAAATGAGTGTCCTGTTGATAAATTTGATGCGATAATTCTCGGGGTGTCTCATAGGCAATTTTTGGATATTGATATATTGAGCTTGTTAAAAGAGAACGGAGTAGTATATGATGTAAAAAGTATTCTACCAAGAGACATTGTTGATGGAAGGCTCTAAAATGATGGCTATTTGATCCTGTATTTTATCTTGCTTAAACACACATAATAAAATCGTATAGCGAGTATTGAGTTTACTTACAATGAAGATGTTGCATATAATAGCGAGATGATAGAACTGTAGATTCTCAAGCTGTGCGATGACTTCTATGTGGGACTCATATAATTTCAATATTCCTCACCTTCAACACCGATTCCCAAAGCGAATGGAATGTTGATTTACAATGTAGGAATAATGGAGATGGAATGGAATCATTTTTTTTGAGTACCCTCCCCAATTGGTGGTCTTTACATGAATAATTCACTTTCTGGTAAAATTTTAAAAGGCTTTTCTTGGACTGCTACTGAGAGAATTGTTTCTCAACTTGTCATTTTCATTATAGGAATTGTAGTGGCAAGGTTGGTAACACCTTCGGAATATGGAGTATTGGGTATTCTGATGGTATTTATCAATGTCTCATCGGTGTTTGTAGATAGTGGATTGGGTAATTCATTGATTTATTATAATGAATTAAAGAAAAGGGACTTATATACTACATTTAGTATGAATATATTCATCAGTATTAGTTTAATACTGTTGATATATCTATCATCTTCACTCATTGAGGAATTTTATAATTTAGAGAATCTTGCATTATATCTTCAGGTAATTTCCTTAACGATTCTTTTTAATGCCTTTCTCGTAGTTCCGACTGCGATATTAAAGGTAAATCTGAATTTCAAATCTCTTGCCATTTCCAATATGTGTTCGTCTGTAGCAAGTGGAATACTTGCTATTGTTATGGCATATCATGGGTATGGTATATGGGCATTGATTGCGCAGGTAATGGTACGATCCTTCCTTCAGGCGTCTTTCCTCGTGGTAATGAGTAAATGGATTCCTCGTCTGATATTTTATAAGGAATCGTGTATAAGGCTTTATCACTATGGTATTAATCTTATAACGGCTTCATGCCTGACCAAGGTTACAGAAGAAGGAATCTCATTCTTTTTAGGTAAGGTGTTCTTGCCTTATAATCTCGGTATATATACAAGAGCCACCCAATTCTCGGTATTACCTTCTACAAGTATCGGCAATGTAATCATTTCTGTCCTTTTTCCTACGTTGTCATTGGTAAAAGATGATAAAGACAAATTCAAGCAGATATATAATGCAATTATCAAGATCATGTCTGCATTATCAATGCCTGTTTTTGTCATTCTGGTGGTTATTGCGGAGCCTTTTATAAGATTAGTATTAACTGAGAAATGGATTGAGGTAGTCCCTTTTCTACAGGTGTTCTGTATCGGAAGGCTACTCTTCCCTGTTTCTAATGTCACAGAACAGGCATTGAATGCAGTTGGAAGAAGCGATTTGTTTTTGAAACAACAGATATGGAAAATGGCAGTCAAGGCATTATTTATCCTCCCCGCATTGTTTTTTAACATCTATATAGTAGCAATAGCTGATGCATTGTCTTCTATGGTTGCATATTTTGTTACGACTATAGTTGCAAGGAAGGTATTGTCAATAGGTGTGTTTGGGCAGTTGAGAAGTATCATTTGGTATATGCTGTTTGCGTTGGGGGCAGGTGTAATGGCCTACTATTGTGAAAGCTTTATCTCAAATGATTTTTTCAAGATTGTATTTGCAGCCATTACATATCTAGTTATATATATAGTGATGATCCTTTCTTTTAAGAGAACGGAGATCATGAACTTTAGGAAAATCGAATAAATGAAAATAAAGAACATAGCAGGAAATATACAATCATTATTACTTTCACACATTTCTGTGAGCGTCCTGTTTCTGTTGCTAATCTTTGAATTGGAACTGGCAATGGAACCTATAGTGATTTTTGTATATGCATGTTTATCTGCTAGCTCATACTATATATTGCTTAAAAACGAATGGGAAACAAGTCGTGACCTTAGTTTGGAGATAGTCTATCTCATTGGTTGTGTTTTTAGGTTTGTTATCCCTTCTTTTTTTGCATCATGGATGATATTCAATGATTCAAAAATTATATATTTTAATAGTGATGTCAGTGATTATGCATTTCCTACCATAGTGTGGATGAACATATTTCATATCATATTCTATACGATCTTTAAGTTAAAATCAGATAACATATCATTAGGTGGTCAGTTGAGGGAACTGTTTGAAAAATATGACGTGTTCCTAATTGTTGCAGCCATATATGTAATTTCTTTTCCGTTCAGAGCTATTAATAATCTTCTCGTATTATTGGATGTCAGTCAATCAATTATGGCATTGTTGAATAATATAGGTAATCTGTCTATTATTCTTTTATTATTTAATTGTGCTTATAAATATACACGATTCAGACATTTCATTTTAATCCTTTTTTGTATTACAGAGTTCATATATGCTTGTTTGTTCACTTTCTATAAGTCATATATGATAATGCCTATTCTATTCTATGTGATTTTCTGGATAGTATGGCATAAAAATGAAAAGAAGAAAGTACTTACTAAGTCATTTTATGTCTTGTGTATATCTTCTTTTATTCTCGTCAATGGCTTTGTTTTCCCATTTATGGGTGCAAAGAGAATTGTTGCAGGCTATTCGGTTGAGTTGGATGCTGGTATAAACGACTATTCCATAGCAGATGTATTTAATTATATGAAAAGCGATAAGGGCATGAATAATGAAGAAACCAATACATTGTTGGATAGACAAGATGCAGTTCCTGTAAATGCTTTTTTCTATAAGGATGTAAATTGTAAGAATAAATACCATTCTGAACTCGTTGTGAAGACTATATTAGTCTCTATTCCAAAAATTATATATCCAGATAAGCCATATAATAATGTTGGAATGATGGCAACAGAATATGTGCGAACAGGAGTGATGAATGATAAAAGTAGAGCCTCGTGTTATACTTATGCTGGCTTGGTTGGTGGATCTTATCTATGGGGAGGACCTGTGGGATTGCTTTTGTGTGCTATATTGACAGGATATTTTATGTCCATTTATAATAACTTCCTGTTGCGGAATACCAAAAATCCACTTGCCATAATGTATTACATGCTGTTTCTTGTGGCTGCAATGTCTGCATTTGAAGAAACTGCCGATGGCGGCATAGGTCGTTTGTTATCATTTATACCTATTGTTATATTAATAAAGGTGACTTCGTTCTTTCTCGTACATAAAAAATGAGAATCCTTTATATATATAGAAGTAAAGATTCAGGTCCTTCGATACGTAGGGTGTTTGAACCTATAGAAAATGCATTGAAGAATGAATGCCAATTGGATTCAATCTATTTGCCGATAGCCACAGCATCTCCTATAGATATATTCAGGAACATACAATTTGTAAAGAATTATATCAGAGGTAAACAATATGACATTATACATATAACTGGTCATGTGAACTATCTGATATGGCCTTTACGCAAGTATAGGACAATAGTAACAGTACATGATTTCGGTTTTTATACAAGTCTTGCTGCTGGATTAAAGAAGAAATTATTATATCTGTTATTTATACATCCACTAAAATATGCGAGACATGTCACTTATATAAGTGATAAGAGTTTTAAGGAGGCGTGTGATTGTATAAAACTCCCGAAAAGTAAACAGTCGATAATATACAATCCTGTTAATCCTTCTTTCGTTTTTTGCCCCAAGAATATCAATAAGGACAAGCCTATAATTCTTCATCTGGGTACGAAACCTAACAAGAATCTTTCAAGAGTAATAGAGGCTGTTTCTCCAATTCCTTGTACGTTGCATATTATTGGAATGGTTTCTGAAGAGCTCCAGAAGAAGATCGATGATTATGGAGTTAATGCGAGGATTGATAGTAATGTTTCTGATGCAGAGATAATACAGGCTTATAGAGAATGTGATGTTGTTTGTTTCCCTTCTTTATATGAAGGGTTCGGTTTGCCGATAATAGAAGGACAGGCTATTGGCAGACCTGTAGTAACAAGTGATTTGTTGCCTATGAGCAGTATTGCAGGAAAAGGAGCCGTACTGGTTAATCCATATTCTGTAGACTCAATCACTAAAGGAATTGTATATGCCTTGGAAAACTCTGAATCATTGATAAAGGAGGGTGTCAACAATGCTGATCGTTTTTCTCTGAAGCATATTGTAGGACAATATATGTCATTGTATGAAACCCTAAAATCTAATGGGTAACCTATGAACTCCAATATTGTATGATGAAAATTCTGTCTTTCATTTCTTCTCTTGACCTTACTGGTGGAGGTCCTTCCCGAAGTGTTCCTATGCTCGTCAAGGGACTTGCTGAACTTGGTGTGGATGTAACTCTCATGACTATTCGTTCTGAGAACATGAATATTCATGCTCTTGAGGGAACTACTGCCAAGTTTAAGGTGCTTGGGCCTTCTTTCTCTCGAAGGGAAATCGCCCAATATCTTATGGATGAGAAATTCCATTTGATTCAGATTCAGAGTATGTGGGAATTGCCATATCATAAAGTTATGGTTGAGGCTCGAAAGCTGGGCATTCCCTATATCGTTACTCCTCGTGGGATGCTTGATCCTTGGAGTATTGCCCATAAGAAATGGAAAAAGAAACTGGCTTGGTGGCTGTACCAGCGTAATGATGTGCAGAAAGCTGCATGCGTCTTCACTACGGCTAACATGGAGGCTGATCATATGCGTGCTCTTGGTGTCGCTACATATAAGTCTGTTATTCCTAATGGTATAGAAACTGATTGCTATCCATGTAAAACATCTATTGATGTAGTTAAGAAACAAGTGTTGTACCTGAGTCGTGTGCATATGCAGAAGGGGATAGAGCTTCTTATTGAGGCTTGGAAAAGAATACATCCTGATTTTGCAGATTGGCAGTTACACATTGTTGGCAATGGGGAGGCTGAATATATTCATTATTTAGAGAACAAAGTGAAAAGTTTAGGGGTGAAGGATAGTATTAAAATTCTTCCTCCAATGTTCGGAGAGGCAAAGATAAATGTATATCAAGAGTCTGCATTGTTCTGTCTGCCCTCTTATAGCGAAAGTTTTGGTATGGCTATTGCTGAGTCCATGTCGTGTGGAACTCCTGTTATTACCACAACCAACTGTCCTTGGGAGATTCTTAATGAGACAAAGACTGGTTGGTGTATTGACCTTAGTGTGGATAATATTGAACATGCTCTCCGTGATGCTATGGCCATGAATCCTACAGATCTTTACGAAATGGGCCAGAAGGCGAGCAAACTCATTTACGAAAACTTCGACTACCGAAGTGTCACTCGTAAGACTTTACGTTTGTATGAATGGTTGTTGAATGGCGGAGAGAAACCGGAATTTGTCTATGAGTGAAATAAAAAAAACAGAAAGGATTCAAGAGATTGACATGGCTAAAGGAGTGTTGATCCTTCTTATGGTGGCTTTTCATCTTGGATTGTTTAATACAAGATATTCTAATGCGTGTCAAATTGTATATGCATTCCACATGTCTGGCTTTTTGTTGATTAGTGGTTACTTGTTTTCTGCTAATAAGGAGCCTCAAAAGTTTTTAAAGAGTATATATGGTGTTGTTGTGCCGTATATTGTCTTTGAAATCATATATTTGTTAGGAATAGGCATGCTTGGTAAATTTATGGGAGCCTCCAACACCTTTGATGGCGGAGTGCTATCTTTGTTGAGTAAGATTGCTTTTTCGCCTTCTGGCACTTACTGGTATTTGCATACAATGGCTATCTGTTTGACGGTCTATTATATAGTTAATCGTTATGTAATGAAAGGATTGTCAGGCATTCTGATTTCATCTGCTATCCTTTTTGCTTTGTCAGTCGGAATAGAAGGCCTTAAATGGGAAGACATAATCTATTTTATAATAGGAGTTCTTTTTAGAAATACCAATTTGGTAATTAATGAAAAATTAAAGTCTCCAATATCAATATTGTGTTTCATCTTGATAATTGTATTGGCCAATGACATTTCAAGATATTCTATTCCTGGCATTGGACTTACTCTTACATTTCTTGGCTTTATTTTTGACTTGAAAGAAAGAATACCGAATCGTATAACCGATTTCGTTTCATATATAGGAAGGAATTCTCTTGCTATTGTGCTTTTCTCGCCGTTGTTTACAGTCGCTACAAAGATATATGCTCCGCTCTTTGCCTTTGATGATTCTACAATTCTTTGGACAGTATTCAGTTTGTTTTTGATAGTATCACTATGTCTGCTATGTGCAATATTGTTTGATCGATTGTCGTTGTCTCGCATTATTGTAGGGAAGAATATATACTCCAAGCTGTAAGCAAATGGTATAGGACTAAATACATTATTGAGTTTGTTTATGACAGAAACAAAAATCGATTTATCAAAATATGAGAATCACTTGGGGCGTAAGCATCAGTTGATTCGGCTTTTGTGGGGTATCACATGGGCATTGTGTGCAAGTTGGCTGCCAAGAAGTGTTGGCAAGGGTTGGAAGAACTTCCTTTTGCGACTGTTTGGCGCTAAAATTGCAAAGACCGCTCATGTGTATAGTTCTGCAAAAGTGTATTATCCTCCTTTCCTTAAGATGGGCGAATATTCATGTCTTGCAAGTGACGTAGAATGCTATAATGTAGCTCCTATATCTATCGGAGCTAATACTACGGTGTCTCAAGGTTCGTATCTTTGTACTGCCAGTCATGATATAACCGACCATCTTAATCCGCTTATAACAGCTCCTATTGTTATAGAGGATCAGGCTTGGATCGGAGTAAGGGCGTATGTCGGTATGGGAGTCACAATTGGTCAAGGTGCCGTTGTAGGTGCTACAGCAAGTGTTTATAAGGATGTGGAGCCTTGGACTATTGTTGGTGGCAATCCTGCAAAGTTCATAAAGAACAGAGTTGTTAAATAAGATAACAAACAATAATCTATGTTAGACTTGTCGGTAATAATCCTTACAGGAAATGAGGAACTACATATAAAACGTTGCCTGGATATTATAAGTCCTGTTGCTAAGAATATCTTTGTGATAGACTGTTTCTCTAAGGATAGGACGGTGGAGATTGCCCAGTCATATGCTAATGTTCACGTTCTTCAGCATGAGTGGCCTGCGACCAAATATGCAGGACAGTTTAACTGGGCATTGAAAAATGCTCCTATCACCACTAAATGGGTGATGAGATTGGATGCTGATGAGTATCCCATGAAGGATTTGGTAGAGGAAATGCAACAAAAAATCCCTTCACTTGGTGATGAAATAACTGGAATTGTGCTAAAAAGAAGGCATATTTTCATGGGAAAATGGATGAAGGGAGGCATTTATCCTGTTAAGCTTCTTAGGATTTTCCGCTACAAAAAAGCAATATGTGAGCAGAGGCTTATGGATGAGCATATCCAGTTGCTTGAAGGGCAGAGCGTGGAGTTTGAGCATGATTTCTGTGATGAAAACATCCATGATGTTTCTTGGTTTTGTCATAAACATGTAGATTATGCAACCAGAGAAGCTGTAGATATGCTTGATATAGAACTTAATCTTGCGGGTTTTGCTGCCACCGACAATAATAAGAAGATAAGTGCTCAGGCTGAAGAAAAGAGAAAAAAGAAGCATGCTTATGCCAAGAAACCTCTCTTCTGGCGCTCGTTCGCTTATTTCGTCTATCGCTATTTTCTTCGTGGTGGATGGAAAGATGGCAAGGAGGGCTTTGTCTTTGCTTTCATTCAAGGATGGTGGTATCGTACACTCGTTGATGCAAAGATTCTAGAGGTGAGAAAGTGGCTGAAAACTAACAATTTGAATGCTGAAACACCAGAAGGCAAACAAGCATTAAAAAACTACATCAAAGATAGTTGGGGAATCGTCTTGAACTGATGGCGTTTCCTCGGTAACTCGGGTTACCTGGGTTACCCGCCACATATCTATGTAGGGAGGAAATGTAAGGATGTAGTAGTATTATATTAATAATAATTATATTTTATAATTATTATTAATATAAAGCATATATAAACATGGGAGGTAACCGTGGTAACCGAAGTAACTATATATTTCCCATAAAAATGTAGTCACAAGCCGTGGGAAAAGTTTTGCATATTTGGAGAAAATGTTGTACCTTTGCATCAAGATTAAAAGGAATATGTGCCTCTTTGTTTTATCCTCTACTATGCCTTCGCTATACCTCCGTTATGGCTCTGCTTCCGGAACAGAGAAATAGCAGAGGATTGAATAAGACAGTAAGACAGATGAACGAAGGATGTGGTGAGTAACTCCTATGCAAGTCCTATGTAAATCCCAACCAAGTCCCATTTCCCATAGAGCAAGAATGGGGAGGTAGAGGGAGCCGAAAAAAGAAACCAAGAATAGAATGACCAAGGTCGCACAATATTTCATCGAACTCATGCAGGTGGCGCTCGGAAGAGTTGAATGTCTGAGCGAGATGCCGACAGAACAACAGTGGTATGGATTGCTGCAGATGTCCATTGACCACTCAATGCAAGGCATAATCTTTGAAGGCATTCAACGATTACCTCAGGAACAGTTCCCGCCGTTGAGGGTAAAAATGCTGTTTCACGGACAGTCGGAGGCCATCAAACAGCATAACGAGGTAATGAACGGACAATGCGCGGAGGTGACAGAATACTTCCGAAAGGCAGGCTTCCGCACGGCTATAATGAAGGGACAGGGCAATGCCCGACTCTATGGCGAGCTCTCTGATGCAAGAAGTTGCGGTGATATAGACCTGTGGGTGGAAGGTGGCTTTGAGAAGGTTAACGACTTCGTGCAGAAGACATGCCCAACCAAGGAGGTCAACGAACTTGAGATTCAATACGAGGCTTTCCCTGACGTGGTGGTTGAGGTTCACTATCGTCCTTTCATCATCCGTAATTTTATCTATAATGCACGCCTTCAGAAGTTCTTCGAAAGTGAGGCTGAGGCTTGTTTTGGACAGAATGAACCTGTGAACTGGGTTACGATGCGTTTCAATATCATTCATCAATTGGCGCATATACGTCTGCATCTCTTTACTGAAGGAATAGGCATCAGGCAACTCATGGACTATTACTTCGTACTTCTCCGAAGCAAGGAGGATAGGGAAGAGATGATGAGGATTGTGAGAAACCTCGGTATGGAGAGATTTACGGCTGCCTTGATGTGGATAATGAGCAGTATTTTCCGTCTGGAAGATGAAAAACTTCTCTGTGAACCAAACGAGAAGAATGGAAGATTCCTGTTTGAAGAGATTGTCAGGAGTGGTAACTTCGGACGTAATGACAAGGAGTTAAAAGAGAAGAAAAAGGAGGCTTACGGGCATTTCTGGCTTCTCTTCATAAGAAACCTGAGATACTGGCGCTTTGACAGATGGGATTGGATTTGCGGTCCGTTGTGGAGACTTTACTATAAGTTCTGGAAACTCAAGCGAGGGTTTAAATGAAGATATCCGTTATCACGGCAACATATAATAGTGGGACTACATTGAGGGATACTTTGGAGAGTGTTCTTCGACAGAACTATACTGATTATGAACTTATAGTCAAGGATGGAGGCTCAACGGACGATACTCTGGATATCTGCCGTGAATATGAACCGAGGTTTGAGGGACGTATGAAACTACTGTCTGCTCCCGACAAAGGGATGTATGATGCCATGAATCAAGGGATTAAAGCTGCTACGGGGGAGGTCGTCGGCATATTGAATTCGGATGATTTCTATACATCAAACGATATTCTCCGAACCGTTGCATGTCAGTTTGAACAGACTCCTGATATTGACGCCCTCTATGGTGATGTTCATTATGTGAAATTTGATGATACTTCAAAGCTTGTGAGGTATTATTCAAGCAGAATGTTCAGAAGAAGTTGGATGCGTTTCGGATTCATGCCTGCCCATCCCTCATTCTATTGCAAGAAAGCAACATACGAGCGTTTCAGACTTGATGGTACAAGTATTGAAGATTTCAAGGGCGATACAAGCTGTGCCTACTTCAATACATCGTATAAGATTGCAGCCGACTTTGAGTTTCTAGTCAGGACAATATTCGTAGGGAGAATCAAGGCGCATTATATCAATAAGGACTTTGTTACTATGCGCTCTGGTGGGGCAAGCAATAGTGGGGCAAGCAGTCATAGGCAAATCAATCGTGATCACCAAAGGGCATTAAAGGAGAATGGCGTGTATTCCAACATCTTCTTCCTCGCCTTGAGGTATGTGTATAAAATAGGAGAACTGGCGTTAGGAAAGATTTCCCGATAATCCCGATAAATCGAAAAAAGCAAAAGGCGCAAAGGTACTGGATAATTCCATATCTTTGCGTCTTTTTTCGTTTACTCTAACCCCTCCACTAATCTTCAACCTCTAAACACAACAGCCGATAGCCGTACAATATTCTGAGTGCTTGGGAATTATGAAACGTACTCCATATAGTTTCTCTACTGCGTTGAATATCTCACGCGTCTGGGGAAGCCGTGTGAGGTTACCTATCATCACGAAGTCCTTGATGTCAGAACCCTTACTTGCGAGTACGGTACCTGAGCAGATGGTCTGTATGACGGTACAGATAATTCCGAGGGCTATGTCTTCCTTCTTTGTATCATGACCTGCCTTTCCAAAGAGTGAGGCTGTGGTGTCAAGAGGAAGTCCGGGAAGAGGACGAGGTGATATATCGCCTATGTTGAGGTTAATGTTTGATATATTACCTTTGGAAGCAAGTTCAACTATGTGATGTATATCGTCTGTTCCGAGAAGTAGTCGGGATAGGCCTATGAGCGTACCGCCGCCCATACCGAGTCCTCCAAGATGCTGCACATCATCGCCATCCACACGGATAATAGTCGTACCTGTACCCATAGAGACGGTAATCATTCGAGAGAGTCCAGAACCGAACTTTGCCCCTTGTGCATCTGCCTCAAATTCGGGAATGCGTATAGTGGGAAGTCCGTAAATGTCGCCTTCTATGTATTCCGCTCCAACGCCTGTTATCATCACTTTTTCTATGTCAGAAAGTGTGATTTGATTGTCGAAGAGGAACTTTCCGAACGCACCATAGAGTGATGTCACAGGATCTGTTGCCTTGATGCGTGTAGGTGATACGACTTGAAGGTCGGAAGTGATACCTACAATCTTTGTCGTGCTGATGCCTACGTCTATACCGATTTTCATAATTATAAGCGGCCTCTCCCCCCGCCCTCTCCCGTAGAGAGGGAGCCGGTTGGCGATGGAGAGAAGGTGTATTGATGATTTTAATATTTACGAGAATAAGTCAAGTTGGATAGGACTATTGGTTGAGGCTGCTTTGGGGGATGCGGCTCCCTCCCTACGGGGGAGGGCGGGGGGAGAGGCCGTTTCTCCATTTTCAATCATTTCAAGGAACTCCTCTTCGCTAACAATCTGCACACCAAGTTTTTCTGCTTTCTGAAGCTTAGAAGGTCCCATATTATCGCCTGCAAGGATAAAACTCGTCTTTCCGCTTATGCTACCCACATTCTTGCCTCCATGCTGTTCGATAAGAGCCTTGTATTCGTCTCTGCTATGATGGGTGAAGACTCCACTAATAACGATGGACTTGCCTTCAAGGAGATTGGTTTGACCAGCAGTCTGTTCTTCTGAGAGCGACATCTGTAGTCCTTTGTCGCGAAGTCGCTGGATAATGGCAAGATTCTCTTCGTTATGGAAGTAGGATATGATGCTCTCGGCTATCACGTTTCCCACCATCTCCACATCAAGTAGGTCTTGAAGTGAGGCATTCATCAGAGAGTCTATATCCTTAAAATGGCGTGCAAGAAGCTTTGCCGTTGTTACTCCCACAAAACGTATTCCGAGGGCAAAGACAACACGCTCGAATGGCACGTTGCGTGATTCATTTATCGCGTCTATCACATTCTGAGCGGACTTTCTCTTATTGCCTGATGGGTCAATCTGCTGAATGGTAAGGTCATAGAGGTCGGCTATATTGTGGATGAGTCCTCTCTGAAAGTATTCATCAACGGTCTCAGGGCCGAGCGACATGATGTTCATTGCCTTGCGGGCAATGAAATGCTCGATACGTCCCTTGATCTGTGGCGGACAGCCGGTATCATTAGGACAATAGTGGGCTGCCTCTCCCTCATATCGTATCAGTTCTGCACCACATTCCGGACAATGTGTTATGAACCTTACTGGTTCGGCATCAGCCTTGCGTTTATCCACATCAACACCTACAATCTTAGGGATAATCTCACCACCTTTTTCCACATATACATGGTCGCCTATGTGGAGGTCGAAAGAACGGATGAAATCCTCGTTGTTAAGAGTAGCTCTACGTACTGTTGTGCCAGCCAACTGAACAGCCACCATATTGGCAACTGGAGTTATGGCCCCTGTTCGGCCTACCTGATATGTGACCTCGATAAGAGGGGTACAGGCACGTTCTGCCTTGAACTTATAAGCTATTGCCCAACGAGGGGATTTTGCTGTAAAGCCAAGATGGCGTTGCTGACGTAAGGAATTGACCTTTAATACGATACCGTCAGTTGCAACTGGCAGGTTCTTCCGCTCCTTATCCCAATAGTCAATGTAGTCAAGAATGCCTTGCAGGGAATTGACCTTTTTCATCCCCTCGGAAATCTTGAAACCCCATGAACGGGCAGCATCAAGATTCTCTATATGTCCGTCGGCTGGGAGTTCATCACCAAGGAGATAGTATAGGTACGCGTCAAGTCCTCGTTCTGCTACTACACGCGAGTTCTGGCTCTTGAGAGTTCCAGAGGCCGCATTACGAGGATTCGCAAATGGAGTCTCGCCAATCTCCTCACGCTCGGCATTCAGTCGGTTGAAGTTATCCCATGGGAGAAGTATCTCGCCACGAATCTCGAAGTTGCGAGGGTAGGGGAAGTCCTTAGATGGGGAGAGTTGCAACGGAATGCAACGGATAGTACGGACATTATTTGTCACATCATCACCTTGCACGCCATCACCTCGTGTAACAGCCTGAACAAGCTTTCCGTCCTCGTATGTGAGTGATATTGACAGACCGTCATACTTCATCTCACAGCACACCTCAAACGGTTCGCCTTCAAGTCCTCGTGAAACCTGCTCATACCATTCACGCACGTCATCCGCATTATAGGTGTTGGCAAGCGAGAGCATAGGGTAGCGATGAGCCACCTGTCGGAAGTTCTGGTTTATGTCGCTTCCCACACGGACGGATGGGGAGTTCGGGTCTGCCATCTCAGGATGTCGGGCTTCAAGTTCCTGAAGTTCGTGCATTAGGAAGTCGAAGTCCTGATCGGAGATGACAGGCTGGTTGAGTACGTAATAACGATGATTATGTTCGTGCAACTCATTTCTGAGCTGTAGTATGCGGTCTTGTTCTGTCATTAACTTTTTGCGTTTTATCCTTTGCAAAGTTAATAAAAATAATGTAATAAGGAGAGATTTTTGCTTAAAACTGAATAAAAATTTTGAAAAACATTATAATCTCATGAAATTGTAGTACCTTTGCATAAAATTGTAAATGTAAAGATGCGAATAGATATTATTACTGTATTGCCTGAGATGTTGCAGGGATTCGTCAACGAATCTATCATGGGACGTGCTCAGAAGAAGGGACTTGCCGAGATTCATATTCATAATCTGCGTGACTATACCGCAGATAAGTGGAAGCGTGTGGACGATTATCCATACGGAGGCAAGGCTGGTATGGTAATCCAATGTCAGCCTCTTGATGCGTGTATCTCTGCCTTGAAGAAGGAACGTCATTATGATGAGGTTATCTTTACCGCTCCTGATGGCGAGACTTTCAATCAGTCGGTTGCCAACGACCTTTCGCTAAAGGAGAATATCATTATCGTATGTGGTCATTATAAGGGAATCGACTATCGTATTCGTGAGCATCTCATTACTCGTGAGATTTCCATTGGCGATTATGTCCTGACGGGTGGTGAGCTTGCAGCAGCCGTTATTGCTGATAGTGTGGTGAGAATCATCCCGGGTGTTATTGGTGATGTGGAGTCGGCTTTGAGCGATTCTTTTCAGGATAACCTTCTTGAACCTCCTTGCTATACCCGTCCGGCTGAGTATCATCCCGTTGACAATCCTGAAGAGACATGGGGAATACCAGAAATCCTTCTCTCAGGTCATGAGGCAAAGATAAAGGATTGGGAAATGGAGCAGGCATTGGCTCGTACAAAAGCCTTGCGTCCAGACCTTTTGGATAAATAAAAGAAAGAAAAAGATAGAAATTGTGTGGGGGAACAATCAATTTTTGTTAAAATATTTTGCCAGTTGAAAATAATGTAGTTACTTTGCATTCATGAATCTTCGCAAAGAAGAAACAAGGTAAAAAGATACAACATTAATTATAGTACAACTTATGAAAAAAATCTTAATGACCATGGCAGCTGTTGCTGTATCAGCATCAGTATTTGCTCAGGGAACAGCTATTGTTTCAAATAAAGCCGGTGATAACATTTATATTGGTGCAAACTTTGGTGTATCAACTCCACTCAAGGGCTATAGGGTTTTAGGCAATCTCACTCCTGAGCTGGGTATCCGTTTCGGAAAGAATTTCACCACGGTATTCGGCATGGCTATTGATGCTGACATGCATTTCGCAAGCTCTCCAAAGGATTATAATTTGTATGGCGAGTATTACAGGCTTGACACAAAGACATTTGTAGATAACACGAATATCTCTCTTCTTGGTACAGCCAACCTTTCTAATTTGTTTGGCGGTTATAAGGGCGAGCCACGCAGTTTCGAGCTTATCGCTCTTGGTGGCTTCGGTTGGGGACACAGATATGGTAACTCTGAACTTGAGGCTCTCACATCTAAAATCGGCCTTGATTTCGCTATAAATCTTGGTAAGGACAAGGATATTCAGGTATTTGCAGAGCCATCTATCACATGGGATATCCTTGGTAGCGAGGAGGTTCTAAACGTATTGGATTATCATAATGATCGTGCACATTTGTCTTTCAAACTTGGTTTGAACTATAAGTTCAAGAACTCTAACGGCAAGCATAACTTCTCTATCGAGCAGCTTCGTGACCAGTCAGAGATTGACGACTTGAATGCTAGGATCAATGACCTTCGCGGCACTATTGCTGCTACTGAGGCTAACGCGAATCGTGCTCTTGCTGTGAAGGATGAAGAGATCAACCGTCTGAAGAAGGAACTTGAGGAATGCCAAAATAAGCCTACAACAGTTGTAGAGCAGGTTGTTAAGCAGACAGCTAACCTCCAGCCAACAGTTGTATTCGGTCAGGGTAAGAGTGCTGTTGAGAAGAGCCAGGAGGCTAATATCTCTCTCATTGCCAACTATATGAAGAAGCATCCTGAGGCTAAGGTTAAGATTTCTGGTTATGCATCTCCAGAGGGTAATCCAGAACTCAACCAAAGACTTTCTGAGGCTCGTGCAGAAGCTGTTAAGAATGTACTCGTTAAGAAGTATAAGATTGCTGCTGATCGCCTTGAGACAGAGGGACTTGGCGCAACAGACAAGCTCTTCGATGAGGTGGAGTTCAACCGCGTTGCTACATTCAACGACCTCAACAAGTAATTATTCTCTTAGTATATGATATTTGTCCCGACAGGTTCGCTTGTCGGGATTTTTTCGTCTATGCTTTTTCCTTCCCTAATACAAGGCATTTCACTTATAAGTAATACCGCTATATGTCCGCTCTTCCTCCGTAGATACTCCATCGATACTCCATCGATACTCCATCGATGGTCCATCGTTTCGATGGAGTATCTATGGAGATATGATGGATAAGTGATGGAGAATCAACGGACAGAAAGTGACTTGTGATTTTGTTATCAGGCTCTTTGCACGCTGAAGTTTAGAATTATAAGCATTTACTTCGCTTTGCTTGACAAAAAGTAACAAAATCCCTCGAATTTAACAAAAAATATAAGTAAATCGTTGGTTTTTAGTCAAAAAATCAGTAATTTTGTAGCCAATTTGGGATTTTCTCCGATAAATCATGGTAAATATACAAAAACAACAATATGAAACATCAGTTGAGAAGTAGCGTCTGCACAGAAGGCAGACGTATGGCTGGCGCCCGTGCTCTATGGGTTGCCAATGGTATGAAGCGTGAGCAGTTTGGAAAGCCAATCATTGCTATCGTAAATTCATTCACACAGTTCGTTCCTGGTCACACACACCTCCACGAGATTGGTCAGATTGTGAAGAAGGAAATTGAGGCTATGGGATGCTATGCAGCAGAGTTTAATACTATTGCTGTGGATGACGGTATTGCAATGGGCCACGACGGTATGCTCTATTCTTTGCCTTCTCGTGATGTTATCGCTGACTCTGTAGAGTATATGATTAATGCTCACAAGGCTGACGCTATGATCTGTATCTCTAACTGCGACAAGGTTACTCCTGGTATGCTTATGGCTTCTATGCGCCTTAACATCCCAACGGTATTTGTTTCTGGCGGTCCTATGGAGTCACACAAGTACAAGGGTGAGAATGCCGACCTTATCACAGCTATGATTAAGGGTGGCGATCCAACCGTAAGCGATGAAGAACTTGCAGAGGTTGAGCAGATGGCTTGTCCTGGTTGTGGCGCTTGCTCAGGTATGTTCACAGCCAACTCTATGAACTCACTCACAGAGGCTCTTGGTCTCTCACTTCCAGGCAACGGCTCTATCCTTGCTACTCATAAGAACCGTATTCAGCTCTTCAAGGATGCTGCAAAGCAGATTGTGAAGAATGCGTTTGCATACTATGAGGATGGTGATGACTCTGTTCTCCCACGTTCAATAGCTACCCGTCAGGCATTTCTCAACGCAATGACTCTTGACATAGCTATGGGTGCTTCTACAAATACCGTACTCCATCTCCTTGCTGTTGCTCAGGAGGCAGAGGTAGATTTCACTATGCCTGATATTGATGCACTCTCTCGTAAGGTGCCATTCCTTTGCAAACTTGCTCCTAACTGGCAGAAGTACTCAATTCAGGAAGAGAACCGTGCAGGTGGTATCCTCGGTATCATGGGTGAGTTGGCTAAGGGTAATCTCCTTGACCTCTCTTGCAAGCGCGTGAATGGCGCTACTCTTGGTGAGGATATTGAGAAGTATTCTATCCTCAAGGAGAATATTGATCCAGAGGCATCTCGTATCTATCATTCTGCTCCTGGTGGTAAGTTCTCTAACGTGATGGGCTCACAGAATGCTCAATGGGAGAGTCTTGATACCGACCGTGCTAATGGTTGTATTCGTGATATAGAGCACGCTTACACAAAGGATGGCGGTATGGCTGTATTGTTCGGTAACATTGCTAAGGATGGTTGTGTGGTAAAGACCGCAGGTGTTGCGCCTGAGCTTTGGCACTTCGAAGGTCCTGCCGTTGTCTTCGACTCACAGGAGGACGCATGTGAGGGAATCCTTGGCGGTAAGGTGAAGAAAGGCGATTGCGTTGTGATAACTCACGAAGGTCCTAAGGGTGGTCCTGGTATGCAGGAAATGCTCTACCCAACATCATATATCAAGTCTATGCACATGGGTAAGGAATGTGCTCTTATTACCGATGGTCGTTTCTCTGGTGGTACATCAGGTCTTTCAATTGGTCACATTTCTCCAGAGGCTGCTTCTGGTGGTAATATCGGTAAGATCAAGGATGGTGACATCATCGTTATTGATATTCCTTCACGCTCTATCAATGTGAAGCTCTCAGATGAGGAACTTGAGGCACGTCCACAGCAGCCATTGAAGCGTAATCGTGTTGTCAGCAAGGCTCTTCGTGCATACGCCAAGAGTGTGGCAAGTGCCGATAAGGGTGGTGTGAGGATTATAGATTGACCCCTCCCCAGCTCTCCCGAGGGAGGGAGATGTTTAGTCGGTAATGTCTGATGTCTGGACATCTGCCAAATGAATCGCTAAAAGACATATTCGCTTATGAATTATGTATATAATACAGCAGATCCGGTATTATACTCCATGTTGCACGAATGGGCAAAGGAGAATAGGAAATACCAGACTGAAGCGGAAAGGTTTCTGTGGGATCGTTTGCGTGGAAACAGACTTGGGAAGAAGTTTAATAGACAGCATGTTATAGGTCAGTATATCGTAGATTTTGTCTGCCTTGAAGAAAAGCTGGTTATAGAGGTTGATGGCGGGTATCATTGCCAACCTGTACAGGAACTTCTTGATGAGAAGCGTACAGAACGACTAAATGATATGGGTTTTACTGTTATCCGTTTTGATAATGAGACGATAATAGAAAAGATAGATGATGTAATAAAAGTCATTTGCAGATATATTTTTTGAGATGAATAACAATAATATACAAGAGGGTAAAAATGTGACTAACTCCTCCTCCCCTCGGGGAGGCCGGGAGGGGGCTCTCATTACAGGTGCTGAGGCACTAATGCGATCATTGGAGCATGAGGGCGTAGAGACGCTGTTCGGTTATCCGGGTGGTGCCATTATGCCAACATTCGATGCTCTGTATGACCATAAGGAAACTCTTAATCACATACTCGTTCGTCATGAGCAGGCTGCTGTTCATGCTGCTCAGGGCTATGCTCGTGTAAGCGGAAAGGTTGGATGCTGTATCGTTACTTCCGGTCCTGGTGCTATGAACACCATTACTGGTGTGGCTGATGCTATGATTGATTCCACTCCTATTGTCGTCATCTGCGGTCAGGTGGGAGCTGCTATGCTCGGAACAGATGCCTTTCAGGAGGTTGACGTAGTGGGCGTTACCCAGCCAATAACAAAGTGGAACTATCAAATTCGTCGTGCGGAGGATATTCCTTGGGCTGTTGCTCGCGCATTCTATATCGCAAAGTCTGGTCGTCCGGGACCTGTTGTCCTCGATTTTACAAAGAACGCCCAAACTGCCAAGTTCGAGTACGAGCCTCAGACCGTTGATTTCATCCGTTCATACAAGCCTCTGCATCATCCAAGTCAGGAAGCTATCAAGAAGGCTGCGCAGATGATCAATGATTCTGTAAAGCCATTCATGCTCGTAGGACAGGGTGTAGAGCTTGGCGGAGCTCACAAGGAACTTCTTGAGCTTTGTGAGAAGGCACAGATACCATTCGGACAGACTCTTCTCGGTCTTTCTGCTGCCCCAACAGATCATCCTCTGAACATGGGTATGCTTGGAATGCATGGTAACTATGCTCCAAACTTCATGACCAACCAGTGCGATTTGCTTATTGCCGTTGGTATGCGTTTCGACGACCGTATCACAGGTAATCTGAAGACATACGCTAAGCAGGCAAAGATTATCCACTTCGATATCGACCCTTCTGAGATTAACAAGAACGTAAAGGTTGACCTCGCTCTCGTAGGCGACTGTAAGGAGACCCTTGCAAGCGTTACTGAGTACGTTAAGCCTGCAAAGCATCAGGTATGGATTGACGGCTTCAAGCCATACGCAGAGAAGGAGTATAACCTTGTCATTGATGCTGCTCTTAATCCAAAGGAAGGCCCTCTGTTGATGGGTGAGGTTGTCCGTAAGGTTAGTGAGGCTGCTAATAATGAGGCTGTGCTCGTAACTGATGTTGGTCAGAACCAGATGTTCGGTTGCCGTTACTTCAAGTTCACAAAGGAGCGTTCTGTCATCACTTCTGGCGGATGCGGTACTATGGGCTTCGGCATTCCTGCGGCTATTGGTGCTACCTTCGGTGCTCCTGACAGAACCGTATGTATGTTTGCCGGTGATGGCGGTTTCCAGATGACTATTCAGGAACTCGGAACAATCATGGAGCAGCAATGTCCTGTTAAGATGATAATGCTCAATAATAACTTCCTTGGCAATGTTCGCCAATGGCAGTATATGTTCTTCAACAAGCGTTACTCATTCACCCCAATGGTGAACCCTGACTACGAGAAGATTGCGGAGGCATACGGTATTCCTTGTAAGACGGTTGTTGACCGTAAGGACCTTGATGCCGCAATCCGCGAGATGCTCGATACAAAGGGCCCATACATTCTCCAATGTGCCGTTAAGGAAGAGGATAACGTGCTTCCTATGACACCTCCGGGAGGTAATGTGGATGAAATGCTGTTTGAGGTAGAGTAGGAATCCCATCCCAACCTTCCCGAGGGAAGGAGGTTTTAGATACAAATTTCCAATCAAGGATATAAACGATAATGAATAACGATAATATAAATAATAAGGCTAACCAAAATATCTCCCCCTCGGAGGAGAACCGCTATGGAGCTGCCGAGTGTGGCGATTGCAATACCTGTGGTAAGTGCGACGAGCAGTTGCAGGAAGAGGAAACTGCCCTCTTTGATGCCGCTGTACGTGCTGCTGCCGCCATAGATCGCAACTCTTTCGAGAAGAATCTTGCCCGTGAGCGTAAGGCTGCTGAGAAGCATTTTAACAATGGAACTCCTCAGCATGAGACTTTCAAGAGAAATGCCGTTGCGCGTCCTGTTACTCCTGCATGGGAGGGCGCTCAGCTCAATCATGACGGTCTCCCTCTCTATACCCTCATCATCTATTCAGAGAACTTTGCCGGTATTCTGAATCAGATTACCGCTGTATTCACTCGCCGACAGGTCAATATAGAATCTCTCAATGTATGCTCTTCTTCTACTCCGGGCGTACATAAATACACCATTACTTGCTATTGTAAGCAGGAGATGGCTGAGATGCTGACAAAGCAGATTGAGAAGAAGATAGACGTTCTTCAGGCAAACTGCTTTGCTGATGATGAGATATTCATCCTTGAGACTTCTCTTCTGAAGCTCTCAACACCAATGGTACTTGCCAATCAGGAGATTAGCCGTATCGTTCGTCGTCATGACGCCCGTATCGTTGAGGTGAACCCAACCTATACCATAGTTGAGAAGACAGGTATATCTACTGATGTACTTGATAACTTCAATCAGCTCAATGATTTAGGTTGTGTGCTCCAGTTTGTTCGCTCTGGTCGTATAGCTATCACCAGGTCTTGCATAGAGAGACTTGATCAGTATATTGCCCAGAGAAAGGAAGAGGAAATGGCAGTTTAGGCAGCAAATGGAAAAGACAGAGACTCTTCACATTGCGACTGACGCCTTCCATTGTGACTTCAAGCATCAGTTGTGTCTTGGGCATCTCGGAAACGACTTGCTCAATGCTGCTGACATACATTCCACAAGCCGTCGTTTCGGTATGTCGTATCTCAATACGATGAACAAGACCTGGGTGCTCTCGCGTCTTGCCATCGAACTTGAGGATATGCCACGTGAGCATGACCACATCACGATTACTACGTGGGTGGAGAGTGCTATGAAGTATTTCACCAAGCGTAACTGGGAGATACTCTCTGAGGACGGAAAGAAGGTGTATGGATATGCCAAGAGCATCTGGGCTATGATTGACACCGTCACCCGTGAGCCTCAAAACATCCTTTTGGTCAATGATGGATCTATCGTTGATTACATTCATGCAGAGAAGGAATGTCCTATAAAGGATGTCTCTCGCGTGAAGACTCCCGAGATGACGGAATACACGGAGTTCAAGGTGGAGTATTCGGATCTTGATGTTAACGGACATCTCAATTCCGTTCGCTATCTCGACCATGTAATGAATACCTTCCCTCTCGATTTCCTACGTACTCACGATATCAGGAGAGTCGAGATTGCGTATGTGGCGGAAGGCCATTGGAACGAAACTCTCAGAATCTATCATCTCGAGGAAGATGAACAGAATCATTACTTCCGTATAACCCGACCAGAGGAAAACGAGGAAGTGGAGCTTAGCAGGTTAAAGATGGAGTTTCGAAAAGGCTAAATACTTTCAATGTGAAAGATAAAACGCGGCATACGTGACAAATTATTGCAAATCGTATAATATATGCGTGTTTTCTTGCATTGTTCAGAAATATTTAGTATCTTTGCAGTCGGAATGTATTCAAAAGTGTAAGGGCAAAACTTAAAGGACAGAAACCTTAAACCTTAGTCCTTTGACCTTAGACTAAAGCATACAGAGAATAAGTTATTATATAACAACATTTTTTATAAAAATTAGTATTAACAATGGCAAAAATGAATTTTGGTGGCGTTATCGAAGAGGTAATGACACGTGAGGAATTCCCACTTGAGAAGGCCCGTGAGATTCTCAAGGATGAGACTATTGCTGTTATCGGTTATGGCGTTCAGGGTCCTGGACAGGCATGTAACCTCCGCGACAATGGTTTCAATGTAATCGTTGGTCAGCGTCAGGGCAAGACCTTCGAGAAGGCTAAGAATGACGGTTGGGTACCAGGCGAGACCCTCTTCTCTATTGAGGAGGCTGCTGAGAAGGGTACTATCGTTATGTGTCTTCTTTCTGACGCTGCAGTAATGTCTGTATGGCCAACTCTCCAGAAGTACCTCACTCCTGGTAAGGCTCTTTACTTCTCACACGGTTTCGCTATCACATGGTCTGACCGCACAGGTTGCGTTCCTTCTAAGGATATCGACGTTATCATGGTTGCTCCAAAGGGTTCAGGTACATCACTCCGTACTATGTTCCTCGAGGGCCGCGGTCTGAACTCTTCATACGCAGTTTACAACGATGCAACTGGTCGTGCTCTCGATCGTACACTTGCTCTCGGTATCGGTATCGGTTCAGGTTACTTGTTCGAGACTACATTCCAGCGCGAGGCTACTTCTGACCTCACAGGTGAGCGTGGCTCACTCATGGGTGCTATTCAGGGTCTCCTCCTTGCTCAGTACGAGGTTCTCCGTGAGAACGGTCACACTCCATCTGAGGCATTCAACGAGACTGTTGAGGAGCTCACACAGTCACTCATGCCTCTCTTCGCACAGAAGGGTATGGACTGGATGTATGCTAACTGTTCTACAACCGCTCAGCGTGGTGCTCTCGACTGGATGGGTCCTTTCCACGACGCTTGCAAGCCAGTAGTTCAGAAGCTTTACGAGTCTGTTAAGTCTGGTCACGAGGCACAGATCTCTATCGACGCTAACTCTAAGCCTGACTATCGTGAAGGCCTCGAGAAGGAACTTGCAGCTCTCCACAACTCAGAGATGTGGCGTACTGCTGAGACAGTTCGTAAGCTCCGTCCAGAGAACAACTAAAATATTCACTTAAACCCTTATATATAAGGATTAGGTTTGATTCTACACAAAACTGAATACCGCTTATGGATAATTTCTTCCATTAGCGGTATTTTCCGTTTATATATGCCTTCGACAAATATCGTAAATGAATAGAACATAATATAGTCCGTTAAATAAGCATTGCAAGGCGTTTTTGTAGGATTTCTATATTTTTCCTCCTTTTTTATTCGTCATATCGAAATTTTTAACTAAATTTGCATCGAAATAACAAAAACATCGTTTTATGACAGCAATTACCATAAATATTCCCAATAGTGATGTTAGCTTCTTCAAGAAGATGATAAAGAAAATGGGCTGGACATATACTATGGCTGGTGAGGAGAGTCAGGTTGAAAAGCCACGCCTCTACGACCCTGAGACAGGCGAGTATCTTAATGACAAAAGTATGAAGGCAATCGAGGAGGCGCACGAAGACATGAAGCATGGCAGATTGAAGTCATACGATTCTGTTGATGCAATGTTTAAGGATTTGGGCATTAACGTATGAAGTATGCAATCAAGCCTTCAAAGCGCTTCGTAAAGGACTTGAAGCGTTGTGAAAAACGTGGCTATGATATGCGACTTATCAAAGAGGCAATGGTTCTGCTTGCTGAGACAGGAACGCTTCCCGCCACCTACCACCCTCATAAACTATCCGGCGACTATGTAGGTTGCTGGGAATGCCATATCAAGCCTGACTGGCTTCTTGTATGGGAACAGAATGATACAGAACTCGTGCTTCTTATGACAAATACAGGAACCCATTCCGACATCTTCGGAAAAGGAAATAAACGATAATTAGCAGAAAACTCTACACCATAGAAATTATTATTATTATTATTTCATGAAGGTGTAGAGTTTTTCTTTTTTTGTTTTTCCTATTCTGTTCATCCTTCGCTCTGCCTTATAGGTCCGTTCCAAGTCCGTTATAAGTCCGTTGTAAGTCCGTTCCCTAGAATGGGAGGAAAATGGGATTTACATGGGATTTGCAAGGGAATTACTTGGGATTTGCAGCAAAGTTGAAATTAACCTCAAAAAAAAGAATTTTTACATAACTCTGCAACTCGTCACCCATAGCGTTGTAAGGTTTTATATACCAATGAGTTGCAGCGGTGATTCATTTCGTTTCACTCGTCACCCACTCATCACCATTATGTGGTATATCATGTTGATATAGAAAGAGTTACATAGCCAATTCACTCGTCACTCTAAAAAAAGGTGACGAGTGGGTGACGAGTGAATCAACCTTCTAAATCCCACATTCTCAGCAAGATACAAGGCTTTGGGGTGATGAGTGGGTGACGAGTGTTTTGAAATGAATCACCGTTGTAATCACAAGAGTCACAATAACTTGCAGCGTTGAGGGTGACGAGTTGACGAGTTATGTGAAAATTCTTTTTTTTAAAAGCGTTGTTATCCACCTGTACGTGTTTGGCGTTTAATTCTAAAAAATGCGAAGGCTCATTTCGCGATGTCTGGATTACAAATGCATTTTTTTTCGCGAAAGTTTTTATAGAGGGGGGTGCACTTTTATCTCTTTTTGTATATAACACATTGATAATCAAACGAAAATAACGAGTGCACCTCCCCTAAGAAGCATAATAGGTTTTGAGGGGGAGGTGCACTCTGTCTAACATATTGATAATCAGAAGGAAAATGCGTTAAAATACGAAAAGTGCACCCCCCTCTTCAAACTCTTTGAATTTTTTTTCAAGATAAACACATCTCTGAGACTGAACTGACAATAATTTTTCGCAAAGCACAACTTGTTTTAGCTTGTTGAACTTTAGCGAAAAAAATTCTGACTATTGGGGATTGTAAATAAACGTGTGTGAGCGAGTAAAGGGCTGTAAGCCCGACACATAAAAGGGCAGTCCGCAAGGGCTGTTATATTGAATGTCGTTGATTTTTTGAGGTCTGTAGGACCGACACCTAAAGTCTTCAGGTATCGCACCTACAGCGCTCTTTAATCACACCCCATATAATGGTAGCGCTCACGCACTACCCTTTTAGATGTCACCTCTTCGAGGTTCTTCGCTCACGGAAACAGATTACTTTATCACCACTTTCTTTCCGTTCCTTATATAAAGACCAGACTTCAGATTCTTTTTATTCACCATCCTACCGTTCAAATCATAGACAGGTGAATTGTCATTAGTCATTCTCAACTCTTTAATACCAGTTGCGTCATCATTGAAATCAAATGATATTGATGTTACCTTTGAACCGAGAGGGCCTTTACCTTCAACATAAATATACATTTGGAATGGAGTTACGCTTGTAGTAGAATCAAATGAACCATTAGCATATAATGCACGATAATTATTCTTGTTAAGATTTGTGAGTTCTGAAAATGTGCTACCAATTTTCAAATTTACATTAGTATTTTGCGTGAGTATACCACTTATGCCATCGAAATTATAGATTTTTACGTTTGAAGTAGTAGGATTTGGCGTTGATGCATCGAACATAACGGCAGTACAGTTCTCAAATGTCACATCTGCCTTTGCACATTTTACAACGAATATCTTGCCTGCCTTTATAATAGAATTCCTGTTCACTTCATCAAGAAGCAGAAGAAGTGACCCCGATGGTTTCAAAAAGCCCATATTCAATGGCACATATACCCTTGAGAAATTATTTGTCGTTTTGCTGAGGTCTATGTCAAATGGAAGGCAGAACGTAGCATAGTCACCTACAGACATATTGTTTCGGGTATAGGTGACTTCCGCCTTTTGATAATATCCCATAGTCAACTCTGAAGTGTTATCTGTTAGGTTGAGCGCCAGAATAGGGGTATCAGGAATAGGTAGAATGTACGGGAAATTCATCCATTGAACTCGATTTTGATATGCATTTACACTACTTGCTGGCACATATAACGGTATATATATATTTACTTCTTCAAAACATTTACCATTATAGTTACATTTCGGTGGATCTATTGCCTCACAAGTCAACGATTTGAGGCCTTCACAACCATAAAAAGCATAATCTCCAATCCGCGTCACAGAGCTTGGGATTGTGATTGAAGTGAGACTACTACATCTAAAGAACGCATTGTTTTGAATACTCGTTACAGAATTAGGAATTGTGATAGAAGTTATACTGGAACAACCAGAGAAAGCATATCCACCAATAGTTGTTAAAGAGTTAGGAATTGTAACAGATGTGAGAGCTGAACATTCCTGGAAAGCTCCTGCAATATTCGTCACAGAGTTGGGAATTGTGACAGAGGTGAGACCTGAACATTTCTTGAAAGCTCCTTCAATACTCGTCACTGAGTTAGGAATTGTTATAGACTTAAGGCCAGAGCACCCATAAAAAGCGTAATTGCCAATACTTGTTACAGAGTTAGGAATTGTTATAGACTTAAGACCTGAGCAATTATAGAAAGCCGCAGCATTGATACTTGTCACAGAGCTAGGAATTGTGATAGAAGTGAGGGCAAAACATCCAGAAAATGCCCATTCTCCAATGTTAGTCACATTTTCTTCTATTAATACGTTCTTGATTTTACTTCGTTGTGAATACCAAGGAGCATGGTTCCCCGTATCCAATGGACCATAATTAGGCATATCCGTTCCAGTTATGGTCATTGTACCATCATCAGACAAAGACCATGTAATCTCCGCATGGATCGTTCCCATAAAAAATGCACAGAGGACAATAAGTGTAAAAATCTTTTTCATGATAATAAAAATAAAAGGGCGCAGACCTTCCGATAGTCTCGTCCTCCTATTCAGGTACCGCCAAGCACCATTAACGCAGACAAGTATATACGGTAAAATCCACGTCCTAAACGGACATGAAACTTTTCGCATACCTTGTTCTCGCGTTTCTTAAATTGGCGGTTTAGAATAGGAGAGAACAAGAGCAAAAGCTCTATGTTATATTTTATGTTGAGAGAATCGGTAGTTGCTCACCCAAGTTAATAAATAAGTGTTTATCTATCTGCTGAGAATGTGTGAGCCTATAATCAGCATGGGGAAAGCGTTACCGCTCGTCTGAGTTTAATTCTAAAATGTACTTTCTGTTTCTTATTATATAAGGTTTAAGTGGTTAATATATAGAGTTTATTACTTTCTTGTGTGCAAAAATAATTAAAATATCTGATTTCTCCAAATATTCTCACGAAAAAGAGCATCCTCACTTGGAGAATGCTCTTGGTATGTATCTCGTATGCCTATATTCGCATCATTGAAGTCTGTTATTTCTTAGGATAGTGATATTTCATTGATAATACATCAATTTCTATCATTTCATCAGATACCTTGTAGATAATTCTATGTTCGCTATTGATTCTTCTAGACCATTTTCCTGCAAGATCAAACTTTAGAGGCTCAGGCTTTCCTATACCAGTAAATGGATGTGCGCATATATCCTCAAGTAGTTTCTTGATGCGTTTCGCTACTTGTGGGTTTGTGCGTTTCCAATCGTTCCATTGCTCAAGTGCCAAAGGAGAAAAGATTAATCTCATAGTTCGTCAAGATTTACTTCTATTCCTTTGCCTTCTTTAATGTCTTGCTCGGCTTTGCGAATATCTGCCATAGTATCACGGGAAGACATAAGATATAATGTCTCCATGAGAGAGTTGTACTCATCAAGAGACAACAATACAGCTGCTTCGTCGCTATTACGATTAACAATAATAGAGTCGCAATTGTCTATTACGGAATTGAAGTAGTTCTTTATATTTGAACTGAAATCGCTAAATGTTGCTGTTCTCATAATTCAAGTTGTTTTGTCTGCAAAAGTAAGCAAAATATCTGAGTTCTCCAAATATTCTCACGAAAAAGAGCATCCTCGCTTGGAGAATGCTCTTGAATTATATTGTAATTGCCTTCCGGCTCCCTCCCTACGGAGGGAAGTCTGATGTTAATAACATCAGAGTATGTGCAAAGCGGGGGGAGAGGCCATCTATTTTGTAAACTTCTTTCCGTTTTGAATGTAGATTCCGCTTGGAAGAGTTTCCTTGGATTTACCTACATATTTGCCGTCGAGAGTGTAGATGTTGCTGGTCTCGTCTTCGTTGTTAGCTGTTACCTCTGTGATGTCAGTAGGAATAGCAACGGTGACGGTGAATGTCTTGGATATGGTATTTCCGTTGTTGTAGGTATATGTAACCGTGATTGTTGCTGTACCATTGTTCTTGGCGGTAATAACGCCCTTGCTGTCAATTGTCGCAACGTTGGTATTACTGCTCTTGTAGCTCAGCTTACCGTCTGTCCACTCGTTTTTGATAGTGACCTTGTTGGTAGCGGTAGTCTTTCCGTCCATCTTTATTGTGCTGCTTGCTAATGTGATGGTAGGAATAGCAACGGTAACCTTGTAGGTTGCTGTTACCGTCTTCTTGCCACCTCGATAGGTATAGGTCGCGGTAATAGTTGCTGTACCATTGGCAACACCCTTTACATTACCATTAGCATCAACAGTTGCAACGGCTGTATTGCTGCTCTTGTAGGTAGTCTTGCCGTCGGTATATCCGTTGGTGATATTGAGGGCATTTGTCACGGTGTTCTTTGCATCTGTCTTTATCTCGCTCTTTGCGAAGGCGAGGGTAGGAACTGGGAACTTGACGGTAACCTTGTAGGTTGCAGTCTTAGTACCGCCACTATATGTATAAGTAGCGGTAATGGTGGCTGTACCGTCATCCACGCCCGTTACCTTGCCATTTGCATCAACGGTGGCAATGGCTGTGTTGCTGCTCTTATAGGTGGTCTTTCCGTCAGTTCTCGGATACTGTATGTTGAGAGTGTTTGTGACAGTAGTCTTTCCGTCGGAGGTCATTTCCTTGTTGGCAAATGAGAGAATGGGAACACCGCCCATGAATGCGAAGGTCACATCTCCGTTTGACTTCTGCACTATGTTTGTGATATCCTTCGACATCGTATCCTTGAATGGTTTCCAGTTGGTAAGAGATGTCACTTTGCTGGTTCCTGGATATGTGTTTCCCGCCCAGTTGTTCTTTACTTCCTTCTGAGTCATTGCGTACTGGGCATCTATGCCTTCCTTGTAATGATAAGAGGAGTAGATGGTTCCGTTAGCAGGGATAACCGTTATTTTTGGTTTGCCTGCCGTATTGTTTGGACCATTGAAATTGGCGAATGAACTGGCATCATAATTGATATGGGTGACAAGCATTCCTGTGCCTGGCATCTTGGCATACCATCCCTTGTTTGTGATGCTTTCAAGAATGTAGTATTCATTGCCAGTGGCATCGTTGTCGTTCATCACACGCAATCCCTTACCACCGTTTGCAAGTGGTGTGAGGGTTACGTTGGCAGGATTCTTCAGAGTATCCATCTTTTCCGTCCATCCCATAAGCTCACGTTCCCATGCTGTGTATGGGGTAGGGTAGAAACCGTAGTATGAGTTCTCGCCACCATCCATAAGATCCCATTCCTCCATACTCTGATTGTCGTATTTGCTGATGTCGGACCAAGTGACTGTAGGGTAGAAATCAGGAAGTCCCATGGTATGGCTCATTTCATGAAGAAATACGCCTATGCCTGAGAGATATGGTTTGAAGGTGGCTTCGTCAACCTTCATGTCCTGCCATACAGAAGGGTAGAAGGCAAGCTCGTTGTTCACTCCATAACGATACACATGCTTTCCGTCGTATGTGCCATAGTCGCCTATGCCTGACTTTGGCCAGATAGCGTTAGGGTTCTTTTGATCACCCCATTGGGCGCTGTATCCTGCATAGATAATATATACAAGATCTACATATCCGTCATTGTCGGAATCATACTGGGTAAAGTCCACGTCGTTATTTGCTATCGTGCAGACATCTTTTAGAAAGGAGCTGGTATCATCATTGCCCTTGCCATATACTGTATAGCTCTTTGAAAGGTGATAAGGACCTACGATGTCGAACTTAGGACGGAACTTACCGTTACTGCAATCGTTGAAATACTGTGCAGCAGAACCATAGCCGTGATAGCCTGAGCTTGTATCATATCCAGTTCCGTTCAGGAGCTTGTTGATGTCATTCTTCGTGTATTGGAATCTCTGGTCGGAGAAGTCAACCATTATGACCAATGCCTTTGGAGTGCCAACGTGTGGGAATGGTCGTATGGCTGTTATCTTTTCGTTTGCCTTACGCCTTGCCGTTGCGGCTTCCTGTTTTTTTGTAAGCTGTTCCTTGTCGGCATCAGTAGCCATGCGCCAAGTATCGTTCTCGAAGATTATGAGTTCTCCCGATGTGGTAGTATAAAAATGGAAGTGCTCGTCACCATGAATCTGTGCCATAACGGTTTTGCCATCCTGCAATGTTACTTGGAATGGCGTTGTTATGGCTTTTGCGGCGTATGCGCCTGTAAGGGCGGCACAGGCCAACAAGCATGTCGTAAGGAATTTTTTCATTCTTCGTTTATTATTTCTATTTATACAAAATAGGTTATCAGTTGTGATAAATCGCTACAAAATTACAAAGAAAAACGGATAACGCAAATAAAATATCCACGTTTTTTGTATTTTTAATACGAAGACTTATGCTTTTTGATGAAAATATATTAATTTTGTACCGAAATTCGCGGAAAGGCGTGTTTCCCGTTAATTTAAGAATCAGTTTTCAATGGCTACAAGTCACGATAATAAACTTCGCCTTACTGATGAGGAAGAGCGACAGCTCGGTGAACGCATTGCACAGGGAGACCAGCAAGCGCTCGAGAGATTGGTTACTGCAAATCTTGGATTTGTGGTGAGCGTTGCCCGTCAGTATCAGGATAACGGTCTTTCACTTGACGACCTCGTAAGTGAAGGTAATCTCGCCTTGATGCTTGCTGCCGTTAAATGGAAGCCTGAGAAGGGAATCCGTTTCGTACAGTATGCCGTATGGGATATCCGCAAGGCTATTGAGCGTGCCATTGAGCAGCAAGGAACTATAATCCACGATGCTCCAGCCTCGGTAGGCTTCACTAATTCCCGTGTGGATATGGCTGTTGCCAAGAGTAATAGGAATGCCGATGAGAGTGTCTCTTTCCTTTCTGCAGATACGGAATTGACAGGAAGTCTAGGCTGTTTGAATGAGCGTGAACGCAAGGTCATCATCCTGTATTACGGTCTTGGAACCGATGCCCTCACAATGATGGAGATAGCAGAAGAGATGGGCTTGAAGCGTGAACGTGTACGTCAGATAAGGAAAAAGGCGGAAAGGAAGCTCAGACGCCCTTTGACTATGTTGAACAATGAAAAAAAGTAATTCGTAACATTATAAATGAATAGGATAATAGTTGTGTTTTTGATGCTGGTAAGCTTATGTACCAGTGTGTGTGCCCAGAGGAATAAGCAATATTTTGCACCGAAGGATATGTATATGTTCGGAGTGTGTTTCTCCGCTATCGACTCTACCGTATATTTTACAGACATCAAGCAAGTACCGAATACCTCTGTAGAACGAGGAAGCGGTTTCTTGTATTCACGCAATAACTATTCATATCAGTTACAGCAGTATTTCAAATCCACATCAGGAAGCAATTATACTGCCGTTACTTGCTATAACCAGAAGCGTACAAAGCTTGAGAAGAAGTACGCCAAGATGCGTCAGAAATATCAGAAGAAGCATTTCGTGGTAAACTACGTTCACGATTTCGCATACAATCCTATTACATATAGTGAACTGGATGAGGTGGATCTGCCTACTGAGGATAAAAAGAAATCAGAGTCTCCCAAGGGAGCATCAGCTCGTTAAATGCTATATGTAATAGCCGAACATAGGGTGCGTGTCAGCTTCCTTGATGACTATCAGGATGCGAAGATGCTGTCGTCGTTTGTCTCATTCCAGACTGATGATGACGGCTCTGCCGTTTTACTGGATATCACCGTTGATGACTCTCTGCGCCCTGTAAAAAAGGATGAGCGTTATCTTATCCGTGATGTAGATACAGGAAACGGAATGACCAAGGTGTTCCGTGTGGAAAAGGATGTTGATGGTAAGAAACAGAAGGCTGGATACCAGTTTATCATCCGTGATATTGACGGTCATGAGGTGGCATTGCTTATTGTAGATGAGAATTTCCATGTGTGCAAGTGTGCATTGAGAGGCAACTATGGAATGCGTTCCTACGGACTTAACTCCGTCATAATGCTGTGCTATGCCTTTGCAACGGCACCTCTTGATACATGTCTCATTCATGCCTCTCTTGTAAGGAATGAAGGCAAGGGATATGCCTTTACTGCAAAGAGCGGTACGGGAAAGAGTACTCAGGTTAGTAACTGGTTGAGGTTCATTCCTGGCTCAGACTTGATGAACGACGATAATCCCGTTGTGCGTATCATTGACGGCAAGGCATATATCTATGGCAGTCCTTGGAGTGGAAAGACTCCGTGCTATCGCAACATAAAGGCTCCACTTGGAGGTATAGCCCTGATAAAGCGTGCGGAAAGCAATAGTCTGGAGCGTCTGCGCCCGATTGATGCCTTTATCACCCTTCTCCCTGCATGTTCTACAATGAAATGGGATGAAAGAATTTACCGTTGCAATGGCGATACGGTGACAAAGATGATAGAGACAACGCCTGTATATAACTTGCATTGTCTTCCTGATAGGGATTCTGCAGTTGTTGCTTCAACCGGGATGAAGTCTGGGGTAAAGTAGATAGTGTAAAGAGTAAGGTAGTACGTGGAAGAAAAGGTAAAATACATGAACAATGCGGAGTTCCTTCCGGAAGTAATCGCATTGGTAAATGAAGGGCACGATGTGACGATACCGCTTCGTGGTTTTAGTATGCGCCCGTTCCTTGAGGATGGTCGCGACCTTGCGATACTCTGTAAGATAGACCGCCCATTGAAGGTAGGGGATATAGTCCTTGCGGAGTTGTCTCCCGGACGTTATGCCCTGCATCGTATCTTCCGTCTTGACGATAAGCATGTGCAGATGCTTGGTGATGGCAACCTCACTCCTGACCCTGTGATAAGACACGAGAATGTAAAGGTATTTGCCAAGGCTTTCCTGCGCAAGGGCAGTAAGACTCCTGACTATGTTGACGGTAAGAAGTTCCAGCGCTATTCCAAATTCTGGATGCAGGTGCGCCCGATAAGGAGATGGCTTCTCGCAATATGGAGAAGGCTTCCGATGAAGGTAAGGAACGGGTTGGTGTAGGAGAGTAGAATGAGTAAAGATAAAGAGTAAAGTAGAAAAGTTATGAAAATAAACGAAGGATTTGAGGTTCGTTCCGTTTGTGGCGAACACATGATGGTGGCAATGGGTGAGAAGAACATTGATTTCTCACATGTCATTGCATTCAACGAGACTTCCGTATTCATCTGGAATCAGATGCTTGCAGGAAAAGATACCATTGATGATGTGGCTAAGGCTGTTACAGAAGAGTACGAGGTTGATTTCGAGACTGCCCGCAAGGACGTTGAGACTCTCGTAAAGCAGCTTGCAGAATATGGGGTAGTGGAATTATAAAGCCTAACCCAATGGCGGCCTCTCCCCCCGCCCTCCCCCGTAGGGAGGGAGCCGGAAGGGGCATACCTAATTAAATGAATAGTTAATAAATGAATAAAGAATAATTAAACGCCTGTCGCACTCCGGCTCCCTCCCTACGGGGGAGGGCGGGGGGAGAGGCCGTTTTGTTTTTTTTAAAAACGATGTACAGAACAAAGACTTGTGGAGAACTTCGTATCTCCAATGTTGGCGAGACCGTTACTCTCGCAGGATGGGTACAGAGCATACATAACCTTGGTGCGCTTACCTTTGTAGATCTTCGTGATCGTTATGGCATCACACAGCTTGCATTCAATGAGGATGCTGCTGAGGATCTCCGTCAGAAGGCTGCTAAGCTCGGACGTGAGTTCGTCATTCAGGCAACAGGTGTTGTTGCTGAACGCTATTCAAAGAACAAGAATATCCCAACTGGTGATATTGAGATTATCGTAAGCGATCTCAATATCCTTAATACATCTGAGGTGCCTCCATTCACTATCGAGGATGAGAGCGACGGCGGTGATGATATCCGTATGAAGTACCGTTACCTCGACCTTCGCCGTTCATGTGTACGTAAGAACCTTGAGCTTCGTCATAAGTTCGCATTTGAGGTTCGTCGCTATCTCGATCAGCAGGGATTCCTCGAGATTGAGACTCCAATTCTCGTAAACTCAACTCCTGAGGGCGCACGTGACTTTGTTGTACCTTCACGTATGAATCCTGGGCAGTTCTATGCACTTCCTCAGTCTCCTCAGACATTGAAGCAGCTCTCTATGGTGGCAGGTATTGACCGCTACTTCCAGATCTGTAAGTGCTTCCGTGACGAGGACCTCCGTGCTGACCGTCAGCCAGAGTTTACACAGATTGACTGTGAGATGTCTTTCGTAGAGCAGGAGGATATCCTCCAGATGTTCGAGGGCATGAGCCGTCACCTCTTCAAGACAATCCTCAATATTGATATCCCAACACTCCCACGCATGACATGGGCTGATGCAATGAAGTATTACGGCTCTGACAAGCCAGATACACGCTTCGGCATGAAGTTCGTGGAGTTGAAGACAACACAGATAGACAATGCCTCAAAGGAGATTGTTCCAAGCATATTCCCGACAGGATTCGCTGTATTTGACGATGCAGCATATATCGGTGGTATCTGCTGTGAGGGACAGGCTGTCCTCACTCGTAAGCAGCTTGACCAGCTCACCGATTTCGTTAAGCGTCCACAGGTAGGTGCTAAAGGTCTTGTATATGCTCGTGTTCAGGAAGACGGTAGCGTGAAGTCAAGCGTTGATAAGTTCTATGATCAGGCTGCACTTCAGGTTCTCAAGGACAAGATGCAGGCAAAGGCTGGCGATCTCATCCTCATCCTTTCTGGCGATGATGCTATGAAGGTTCGTAAGCAGCTTTGTGAGCTTCGTCTTGAGATGGGTACTCGTATGGGACTCCGTGACAAGTTCAATTTCTCTTGCCTTTGGGTTATCGACTTCCCAATGTATGAGTGGAGCGACGAGGAGCAGCGTCTCATGGCAATGCACCATCCATTCACATCACCAAAGCCAGAGGATATCCCTCTTCTCGATACCGATCCTGCAAGCGTTCGTGCCAATGCCTACGATATGGTTATCAATGGTGTTGAGGTTGGTGGCGGTTCAATCCGTATCCACGATGCCAAGCTTCAGCAGAAGATATTCGAGATTCTCGGTTTCACACCTGAGCAGGCACAGGCTAAGTTCGGTTTCTTGATGAACGCCTTCAAGTTCGGTGCACCTCCTCACGGTGGTCTTGCATACGGTCTAGATCGTTTCGTAAGCCTCTTCGCAGGTCTTGATTCAATCCGCGACTGTATTGCATTCCCAAAGAACAACTCTGGGCGCGACGTTATGCTCGATGCTCCAGGATATCTCGATCCAAAGCAGCTTGAGGAGTTGAAGATTTGTAGCCTAACCAAGCCTTCCCAAAGGGAAGGATGTTAGATAGTAATGAACCTTATTAAATAATAGAAAATAGAACCAAGCCTTCTTTATGGTGAAATAATGTATAAAACATCCTTCCCTTTGGGAAGGCTTGGTTAGGCTTATTATGTTTGAAAATCTATCAGAAAGACTTGAACGCTCGTTCAAGATACTCAAGGGTGAAGGTAAAATCACCGAAATCAATGTAGCAGAGACTCTCAAGGACGTGCGTCGTGCCCTCCTTGATGCCGATGTAAACTACAAGGTTGCGAAGACCTTCACCGACTCCGTAAAGAAGAAGGCTCTGGGTATGAACGTACTCACAGCCATCAAGCCTGGACAGCTCATGGTTAAGCTCGTGCATGATGAGCTTACCGAACTCATGGGCGGTCAGGCTACCGAACTCAGTTTGCAGCAGAAGCCTGCCGTGATCCTCATGGCTGGTCTCAATGGTGCGGGTAAGACAACAATGTCTGGTAAGCTCGCCCTCATGCTCAAGAACAAGATGCACCGCAAGCCACTTCTTGCAGCCTGCGATACATTCCGTCCAGCTGCTATGGAGCAGTTGCGCGTTCTTGCTGAGCAGGTAGAGGTACCTATTCATCTTGAGGAAGGCGCAAAGGATCCTATCGCAGTAGCAAAGAATGCTATTCAGCAGGCAAAGGCTGAGGGCTATGACGTGGTTATCGTCGATACAGCTGGTCGTCAGTCTATTGACGAGGAACTGATGCAGCAGATTCAGGACATCAAGGCTGCTGTCAATCCAGACGAGACCCTTCTCGTTGTTGATGCAATGACAGGTCAGGATGCCGTCAATACAGCTAAGGAGTTCAATGAGCGCCTTGAGATCAACGGTGTTATCCTCACAAAGCTTGATGGTGATACCCGTGGTGGTGCTGCCCTCTCTATCCGCAGCGTGGTTACAAAGCCTATCAAGTTCATCGGTACAGGTGAGAAAATGGAGGCTCTCGATGTCTTCCACCCGGAGCGTATGGCTGACCGTATCCTCGGTATGGGTGACGTTGTTTCACTCGTTGAGCGTGCTCAGGAGCAGTTCGATCTTGAGGAGGCAAAGAAACTGGAGAAGAAGATTCGTAAGAACCAGTTCGACTTCAACGATTTCCTCAACCAGATTCAGCAGATCAAGAAGATGGGTAACATCAAGGATCTCGCTTCTATGATTCCTGGCGTGGGCAAGGCTATCAAGGACGTAGAGATTGGTGATGATCCGTTCAAGAACATTGAGGCTATCATCTATTCTATGACTCCTAAGGAGCGTCAGCATCCTGAAATTCTCAATCAGTCACGCCGTAACCGTATTGCCAAAGGTTCAGGTACCAACGTACAGGAGGTTAACAAGCTCATCAAGCAGTTTGACCAGACTCGTAAGATGATGAAGATGGTTAGCGGCATGGGACCTGCAAAGATGGCCCAGATGGCTAAGATGATGAAGCAGCCACATTAAAAGCCTAACCCCGGCCCTTCCCAAAGGGAAGGGAGAGTTATGATACAGAGATAAACGATAATCGGGAGGCTTTTGAAAAGATAATAGAAATAACAAAAAATAATGCCAAGCCCCAATAGGGATTATTACTATAAAACATCGGTCACATACTCTGATGTTATCAACATCCGACTACCCATTTGGGAAGGCTTGGTTAGGCTTTTTATTTTATGACACTAATCGATGGAAAGGCAACCGCAGCCGCTATCAAGGCTGAGATTGCAGAAGAAGTAAAGCAGATTGTTGCAGGTGGTGGCAAGCAGCCACACCTTGCTGCTGTTCTCGTTGGTCACGATGGTGGCTCAGAGACTTACGTGAAGAATAAGGTACTCGCTTGCGAGGCTTGTGGATTCAAGTCAACGCTGATTCGCTATGAGGACAACATCACAGAGGAGGAACTCCTTCAGTGTGTTGACAAGCTCAACAACGACCCTGATGTTGATGGTTTCATAGTTCAGCTCCCATTGCCAAAGCATATCAATGAGCAGAAGATAATCGAGGCTATCGACTACCGTAAGGATGTTGACGGTTTCCACCCAATCAACGTTGGCCGTATGGCTATCGGTCTCCCATGCTTCATCTCTGCTACACCACTTGGTATCGTAACACTTCTCAAGCGTTATGGCATCGAAACATCAGGCAAGAAGTGCGTTGTGCTCGGTCGCTCAAACATTGTGGGCAAGCCTATGTCACAGCTCATGGTTCAGAAGCAGTATGGCGATGCTACCGTAACGGTTTGCCACTCTCACTCTAAGGACCTCAAGAAAGAGTGTCGTGAGGCAGATATCATCATTGCAGCAATCGGTCAGCCAAACTTCGTTACAGCCGATATGGTGAAGGAAGGTGCAGTTATCGTTGACGTTGGTACTACACGTGTACCTGACGCAACTCGTAAGAGCGGATTCCGTCTCAATGGCGACGTGAAGTTCGATGAGGTTGCACCTAAGTGCTCATTCATCACACCTGTTCCTGGTGGCGTAGGTCCTATGACTATCTGCTCGCTGATGAAGAATACCCTTGCTGCAGGCAAGAAGGAGTACTATTCATAATAAATTGTACATAACAAGACAAATTAAATGAACGTTTTCGTTAAGCCAAAAGAGCAATGACAAGCTTGCTTGATCATTGCCTTGGCGAAAAAAGGTAGGATGAAATCCAACGCAAAGACGCAAAGGCACAAAGAAAAAACTCTGTGTCTTTGCGTCTCTGCGTTTGAAAAACGTGTAGAGATTAAAGTGTAAAGTATAAAGAGTAAAGAGTGTTGGGCTTATATGTTGCTCAACACTCTTTTCCCTTTATTACTTATTTCCTCCGTTTATCTTTGAGGTGAAGATGTCTGTCTTAGCTTCCCACTTTTCGATAGAATACTTAACATCACCATAGCGAGAAGAGTAGTTCACCACGATCTTGTCGTCGTAGCCAGAACCATTGTAGTTCTGTACAGCATAGAACTCGGTAAGATATACCTCGCCATCCTCAAACTCATAAACAGCATAGACGCGGAAGTAACGATCCAAAATTCTGCCAAGGCTATTGCGGGTATATGACCATGCATCTTCTCTTGTGCCAATCTCAGCCAACTTAGCCTTCAACTGTCCCTTTCTCGCATTATCTGGTGTAGGATATTTCTTCTCGATAGCAGCCTTTACACGAGCCATGAATTTCTTGTCCTCCCAAGCCTGTCCTTCAAAAGCCTCGTATGATTTAACTGTATAGCTTGCGGGAACTATTGCCATTACCTTCTTGTCTGTGCCAGGCATTTTGAATGTGAGCATAGTCTCATTCTTCTTCAATGGATAGTTCTCGTCGTATGCTATCACCTGTACCGTCTTCTTCTTTTCTGGAATAGCTTCTTTTACGACATTCTTCAGCAGTCCGAACTGTGCATTAGCAACTGTGTTGAAAGTGAACATGGCAAAAACTGCCATAAGGATTTTGATTGACTTTTTCATAAATGTGATTTTTTTAATAGTGAATATTATTGTTTATTAATCATCTTGATTTGCCTTGCAACCTCTTTCTTCACCTCTTCTTTCACCATATCGCGCATACAGAGTAGTATTCGCATCTGTTCCTCTGTGTAGCGCTGTGCCTCGCGATGTATGATGGTGTTCATGTGGTCGTTAGCTTTCATATTCATGTTTTTTGAGTGACAACGTGCTAAACAACTTTGCACGTCTCTGATTTCCGAGTGCAAAGGTACAATAGAAAACACTAAAGGCGTTGTGCAGAATCTGTCAAAACTTGTGCAGAATCTTCCACAACGCCTTTTGAGGCTGTTTTTATAAAAGAAATGATATAAAATCGAAAGTTGATGTTACATGGTAATGATTTTGCGTTATAATTTTTAGTTACTCCTTTGTAGATATTCGCTTGGAGTAATTCCGAAGAAACGTTTGAAAGCTCGCGTGAAGCTTGACTGGTCGTCGTAACCGCATTGCAGGGCAACCTCAAAAACGGTAAGTTCTGGATGTGTGTCGAGAAGGTGACGAGCTTTCTGCATACGGATATTGGTGATGTAGCTTTGTGGAGTCTCGCCTGTCAGGGCTGACAGACGGCGACGGAACTGCGAGGTACTCATAGCAAGAGCCGAAGCCAGTTCGTCCACGTTCACGCGATTGTCCTCCAACTGCTCGGTTATGGTGCTCATCGTCTTTGTCAGGAAATCCTTGTCCTGCTCTGATAGTACGTCATACGGATGACCATTCTCATCGGTAGCCGTTAGGTTCTCGTAACGCTGTCGTAACTCGTCAAGAGTCATGCTGACCTCGCCAAGACGTTTGCGTTGTAAGGCTGTCAGCTTACGTTGGCGTATCACCAAGACTATAGCCACCAAAAGAAGTATGGCTCCTACAATAACTATATAGATGCGTGAACGGCGCACGGACGTGTTCTCCTCCTGCAACTCGTCAACACCGAACTCTGCATTATATTTTGCCAAAGTCTCAGCCGATGCATTATTATAAAGAGAGTCTTTAAGCAGATTGAATGCCTCCAACTCTATTCGTGCACTATCTGGGTTGAGCGTCCAAAGAGCCTGATAGAGTCCTCGACGTGCCTGCATCTCGTTATATGGGTTGTCCATGTTCCGGCATAGTTTGGCAGACTCACGGAAATATTCGGCAGCTCGCCTTTCCTGATTCTCTTTCTCCTTAGCGTTTATGCCTTTTGCGTTGCTCATATCGAGAAGGGCCTGTCCTGCCTTGTTCAGAGAGATGGCTAACGACTGGTAATTGCCTGTTCTACGGAAATATGGGATGATGCTGTCGAATGTTTCCACGGCCTCCTTTCTTCGGTTGATACCTGCAAGAATTGTGGCTTTTTGAGCCAGACGTATGCGTAGTTTTGCCTCACGACCTTCCTTCCGCTCCAGTTCTATCGCCCTGTCGATATAGCTCATAGCCTCCTTATAGTGCTTGAGAGCGAACTCTGTTTCTGAAAGAGAACCACAGGTTAGGGCGATGCGAGAATTGATACCTGTCTTTTCGGCATATTGCAAAGCCTGTTGCAGATATTTCAGACCTTCTTTCGGTTGTTTGGCAGCTACATAGATACTGCCGATAGTGTTCAGGGAAGAACTGATACGCTCGGCATCACCGTTTTTGCGTTCGAGTTCATTGCATGCCTTGGCATATTGCAGAGCCTTATCATAGTCAGATTGCCTCATACAGCAAACAGACAGAATGCTCAGTTCTTCAGCCTCTTCAGCTTTCATTCCTTTCTGTTGCAGAAGGGGTAGAGCCTTTTCACCCACGATTACGGCACTATCGTATTTCTGACTTTCATAATATCGTGTGCTTGCCTCGTAAAGTTGCATACCCTTATCACTCTGCGCTATATGCACCGATAACAAAAGTGAAAGAAACATTACCTTCATATCAATCTATACTTTTACCTTATAAAACAAAATGCCTACAAAATTATTCATTTTTTTTCAAAAAAAAGAATAAAATGAATACATTAACTATTTTGTAAGGCAATCTTGCGTTTTTTCAGGGTATGCTCCCTCAGAAGCCTTTTTTTGTCGGACAAATAGTGTGGCTTATTCAATTACCCCAAGTTATAGTCGGTTTTCTTTACGTTTCATAAAGCGTTCATAATGGGGTTTCTTGCAAGAATAGTTCTTTTTCCAAAACTTATTAATCCATACTTATATTCATTCCTTGAATCTTCCCATTATAATATTTGTAATGCCTACGAATAATCGGTTCACGATAAGACTCTATCCAATTCAATTTCGTGAAAGGCTCACAATGTAAACCATTAATGAAGGTATTTCTATCTGAAGGCTTTATCATCTGTTTCGTTCTTTCTAACATGTGATTATACGGATAGAGATTGGAAAGAAGAATAATATTATATGGTTTTCGCTCTATGTACCCAATTACGCGGTAATGACGATAGAACAGATACTCATCGCTTAATTCTTGCATTGAACCGAAACCTGTATAGGTAAAAAACAACGTGTCACCATCTTCTTCAAAAGAAAGTGTTATTATGTTATTGAATAATTTATCATTTACATAATCTTTTACTACGCTGTCTGTTGCTAAACTCAGTTCAGAATTCGTTATTTCGAATTCCGTAAGCATAGTCCCTCGTTCTTGCTCTCTTTTTAATGAACAAGAAACACTAGAAAGAATTGTAATAACAAGTAAACTGCTTATAACAGCTTTTGTAATATTCTCACTATAATATTTTAACATTAGTATATTTGTTGTCTAATGATTGGATGAACCTTATTTGCTGAGTGCAAAATTATTGTTTTTTTGTGAAACATCCAAGTAAATCAAACAAATTGTAAAAACAAACTGGCAATAACACTAAAACGAATATTAGGTATAATCGAAACTCAGAGGATACTCCATCGATAGTCCATCAGTCCTCCATCGTTCCTCCATCGAAACGATGGACCATCGATGGAGTATCGATGGAGCATCGATGGAGTATCTACGGAGGAATAAGGGAAAAACAGCGGATTTTCTTGCATGGATAATACGTCCTCCCATGTAAGTCCATTCCTGCTCCTATTGGGAAAACGAATCTAAAGCAGAGGCAGAACGAAGGTATAGCGAAGGGAGAACGAAGGCAGGACGGATGTAATAGATTTTGTGTAAGAATGTTGGATTAAAGGAAAAAAGTTGCTTCTTTTGTTATTATTAACATCAAAATTTTTGTACGTGAAAAAAAAATACTAACTTTGTACTCGCAAAATGAAACGTGCGCCGGCTTTATGAGCTGACATGCACTTTTGCTTCGTGCGAGGATGCTTCACACGTTGCACTTGCGAAATGAAATGTGCGCCAGCTTTATGAGCTGACACGCACTTTTTTCATGCGAAATGCAAACTAATTTTCACTCGGATATCAAAATATACTATAAACCTAAAAAAGACTATAATGAAGCGAATTCTACTTGCATTTTTTGTGCTAGGTTTTACGGTAGCCGTAAATGCACAACAATGGATTGACATAACTGAAAAATATGTCAAGAACCCGTCTTATACGGGAAACAACTACTCTTATTGGGAGGGGGATAAGCTTGGTGGGTATAACCCGATGGAGAATGCCGAGCATTTCAACAAGAAATACAACACGTATCAGGATATCTCAGGCTTGAAGCCTGGTAAGTATCGCGTGAGCCTCAAGGCATACTATCGCGTGGGGTCATCTAAGGAGGATTATGCGGCTTACACAAGTGGCGATTACTCTTCAAAGCAGTATGCACAACTCTATGCTGCATCGTCAAATAAAACAGACTATTACACGCCTATCGTTCTTGCAAGTTCCGGTAGGGTGAAGAACTCCCTTGGTGGTAGTGCTGCCGGTGTGGGAAAGGAAACTACTCAGGGTGGTGGTGGATGGTGGTCTTGGACTACATACGAATACTATATCCCAGACAACATGGAGGCTGCCGCTTTATGGTTTGAAGCCGGATACTACAATAACTCCTTGGAATGCGAGGTAGGTGAGGACGGCAAACTGAGAATCGGAATACGCAAGTCTCAGGCTGTGAATAATGACTGGACCTGTATCGACGATTGGAAACTGGAAATCTATGACGTTGTTACACCTGCTTCTGCTGATAACATCATTATTAATGAGGTGATGGCGGCTAACGTGGATGTATATCGTGACCCTTCAACTAACTTCGGTTCATGGATAGAACTTTACAACCCTACGGACAACAACATACAGCTTGGCGGACTCTATGTTACGGATGATGCCAATAACCTGAAGAAACATCGTCTTGTTGATAATTACGGTGTTGTTCTTCCGCATGGCTATGCTGTTCTCAATTTCGACCATTTTGAGGTGTTTACTCCGGAGTCATATCGTCAGATTGACGACAAACTGGATTGCGACGGCGGTACGATAATTGTATCTGACGGTGAGAACATCCTTGCAGAAGTGACATACCCAGAGGCTATCAGTCGTGTGTCGTACGCTCGTACTACGGATGGAGGAGAAGAGTGGGGCACTACTGATAATCCTACACCGGGAGCAAGTAATGCAACATCTACATTTGCAACTAAGCAACTCAGGAAACCGGAGGTAGATATCCCGGCAAAGCTCTTCACTGGTACGCTTAGCGTTAATGTAACAATCCCAGAGGGTGCAACGCTTCGCTATACTACCGACGGTACTGCGCCTACACTCAAGAACGGAAAGACTTCTACGAGTGGAAAGTTCAGTGTGAGCAATTCTACCAGCTATCGTTTCCGCTTGTTCCAGGATGGTATGCTTGCAAGTCCTGTTGTAACACGTACATATATCAAGGACAATGGTAACGAGCCGTTCCCTATTATCTCTATCGTGACAGACAAGAAGAATCTCTTCGAAGGTAAGTATGGAATGTTTGAGTATTCCAGTTACGGTCGTCCGGGAAATGGCCAGGACAATAAGTTCAATGGAAACATGGATTGGGACCGTCCTGTAAACTTCGAGTATATCACAACCAAGAACGAGTGCGTAATCTCTCAGGAGTGTGACTTCTCTGCCTGTGGCGGATGGAGTAGGGCATGGAATCCTCATTCATTCAAATTGAAGGCAGGAAAGGCATACGACTTCAACAATACATTTGCATATCAGTTCTTTGGCACGGAGAAGGATAATCCTGCTGTAGAAAACGGTAAGAGCTATCTCAAGCATAAGACACTTCAGATACGTAACGGAGGCAATGATACCAATGCACGTATCAAGGATGCAGCTATGCAGCAGATTGTGGCTTCAAGTGGCTTGTATGTGGAGCATCAGGCATGGCAGCCTGTGCATGTGTATATCAATGCCGAGCATTATGCCGTGCTCAATATGCGTGAGCCAAATAACAAGCATTATGCCTATGCCAACTATGGTATAGATACTGACCTGATGGATCAGTTTGAGATTTGTGCAGACTCTGGCTATGTGCAGAAGGCTGGTACCAAGGATTCATTCAACAAGTGGTATGAGCTTGCAAAGACTGCTTCTTCCGAGGATTCATACAAGGAAATCTGCAAACTGGTGGATATCGACGAGTATGTAAACTATATGGCAACAGAGTTCTTCTTGGGGTCTGACGACTGGCCACACAACAACGTGAAGGCTTATCGTGACCAGAATGACGGCAAGTTCCGCTTCGTGCTCTTCGATATTGACTTCGCATTTAACAGAAACCAGCCATTCAACGACTTCTTTAATGAACAGACCTTTAAATTCAACGAACTTAAGGGATATGACTATTCAAAGAACAAGAGCATAAAGGGAACCACTCTTACCAAGGAGATAGAGGTTGTTACTATCTTTAAGAATATGCTCAACAATGAGACATTCCGTAAGAAGTTCATTGATGCATATTGTGTGATTGCCGGATCTGTGTTTGAGCCGGAACGTGCTAAGAAAATAGTTAAGGACATGGCAGAATATCTTAGCAAGGGTGGCTACGTGGATCCAAGCAGTACTGTCAATGGTGACAATTTCAACAAGGGTCTTATCAGTAGTCTTACATCACGTCAGTCTGCTATGATCACCCAGTTGAAGAACTGCTCTTATATGAAACTTAGCAATACGACTCCTCAGAGCGTTACTCTTGCAAGCAATATCGAGGGCGCATCTATTCTCGTTAATGGAATGGAGGTTCCTACGGGTAAGTTCTCTGGCAGGCTCTTCGCACCAATCACCCTTAAGGCAGCTGCTCCGGCTGGATACCGCTTTGCAGGTTGGAAATCATCCGACGGTAAGTGCGTATCAGGAAAGATGGAGTATGAAATGCCATCAACAGGTTCTATCAACCTCACCGCCGTATGGGAGAAGGCTGATGCTGACAAGCTTTCAGATTTCGCTGATGCTCCTATCAAGATCAATGAGCTGAGCGCGGGCAACGATATGCTTGTAAACGACCTCTTCAAGAAGGATGACTGGGTAGAGCTTTACAACACTACCGACTATGACCTCAACGTAAACGGTCTTTACATCAGCGACAATGAGAAGAAACCTGAA
>CACZCN010000007.1:155605-156602 GCA_902779665.1 uncultured Prevotellaceae bacterium | reverse complement strand
CAAATGGGCAATAAATTTTATCAGTAAATTAATTTACTGGTTTAATTTTCTTAGAATTTACTTTCAAAAAACACATCTCAGGGCGCAAGCCCAGTTTTTTATTGGTAAAAGATTGGTAAGATTGGGAACTTGCTTTAGCTTGTTGAGCCTTGCGAAAAATTATTGTCAGTTCAGCATCGGAGATGCGTTTACATTGAATTGTTCGCTATGGCTCACCAAGCAAAAGCAAGTCGTCGAACTGACGATAAATTATTATATGGCAGCTGGCTGCGCTTATAGAAGGTAACTGGCAAGTCCCATGCAAGTCCCTACCAAATCCCATGTAAGTCCCATTTTCCTCCCATTCTAAGGAACGGACTTGAAACGGACTTGAAACGGACCTGGAACGGACCTACAACGGACTTACAACGGAGGCACATATTTAACGTGATTTCGATGAAAAAAGGGAAACGGATTTTCCCTTTTCTTTTGACCACGGAAAAAACGGAAAAAACAGAAAATTAATTTTCTGACTTAATTTATTTGCTTTCAAAAAACACCCAGCACCATAAGGTGCAATTTCCGTTCCTTTCGTGTCTTCCGTGTTCAGATAAATCACGAAATTTTTTATCAAGAATTAGAGACTTGCTTTAGCTTGATGAGCCTATAAATAAGACAAAAACAATAAAAACCCCTTAATGTCTTAGAGTCTCGTTCCTCGCCTCTTGCTGCTATGCGTATTTATTTTTCTGGTAAGCCTTGGGGCTTCCCGATAAAATAAATACACATATCAGGCCTACGGCAAGACATTAAGATAAAAAACAGGAAAAAGCCGCATGTTAATTGTTCGCAAGTTCACCAGCTTCGCAGTTCTTCGCAAGCTCATCAAGCTTCGCAAGTGTTAATTAACGTGAGTTCTACCAAATTGCTGAAACAGCCTGCAAGGCTAACAAGCTAATAGCCTAGGGCATCGCCCTAGGTACATTGAAGTTTGTCAATTTCGCCCTGTAGGGGCAAA
>CACZCN010000007.1:0-155577 GCA_902779665.1 uncultured Prevotellaceae bacterium | reverse complement strand
TCGGCCGCCGACCTCTTCGACGTTCAGGGCGCAAGCCGACAAAACAATTTTTCGCAAGGCTCAACAAGCTAAAGCAAGTCATCGAACTCACGTTAATTATTAATTGTTAATTGATTGGGGTTTTTCTGGTTTTTGTTTTTACAGGACACCAATAATAATTTATCCCGAATAATTCGAATATTCGAAAAACTCGGGATAAAAAATTAAAAACCTCGGGATAACTACTTGACAAGGTTGCCTAAGATATCGCGGGTGAGCTCCTTAGTGATGGTGCGGGTAGCAGCACTTGTGGCGTTCTTGGCTACACGACCAGTTGTAGAGGTTCTCGACTTGGTTTTCTTGCCCGTCACCTTGTCGCTAACGTAAGTGCCGAGAATAGCGGCAAAAGTAGAGGTTATAGCCGTTAAAACAGCCTTGAGCACCTTAGACATCATGCCAGGCTTTTTCTTCTCTTCCTTGGCGGTTTTTCCGGCTGTTTTAGCCTCCTCATTAGCAGCCGCCTCTTCCTGCTGTTCGGCCAACTGCTGTTCAGCCTCAGCCATAAGCACCTCGAAGGCACTCTCACGGTCTATCGGCTTGTCGTATTTGCCATAGATGCGGCTCATCTTGATGATGTCAAGACGCTGGCCATCTGTTACAGCACCAATCTGTGAAAGCGGGAACAGGATCTTTGCTCTCTCCACCATGTTTGGGGCACCCTTCTCGTCGAGGAAAGAAACCAAAGCCTCACCAGTTTCGAGGTTCATGATAGCCTCATCGGTCTTGAAGTCAGGATTAGCGCGGAAGGTATCGGCAGCCGTCTTCACAGCCTTCTGATCCTTAGGGGTATAGGCACGCAAAGCATGCTGTACGCGGTTGCCAAGCTGACCAAGAATGTTTTCTGGAATATCCGTAGGACTCTGTGTGATAAAGTAGATTCCCACGCCCTTTGAACGGATGAGTCGGATAACCTGCTCAATCTTATCCAAGAGAGCCTTTGAGGTGCCGTCGAAGAGCATGTGAGCCTCGTCGAAGAAGAATACGAGCTTTGGCAGAGGCTGGTCGCCAACTTCTGGAAGGGTTGAGTAAAGCTCGCTCAAGAGCCACAACAGGAAGGTAGAATAGAGCTTTGGCTGCATCATCAGTTTGTCGGCAGCCAATACGTTCATAACTCCCTTTCCGTCTTCTTGTTGCATCAAATCATTAATATCAAAAGAAGGGAGTCCGAAAAACTTGTCAACACCTTGATTCTCTAACTGTATTATAGCTCGTTGGATAGCACCAACACTTACGCTTGAAACTGTGCCATATTTTGCAGTAATTTCTTTGGAGTGTTCAGAAATATAAGTTAGTAATGATCTAAGGTCTTTCAGATCATCAACATATATACCTCTCTCATCTGCAAAACGAAAAGCGATGTTCAGTACTCCGTCTTGTGTTTCGTTTAGCTGCATAATACGGGACAATAGTAATGGTCCCATTTGGCTAACTGTAACTCGGATTGGATGCCCTTGTTCGCCAAAGACATCGAAGAAATGTACAGGACAGCTTTGGAAATCAGGATTCTCAATACCGAACTCCGGCATACGTTTCTCTATGAATCCGCTCATCTTTCCTACCTGAGAAATACCTGATAGGTCGCCCTTCATATCAGCCATGAAGCAAGGCACACCAGCCTGACAGAAAGTTTCAGCCATCACTTGAAGCGTAACGGTTTTACCAGTACCGGTAGCACCGGCAATAAGTCCGTGGCGGTTTGCCATCTTACCTGTAATAGAAAGCGCTCCATTGGCGCAATGGGCTATGTATAGTCCCCGTTCTTTATCGTACATAGTATTTTTATTGTTTAGAATTTAGATTTCTGAGTGCAAAGATAGAAAAAATATTTGTTATTATGCTAACTTTCATAGAAAAAAACAAAAAAGTTTTTCTTTAGACAAATTTCAATATTGACGCACCTCTGGTGCTTTAACTGACAATAATTTACAATCTGCACAATCTTAATCCAATAAGAAACTGGGCTTGCGCCCTGATGTAGAAAGTAAATTCCAAGAAAATTAAACCAGTAAATTAATTTAACGTGAGTTCGACCAAATTGCTGAAACAGCCTGCAAGGCTAACAAGCTTTCAGGGCGTAGTCTATCTATTGAACCAATACCACAGGGCGTTGCCCTGGGCTAAGAGCAAACTTTGCCCTTTCAGGGCGCAAGCCGACAAAACAATTTTTCGCTAGGCTCAACAAGCTAAAGCAAGTCATCGAACTCACGTTAATTTACTGATAAAATTTATTGCTAATTTGCTTTCCAAATAATATCTTCGCGTAAGCGAGCCTTTCTATTGGTAAAAGATTGCGTAGATTGGTATTATTGTCAGTTAAGAGCAGCTTGCTGCCATTCGTAGAATCTTTCGAACTGACGTTAACGTACTTAAATACCTTGCCTTAATTTTCACTAAAACATGGTATTTTCGACAAATAATTTGCACATAACAAGAAAATTGAGTAATTTTGCACCTTGATGACATATACTCGCAAAGATATTCTTGAGAAGATGCGTGAACGCATCCTTATTCTCGATGGTGCAACTGGTACTTATCTTCAGCAATTAGGGCTTACAGAGGATGATTTTCGTGGCACGGTATTCAGCAATCACCCCCAACCTTTGAAGGGGTGTAATGATGTGTTGTGCATAACGAAACCGGAGGCTATCAAACAGATGCATCGCGACTATATAAATGCCGGTGCTGATATAATCGAGACAAACTCCTTCAACTGTAATCGCTACTCGCTTGCCGACTATGGATTGGAGGACAGGGTGTATGACATTGCGAAGGCAGCTGCAAGCGTAGCAGCTGAGTGTAAAGAAGAGAGTGGAAAGTGGACAGTTGTGGCTGGCTCTATGGGCCCTACGAACAAGACAGCCTCTATGTCGGCAGACGTGAATAATCCTGCTGCCCGAGAGGTTACTTTCCAAGACCTTGTTGAGACCTATACGGATTGTGTTCGCGGACTTCTTGACGGAGGTGCAGACGTCATCCTTGTTGAGACTATCTTTGATACCCTTAATGCCAAGGCTGCTATCAAGGCAGTAATGAATGTGGAAGAAGAGCGAGGTATCGATGTTCCTATCATGGCGAGCGGTACTCTTGCCGATGCCTCTGGAAGAACGCTCTCTGGTCAGACGGTAGAGGCATACGTGGCTTCTCTTACACATGGTAATCTGATAAGCATAGGTCTGAACTGTGCCTTTGGTGCCCGTCAGTTGAAGCCTTGGCTGAAGCGCCTTGCAGAGGTAGCTCCATGTCCGGTAAGCGTGCATCCTAATGCCGGTCTGCCAAACGTGATGGGTGGCTATGACGAGACTCCTGAGACATTTGCTGACTCGGCAAGGGAGTTTATGAGCGAAGGGCTTATCAATATCTATGGCGGATGCTGCGGAACAACCCCGGCGCATATCAAGGCAATAGCCGAGGTAGCAAAGGAGTTTAAGCCGAGACCCTCTAAATCTCCCTTAAAGGGAGACTTGAAAGGCGATAGCGGTTCTCTCCCTTTAAGGGAGAGCGGAGAAAGGGTCTTTCCTCGCTGCACCCTCTCAGGTCTTGAGCCACTTCTCCTTGACGAGAACACAGGCTTTGTGAATATCGGAGAGCGTACGAATGTGGCTGGTTCGGCAAAGTTCAAGAAACTTATTCAGGCAGAGAACTACGAAGAGGCTCTTTCGATAGCCCGAGCTCAGGTAGATGCCGGCGCACAGGTCATAGACGTGTGTATGGACGATGGTTTGATTGAGGGCGTGAAGGCTATGACCACCTTCCTCAATCTCATAGCATCAGAGCCTGAGATTGCCAAGGTGCCTATCATGATAGACTCCTCAAAATGGGAGATTCTTGAGGCAGGACTGCAATGTGTTCAGGGCAAGAGCATCATAAACTCTATCTCGCTGAAAGAGGGTGAGGAGAAGTTCCTGAAGAAAGCCCGATATATCCACTCTATGGGTGCTGCAACAGTCGTTATGCTCTTTGACGAGAAAGGACAGGCAGACACATACGAGAGAAAAGTGGAGGTAGCACGCAGGGCATATAAGCTGCTTCGCAATATAGATTTCCCGGGCGAGGATATCATTTTCGACCCTAACGTGCTTGCTGTGGCAACTGGTATGCCAGAGCATGATGACTACGGACGAGCATTCATAGAGGCTTGTCGCACAATTCACGAGGAGATGCCAGAGGTGCACATGTCGGGCGGTATAAGTAACCTGAGTTTCTCTTTCCGAGGCAATAACCCTGTTCGTCAGGCTATGCACTCTGTGTTCCTCTATCACGCCATAAAGGCAGGACTTGACATGAGTATCGTGAACCCTGCCATGCTCACTATCTACGACGAGATAGAAGAGCCTATGAGGACATACGTGGAGGATGTCATTCTCAACAGACCCCCTCGGTCAGAAGAGGCTGGTGTAGAAAATGCCTCTGAACGCCTTATCGAGTTTGCTACAAAGCTAAAGGAAGAGCTTGACGCAAAGAAGGAGGCTAATGGTGGTAAGGCACCTGAGAAGAAGGTCGAGATGCCTACCACGCTCAAGGATCGTATCGCCTTTGCTATGCTCAAGGGCATTACAGATTCTATTGACGCAGATACCCTTGAGGCATACCAAAAGGCTGGTACTCCGCTTGGCGTTATTGACGAATATCTGATGCCGGCTATGGAGCAGGTGGGAAAGCTATTCGGCGAGGGTAAGATGTTCTTGCCACAGGTAGTAAAGTCGGCTCGTGTGATGAAGAAGGCAGTTGCAGTATTAGAGCCGTATATGAAGACCCCCTCCCAGCCTCCCCGAGGGGAGGAGACTTTAGACAGTAATGACGCTTATGAGATACCCCAAAACACATCCCCTCAAGGGGCTGGAACTGTGGTTATGGCTACTGTAAAGGGTGATGTTCACGACATAGGCAAGAACATAGTAGGCGTAGTAACACAATGTAACGGCTTCAACGTAAAGGATCTCGGTGTGATGGTAGAGCCGGAAACGATAGTGGAAGAGGCACAGAAATGTAATGCCGATGTAATAGGCCTCTCCGGACTTATCACCCCATCCCTTACAGAGATGATAAACGTGGTGAAACTGCTTGAAAGCAAGGGTATGACAACGCCTGTCATCATTGGAGGAGCTACAACCTCAGCACTTCATACTGCCGTAAAGATAGCACCAGAATATCCTCACGGAATTGTGATTTGCGCTCATGCGGCAGCCGATAATCCGGGTATCATTCGCCGACTTCTCGCAGAGGATGGAAAGGAATATATAGCCGAACTGAAAGCTCAGCAGAAGATTATCCGCGACAACTATAACCGTAGGGAGGCAGACAAATCGCTTCTCACGGTTGAGGAAAGCAGAAAGCGCAGGTTTGTGAAGACTCAGGAACTTGTGGCTGTTCCGAGAAGTACGGAGCAGGTGGTGCTCTATTCTCAGCCAAAGGAAAACGGTACGACGAACTTCCAGAACATCAGGATAAGTGAGTTGGAAGACCGTATCAACTGGGCTTTCTTCTATCAGGCATGGGGCTTGAAAGGCGATATCCGCACAGGTGAGGAAGGTCAGAAACTGCGTAGTGACGCGGAGGCTCTTCTGAAGGAGATGAAAGAGAAGAACCTTATCACTCTTCAGGGAACGGCTCGCATTCTTCCAGCCTACTCTACTGATAATGATGAGATTATTGTCTCCTGCGATGGTAAGGACTATACCCTACCCTTCCCTCGCTCTTTGAAAGATGAGGAGCATACAAATTGTCTTGCCGACCATATCATGAGAGGATATAGGGCAAGGAAACTGACAAACTGCCCTTGTTGCCAAGGACAGCACGCTACTGATTTCATCTGTCCGTTTGTGGTAACTGCTGGTGTAGGACTTAGCGAGCTTCAGGAGAACTATCGCAAGGAAGGTGACGAGTATCACGCAATTATGTCAAAACTGCTCTGTGACCGTCTTGCAGAGGCATTTGCGGAGTATATACAGGACTATATGCAGAAACGCCTTTTCTGGGGCACAGACGGCATAAGAATGGCATTCGGCTATGGAGCTTGTCCTGACCATGCGTTAAAGGTTCCTGTGCTTGATATGCTGAAGGCAGACAAGACTATCGACATTTCGCTCACAGAAAGCAATATGATAAACCCGGGCGAGAGTATCTGCGGACTCATCTTCGCTAATACGCCGCTGAAGTATTTTAATGTGTAAGAAGCCTAACCAAGCCTTCCCAAAGGGAAGGATGTTTTATAGCTTTTTTCGCTAAAGAGATTAATTATGAAAGTAATAGACATAATAAAGCAAGCCAAGGAGAGTGGAAAGTCACGCTTCTCCTTCGAGCTACTTCCTCCTCTCAAGGGTGACGGAATAGAAAAGATATATGGCGCTATTGACTCGCTCATGCCATATAATCCAGCGTTTATAAACATCACCTGCCATCGTGAGGAGATGAAATACACCGAGCGTCCTGACGGACTGATAGAGAAGCACATAGTGCGCCGTCGCCCGGGAACGGTTGGTGTTAGTGCTGCCATCATGCGAAAATATGGCGTGGAGGTAGTGCCTCACGTTATCTGCGGCGGACAGTCACGCTATGACATAGAGGACTCACTCATAGACCTTGACTTCCTCGGTATTCAGAACATTCTTGCCTTGCGTGGCGATGCTATGCACGGCGATTCGCGTTTCTCTGCACATGACGAGGGCTATGAACATGCTGATGAACTCGTGAAACTTGTCATGGAGATGAACGATGGTAAGTTTATCGACGGAGAGCCTGACACTCAGCATAATACTGATTTCTGTATTGGTGTGGCCGGCTATCCAGAGAAGCATGTAGAGTCTCCTAATCGTCTCACAGACCTCGGTTATCTGAAGCAGAAAGTAGATGCTGGTGCTGAGTATATCGTAACACAGATGTGCTATGATGCAGATACCATCATCAAGTTCCGCGACGACTGTGCAAAGGCTGGTATCAACGCAGAGATTCTGCCAGGTCTGAAGCCTTTCGCAACAAAGACTCAGCTCACCATCCTTCCTCATACCTTTGCCGTGGATCTTCCACAGGAACTCGTTGAGAAGGTTATGCTCTGCAAGAATAATAATGATGTGAAGAAAGTAGGTGTGGAATGGGCTATAAAGCAAGGCGAGGCATTGCTCAAGGCAGGTTTCCCTGTACTTCATTTCTACACAATGACAAAGACAGAGCAGGTGAAGCAGATAGTGGAGGAGCTATGGCCCCTCACCCGTCCTACGGACACCCTCTCCCCAAGGGGCGAGGGAAATAGTTAGTAATAATTCTCAAATTGACAATTAATAATAAACAATTAACATATTCCCTTAGCCTGAAAAGTGTAACTTTCTCCTCGCCCTTTGGGGAGAGGATGTCACAGAGTGACAGGTGAGGGGCTGTTCTTTAATAACATGGCATTAAAATGTGGTATTGTTGGTCTTCCAAATGTAGGTAAGTCAACACTTTTCAACTGTCTTTCAAGTGCTAAGGCACAGGCAGCAAATTTCCCTTTCTGTACAATTGAACCAAACGTAGGCGTTATCACCGTTCCTGATGAGCGTCTTACAAAACTGGCTGAGATAGTTCACCCTGGACGTATCGTTCCTGCTACTTGCGAAATCGTGGATATCGCAGGTCTTGTGAAGGGCGCAAGCAAGGGTGAAGGTCTTGGTAATAAGTTCCTTGGAAACATCCGTGAGACAGATGCTATCATCCACGTTCTCCGTTGTTTCGATGATGATAACATTACTCACGTTGACGGCACTATTGACCCTATCCGCGATAAGGAAATCATTGATACTGAGCTTCAGCTGAAGGATCTTGAGACTATCGAGAGCCGTTATGCAAAGACTCAGAAAGTGGCTTCTACCGGCAATAAGGATGCAAAGATAGAATTTGCTGTTCTTCAGGCTTACAAGGAGTGCCTTGAGAGCGGAAAGAATGCCCGTACGGTAGAGTTTGAATCAAAGGAAGAACAGGAGGCCGCAAAGAATCTTTTCTTGCTCACCTCAAAGCCTGTACTCTATGTCTGCAACGTTGACGAGGCATCGGCAGCAAACGGTAATGAATGGACAAAAAAGGTAGAGGCTCTTGCTGCTGAGGAAGGTGCTGAGTCTATGATCGTAGCAGCAAAGACAGAGGAGGATATTGCTGGTTTTGAGAACTACGAGGACAAGCAGATGTTCCTTGAGGAATTAGGTCTTGAGGAATCTGGTGTAAACCGTCTTATCAAGAAGGCATACGCTCTTCTCAACCTCCAGACATTCATCACAGCAGGTGAGATGGAAGTAAAGGCTTGGACATTCAAGAAGGGTTGGAAGGCTCCACAATGTGCCGGCGTTATCCATACTGACTTTGAGAAAGGCTTTATCCGTGCAGAGGTTATCAAATACGAGGACTATATTGAATACAAGTCTGAGGCTGCCATCAAGGAAGCTGGTAAACTCGGTATTGAGGGTAAGGAATATGTTGTGCAGGATGGAGATATCATGCACTTCAGGTTTAATGTGTAAAAGCCTAACCACAGCCCCTCACCCATCCTACGGACACCCTCTCCCCAAGGGGCGAGGGAGATGTTAGTAACAAACCCTTATAAGCAATAAAATGTAACTTCTTCCTCGCCCCTTGGGGAAGTCCGATGTTGATAACATAGGAGTATGTGTCAGAGGATGCCCACAGGGCAGGAGAGGGGCCGCTATTTACTATGACTTCAATTTTAAATTACATCAACTGGAATCCCGACTTGGTTATCTGCCATCTCGGACCTATAGTAATACGTTGGTATTCAACGCTTTGGATAATAGGATTACTATTTGCTTATCTTATCGTGAGGCATCTGTATAAGGTGCAGAAGATAGAGGATGAGAAGTTTGATCCATTGTTCATTTATTGCTTCTGTGGCATTCTCATAGGAGCACGTTTGGGTCATTGTCTCTTTTATGAGCCAGAGTATTTCCTTTCTTCAGGAACTCACATGCTTGAGATGATATTGCCTATGCGATATGGTATGGACGGATCATGGCATTTTACTGGCTATGAAGGACTTGCTTCACATGGTGGTACTATTGGTATCATCATCGCTCTCCTACTCTACTGCCGTAATTTGAAGATGAACACATGGACGGTATTGGATAATATCTCTATCGCTGTTCCTACTACGGCTTGCTGCATCCGTCTGGGTAACTTGATGAATTCTGAGATAATAGGCAAGCCAACTGATGTGCCTTGGGCTTTTATTTTTGAAAGAGTGGATATGCAGCCTCGTCATCCGGGACAGCTCTATGAGGCAATAGCATACGCCTGTTTCTTCTTCGTGATGTGGTATTTCTGGAAGAAGAAGCCAAACTACGTAGGCACAGGATTCTTCTTCGGCTTAGACCTTGCCCTTATCTTCACTTTCCGTTTCTTCATTGAATACACAAAGGAGATACAGGAGGCATTTGAGGCATCTATGCCGATAGATATGGGTCAAATTCTCTCTATCCCGTTCATCATCATAGGCATCGCCTGCACAATAGGCGGTTCTTGGCTTGTTAAGCTAGGAGCAAAAGAGAAACAGTAAAAATGAAAAAAATAAATCTTATTGTGGCTATGTTAGCCATCACATTCTGTTCTGTGATGGCACAAAATAATAGTTTGACTGATAAAATAACTATCAGTCAGACTTCACCTAATTTCAATAAACAGGATATAGATCTCAATGATGAAGCTGTAGGTTATCTTACTGACCCAGAAGGAAAAATGATAGCCCTCGACTGTATTGATCCAAAGACAGCAAAGAAGAAACATCCAAAGCATGTTCTCAAAGTTTATCGTCTTGAAGATAAGAAACTTATGTGGTCAAAGGACTATAAACCTAGTGAGAACAAGTTTCAGTTCTTAAAAAATGGTATTATGGAGATAAGCTATAATAGTAATATTACCATTTTAAACAAAAAAGACGGAACAAAAATATGGAAAAAAGACATTAACTACATAGGAATGATAGGAGATACGTTGATTGCAGCGTCTAATAGTGGTATTAATGCATTCAATGTTGAGAATTGCGAAAAAATATGGTTATGCAAAATGAATACAAACTATGGTGTAACCTATTGTAGGACTATTGATAACAATTGGAATTATTTAGTTTCTAATAATCTATACCGTATAAACCTTTCAACTGGAGATATACTCAAACTTAAATCAAAAACTGGAGTTGAGGATCCAAATAGTACAACAGTTTTATGTATTTAGGCTTTCCTGGTGGAGGATTTATTGGTGGTTTTATTAGTGGATTTTTTGGTTCTCTAGCAAATTCTATGATTCAATATAAGAATAGTAAGCATAGATTTAATGTTAGTACAAACGAGCAACAATTGTTCATGATGCCACTAAAAATGATTAGTGGAATGCACTCTAACGTTGTATCAAAAGATGGACTCAACTATTATGCTGATTATAATTCCTTCATGTGTTTTGACGACAGTTTGAAACTTATCTATCGCACAAAAGCAAATAATATAAAGATAAGTCCCAAAAATTATATTATAAAGGAAAGCAAATCAGAATTGATAGTTAAGAATGATACTGCCTATGTAGTTAGTCTTGGATCTGGAATTTATCCGACTAAAGGTAAAAAATTTTATGATTTTCCACATATCGCATCCTATAACATAAAGGATGGAAAAGCGCTTGACAGACAACGTATTGCATACGACTCTGTCACTATTGTCTCTACAAACGTAAATGACACTATCATAAGGATGCTATTAAATAATCGTGAGGAATCATACAGATTTGCTGACAGATTCGTTCATTATACCAATAATGATACAAGCAAAGTAGGACGTTTTGTTAGTTACCTAACTGACAATATCTGCTATGTAAAAAATACCGATAATAGTTTCTCTGCCATAAAGTCAACAGAAAAATACACACCTGTTCTGACTACTCGTGGATATATTGTTGACATAACAGAACGAGAACCAAAAATCATAGCTGAAAAAGAAAACACATATTTTCAGGTTGCCGAGATGAATAATGCCTATTTCTACCAAGGTGGCAAGAATGAAAATGAGCTTTGGTATTTCAATTCAGGTCAGGCAACCCTTATAGCTGATGATGTAAAACAGGTATTGCAGAATAATGACAAACTTGAAATTCTCACCACAGCTGGTAAGGCAAGAATAATAAGTTTAGGCATATAGCAGAACTGCAATATGACATTCCAGAGTGATTCCCTTGTAAGTCCCCTTTTCTCGGTGAAAAAAGGAGTTGCAAGGGTGTTTTTGTAAGGATGATACTTATCTCTTCCTCCTATGATCCTCCGTACCAAACTCGATGATCCTTCGCTCCTCCACCGACTTTGCACCGACTTTGCACCGACTTTGGTACGGAGGATCATAGGAGGAAGAACGGACTTACATAGGACTCAAAAGGGCATTATTTCTTGTTTATTGCGCTACTATCTTCTTAATCTCATTAAGCTTGTTGAGGGCTTCAAGAGGCGTGAGATTGTTCACGTCAAGTCCGAGGATTTCATCTCTTACCTGACAGAGAACAGGATCGTCAAGTTGGAAGAATGAGAGCTGTGTCTGGGCATTTGCCTTTTGTGATACTGCCGTCATATCTGGCTTGCCAGCCGCTCCTACCTGATTACCTTCCTCTTCAAGTGCCTTGAGAATAACGTTGGCACGCTTAACTATGGCTGATGGCATTCCGGCAAGTTGAGCAACATGAATACCGAATGAGTGTTCAGAACCACCCTCTACAAGTTTACGGAGGAAGATGACCTTTCCGTTTATTTCCTTAACAGACACGTTGAAGTTCTTGATACGTGAGAAATGCTTCTCCATCTCGTTAAGTTCGTGATAGTGAGTAGCAAAGAGAGTACGAGCCCCTACCCCACTATGCTCGTGAAGATACTCTACGATAGCCCATGCAATAGAGATACCGTCATAAGTAGAAGTACCTCGACCAAGCTCATCAAAGAGAACGAGAGAGTTATCCGTAGCATTATTTATGATATTCGCCGCCTCTGTCATTTCCACCATAAACGTTGATTCGCCAACGCTGAGATTGTCACTTGCACCAACACGAGTGAATATCTTATCCACAATACCTATTTTCGCGCTCTCTGCCGGCACATAACAACCTATTTGAGCCATCAGTACTATCAAGGCCGTTTGACGCAACAGAGCCGATTTACCAGCCATATTAGGGCCGGTAATGATGATGATCTGAGGAGAGACCCTCTCCCCGCTCTCCCTTAAAGGGAGAGAGCCGCTATCGCCTTCCAAGTCTCCCTTTAAGGGAGATTTAGAGGGTCCACCACCCATTAAAGCCACATCATTAGGTATATAGCTCTCGCCGATAGGCAGGTTCTTCTCAATAACAGGGTGACGGCCACCCTTGATGACGAGTTCCTTGCTCTCCTCGATAATAGGACGCACATAACGATTCTCCACAGCCACCTTTGAGAAAGAGAGCATACAATCAAGATTTCCAACAATCTGGGCATCAATCTGCATAGCTTCTATTGATGTCTGCATTGACTCAACAAGCTGATTGTAAAGAGTTGTTTCAAGAGCAAGAATCCTATCCTCAGCACCAAGTATCTTTTCCTCGTATTCCTTTAGTTCCTGAGTGATATAACGCTCTGCTTGAGCAAGTGTCTGCTTACGAATCCACTCAGGTGGCACGTTCTCCTTAAACGTGTTCCTTACCTCAAGATAATAACCGAACACGTTGTTATAACCTACCTTTAGTGAGGATATACCTGTACGTTCAGCCTCTTCACGCTGTATCTTCAAGAGATAATCCTTGCCAGAGGTAGAGATATTGCGAAGGTCATCAAGTTCAGCATTAACACCATCACGGATTACGTTACCCTTGTTAACCAACTGCGGTGGATCAGGCATTAACTCACGCTCTATTTTGTCCCTTAATTCAGTAAGAGGGTCTATCCTCTCCCCTACTCTTTTGAGGATATCAATCTCTGAATCCTGACAAAGTTGCTTTATAGGAATAAGGGCAGAAAGAGCATTCTTCAGCTGAATAAGTTCACGAGGTGAAACCCTACGTGTAGCTATCTTTGAAGAAATGCGCTCAAGGTCGCCTATTGCCTGTATGTTTTCGTCTATTTCGCATCTGAAATCAGGGTACTTGAACATATAGTCAACAATGTCAAGTCTCTCCTCTATCTTCTTCTTCTCACGCAGAGGGAAGACTATCCATCTTCTCAACTGACGGGCACCCATAGGAGATACTGTCTTATCAATTACAGATACAAGATTTGCTCCATCAGAATGCATAGAATCGAGCAGTTCGAGATTACGAATTGTAAAGTTATCAAGTCTTACAAAACGCTCAGCATCAATACGTTTAATACGGATAATATGTCCTATATGGGTATGCTGTGTACGCTCAAGATACTGGAGTATGGCACCTGCGGCAATAAGTCCGTTGGTAAGATTATCCACACCAAAACCCTTCATTGACCTAACCTTGAAATGTGCATTGAGTTTCTGACGTGCTGTCTGCTCAGTAAATACCCAGTCCTCCATCTTGTCATACACAAGACTTCCATCAGAAATACCGCCTATCCTACCAAATGAATCTTCAAAGAGGCGACGCTTGCCATTCTCTATGAGAATCTCCTTTGGCTGGAAACTGCTCAGCATCTTTTCCAAATAGTCGAAAGTACCTTCATCAACAAGAAACTCTCCAGTACTTATGTCAAGCAAGGAAATACCGCATGAAGATTTTCCGAAATGTATGGCACAGAGAAAGTTATTACGTTTACAATCCAATACATTATCACTCATTGCCACACCAGGAGTGACAAGTTCGGTAATGCCGCGCTTCACGAGTTTCTTTGTAAGCTTGGGGTCTTCCAGCTGATCACAAATAGCCACTCTCCTACCCGCTCTTATAAGCTTTGGAATATAGCTGTCAAGAGCGTGATGCGGAAAGCCAGCCATAGCATCACCCTGACTTGCACCATTGTTTCTTCTAGTCAAAGTAATACCAAGGATACGTGCTGCATCCACAGCATCATCACAATATGTTTCGTAGAAGTCTCCACAGCGGAACAAGAGCAGAGCATCAGGATGCTGAGACTTGAACTCGTAGAACTGCTTCATCATTGGCGTTAGTTCGCCGTCTTTCTTTGCCATTTTTTATATTCAGCCCCTCACCCGTCCTTCGGACACCCTCTCCCCAAAGGGCGAGGGAAAAGTTACCTTTTTTCGCTGTGAAAGGCATGTTAATTGTTAATTATTAATTGTTAATTATATTTTCGAGTGCAAATTTAATGATTTTTTTTCAATTTCTTCATTCTTCATTCTTCATTCTTCATTAATTTAAGTAACTTTGCACTCGAAAATTAAAAAACGGGCACCACTTTACAAGTGACAAGCCCTATTTTCTTCGTGCGAAGATAAAACTTTGCATCCAAATCAAGAAAAAACAACTAAAAGAAAATGGAATATAATTTCAGAGAAATTGAGAAGAAATGGTTTGAGTACTGGAAAGAGAATGGTACTTACCACGTTAGTGAGGATGAGAACAAAAAGAAATTCTATGTACTGAACATGTTCCCATACCCTTCTGGTGCGGGTCTTCATGTTGGTCACCCACTTGGCTATATCGCAAGTGATATCTATGCACGCTACAAGCGTCTTCAGGGCTTTAATGTTCTAAACCCAATGGGTTATGATGCTTACGGATTGCCTGCGGAGCAGTATGCTATCCAGACAGGTCAGCACCCAGAGAAGACTACATTCCAGAATATTGACCGCTATCGTGAGCAGTTGGATAAGATTGGTTTCTGTTTCGACTGGGATCGCGAGGTTCGCACATGTGCTCCTGGCTACTATAAGTGGACACAATGGGCTTTCCAGAAGATGTTCAATTCTTTCTTCTGCAACAAGTATCAGAAGGCTCTGCCTATCGAGAAACTTATCGAGTATTTCGAGAAAGAAGGTAGAGGCACTTGGGATATAGCAGAAAGCGAGGAACTTCATTTCACAGCTGAGGAATGGAATAGTTGGGACGAGAAGAAGAAGTCCGATGTACTTATGAACTACCGTATTGCCTTCATGGGCGAGACAATGGTGAACTGGTGCGCAGGTCTTGGTACTGTTCTTGCTAATGATGAGGTTGTTGATGGCGTTTCTGTTCGTGGCGGTTTCCCTGTTGAGCAGAAGAAGATGCGCCAATGGTGCCTTCGTGTAAGTGCTTACTCACAGCGTCTTCTCGACGGTCTTGAGACTATTCAATGGAGCGAGTCTATCAAGGAGACACAGAAGAACTGGATTGGCCGTTCTGAGGGTACTGAGGTTCAGATTAAGGTAGCTGACTCTGATGTTGACTTCACAATCTTCACAACCCGTGCAGATACAATGTTCGGCGTTACCTTCTTCGTACTTGCTCCTGAAAGTGAACTTGTTGACCTCGTTACAACTGCTGATCAGCGTCAGGCAGTTGATGAATATGTGAAGTACGTTAAGGGTCGTACAGAGCGTGAGCGTATGATTGACCATACCGTAACAGGTGTATTCTCAGGTGCTTACGGCATCAACCCAATAACAGGCGACAAGTGCCCTATCTATATTTCAGAATATGTTCTTGCAGGCTATGGTACAGGCGCAATCATGGCAGTTCCTGCTCATGACTCACGCGACTATGCCTTTGCAAAACATTTCGACCTCCCTATCATCCCACTTATCGAGGGTGCTGATATCAGCGAGGAGTCATACGATGCTAAGGAAGGTATTGTTAGCAACTCTCCTGCTCCAGGCAAGACAGCTATTGAATATGATGGAGAAAGCCTCGTTCTCAATGGCATGACCGTTAAGGAAGCTATCAAGGCAACAAAGGTATTCGTTGAGAAACATGGTATTGGTCGTGTAAAGGTAAACTATCGTCTTCGTGATGCTATCTTCTCTCGTCAGCGTTACTGGGGTGAGCCATTCCCTGTTTATTACAAGAACGGCATCCCAACAATGATTCCAGAGGAGTGTCTGCCTATTGAACTTCCACAGGTGGATAAGTTCCTTCCTACTGAGACAGGTGAGCCTCCATTGGGTAATGCTCAGATCTGGGCTTGGGATGAAGCAAACAAGAAGATTGTTGACAAGGCTCTTATCGATAATAAGACCGTCTTCCCTATCGAGCTCTATACAATGCCTGGTTTTGCAGGTTCTTCTGCATACTACCTCCGTTATATGGATCCACACAACAATGAGGCACTTCTCTCCGAGAAAGCAGCTGAGTACTGGCAGAACGTGGACCTCTATGTAGGTGGTTCAGAGCACGCAACAGGTCACCTTATCTACTCTCGCTTCTGGAATAAGTTCCTCTTCGACCTTGGTATCTCAAAGAAGGAAGAGCCATTCCAGAAACTCGTTAATCAGGGTATGATTCAGGGTCGCTCTAACTTCGTATATCGTATCAAGGATACTAACACATTCGTTTCATTCGACAAGAAGGATGAGTATGACGTTACTCCTATCCATGTTGATGTGAATATTGTAAGCGCAGATATTCTTGATGTAGAGGCATTTAAGGCTTGGCGTCCAGAATATAACAATGCTGAGTTCATTCTCAATGATAACGGACAGTATGTATGCGGATGGGCAGTTGAGAAGATGTCAAAGTCTATGTTCAACGTGGTTAATCCTGACATGATTGTTGAGAAGTATGGTGCAGATACTCTCCGTATGTACGAGATGTTCCTTGGTCCTGTTGAGCAGTCAAAGCCTTGGGATACTAACGGTATTGACGGCTGTCACCGCTTCTTGAAGAAATTCTGGGGCTTGTTCTATGACCGTATGGGCGAGTATCAGGTTAATGATGAGCAGCCAACAGCTGATCAGGAGAAGTCACTTCATAAGCTTATCAAGAAGGTTACTCAGGACATCGAGAACTTCTCATATAATACATCTATCGCAGCATTCATGATTGCTGTGGGTGAACTTCAGAAGTGCCATAGTAAGTCAATTCTTAAGCAGCTTACAATCCTCATAGCACCATTTGCTCCATTTATTGCCGAGGAACTCTGGCATACACTTGGAGAGAAGGGTAGTGTATGTGATGCACAATGGCCTGTATTTGACGAGTCAAAGATGAAGGACTCTGAGATCACAATGCCTGTTCAGTTCTGTGGCAAGACTCGTTTCACAATCCAGCTTCCTGCTGATGTAACGAAGGAAGATGCTGAGAAGGCAGTACTTGCTGATGAACGTACCGCAAAATATACTGAAGGCAAGCAGATTGTTAAGACAATCGTTGTGCCTGGAAGGATTATCAATATTGTGGTGAAATAAAAAAAGCCCCCCTGCCCCCAAGGGGGGGAGCTTTTTATATAGTAAAAATCCTCAAAGAAACGCTTTGATGGGAAAAGTGTAATTAAATAACTCCCCCTTGGGGGGTGGGGGCTAAAATATGTTTACCCGACACGAATTATTACTTGAGATACGCGACTATATGATGGTGGCAATAGCTACTTTCATATATGCCATAGGTCTCACTCTTTTCTTGTTGCCTTACGAGCTTGCTACAGGTGGTGTCTCAGGTATAGCAGCACTTATATATTATTCATCCGGAATTGGTGTAGAGATTCCGTATGCTGCTATAAATGTTGTACTCTTAGCTCTTGGAGGAAAGATCCTAGGACTTAGATTCAGCTTGAAAACTATCTGGGGATTCGGACTTGTGGCTTTCTGGCTATGGTTTTGTCAGAGAATATTGGAAGACCCTGTAACGCATCAGTTGCCTTGTGTATTAGGCGAAAATGATATGTTCATGGCTTGTATCCTCTGTGCTCTCATAGAAGGCTTTGCACTTGCATTGTGCTTTCATTATAATGGTTCTACGGGCGGTACAGACATAATAGCAGCGGTAGTTAACAAATATCGTGATATCTCCCTCGGACAGGTTCTTATGTACGTTGATATCATTATCGTGTCAAGTTCATATTTCCTGTTTCATGACCCAAAGAAGGTAATATTCGGTTATGTTCTGCTTGTTCTTTCAGCCATAACACTTGATTTTTTCACCCGAAGATTCAATCAATGTCTGGTGGTTTATATATTCTCCAGAAACTACTCTGCTATTGCAGATGCTATAAACAAGGCAGGATTTGGACTTACAGTACTTGATGGTGAGGGTTGGTACACAAAGACTGAACGAAAAGTATTGATGTGCGTATGTACCAAGCATTATTCACATGAGGTTTTCGAGGCTGTGAAAAGAGTTGATCCAACAGCATTTGTAACTGTCTCCAACGCTTCTAACGTATATGGAGAAGGATTTGATAAGATGAAAACAAAAGTAAAAGGTATGAAACCAATTATCGTTTTTGCAACAAATAATGAGAATAAGCTTCGCGAGGTTCGTGAGATTCTAAGCGACCGTTTTGAAGTTCGTTCCCTAAAGGAAATAGGCTGTTTTGATGAACTACCAGAGACCCATGCTACTCTTGAGGAAAACTCTCTTGAGAAGGCACAATATATAAGTAAGTTCTATGGCTTTGACTGTTTTGCCGATGATACAGGACTTGAGGTAAAAGCTCTTGACGGTGCCCCAGGAGTATATTCCGCACGATATGCAAACCTTGAAGACCCTGACTTCAGCGACCCTGAAATGGATATCACAAAAGATCATGACTCAGAGGCTAATATGCGAAAACTGATATATAAGCTGAAGGGTAGGGTAGGAGAGGAACGCAAGGCTCAATTCCGTACGTCAATAGCTCTTATATATCATGGAGAAGTGCATCTTTTCAATGGTACTGTAAAGGGAATCATAACGGAAGAAAAGCGAGGTACAACAGGCTTTGGATATGATCCTATCTTCCAGCCAGAAGGCTATGATAAGACGTTCGCAGAAATGACCTCTGAAGAGAAAAACAGTATTTCACATCGTGGAAGAGCAGTTGAAAAACTTGTAGAGTTCCTCAATTCAAACAAAAAATAGTGAGAAAAATTTGCATTTCTCAAATAATTACACTATTTTTGCATTTGAAAATCATTATTCTATTTCATCAATATGTCGTTTACATCAACAAGCAATGAAATATTCCGTCACGCAATCGCTGATTATCACATCAACGATAATGTTGACACACCTATAAAGAATCCATTCCCAGAGGATACAATCAACAATATCCTATATCATAAATGTTGGATTGACACAGTACAATGGCATTTTGAGGATATTATTCGTGATCCTAACATCGACCCTGTAGCAGCACTTGTTTTGAAACGCAGAATCGATAAGTCAAACCAGGATCGTACAGACATGGTTGAGAATATCGATTCTTACTTCCGTGATCATTACAAGGATGTTAAGATACAGGATGATGCTACCATAAATACAGAATCACCTGCATGGGCTATTGACCGTCTTTCTATCCTCGCCCTCAAGATATATCACATGAAGGAGCAGGTAGAGCGCACAGATGCAAGTGCTGAGCATATTGCAAAGTGTCAGGCAAAACTCGACATTCTTCTTGAACAGCAAGTTGACCTCTCAACAGCTATTGACCAGCTTCTCGCTGACATTGCAGCTGGCAAGAAATACATGAAGGTATATCGCCAGATGAAGATGTATAATGATGCTGATACCAATCCTATATTATACGGAAAAAAGTAAAGCCCACCCAATCCCTCCCAAAGGGAGGGTTTCAACCCCCCTTTCCCTTCCAAAGGGAGTGATTAGTATTTCTAATCATGGGGAAACAATTATAAATTTATTATCGTTCTACTAATAATAATACTATAAAACATCCTTCCATTTGGGAAGGTTTGGTTAGGTTTCTATGAAGACTCCTCACATTCTCATAATAAGATTCTCTGCTATTGGTGATGTAGCTATGCTTGTACCAGTAGTCAGCTCATTGGCAAAACAATATCCTAATATTCGTATTACGGTATTGTCTCGCCCATTTGCACGTCCTTTCTTCGAGAATCTTGCTGATAATGTAGGTTTCATGGGGGCTGATCTGAAAGAGGAATACAAAGGCATATCCGGACTTAATGCGCTCTATCGCAGACTTCAGGCAAAGCATTTCACTCATATAGCTGATATGCACGGAGTTTTGCGCTCTCATTACCTCCGTCTTCGCTTTGTACTATCTAACTATAAAGTAGCGCATATAGACAAGCATCGCAAGGAAAAGCGTGCTCTTGTTAATGAGGATAAGAGTAATTTCCACCAGTTACCCACATCTTTCCGCAATTATGCCGACGTGCTTGAAAAACTCGGCTATTTTATAACTCCTGACTTTAGAAGCATATTCGGAGAGGGTAGGGGAAACCTCAGACTTCTTTCAGATACAATAGGTGAAAAGAAATCATTCACTAAATGGATAGGCATAGCACCATTTGCTGCACATAAAGGTAAGATTTATCCTCTTGAAAAGATGGAACAAGTAGTGCAGATGATTATCAAGGCACATCCAAGCTGTCGAATATTCCTTTTTCACGGAAAAGGTGAAGAGGCTCAGAAAATGAAGGAGTGGCAGCAAAAATATCCACAGGTAACATCTGCTACTTCTACATTAAAGGATATCAGTCAAGAACTTATCCTCATGTCGCATCTTAATGTGATGATTTCAATGGATTCAGGCAATATGCATCTCGCATCTCTCGTTGCCTGTCCTGTTGTAAGTATCTGGGGAGCTACCCATCGCTATGCAGGTTTCCTTGGCTGGAATCAAAGTGTGGAAAACGTTGTAGAACTTGACATGAAATGCCGTCCTTGCTCTATCTATGGCAATATTCCTTGTCAATATGGAAATTACAAATGCCTGAATGATATAACTCCTGAGAGTGTATTTGAGCACGTAGAGAATGTTATTTTAGAATAATATCCATATTCAATACAATAGCCGCTTAGGGAATAATCCTTAAGCGGCTTTTTTTTATCATTATTATATTGATTTACTCACTTTTTCCCATAGTTATCCACAAATTGTGGATAAACTATAAGGATAAGTATATGTAAAACCTGTTTATAACACGTTGAAACTACGTGTAAAGGTAGTGGAAACAACGTTGATAGAAATTTAATAACTTGCCACTTATACACACCCCTCATATATCCACAAGGCCTGTAGTGGATAATCCACAGGTTATAAAATCAGTATAAACGTGTTTTCCATACACTAATAAAAATTACATCTTTCTGATAATGAGTGTTCAATATACATTATCCACTTTTCCACACCCCCTTATTATTATCTCTTATTATATTTAATCAAATAAATTTTATTAGAATAAAAAGAAAAGATAATAATAAAAAGAAGAAATTGGGAAGTGAAAAAAAAATAGCCCTCACAATCGTGGGGCTATTGCTATACTAATCCTTATCCTTTATCATTTCAATGAGTTCAGAGATGTTATGCAGCTGCTTTTTATACATCTTTGTATTGAATATAATTGCTATGGTAAGAATAGAGATAAAGATGGTGGAATTGATACAGATGAAAAGGCATGTAGGGAATCCTTCATCAAACATGAAATGAGAAAAACTATGCACGTAAATCTCATATAACATCCATGGAAGTATAATGAAGAAACCTACGATGAAACCTATAATATTATATATTTGATATTGTTTCTTCATGCTGATAAGCGTACTTGTAATCTCCTTTACACTCTTTTTTGAAAGATCTGTATTCCTAATTCTATTGGCTAACCAGAAACCGAATAATGAAGATAAAACAATAATAGGGAGTATACAGGCAATAAACTCAAATGATATATGAAATCTGTATTGTACTATTGCTATACTTATAATAGCAACAATAAGGCCTATCAACTCAAAATATCCATATCTGTTGATTGCATTAATCTTTTTCATAGTGCTATTCTGAAGCTGCTGTTCATCAAGTTTCAATCGCTCATCGAGTTGCTTCTGAAGAGCAGCCATCTGGAGGCGCATCTCCTCAAGTTCCAAACTAACATTATTATTTTCCATTGTTCATCTTTTTTAGTTGTTCCTTAATTCTAATTAATCTTACAGAGACATTCTTTGTAGTAATGCCTATAATCTCGCCAATCTCATCGTATGGCATTCCGTCAAGCCACAACATTATTATTGCGCGATCAAACGGGTTTAGCTGATGAATGCGGTCATAGAGAATCTTCACATTTGTATTCCTATTGTTTTCATCACTATGCAGCATATCCTCAATATCGGCAGTTAAAGGGCACTCTGACGAGCGTTTCCTCTTCTTACGGTCGATTGTTATGCACGAGTTCATTGTCACTCGCCAAACCCACGATTTGCATACATCATCTGCCTTCTGAAAACCTCGCCAGAGATTTATCAAAGCCTCTTGTACCATATCATCAGTCTCATCTGGCGATTCTGCAAACATCATACATACAGTATATATGGTATTCTTGTACTCGCGGACGAGTTGTGTGAATCTTTCTTCCTGTTCTTTCATATATTGTTGAAATTTTTAACTTTCTACTTATAGAAACGCAAAGATAATGGAAAAACTACATGATAATGTAGAAATAATTATTTTTTTATAATTATTCTACGTTAATATTACCTTCGTTCCAAGTCCGTTGTAGGTCCGTTGTTCCTCCGTACCAAAGTCGGTGCAAAGTCGGTGCAAAGTCGGTGAAGATACCATTCTGGATAGGAGCTTCAGCGAGTTTGGTACGGAGGAATAAGGGAGGAAGATAGGATGCTTTTGTATTTTGCTTGATTGGATATCCTAAATATGCTTTTTTTGAAAAAATATCATAAAACAAGGAGATAAATGTGTGTAAATAAAAAAAATATTGTATCTTTGCATTTGGAATAAGGATGAAAGTTTGATGGTTTGAAAAACAGCAAGCAAAGCCTATTTCTGAATATTAACTTAAATCATAAAACTAAACTATGACAGGCTTAAAGGATTTCTCTCTTGAAGGAAAGAATGCGTGGATTACTGGAGCTGCCTATGGCATTGGCTTTAGTATTGCTGAGGCTTTCGTTAACGCAGGCATTAAGAATATAGTGTTTAATGTTCGTAGTGAAGAGGCTGTTCAGAAGGCTCTTGCTGCATATAAGGCTGCTGGCATTGAGAATGTGCGTGGCTATGTGTGTGATGTTACTGACGAGGTTGCCGTAAAGGCTCTCGTTGAGAAAATCCATAAGGAGGTTGGCCAAATTGATATTCTCGTAAATAATGCGGGTATTATCAAACGTATACCTATGCACGAGATGAAGCGTTCTGAGTTCCAAGAAGTTATCGACATCGACCTTGTTGCTCCTTATATCTGTTCTGCAGCCGTTCTTCCCGAGATGATGGAGCGTAGGGAAGGTAAGATTATAAATGTCTGCTCTATGATGTCAGAGCTTGGTCGTGAGACTGTTTCTGCATACGCAGCAGCAAAGGGTGGTTTGAAGATGCTTACTCGAAATATATGCTCAGAATATGGTGAGTATAACATCCAATGTAATGGCATAGGTCCTGGATATATAGCAACTCCACAGACAGCTCCACTTCGTGAGCGTCAGGCAGATGGCAGTCGTCATCCATTCGACTCATTCATCTGTGCAAAGACTCCTGCTGGCCGTTGGCTTAACCCAGAAGAACTTGGTGGTCCTGCTGTATTCCTTGCCTCAAAGGCTTCAGATGCCGTTAATGGTCATATTCTCTATGTTGATGGCGGTATTCTTGCATATATCGGTAAACAGCCTAAGTAATTAGATTTTAAACTAAATAAAAAAGCCAATAATGAGCATTCATTATTGGCTTTTATTTTTATAGAAAATGATATTTATTCCATTAATGCTTTAAAATCAATATTTTCGTAGTCCAAACCTTCAGGAATATAATCTGAATAATATTTTATCAAATCAAAGTTACTAATATCGCGATCTGTAGTACAGAGAATATAGGTAGGTTGTTCTCCCTTAATGGTTGTTTTTACTATATATGCACCTTTTAATTTTTTGCAAGGAATGATATAAACCTGCATTTCATTGTCGTTATTATAGTTTATAGAGGTAAATGACCAACCTCCTTCTTTGGTTTTCTTAAAGTTAGTTATAGGTTTTAAATCTAATTCTTGGTCATATTTCAATAATAGAGAGTCGGTAAACTCCCAAACAATAGGTTCATCCTCACTACAATAATATGCATCCTTATATTTCACCAAGAGGCACCACATTCTTGGAATATCTCCCAAATTTTGTTTGTATAATATAGGAACCTTCGTTTTTAATATTGCAAGAATTTCGTTTAATGCGTCTTTAGAAGAAATAGGGCTTATATTAATATTTTCAATAAATTTGGGATGGTTGTGAGGTATAATGAAATAGGATATAATGCTAGTAGTATAATCCTCTGTTGAATCCCAACGCCAGTATTGATATTCATTATAGATAAACGTTGTATCGTGTACAATAAAATTTTCATTTGTATAATATCTTATATTATTTTCCTCGTTTATCATGAGTGGAATTTTTAGTGTTTTATTATCAACAGTAATTCTCATTGTGTCAGGAAAAACTATATCTATCTGTGACATAGCATTGCCACAGAATAATAATGATAATAGTAATGTGATAATTTTAGCCATGTTTATGTAAAAGTAAATGTTTCTGGTGCAAAGATAGAAAGATATTTTGTAAAATTATAATTTTACTGAAAAAAACAGATGATAATTTGTTATAACTTCGCTTTGTCTTCGTTGATCCTTCGAACCAAACTCGGTGAAGGTCTGTTCTATGTTCGCTTCTGGAACGGACTTTCACCGAGTTTGGTTCCTTTTCACATAGGATTTACAAGGGAATTACATATGAAGTACTTGGGAATACTTTGAAAAACAGGTAAACGGGTTGTAAAATGTAATTTTAGGTGTTTATACTCATTTTTTTTGTCAATTAACCTTAAATATTCAAGTTTTAAGATATAATTTACTAATAAACATAGATTTTATTCATTTTTTTGAGATTTTCTGATTAATTTTGCATTCGAAATTTCGAAATTAGGATAAAATGAAATCAAAAATATCTATTTTCGCGCTGTCTTTTGCTACGGTGTGTATGATGTCTTCGTGTCTTGGTGACAAAGATGACACAGAAGTCGTTACTTATGATGACACGGCTATTACGGGATTAACTCTCGGAACTTTGAAACGCTATTTTGAAACAAATGGAAAAAAAGATTCCGCTGAAGTTGAAGGAAGTAAATATAAATTATATATTGATCAGTATTCAGGGACTATAACAAATGCTCCTGACTCTTTGCCTGTTGGTACAAACCTTAAAAAAATAATGTTTGCATCAGTAAGTGCTCTTAATGGCAGTAGTAATTATGTATTTTGGAAGAGTCTTACAAGTGATTCAATATATTATTTTAATAGTACTACAAGTATTGATTTCTCTCAGCCAAGAGAGTTGTATGTATTTTCTACTTCTGGTCAATATTCAAAAAAATATACTGTCAATATAGTTGCACACAAGGAAGTTGCCGACTCATTCAAGTGGAATAAGCTTGATATTGACAATGATATTAAGAACTATACCAGAGTTAAGGCTGGAATTTGCAATAATAATCTTGTAGTACTTGGTAAGACTGCTAGTGGTACTGAGTTTAAGACTCTTGTTGACGGTAGTTGGAAGAAGACAAGGTCTTTCAGCGCAAATGCCACAATGACAACTGACGGTAATACCATTTATGTTGCTGATGGTGGTGTAATATATTCTTCGTCAGATGCAAAAAACTGGAATACTGTATCAGCAAACGTGAAATCGGTTATAGGTGTATGTGGCAAGGAGATGTTTGCTATGTCTAATGCCAATAAACTGATAATGTCTCTAGATAACGGCGTTTCATGGAAAAATGAAAATATTGACGATGATGCAAAGTATATACCTTCTTCAGACGTGAACTTTGTTTCTTCTACAACAGATAGTAATGCCGATGTAAAGCGTGCATTCGTGATAGGCAATTCTTCTGCTAATAGTAAAAAAGCAGAGGTTTGGAGCAAGATTATTGAGGAAAATGCAAAGAAAGATCAGTCTTGGGTATATCAGAATTTTAATGAAAGTAACAGCTATTATCTTCCAAGACTCAGCAATCTAAGTGTAGCATTGTATGATAAAGACTTATTTGCCATTGGAGGTGAATGTGATAAGCTATACTACTCAAAAGACTGTGGAATATGCTGGAAGGAAAACGATAAATTCAAACTTCCGGAAGGATTTTCTGCAAGTACTGCATCAATAGCAGTAGATGATGACAACTTTATCTGGATAGTATGTACAGGTAGTGGTCAGGTATGGAAAGGTCGTCTCAACAAAATGGGTTGGGATAATAAAGAATAAAGGTTTCTAAGAATTATGAAACTTAGGTCACTCATAACTACAGCGATATTGTTTTCCTGCTCTGGAATAATGGCGCAGGACGACCCAGAGTATCGTATGGAGTTTGGAGCTGGCTTGGGACTTACAACATACGAAGGAGATTTCAACGGAGCAATCCTGTCGGGAAAAAACACATCACCGTCAGGCTCTATATTGCTAAGAAGGGTGATGAATCCTCGCTCGGCACTTCGTTTTGCACTTGGCTTAGGTTCAATAAAAGGTTCTTCAAAGAATATCTCAACCTATTATCCTGATTTCAACACAGAGCAACATTCAGAATCGACAAGAGAGCCATACGAGTTTAAGAACACCCTCGTAGATTTCAATGCGCTCTATGAGTATAACTTCTTTCCCTACGGAACGGGAAGGGATTATCGTGGAGCAAAAAGACTTACTCCATTCATAGGAATAGGACTTGGTTTTACATACGTGAACTGCAAGAATGGCACGGTAGATTTATCGGCTGCGCCTACTAGAATAGTGAAGAATTCATCAGACCTTTTCGGTTCACCGGAAATGACAGGAAGTAGTGGTGTGTTTACTGCTAATTTGCCAATAGCTTTCGGTGTGAAATACAAGGTTGCAGATAGGGTTAATCTCGGTTTGGAATGGATGGTACATTTCACGCTTTCAGATAAGCTAGACGGTGTGAAGGATCCATATCATATCTCAAGTACGGGAATATTCAAAAACACGGATTGCTACAGCAATTTGCAGGTATCCCTCACATATAGTTTCTGGGAGAAATGCAAGACGTGCTTCAAGGATTAAAAATGCCCCTCACCCGCCCTACGGGCACCCTCCCCCCAAATGGGGAGGGAGGAGTTAGAAACTTCAGTTTATGGGGGCATATAAAATAGGAATAAATAAAAAAATAATTAATATATAAAAATACCACCGCGCTCTTTAGTAACTTCCTCCCCTCCATTAGGGGAGGGGATGCCTGAAAGGCAGGGGTGGGGCCAAAATTTATGTTAGATAAGACAAGAATTCCGCAACATATAGCCATCACTATGGATGGTAACGGACGCTGGGCTACGGAAAAGGGTAAGCCTCGAGCATACGGTCATCAGGCAGGTGTAGATACTGTTCGCAGAATCACATCTGAATGTACTCGACTTGGTGTGAAGTATCTTACTCTTTATACCTTTTCTACAGAAAACTGGAACCGTCCGGCTGATGAGGTAGCCGCACTTATGGGACTTGTCCTCACGAGTCTTGAGGATGAGATTTTCATGAAGAACAACGTGCGTTTCCGTGTAGTGGGCGATTTGAGTCGTATTCCTGACGAAGTTAGAAAGAAGCTTGCTGAGACAGAGGAACATACGGCAAAGAATGACGCTATGACTATGGTTGTGGCTCTCAGCTATTCTTCACGTTGGGAGATAACGAAGGCTATGGCTGATGTTGCACAGGAAGTAAAGGATGGAAAGCTCAATGTAGAGGATATAACTGAGCAGACCGTTACCGAGCATTTGGCAACAAACTTCATGCCTGATCCTGAACTTCTTATCCGTACTGGAGGCGAGTTGAGGATAAGTAACTATCTGCTTTGGCAGATAGCATATTCAGAATTGTATTTCTGTGATACATATTGGCCAGACTTTATGGAGGAGGATCTTCATAAGGCTATTGAGGACTATCAGTCACGCCAGAGAAGATTTGGTAAGACAGAGGCTCAGGTAGAAGAGAAAAAGTAATAATTACAATTGATAATTGAAAATAAACACTATATAAAAAATGCGTGAACTATTCAAGCGGAGATTTCTATTCGTTGTCTTCACTTTTAATTTCTCACTTTTAACATGTTTCGCACAGGATAAGATTGTTAATCCTGATATAAATTATGCGGGACAGGCACGCGAGTGTACTATCAAGGGTCTTGCCGTGAGCGGTGTAGATGGCTATGAGGATTATATGCTCACCAGTATCTCTGGTCTGTCAATAGACCAGAAAATAACTGTTCCAGGTAATGAGATTACAGAGGCTGTGAAGCGTTATTGGCGTCATGGACTCTTTTCCGAGGTAAAGATTGCTGCCGACTCTATCATTGGTGATGATATATATCTGCACATCTATCTTAAGACTCGTCCTCGTGTTTCTTCTATCAATTACATTGGTCTGAAAAAGACAGAGAGAACCGATATGGAGGAAAAACTGGGTCTGTTGAAAGGTTCACAGATTACTCCTAATATGATAGACCGTGCGAAGATTCTTGCAAAGAGATATTTTGATGACAAGGGCTTCAAGAATGCTGATATTTTTATCCGTCAGCGTGATGATGTAAGTCAGAAGAATTATGTCATCCTCGATGTTGAAGTTGACAAGAAGGAGAAGACGAAAGTTCATAGTATTACTATTGAAGGTAATCAGTATCTCACTGACAAGAAAATCAAGGGTGGTATATTCTCTAAGGGAGCATTGAAGAAAATCAATGAGGCAGGTAAGTTCTACTCTTTGTTCAAGTCAAAGAAATTCACTCCTGAGCGTTTCACAGAGGCTAAGAATGGTCTTATAGAGAAGTATAACGAACTTGGTTATCGTGATGCTACTATTCTCAAGGATAGCGTTAGTACATATGATGATCGTCATGTAAACGTATATCTTAAGGTAGAGGAAGGTCAGAAATACTATATTCGTAATATTACGTGGGTTGGAAATACTGTTTATCCGTCTGATTATCTTGCAAGAATACTTGGTATGCAGAAGGGTGATGTATATAATCAGAAGTTGCTCAACAAACGTCTTTCAGGGGATGAGGATGCCGTTGGTAATGAGTATTGGAACAATGGTTATCTCTTCTATCGTCTTGAACCTACGGAAGTAAATATTGTAGGTGACAGTATTGACCTTGAGATGCGTATATTCGAAGGTATGCAGGCTCATATCTCACATGTGCGTATTAATGGTAACAACCGATTGTATGAGAACGTTGTTCGCCGTGAGCTTCGTACTAAGCCTGGTGACCTTTTCTCTAAGGAGGCACTTCAGCGTTCTGCACGTGAACTTGCATCAATGGGTCATTTTGATCCGGAAAAGGTAAATCCAGACATAAAGCCTAATGGTGAAGATGGAACAGTGGATATCAACTGGGATCTTGAACAGAAGTCAAATGACCAGATAGAGTTCTCTCTTGGTTGGGGTCAGACAGGTGTCATTGGTAAGATTGGTCTGAAGTTGAATAACTTCTCTATGGCTAATCTATTCAATAAAAATAAGGAGCATAGAGGTCTCATGCCTATTGGTGATGGCGAGACACTTTCATTAAGTGCTCAGACTAATGGTACTTACTATCAGTCGTATAATGCTGGATATTCTACTGGTTGGTTTGGTGGTAAGCGTCCACTTCAGTTCTCTGTAAATGCTTTCTACGCAAAGCAGACAGATGTTAACTCTTCATACGTCAATCAATCAATGATGAACCAGTATAATAGCATGCTTTATGGTGGCTATTATAACTCAAGTCTTTATCAGAGTGCTTTAGATCCTGATAAGTATATGAAAATGTTTGGCGCAAGTGTAGGTATTGGTAAGCGTCTTCGTTGGCCTGATGACTATTTCATGCTGTCGATGTCACTTTCATATACACGATATATGCTGAATAATTTTGAATATTTCCTTGTAACGACAGGTAACTGTAATAACCTTAATCTGGGAGTTGATTTGTCACGTATCTCTACAGATAATCAGCTCTTCCCACGTCGCGGTTCAGAGTTTAGTCTATCACTATCAATAACTCCACCTTGGTCATCATTTAATAATAAGGACTATAAGAATCTTGCTATAAACAGTCAGTCAAGTACTTATCAGCAAGAACAGCAGGAGAAGTATCGCTGGATTGAGTATCATAAGTGGAAATTCAAGAGCAAGACTTATACAGCTCTCACTAGTGGTGCTAAGTGTTTTGTTCTTATGACACGTATCGAGTTGGGTATTCTTGGTTCATACAACAAATATAATAAGTCTCCATTCGAAACATTCTATATGGGTGGTGATGGTATGTCAGGTTATTCTACCGGTTATGGTTCTGAGACTATCGGTCTTCGTGGTTATGATAATGGTTCTCTTTCAACATCATCAAATTACGAGAGGCTATTTAAGGATGGTAGTGTATCGCATAATTCATTTTATAGTTCATACGCCTACGATCGTTTCTCACTTGAACTCCGCTATCCGTTCATGCTTGGTAATACTACCATCTATGGTCTTACATTTGCAGAGGCTGGTAATGCGTGGAATGATGTTAAATTTTTCAATCCGTTCAGCATAAAGAAAAGTGCCGGTGTAGGTGTACGTATCTATCTGCCAATGGTAGGTCTGATGGGTATAGACTGGGCATACGGATTTGATAACGTATATATCAATGAATATGGAACTCAGCGGAAGGGTGGAAGTCAGTTCCACTTCATCCTTGGTCAGGAGTTCTAAACAAAACATAGGGAATTTCTCTATATCTTATAGGGAAATTTCTTTTGTTTAAAGACAGAAACTGAGTAATTTTGCAATCGGTAATATTGCCAGTTATATAAAAAACAACAATTATGAAATCAAGAGTTCTATTAATAACATTGCTTTTAGGAATGCTTTCATTTGGTATCAGTACTTCATGCAAAGCCCAGAAATTCGCCCTTCTTGATATGGAATATATCCTTAAGAATATTCCTGCATACGAGCGTGCTAACGAACAGTTGAACCAGGTTTCAAAGAAATGGCAGGCAGAGGTAGAGGCACTCAATCTTGAAGCATCTACTATGTACAAGAATTACCAGAATGAAGTTGTATTCCTTTCTCAGGAGCAGAAGAAGGCAAAGCAGGAGGCTATAATGCAAAAAGAGAAGGAAGCCTCTGAGCTGAAGAAAAAGTATTTTGGTCCTGAGGGTGAGCTTTTCAAGAAGCGTGAATCTCTGATGTCACCAATTCAAGAGGAAATTTACAATGCAGTAAAGAGTATATCAGAATTGAGAGGGTATTCCATGGTTATAGACCGTGCTTCTGACAATGGTATGATATATGCTTCACCAAAGATAGATATCAGTAGAGAAGTGCTTGAAAAACTTGGATATAACGTTCAATAGTGCGTTGGAATATTAATAATTCACAATATTTAGCTGATAATGGCGAATAAATTTTGATGTTTCGCGCTTTTATACTAACTTTGTAGCCGGTTTTCCTCAGGATATATCATATTATTTGGATTATCCGGAAATAAACAGAATAAAAATAAATAATAATAAAACGACAAAGAAAATGAAAAGACTTATCATCATTATGATGCTCTTTGCTCCAATGGCTGTAATGGCACAGAAGTTTGGACATGTTGATTCACAGAGCATAATGACTACACTCCCTGAGATTGCAAAGATCAATGGCGAGCTTCAGGCTGCTGCCCAGCAATTTGAGAACGAACTCAAGGCTATGCAGGAAGAACTCCAGCGCAAGGCTGATGAGTACGAGAAGGCAAAGGCTACTATGAATGCTACAACTCAGAAGGAAACAGAATCTTCTCTTATGGAAATGCAGCAGAAGATTCAGCAGACATACGCTCAGAATCAACAGGAACTCCAGAAGCAGCAGCAGGAGAAGTTAGCTCCTGTATATCAGAAGGTACAGACTGCTATTCAGAACGTAGGTAAGGCTGGTCAATATACTTACATCTTCGATCAGAGTGCTGCCCTTTATGTTGGTGCAGGCTCAAAGGATGTTACAGCTGAGGTAAAGGCTGAACTTAACAAGCTTAAGTAAGCAACATACGACATACAGGGCAGGTCACTTCAGCCGAAAGACTGAAGACCTGCCCTTTTTTGTTTAGTACTTAGTGTTTAGAGATTAGAGCTTAAAGATCATGAAAAAATATCTACTCCTTTTACTTGTATTTTTTGTAATGCTTCCTATCAGCGCACAGCAGATAAGAATCGGTTATTTCAGTTATGATGCTGTGCTCAAGGCTACACCTGACTATGTAAGTGCTCAGGCAAGCATAGAAAACCTGAGAAAGCAATATGACTCAGAGATACAGTTTGCTGAGAAGGATTTCAATGAAAAATACGAGAACTTCATTGAGAATATAAATGGTATGGCATCTGCTATACGTGAGAAGCGTCAGAGTGAACTGCAAAGTATATTAGAGCGTAACATAGCTTTTAAGCAGGAATCAGAGAGACTTCTTGCAAAGGCAGAGGAAGAAGCATTGACTCCACTTCGTAATAAGCTTGATAATGCTATCAAGGCTTTAGGCAGTGAGAACAATTATATTGTTATCCTCAATACCGATAATAACGCTGTTCCATATATAAATCCTATGATGGGAGAGGATGTGACAGAAATACTAATCGATAGAATTAGATGATAAAAGGAGATAAAACCCCTGGACCTATAGGAGTATTTGATTCCGGTTATGGTGGACTGACCATACTGCAGCAGTTGCGTAAACGACTACCGCAGTATGATTTTCTGTATTTAGGGGATAATGCCAGAGCACCTTACGGACCGCGTTCATTCGATGTTGTATATCAGTTTACAAGAGAAGCTGTACTGAAACTATTCGATATGGGATGTAAACTTGTAATCCTTGGTTGTAATACAGCCTCTGCAAAGGCACTTCGTACCATTCAGCAGAATGATATCCCTCTTGTTGATCCAGAAAGACGTGTGCTCGGTGTAATACGCCCTACTGTAGAGGTTATAGGTAATATCACCAAAACACGTCATGTCGGTCTTGTAGCCACCGAGGGAACTGTTCGTAGCGAGAGCTATACACTTGAGATAAAGAAGTTCTATCCAGATATAAAGGTAACAGGGCAAGCTTGTCCTCTTTGGGCTGCTATTGTTGAGGCTGGAGAGGCAGATACAGAAGGTGCAGAATACTTTGTAAGGAAGAGAATAAATCAACTCCTTGAAAAAGACAGCGAGATTGACACTATATTATTAGGTTGCACCCACTATCCTCTTCTTATGAACGCATTACGGAAATCAGTACCGGAAGGAATAAAAATCGTTTCACAGGGAGAATATGTCGCAGCAAGTCTTGAAGACTATCTCAACCGTCATAAGGAGATGGATGAAAGATGTTCAAAGAACGGAGAAATAGCATATTATACAACAGAAAATCCTGAGAGATTCAAGGAATGTGCGGCTATGTTCCTCCACGAAGACGTAAAAGTGGAAAGAGTAGAACTTTAGGGGTAAAATATAATATAATCGTGCAGAATACAGCAATTTACTAACAAAAAGTAAAGATTTGTGAATAAAAATTTGTTTTTGTCAATAAAAATATGTACTTTTGCAACAGATTGTAATAAACAACAGGAAAAAAGAAGAAAATTATAACTCATAAATATAACAAAAGCATTTATGGCAGAACAATTAGAAGTTAAAGAGTTGGACCAGGTTGTTGTCCGCTTTTCAGGTGATTCCGGTGATGGAATGCAACTTGCAGGTAACATTTTCTCTACAGTATCTGCTACCGTAGGTAACAGTATCTCTACATTCCCAGATTATCCCGCTGATATCCGTGCCCCACAAGGCTCGCTTACTGGTGTATCAGGTTTCCAGGTACACATTGGTGCAAGCAAGGTATATACCCCTGGTGATGAGTGTGATGTTCTTGTAGCCATGAATGCTGCTGCTCTCAAGACTCAGTACCGTTATGCTAAGCCAAACGCAACTATCATCATCGATACTGATTCATTTGGTGAGAGTGACCTCAAGAAGGCTGCTTTCGAAACTCAGGACTATCTCGGTGAGATGGGTATTGATCCAGATCGTGTTATCCAGTGCCCTATCACAACTATCGTGAAGGAAGCTCTTGCTGATACTGGTATGGACAATAAGGCTATGCTCAAGTGCCGTAATATGTTCGCCCTTGGTCTTGTATGCTGGCTCTTCAGCCGTGACCTCGACCTCGTTGCTAACTTCCTCCGCGAGAAGTTCGCCAAGAAGCCTGCAATAGCTGAGGCTAACATCAAGGTTATTCAGGCTGGTTATGACTACGGTCACAACACACATTCTTCAGCAACTAACGTTTACCGTATAGAATCAAAGGAGAAGACTCCTGGTCGCTATATGGATATCACAGGTAATAAGGCAACAGCCTATGGTTTCATTGCTGCTGCTGAGAAGGCAGGACTCAAGCTCTATCTTGGTTCTTACCCTATCACACCTGCTACAGACGTTCTTCATGAGCTCTCAAAGCACAAGTCTCTTGGTGTGACTACTGTTCAGTGTGAGGATGAGATTGCAGGTTGTGCTTCTTCTCTTGGTGCCGCATTTGCAGGTGCTCTCGCTGTAACAAGCACATCAGGTCCTGGTATTTGCCTCAAATCAGAGGCTATGAACCTCGCTGTTATCATGGAGCTTCCTCTCGTTGTACTCGATGTACAGCGTGGTGGTCCTGCTACAGGTCTTCCAACAAAGTCTGAGCAGACTGACCTCCTTCAGGTTCTCTTCGGCCGTAACGGTGAGTCTCCAATGCCAGTTCTCGCTGCTACAAGCCCAACAGACTGTTTTGATGCTGCTTTCCAGGCTTCAAAGATTGCCCTCGAGCACATGACTCCTGTATGTCTTCTCACAGATGCATACGTAGCTAACGGTTCTGGTGCATTCAAGCTTCCTGACCTTGCTAAGATGGATGCTATCAACCCTCCATACGTTCCAGAGGAATTGAAGGGTAAGTGGACTCCTTATATGCGTGCTGAGAATGGTACTCGCTACTGGGCTGTTCCTGGTCGTCAGGGCTTCGAGCATATCCTCGGTGGTCTTGAGAAGGACGACAAGACAGGCGCTATCTCTACAAACCCAGAGAACCACGACCTTATGACACGCAAGCGTCAGGCTAAGATCAATAACATTCAGGTTCCAGATCTCGAGGTTGTAGGCGATGTTGATGATGCACAGCTCCTCATCGTAGGTTTCGGTGGTACATACGGACATCTCCACGCTGCAATGGACGAGATGCGTACTGCTGGCAAGAAGGTTGCCCTTGCACACTTCAAGTTCATCAACCCACTTCCAAAGAATACTGCTGAGGTACTCAAGAAGTATCCAAAGGTAGTTGTGGCTGAGCAGAACATGGGTCAGCTCGCTGCTTGGTTGCGTATGAAGGTTGATAACTTCGTACCAGCACAGTATAATGAGGTTAAGGGACAGCCATTCAAGGTTAATGAGCTTGTCGCTGCATTTAACAAAATCATAGGTTAATATAAACTAGCAAATCTAGAATATCTGGAACAACAGGAAATACTAGAAAGTCTAGAATAAAAAGCAAAACAAAATGGCATATACAGCTAACGATTATAAGAAAGGACAGCCACGTTGGTGTCCAGGATGCGGTGACCACTTCTTCCTCGCATCACTCCACAAGGCAATGGCAGAAATCGGCGTTGACCCTTGGAACATAGCAGTTATATCAGGTATCGGATGTTCTTCACGTCTGCCTCACTATATGGCTACTTACGGCATGAACACTATCCATGGTCGTGCAGCAGCTATCGCTACAGGTGCAAAGATTGCTAATCCTAATCTTAGCATTTGGCAGATTTCAGGTGATGGTGACGGTCTTGCTATCGGTGGTAACCACTTCATCCACGCTAACCGTCGTAACATCAACCTCAATATGATCCTTCTCAACAACCGTATTTACGGTCTTACAAAGGGTCAGTATTCTCCAACCTCTCCTCGTGGCTTTGTCAGCAAGTCTTCACCTTATGGTACAGTAGAGGATCCATTCCGCCCAGCAGAGCTCTGTTTCGGTGCTCGTGGCCACTTCTTTGCTCGTACCGTAGCAACTGACGGCAAGCACACAGTTGAGGTCCTCAAGGCTGCAAATGCGCACAAGGGCGCTTCTGTAACTGAGGTTCTCCAGAACTGTGTTATCTTCAACGATGGCACACACGCTGCTGTGTATAACTCAGCAGGTCGTGCAGAGAACGCTATCTACGTTGAGCATGGCAAGCCATTGATCTTCGGTAAGGATCGTGAGTTCGGACTTGTTCAGGAAGGTTTCGGTCTTAAGGTTGTAAAGATTGGCGAAAACGGCATTACAGAGAAGGATATCCTTGTTCACGATGCACATTGTGAGGACAACACCCTTCAGCTCAAGCTCGCTCTCATGGGCAACGGCGACGGTTTCCCTGTAGCACTTGGTGTTATCCGTGATGTTGATGCTCCAACCTACGATGACTGTGTTACTGCACAGATCGAGGAAGTCAAGGCTGCTAAGAAGTACCACAACTTCGCAGAGCTTCTTGAGACCAATGACATTTGGGAAGTAAAATAAGAGTTTTTCTTGAAAAGAAATCTTAAAAAAAGAGTAATTTGCACGCACAATTGTTTGTGTGTGCAAATTTTTTATATTGAATTGTTAAAAACTTAACAATTTTTATCTTTTTTTGAAAAAAACGCGCTCAAAATCGATTTTTTTTTGTACTTTTGCAACGGAAAAAAGGAGTTCCCTTGGGTTAATATGGCATTTTTATTCACCCATGATGAGGGTCTCCAAATATTTTGACTGAATATGGTTAAACGTTTATACTCGAGCAATCGGGTTCGTTGAAGAACTACCAAAGTCATAAAGGTATTATTCTGTAAGTCCTCTTCAGGGTAGCGATAAGAATCTACTTTTGTAAAAAGGAAATAGACCATTTCGTTAAGTCTTAAATGGCAAAAGGCAAATGTCTTTAGCCTTTAATCCTTGCGGAGAAAATAAACATGAAAATTAATAAACGGATAACAAAATAACATTTAGTAAAATTAAAAATGAGAAATTCTAAACCAAAGAATTTTGCCGCACTTCTCAAGAAGTATGAGGCTGAGAAATTCTATCTTAATCCAGATGTTTACATCGAAACTCTGGCACGTGACATGAATAGTAACCGCACATATCTCAGTGCATATCTCCATAAGGAAAGGGGTACTTCTTTCACAGCATACGTTAACGATCTCCGTCTTCAGGAAGCTATGCCACTTCTTGAGAAGGGCACAAAGCGTGCAAGTGAGATTGCATTCCTCGTAGGTTTCAGCAGCGAGTACACATTCCGTCGTATTTTCAAAGAGAAGATGGGCTGCACTCCACGCGAGTACTCTATCAAGATGAGAAAGGCTTAATCTGTTTTTTCCAACACAGATAAGTATATATAAAAATTAATCCCGCTCTCAGCGCATTTATCATGCTTGCCGAGAGCGGGATTTATCTTGTTTTATATAAGACTTATTTAACCTCCTTGACTACTTTCTTTCCTTTTTCTATATATTCTTTTTGAATCTTATTACCATCCATTGCCTTTTGTATGGCTTCTTTCATCACGCTATCCTTTTCAAGAGGATTAACAACCTTCTTCAGTTTAACTGAACCTATTATCTTTTCACCATATTTCTGAGCTTCATCCCATTGATTTGAATAGAAGTTCTCGTTGAAATAGATGACAATATGCGAGTCTTCAAGATATGTCACATATTGTTTCTGAATGATTGTGTCTTTATCCACAACATTGGCAAAATATAGGATAGAAGTGGGGTAGCCTCCAACCTCTACGCTGTCAGTCCTTTTAATAAGCTCTACATTGGCACCACTCATAGCCCTTGCTGCTATAGCCATTTCCGTAGCCTCATAAACATTTTTCCATTGAATAGGCATGAATGTCTTGACTATGTGGAACCATACAGGTGAATTTTTAGAATACAGTTCCACCTCGTTTTGCATAGAATCCAGTCCCAACCAATGGGAATCATCTACCTCCCATCCGCTTGGCATGGCTACAGAGAAGAGCTCATTCTCGTATTTCACGGGTAATGGATCTTCCGTCTTATTGTTATTACGATTAGGTCGAGTACATGCAACTGTCATACAAACAGCGCATACCACGAAGATTATTTTCACAAAGCCTTTCATGCTGTTTTATCTATTTATTCGTTTTGTCTTTTACCAAGCGAATACTGCGCTTGTCACCTTTATTTATAGAATAGCGATAAAAACCATTTTCACTACAGCCTATTGCATCAGAGTAATCTGATGTCCAATAACCGCCTGTCGAATTATCATCAGCAGAAGGGCGATTTTCAGGAACAAAAAGCTGCTTTCCATTATTCTCAATAAGAAGTCCCCATTTACCATTATGGCAAATATACCCAACTATCTTAGATTCAAGTTCTTCCCATTCTTTATCAGTTGGCAAACGCCAGCCCTCTGGAATTGTAAGGTCTGCAACATTATCACCATTTTCATCATAACCCTCACCATTCTTTGTAAAATAGTTACCATAACCATCAGGACTGGTAGAACCAACATTACAACCTGCCCAGTTTACAGACAATCCCAAATCAACCTCACCCTTAGCGAGATTGAGAGCTGGAGTCTTGAATGTTTTCACATCACCATACACTATACGGTAGGCATCCGGATGGCTGATAGGCTCACTATCATATTCATCATATTTATACTTCACATAAGGACGGTAATAATACACAGTATTAGTGCTGAGATGATTTATCTCCCATTCGCCAAACTCATCAATCTCCTTCCTTCCTTCTTCATCATCATAATCCCTATACTCATCTTTCTCTAAGGTAGGCTCTTTATTGGTTGCGGAATAGCATACACCAACTTGAATACGGTCGTTTTTACCATTGCTCGTAGTAGCACTAATAGGTATAATGAAACCTTTATAGTTAATTTTCGGAAGATCACCAACCGTGAAATTCACCTTAAGGTCAGGAGTAGAAGTATTCTTTATCTCACCACAGTAAAGACCTTCAAAATAAGGATCAACCCAACCGCTGTAATCAGGAGCATAGCCCGCACGCTGTATCATAGCCTGATAATAATACGTATGACCCAAACGCAGATTCTTCACATCTACGGTAGCATATCCATTATCATCCAATTCACACTTTACTTCACCGCTCATTGATTTCATTCTTTTGTTCAGCATATCAGGCTCAGTAGAATAGCAAATATAGAATTCATACTTGTCACGATACTCCTTTGGAACATTGAATTTACATGAAACCTTCACGATACTATCCTCATCACCACGCTCAGCATTACCCGTTATGGCAAAGTCCTTCTCGTTAAACTTCACCCTGTATATCAATGACTTATAGAATATCTGTTCATTGCCAGAAGTCAGAGTCGTGATATATTTATACAGTTTGTCATTTTCCAGATAGTTATATGTAGAGCTGCTGCTGGTCTCACCAGCCTTCAGTTTCTTATTGCTAGTCTTTTCAATGAAGCCACCTTTAAGTGGAGACCACTCCGTACTGTAAGATATCTCTTTATCCTTTATGCCACTAAGATCATATTTGTTAGTGATCGTAACAAACGGAGCTGTGATTATTGAATCAGCAGGTGAAATAATGACAATATCAGTCTTATTACCATCTGAGCTGATGTCATCGTCACTAGAACAAGAGGAAAATGCTGCACTCACAGCAATGGCAGCATATAGGTATATGTGCAAATGCTTTTTTGTAATCATATTTGTTTTTGTTAATAATTTAAAGCTAATACGTTATCTGGTTGCAAAATTACAAAAAGTTTTTCAGAAAGCGTTGTTAAAAATCGAAAATTGAAAATTAAAAAATGAAAATGAAAAAATATCAAGACGACTCCCATTTTCAATTTTATTAGCTCATCAAGCTGAAACAAGTCGTTGAACTCACGTTATGTTATATTCATCTTCAAACGGACAAAAAATACGATTTGCCAAAGAAAGAGATAGAATTCGGTGGGATAGGGTGTCTGTATAAAAAGGTTCACAATATACTGAACCTTTTTCCGTTCTTCTTGTATTTCCGTCATGGGTTGATGCTTGGGTGTTAACGTTTTTGATATCTGTGTGCGCATTTCGTCATCAGGTGTGAACAAAGTCTGATTTTACATGTTTCTCGGCAGAACAAGGTATAATAACAGAAAATAGTGAACCATGTTTTTTGTAAAGCAAAATGATGATTTATGTGTTTAAGTTGTTGATTATCAATATTCTGTATTGCGTGTGGATATGCTTGTGCCCAAAAAAAGGTTCAGTATATTGTGTACCAAAAAAATAGACACCCACTACCTCCCCCTTGACCTCAATAATATATATATAATATAAATATATTATATATATATTATTGAAAAGAAGACTGGTAAACCAGTAGGGTGTGTGTATAAAAGGTTCACTATATACTGTACCTTTTTGGGTGCGTTACCCGACATGTTTTTACATTTATAGCTTATTTTATTGTCTTTCAGTATATTACGAGGATTTACTTCTGTTAACATAGTTCAAGGTGTAAAAAGTTGTTCATGGATTTTTTTATACGGGGAAATCGTAGTAACTTTGCAGTAGAATAAAAGAAGAGCGCCCCCTTTCTCCAACCCTTTCCCCGTAAGGGGGTTACAGGTCCGTTTCACCTCCGTTCCAAGTCCGTTTCAAGTCCGTTCCCTATATCGAAGATATATGCCTCACGATAGGGAGTATGCAAGATAGTTTTGCAGGCTATTGAGCAATCAGGAAAAGAGGCAATCAATATATATTTAAACTTATGATAAACATCATCTTCAACAAGCTACGCAAGTCGTCAAATTCACGTTATTTACTAAAACATAATATTACAGAGAATAGGATATTTTGTAATGTCGATATAGCAAAATGTATTCGTTAGACGATATTTTTGTCTTAAAAAACATTAAATGTCGATGTTGTATATAATTGCTATTTCAAAAAATATTTGTACTTTTGTAGTTGATTTGGGATTAGGTCTATAAGAAAAAGAGTAAAAAATCATGCTTTTCATGTTGTTTGAGAAGACCAACCCATAACTTCGGATAGCAAGACAAGGATATGAAAGATATTTTATTACATACTATTACACCATCTCCAAAAACTTATTTATGGGGAAGTAGATATCCTTTCTATCCAATTATTTAAATCATTTTCTTCAGATTATTAATTGTAGGCTTGTCTCGTGGGGATACAGCCAGGTGTAGTGTGTCATTTTTTCAAACGGCACATATAGGGATTTTATGTACTATAAACATGGAAAGAGTCAAAAGATAACATTTTAATTAACATGAAACAGAAAAAAAAGATTGTATTTTCACTTTTTTATTTCTCTTCTTTTTTCAGTCAGGCTGAAGCCCAGTCTCTTCAACAACTCTATGACTTGGCTGACCAGCATAATCAGCAGATTACGGTCAGTCAGACAGGTCTTAGTGCCGTATCAGAAGCCGTTATGGTTGCTAAGAATGCTATGTTGCCTAACTTAGAACTAAGTGCCAGTGGAAGCTATATTGGAGATGCCGCGCTAATGAGTCGCGGTTTCTCCACAAGTGGAACAACGTCTGTAATACTTGCAGGACTGGGACCTCAGAAAGTAGAGAATGGCCGTCAGAAATCACCTCATTGGGGAAATTCTTTTACTGCGCAGGTTTCACAGGTAATCTATGCAGGTGGTGCAATTCGTGCTGGTATCCGTATTTCAGAGCTTGGAGAACAGATGGCTACGCTTGACGTTGAGAAAAACCGTCAGGAAGTACGGTTTCTCATAACAGGCTACTATCTTGACCTCTACAAGCTACAGAATCAGCAGATGGTCATTGACCAGAACATCATGCTTACCAAGAAGGTTATACAGAATATGGAGGCTCGATGTAATCAAGGAACTGTATTGAAGAATGACATCACGCGCTATGAATTACAGCTAATGACATTACAGTTGACGAAAGAAAAGCTGAAAGACGCGCAGAATATCATAAATCATCAGCTCTGCACAACATTACACTTGGCAGACGGCCGTACTATCGCCATAGACACCTTGATGCTTAATAGGGAAATGAAGTCTATGAACGCTATTGTCAATGAGCATAACTGGCAACAGAAGGCTTTTGAAAACAACATAGGAATACAGCAGGCAAATGTAGCCTCTCAGTTGGCTGAGCAGAAGATAAAGACAACACGTGCTGCTTCACTTCCTTCGCTTGCTGTAATTGCCGAGGATAATCTTTTCGGTCCATATACCAACGACCTTATTCCTGTAAATGCTAATGTGAACGCTTGGTTTGTTGGCATAGGGTTGAAATATAATCTTGGCAGTCTGTGGAAGAATACACATTCAGTACGCCATGCACAATTCAACTACAAACAGACGCAGGAGCAGCTTGCTTTGGCACGCGAAGGGGTAGAAAACAGTATTCAGGCAGGATACGTAAACTTCCTTACTTCCTTCAAGGAAGTGGAAACCCAGCAGAAGCAAGTAGAACTTGCTACGCAGAACTATGACGTGGTGCAAAACCGCTATCAGAATCAGCTTGCGTTGCTTACAGATATGCTTGATGCTTCAAGTATGAAACTATCAGCCGATATGGCTTTAGTAAATGCAAGAATATCCCTACTTTACAACTATTACAAACTAAAATACATTAGTAACACATTATAATGGAAAAGAGAATTGTTTATCGCTGGACATACAACGTCATCGTTATCGTCCTACTTATCATTGGAGCTACCGTCGTTATTCTTAATTTCGCACACTTCGGAAATGTGGAATGGACGGACAATGCACACGTACAGCAGCACATCACACCTGTTAATGCCCGTGTTGGCGGATTTGTCAAGGAAATAAGATTCAATGAATTCCAGACAGTACACAAAGGTGATACGCTGGCAATAATAGAGGATGCAGAATTCCGTTTGGCTCTTGCTCAGGCAGAGGCTGCCTTAGCACAAGCCAAGGCTGGAAACAGAGCTACAACAACGGGAATAGATGCTACGCAGAGCAATATAGGAGCAGCCGATGCTTCTATTGAAGAATTACGTGTAATGATGGAGAATGCGCAGCGTGAAGACACACGTTTCCAGAAACTGCTTGAACAGCAGAGCGTGACACAGCAACAGGCAGATAATATTCATACTGCCTATCTCACAGCTCTTGCACGCTATGAAGCAGCAAACCGCCGCCGTCACTCTATGACATTGACAAAAAGCGAGCAAGGACATCATCTTCAGCAAGGTGAGGCTGCTATAGATGTGGCACGTGCACAAGTAAAACTGGCACAGCTGAATCTGTCATATACCGTTATTATTGCTACTGCTGACGGAGTACTTGGACGTAAGAACATTCATGAAGGTCAACTTATACAGCCAGGGCAAACAATAGTTGATATTGTTGACAGCAAGGATCTTTGGATTGTAGCCAACTATCGCGAGACACAACTGCCACACATCAAGGTTGGTGCAAAAGTGAAGATCAAGGCTGATGCAGTTCCTGATGTGGAATATGAAGGAGTTGTAGAGCGTATCTCTGATGCTACTGGTAGTGCATATAGTCTAATCCCACAGGATAATGCCACAGGTAATTTCGTGAAGGTAGAACAGCGTGTACCTGTTCGCATAAGTCTTGAAGGCAACAAGCCGGAAAACGTGGCAAAATTGCGTGCTGGATTGAATGTAGAATGTGAAATAAAATACTGATTATGAGTCAACATCCTACGCCACCTCCTTTTTCCATGCCGATGTTTCGCGACTGCGTGCCGGAAAGGCTGCGTCCGTGGATTTACATCGTGCAGGCATTCTGCTTTCAGTTGGGTGGTTGTGTTTATCTTGGTGCGCTGAACGAGATGATTGGCGGTAGGGCAATAATGCGCGAGGATGTAATGATGTGCCTTTACAGCAACCTTGCAGGAATGGCTATCTACTTCCCAATATTGTTCCGTATGAAGTTCAGGTTTTCCAATCGTTTTCTGCTTATTACCTCTGCATTGGTGCTTGCTGTTTGTAACTGGCTTTTCACGCAGACAACGTTTCTGCCATTGATGTGGCTACTCTGTTTCATAGCAGGTATGGCTAAGATTCAGGGAACTTTCGAGAATATGTCGAACATACAGCTATGGATGACACCTACACGTGATATGGGCGTGTTCTTTCCGTGTCTTCACATCATACTACTGACAAGCATAGAGGTGCAGGCGTGGTATAGTGCGTTCTTCGGACATGACTATCATTGGTATGCCTCACATTGGTTTGTCATAGGACTGATGATGCTTGTCATCACTATTCAACTGTTCCTTACACGCCCTTGGTGCCCTATGCCACAACGAATACCACTCAAAAACATTGACTGGCTGGGAGCAGCATTTTGGAGTCTGCTTGGTTTGCAAATAGCCTATATCTTCAACTATGGCGACTGGCTTGATTGGTGGCATTCTCCCACAATACGCACTCTTACGGGCACTTCGCTCATAACGCTTGGCGGTTGCCTACATCGTATGTGGACAAAGCAGCAACCTTATTTCGAGCCTCGTATGTGGACATATCGTAATCTTATTCCCATACTTCTTCTCATAGCTGTGGTCGAAGGACTACTTGCATCTGAGCATGTGCTTGAAGAGGTGTTCTATGAAGAAGTGATGAATTACGAAATGCTAACCTCATGCAGCCTTACCCTATGGACATTACCAGGCATTTGGATTGGTTGTCTTCTGTCATGGTTATGGCTAAAAAAATGGCAATTCAACGTATATAAGCTAATAGCCATCGGACTACTTGGCATTACGCTCTATGCAGCAGGATTCTATTTCCTTGTAGCTGACCATGTAAACATAGAAGTATTGCGTCTGCCACTCGTATTTCGTGGTTTCGGTTATGCCACATTGAGTATCGCCTTTATGTGGAGTCTGCATGAGATTATGACCTTTGAGCATTTCTTCCAGTCACTCTCGATATTCAATTTCATGCACATGTATATCGGAGGTGTTATTGGCTGTGCGCTCTATGCTTGGGGCTTGCGTTACTATATGGCAGACAATATTCTTCGCTATACGGCTTATCTTGATATGCCGGCATTCACCTCTGCACCATTCAACATAGGAGAATGGATGGAAAGTTTCATACCATCAATGATGGCTGTTACTATCAAGCAACTTTACGGATGGGTGCTTTATATTGCGGGATTCCTGACCATAGCTTTTCTGCTTTGGGATATTCCTACCATTCGTCGAGGCATACGCCGTTTCCCTACGTGGCCAATAATGGGAGCAAGGTTATTGAAACGTAGTATCAGACGAAATAAAAACATACAAGGGCTGGCTACGCCCAACAGTAGCCTTGTTTAACATAAATAAAATCACAATTATGACAAAGACAATCGAAATGCAGATCGAAAAGAGTCGCAGTCTTATTCAGGGTTTGCGTAAGCATCTCAACGAGACAGGCACAGGTGCAACATTACAGGAACTAAGTGCTATGGAACAGGCCATAGACATTTTGATTTCAGCTTGCGAGGAATGTGACCGTCTTCGTGCTGAACTTGCCCCTAAGTTGGATCGTGTGAGCAAGCTTTTCAACAATGTGAAAGATGAATATGCTGCGCGCAAGCTTATCATCAAGAACAACTATCCCAAAGAGCGCTGGATAGAATACGGTTTACCAGACAAGCGTTAAATACACATCCCGCATCTCCTATTCCTTATGGATCAACGGAGGTGCGGGATTTTGTTTTCGTGCGTTTATGAAACGCCCATCTTCTTCCGCTTTTCCTCCGATGATAATACCATTATAATACCATTATATTACCATAATAATACCATAATATTACCATAGTTAATGGTATTTATATGGTATCTTTATGGTATTTATATGGTATTTACATAGGAGGAAGAACGATGAAACTTCAAAACTTGAGCCTATGCACTTCCTTATGACTTAATCCATATACATAAACTTTTCCATGATTTCTTTGGAGGTTTAAGGATTTTGACTTTTTCTACTGAGAAATTTGGAGAAATCAGAAATATTGATTACTTTTGCAACTGAACAATAAAAAGTATAGTTATGTGTGCATTACAAAAACAATATGATTTCTTCAAAAGAAACATGTCTTCCCTGCTTGAAGACTATGATGGCAAGTATCTTGTCATTCCTGAATCTCTTGAAGTAAAAGCCTTTGATACAATTTCTGAGGCTTATGTATATGGTGCAAAAACATACGGTTTAGGTAAATTCCTACTTCAAGAATGTAATGACAATGCCGATAAGGTTCAGATTATTTCAAACTTAGGACTTGGATTGGCATGAAGAAAAGTGTAACTGTTTTTCCTGAAAAATTAAGATGAAGAAGTATTTAGCAATAACAATAATGCTGGTTTTCAGCATAAGTGTTTTTGGACAAGTATATAGTTTTAAAAATATTCCAACGGAGATATTGGATAATCTGGATAAAATGGGTGTTGATAAATCAACATTGTTAAATAGTTATGAAAGTGCGTATTTCAATGTTATTTTCAAAGACAGTAAAATAGATTTTGATTTTACAGGAAAAAAAGTAGGATTTATCGCAAGTGCTTACGGGAATACTAAGAATAAGGCGGATTATTTTAAGAAGGAAAAAAGTCAATATGAGAAATACAAAAGAACAAATCTCAATTATACTCCTATTGTGACAACATTGTATATTTTTGATGAAACGCAAAAGGAAGAGTCAGGTGGTTATGATGCCGCTATTTTATATTGCCGTAATCTTAAGCTTCACACCTTGCAGCCTGAAGCAAATGTAATAAAGGCTTTAAAAGGTGATAAGAAAAATAAATAGTGTAGTGATTTCCGCAATTACGAGATAGGCGGGCTGAAAGCCCAATAAGCTAATAGCCTAGGGCATCGCCCTAGGTAGATGGAGGTTGGTAATTTCGCCCTGTATGGGCAAAAGCATTACCTCATATTAGAGCTTTTGCCCTTGCAGGGCGTTAACTACCCCTCTAATTCCCCAGGGTGTTACCTTGGGCTATGAGCTTTTGCCCCTTCGGGGCGCTATTTCGTAATTGCGGATAATCATAATTGTGTAAAAATACGTGAGTTCCAATGAACTCACGTTATTTTTTGCTGATAAATTGCAAAATGTAAGGCATTTGCGGGTTAATTGAATAAAAAAGGTGAAAAAAAGTAATTGTTTTATTATATCTGTTGGATAATTGTGGAAAAATCATTAATTTTGCAACCTGATAACGTGTAAATAGGTATATTATTAGTATAAAGTAAAAAGAAAAAATGAAACTTTGGTCTAAGGGCTTTGAGATTAACAAGGAGATTGAGCGTTTCACGGTTGGTCGTGATCGCGAGATGGATCTCTATCTTGCAAAATATGATGTAATGGGTAGTATGGCACATATCACCATGCTGAATTCCATAGGACTTATTGCTGATGATGAACTGCCAGTTCTGCTCAAGGAACTGCGTAAGATATACGCTATATGCGAAAAGGGTGAGTTTGTTATTGAGGATGACATAGAGGACGTTCACTCTCAGGTAGAGCTTATGCTTACTCGCGCTCTTGGCGATATGGGCAAGAAGATTCACTCTGGTCGTTCACGTAATGATCAGGTGCTCGTTGACCTTAAGCTCTTCACTCGTGCAGCCTTGCGTGAGGTGGTAGAAGGCACAAAGACTCTCTTCGACGAGCTTATTGCAAAGTCAGAGCAGTATAAGAACGTGCTTATGCCTGGTTATACCCATCTTCAGATAGCTATGCCAAGCAGTTTCGGACTTTGGTTTGGTGCTTATGCAGAATCGCTCACAGACGATATGCTGTACCTCCAGTCAGCTTATAAGATGACAAACCGTAACCCTCTCGGTTCTGCTGCCGGATATGGTTCAAGCTTCCCATTGAACCGTCAGATGACTACCGACCTTCTGGGTTTTGACACAATGAACTATAACGTGGTTTATGCACAGATGGGACGTGGAAAATTGGAGAGAAACGTGGCATTCTCTATTGCCGGACTTGCAGGTACTCTTGCCAAGTTGGCATTCGATGCTTGTATGTTTAACTCACAGAACTTCCAGTTTGTTAAGCTTCCAAAGGAGTGTACCACAGGTTCAAGCATCATGCCTCACAAGAAGAACCCAGACGTGTTTGAGCTTATCCGTGCGAAGAGCAACAAGCTTCAGTCACTTCCTACTCAGGTAACTCTTATTCAGAACAATCTGCCTTGCGGTTATTTCCGCGACTTGCAGATCATCAAGGAGGTTTTCCTTCCTGCCTTTGATGAACTGAAGGATTGCCTGAACATGACAGCCTATATCATCAACAAGATCGAGGTTCGTGAGGATATTCTCGACAACCCAATGTATGACCCAATCTTCTCAGTAGAGGAGGTGAACAGACTTGCCGTTGAGGGAATGCCTTTCCGTGATGCCTACAAGAAGGTAGGTCTTGATATCGAGGCTGGCAAGTTCACGCCAAACAAGAATATCCACCATACTCACGAGGGCAGTATAGGCAATCTCTGCAACGACCGCATTCAGGCTCTTATGCAGAGCATCCTTGACGGTTTCCACTTCGAGAAGGTAGATGAGGCTGAGAAGAAACTGCTAAGCCCCTCACCCGTCACAGAGTGACACCCTCTGACACATACTCGGAGATTCTCAATCTCCGACTTCCCCAAAGGGCGAGGGGGAAGTTACCTTTTATCGCTATATGGTAAAAAAATTTTGATTTGAAAAATATAATTAGAAATACTAACTTTTCCCTCGCCCCTTGGGGAGAGGGTGTCCGTAGGACGGGTGAGGGGCTATTGGGGATGCTGTTAGGCTTTCTTTTCTTCTCCTCCTGTTCCACCGATGATTTCGAGTACGAGAACAAGCACCAATGCTATTTCACCTTCGACTGTGGAATACATCCGGGTACGTCTTTGCAGAGCTGTCTGAACCCTATGTCTCCCGGATTGTTCTGCATGGTATGGAAACAGGAGGTGGGTGTTACGAGGCATATCCAGATGCAGCTCTACAACAGGCAGACGGAGGATGTGCCTATCACCACAGCAATTGAAACAAGACGTTCTTGCATCTTAGGTGCAAAAAACGGTTTGGTGATAGGTTGTTCAACGCTGAATAATGGTCAGCTATATGCTTTCGACCGAATTTGTCCTAACTGTGAAAAGACAGGCCTTTTAAAGGCTTTACAATGGGAGAATAGTGGTCTTTGGCTGAAATGCCCTCAATGCGGAAGGGCTTATGACCTTAACAACAACGGCTTCATAGTGAAAGGCGAGAGTGGTGATAAATTGATGAGGTACAGGGCTTCGTATGGCAATAATGTACTGATGGTAGGGAATTAATACCTAACCCGTCCTTCCCAAAGGGAAGGCTCCACCCCCCTCACCCCCTCCAGGGGGAGTAGATACATTTTATCGCAATTGGAAGAAGGATAAAACATATTTATAATGAAAGAAATATTTAAAAAAAATAGAAATATCGCGAATATCTTTAACTATAAAAGGTATTTACTCCCCTCCATTTATGGGAGGGGCTTGGGGGTGGGTCTTTTCCTTTTTGCTTGCTTAGGCTCCTCTTACGCCCAGACCGCCCGTAAGTTCACTCTCGTGAATTCTGCTGACGGTCAGTCGGAACTGACGGTCTATCTTCCTTCTGAGGATGCATTGGCTAAGGCTAATGGCCGTTTCGTTGTGGATTGTCCTGGTGGCGGCTATCAGAATCTTGCCATACAGCATGAGGGACATGACTGGGCAGAATACTACAACAAGCAGGGAATAGGCTATGCTGTGCTGAAATATCGTATGCCGAATGGTGATCGTAATATTCCGCTCTCTGATGCGTATAATGCCATTCGTACGGTTAGGGATAGTGCAAAGGTTTGGCACGTAAACCCAAAGAACGTGGGTATTCAGGGATTCTCAGCAGGTGGTCATCTGGCAAGTGCTGTTTCTACCCATGCCCCTATGAGTGCGCGTCCAGACTTTGCAATCCTCTTCTATCCTGTTATCTCGATGAATGAGAGACTGACACATAGAGGCTCTTGCGTAGGATTCCTTGGCGACAAGCGTAATGATGAGACTCTCCAGAAGCAATGGAGCAGCGACAAGGCTGTACGCCGCCATTTGGTTCCACCTACCATACTAATCTTCTCTAATGACGATAAGGTAGTTCCGCCGGTTACAAATGCCGTAGCTTACTATTCTGCTCTTCGTGATGCGGGTGCTGACTGTTCAATGGTATGCTATCCTACTGGCGGTCATGGATGGGGATTCAGAAGCAATTTCAAGTATCATGAGATGATGCTTATGGAGCTTACCCAGTGGCTCAATGAACAGAAGATGCCAACCGATTCTTCTGTAAAGGTGGCTTGCGTGGGCAATAGCATAACCGATGGTCACGGAATAGCCGTTTCTGATCTGTTTGGCTATCCTGCCCGACTGGCAAATAACCTTGGTCAGAACTATGCAGTAAAGAACTTCGGTGTGAGTGGCCGAACACTCTCTAACTCTGGCGATTTTCCTTATCAGAAGGAAGAGGCTTGGAAGAGATGCCTTGAGTGGCAACCGGAGGTAGTAGTGATAAAGCTTGGCACCAACGATACAAAGACTCATAATTGGAAGACAGCCGAAGGCGATATCATGTCAAGTATGAAGACAATGATTGATTCGCTTCGTGCGCTTCCTACCAATCCTCGTATCATCATCACAGCTCCTATTCCATCATTCAAAAATGTATGGGATATCCGCGACTCTGTAACTGTCAATGGTGTTATTCCACAGATTCAGGAGTTTGTAAGGAAAGAGAATCTGGAATATCTCGACCTTTACAACGCGATGAACTCTCTTGAAGACTTGCAAAAGGAATATCTGCTAAGAGATGGTGTGCATCCTAACGAGAAAGGCTGTCAGAAACTTGCCGATCTTGTGGCAGCAAAGATAAAGTCGCCTGTCAGCGTGGCGGCTATAAAGGATAGGAAGATAAAAAAGAGAAAAAAATAATAAGTAATTTATAATTAGAAGCACTATGCTAAAGAAATTTATTATTGGGGCAATCCTTATTAATTTGCTACCCCTTGGGGGAACGGGGGGCTATCTTCATGCTCAGTCCAATCTCTTGCATTACAAGAGTCCGGCAACTTATTTTGAAGAGGCTCTTCCTATTGGTAATGGCACTCAGGGTGCTATGGTTTATGGCGGTGTAAAAGAGGATAAGATTTCTCTCAACGACATCACTCTCTGGACAGGTGAACCTGATTCTACACTTTTCGCTACTCAGAATCCAGAAGATATTGAGCCAGATACTCCTGCTCTTAAGACTTTCCTTGTTGACGAGGAGGAGGAAGCTAAAGCTAAGGCAAAGGCTGATTCTCTTGCTGCTATTCAGGAGAAGCCTAAGGCTAAGCCTTTCGAGGCACTTACTGCTATTCGTGCGGCTCTCTTCAGAGAGGACTATAAAGGTGCAGAAGAACTTCAGAAGAAGGTTCAGGGACACTATACACAGAACTATCAGCCTCTCGGCACTCTGACTATAAAGAGTCTTAACGAGGTTCTTCCTGGCGATTATACACGCTCTCTTGACCTTACACGTGCACTTGTCACAGTAAACTGTCTGGATGAGAAGAGAGAGTATTTCGCTTCTGCTCCCGACTCTGTGATTGTCATTCGCTTGAAGTCAACAGGTGGTAAGCTCCTTAACAAGCGTCTCAGCTATAACTGCCAGTTGAAGAATACAGTCTCTACTGTCGGTAATGAGATGATTATCGATGGCTATTGCGCTTATACAAGCAAGCCTAACTATGTAGGAGGTGACAGCAGCTTCGTGTACGACGAGAAGCGCGGTATTCATTTCCGTACTATCCTTCATGTTGTAAATAGGGATGGCGAGGTAAGTGCTGAGAACAACGAACTCAAGATAAGCAACTGTTCAGAGGCTCTTATCGTGATTGCTAATGCTACAAGCTTCAACGCCAGCGATTTGGATCCTGTAATTGACGGTCTTGACTATGAGACAATCGTTAGGTCACGCATCAGCAATGCTGTTATCAAGTCATTCGACACTATGCTCGAAACTCACGTAAACGACTATCAGCAGTTCTACAATCGTGTGAGCATCGATCTTGGTACAACTCCTGATTCTATTACAGCAAAGCCAACCGACGTTCAGCTTCGTGAATATACAGATAGCACAGCGGTAAATCCTGACCTTGAGGAGCTTTACTTCAACTATGGCCGCTATCTGTTGATTTCTTGCTCTCGCACCAATGCAGTTCCTGCAAATCTTCAGGGCCTTTGGAATGAGTCAATCCTTCCACCTTGGTCTTCTAACTACACAAGCAATATCAACGTAGAAGAGAACTACTGGCCAGCTGAGATCTGTAATCTCCCTGAGATGCACAAATCTCTGCTCAGCTTCATCGAGAGACTGCCTATTACCGGCGTAAAGACAGCTGATGAATACTACGGAATAAAGGAAGGCTGGTGTCTTGGTCACAATACTGATATCTGGGCAATGACAAACCCGGTAGGCGAGGGTAGTGGCGAGCCTATGTGGGCAAACTGGAATATGGGTGGTGCTTGGATTTCCACACACCTCTGGGATCACTATGCTTTCAGCATGAGCAAGTCATATCTCAGTCAGGTATATGCCACTCTCAAGGGTGCTGCTGATTTCTGTATGAACTGGCTCGTGAACCTTCCTAATACAGAGTATCTTATTACAGCTCCTTCTACATCTCCTGAGAACAGATACAAGACTCCTGCTGGCTTCGTAGGCGCTACTCTCTATGGTGGATTTGCCGACATTGCCATGATTCGTGAATGTCTTACAAACACCCGTGACGCAGCTATTATCCTTGGTGAGGACCACGAATATATTGAAAAGATAAACAACACCCTCAAGAAGCTTCTTCCTTATCGTGTAGGCAAGAACGGCAATCTTCAGGAGTGGTTCAATGACTGGGATGATGAGGATCCACAGCATCGTCATCAGAGTCATCTCTTCGGTCTCTATCCTGGTCATCAGATTACCACTACACGTACACCTGATCTTGCTGCTGCCTGCAAGCGCACTCTTGAAATCAAGGGCGACAAGAGCACAGGTTGGAGCACAGGTTGGAGAGTGAACCTTCAGGCTCGTCTTCGTGAGGCAGAGAACGCATATCATTTCTATCGCGTGCTTCTCAACTATGTTTCTCCTGATGGCTATCAGGGGCAGGATCGTCGTTCAGGTGGCGGTACATATCCTAACCTCTTCGATGCTCACGCTCCTTTCCAGATTGACGGTAATTTCGGTGGTACAGCTGGTTTGGTTGAGATGCTCGTACAGAGTGAGCTTGTAGAGCGCGACAGAGCCATGATCACCCTTCTCCCAGCACTTCCAGAGGCATGGAAGGCACAAGGCTCTGTAAAGGGCATTAAATGCCGTGGTGGCTATACTATCGACTTTGAATGGAAAGACGGCGAGGTGACCTCTTATCAGCTCAACAACGTGCGTCCTGACAAGCAAGTAGGTCGCGTTATCGTGATCTATGGCGATAAGAAGGATCCTATGACAAAGTAAAAATCCCCAAGCCTTCTAAACAAACGGAAGGATATTATATAAATGCCGCTTATGGATTAATAGCCATAAGCGGTATTTTTTGTATATTAACGTGAGTTCGACGAATTCAAGACTGCGAGGGCTGAAAGCCCGACACCTAATAGGGCAGTCCGTAAGGGCTGTTATTCGGTAGATGAGTGATTAAAGGAGCGCTGTAAGTGCGACACCTGAAGACTTTAGGTGTCGGTCCTACAGACCTCATTCCCCCTATATCAACAAATATAACAGCCCTAACGGACTGCCCTTTTAGGTATCGCTCCTTCAGAGCTCTTTCAACTGCGTGATATTCAATGATATATGAGTAGAGCAATTCATCGAACTCACGTTATATTAACGATGAGCTGCCCCTAATAGAATCTTGCCCCACATAATCCCAGAAAACTTGTCGGTAACGGGTAACGGGTAACAATAAGAAAACGAGTGATGCAGCTGCCCTAATTTTATTATTTCTATATATAATAAGGTATATAAACTCCTTAGAAAGATTTAGTAAAATTATTGGCCATGCACTAAAATCCTTATTGTTACCCGTTACCCGTTACTGGCCATGATTTTACTTGCTTGTTGAGCGAGACTTGGATCTTGTTTGTGGCTATCTAAGATGAAGATAATGAGGCTGTTATGCAAAGTTAGAGGGTAAGATATGGGGTGGCTGATAGTCTCAATAGCATAACAATAAGCATTAATTTCGGGCAGCTTCACCTTATTCAGTATGCTTGAAAAACGATGTAAAACGTGAAAACCATTCCAAAACCATTCCCCAAACTAAATACCGACTTCAATGTGATTCCGCGAGAACTTTCAACACTCTCCGATGCAGGTCCGTTGTAAGTCCGTTTCAGGTCCGTTGATGCTCCATCGATAGGAGCGAACCTGAAGTGAACCTGAAGCGAAGGCAGAACGAAGGCATAGCGAAGGCACAACGGCATTTCTAACCTTGCAGTAACAAGTAACAGGTAACAATAAGGATTTTAGTGTAAGTGCATCTCATTTTAGACATAGCCCCCCCTCTCTGGATATGCTCTGTTGAGGTCTATAGGATTCACGCAAAAAAAATCTGGAGAGAGCATCGCTGCTACCTCCAGAATAATCCGCGGATATTACTCGTTTATTTCATTTCACTAACTTTACTTTTTACGTAAAGTATATTTTTTAATTCTGATTAGAGTTACTTAAACATCGTAGTCTTAATCATCTGCTGAATATCGGAAGGTGTATCCTTCATTCTACAGCAATCAACGATGTATTTACGAAGCTTTTCAGGCATGTTTACCTGTTTCTTCCAGATGTCGTGCCTTTTCTGCCATGTGCCTTTAGTTGTAGTCTTGTCAACCCATACTATAGCATCCTTAATTTTCTCTCTACCCATTTCCGAATACCAACCGTCCTTGAACGTGTAAGTGCCGTATTCATGAGGCATTACAACACATTTTCCTTCCTTTGTTAAGGCAATTTCAGCACAGGCATACTCGCCATTAGGTCCATAGTACTTGAATTGGACGTAACCGGTATTTTTGCCACATATAATTTTCTTCTCGCCTTCCCATTGCATAGACTCCATTATCCATGAGCCGACGAGTTCCTTATCAGCGATTTTCGCTTTCTGGGCAGATACAGATAGTACACTCATGAGCGCTACTATCATTATTAATGTGAATCGTTTCATAAATCTTTATATTTTTAGGTTAGACATTTACGAGTGCAAAGGTAAAATCTTTTCGTTTTTCTCGCAAGTTTTTGAGTTTGCATCTTCTTTGCTTCCACTTTGCAATATGTTTGCATATCAGATTAAGCACCTATAGAAAGGATGAATTCATCCCATTCCTTAGCTCCTCCTTTTTGTCCGAAAACCTTTTTGTATAGTCGGCTACGTACAGTACTGATAGTGCTCACATCACGAGCTATGACAGAGGCTATGTCTGAAGGAGCGATGCGGAGTTTTATAAGCAGACACACTTGATATTCAAGTTCTGACATAGCATAAAGTCCTCGTAACTGACTTATAAAGCCCGGATATACTTTTCTGATTTTGTTCTCTATTTCTTGCCATTCTTCATCTTTCAATCTCTGTCCTGAGGCTATACGGCGTTGTAATGCTATGTATTGGTCAGAAGTGAAGAAAGCCGTTTCAACAGACTCAATGGCTTGTCTTACAGCTTGTGGACGCTCTTGTTGCACTTCCTGAATCTGCTGAATCTGTAGTTGTAGCCTTTGTTTCGCTTTACGGTTTTGTACTGCAATATAGGCGATGAGCAAAAGCAATACGATAGCTATGACAGTAGCAAAAATAAAACCGTTTATTACATTAGTCTGCTGACGCTCTTTTGCCGAGAGTACATAGCTTTGTATGCCATCCTCGTCCGTTTGCTTTAGGTCGGTAGTAATGATGTTCTTTATTTCCATACCCCATTCCTTTTCAATATCGTCAGCACGATGCCAAGTAAGGAGAGCACCGTTTCGCTGAATTATAATGGTAGAATCATTTTTTATTGTCAAAGGTCGTGGGTTATCGTTTTCCAGATATAAATATTCGCCATTACCCTTGTTAATAAGCATGATATGATTCTGTGAACTATGGTTTACAACCAATCCTGTTTCTGTTTTGGTTATCAGACACGAGTATATCAAGCTGTCGCCATCGTATAGTCGGAAAGGGATATTCTCATGTTCAGAGAAAGTTTCGGTATGTCCGGTAGGATATACAATCTGCCGTAGCGTCCATGCTCCTTGAAGGATGTACGGCTTATTGCTGTTGTTTTCTGAGTTGCATCCGAGTAATAGAAATACGATAAATGTTATTAGTATTTGTTTCATCTGCTTTATGATTTTGTCATGCAAAGTTAATAAAAAATCCAACAAAAAATTGATATTTCTTGTTTGCAATTAGTTTGCATTTTCCTTTTTTCTTTTCGTTATAATATATATACGCTTATGTATCAGAATTTTACTAATTCACTATATATCCAAATGCAGCTATGATTATTTCTGACAAAAAAAGAGCATTCTTGTTTGGAGAATGCTCTTTTGTGTATTTGATATTTACAGTCGTTATTCTTTCTCTTCTGTGGTCATGCGTACTTGCCAGTATTTTTCTGCCTGTTCCTCAGAGGCATCATGCCAACGGAAATGAACATCGCGAAGTTCATTCAAAATGATAGGGCGAGAAGTAGCAAAGTCAATAGGATGCTGATATTGCAGGTTGCCCATAGCATCGGCAATGGCAAATGTGATGATAGGGTCGTGGTCGTAAGCTATGAATTCTATCACTACTATCTGTCCGCGATCATCAACACGCGCATCCTTACGGGTGGAGAAATGAGAGTAACCGGCATCAAGGAGATCGGCAGAATGTGTGAAGTCATACATTTCCTTTGCCACACTCTTCTTGAACTCATCGTTCCAAACAGCCCTACCGATAGAGTTATCCATGAGCTGATATGCCCATCCGCCTTTCAACACGCTCTTAACGGTCTTGCGGTTGGTACCGGCAATAGAGAGAATATCCTTGAAAACCTGTTTTACAGCCTTCTCCGCAGGGATAAGATTTCCCTTTGAGCCGAGGAAGGCACATTGGCTTACAAAATAGTAGGCTCTGTCAAGGCAATAGATATACTTGCGATATATCCAAGCAGCATGAACAAGGTCGCGTGATGTTCCTTCACCACTACGTACACTATTGACATATTCGTTACACAAACAAACTGCCATTTCATATATTCTCAGGATACTTGCCTCTTTAAGAGAAAGATCTTTGTAAACCATGTAGTCTTTCATTGTTAGTCTCTATTTAGGTATTTATTGCTAAGTGTTTAGAGTTTAGCGTTTAGCGTTTAGTGCTATCTACCTTACACTTTCTACTTTCAACTTTACACTTTTTTAAGTAGCCCGACCGGGAATCGAACCCGGATCTACTCTTTAGGAGAGAGTTGTTCTATCCATTGAACTATCAAGCCCCATTTTGGGTGTTGGCTAACACCTATCACCTAATTTTCAGAGTGCAAAGATAATTAGAATATGTGAGATTTCAAAAAGAAAAGGTAATTATTTTTGCTTTTTCCATTTTTTTGGTGTACTTTTGCATCGGTAAACCACCAACACCCATCACCTAACACCTAACACCCAACACCCAGATAATGACCATCTCACTTGACAACATATTAATAGGCTATGGCAACATAGTTGTGGCTGACGGCATCAACGCAAAACTGAATAGCGGACAACTTACTTGTCTGCTTGGAGCTAATGGTGCCGGCAAATCAACCCTTCTACGCACTCTCTCGGCCTTTCAACCTGCCCTTGCAGGAAGTATCACTTATGACGGTCGTGAACTTAACGATTTCACGCCACAGGAGCGTGCACGTCTTATTGGTGTGGTGCTCACGGAACATTCAAAGATGGAGTATATGAACGCTCGTGACCTTGTGTCAATGGGCAGAATGCCTTATACGGGTTTCTGGGGAGGTATGAACGATGATGACCGAAAGATAGTTTGTGAGGCTATGGAGAAGGTTGGCATCACGGCTTTGGCTGACCGTATGGTAGATACCCTAAGTGATGGTGAACGCCAAAAGGTTATGATTGCTAAGGCTCTTGCACAACAGACTCCTGTAATCTATCTTGACGAGCCGACCGCCTTTCTCGATTTCCCTTCAAAGGTAGAGACTATGCAGCTTCTCCTCTCTCTCTGTCATGATATGCAGAAGACCGTTTTCCTCTCTACGCACGATGTGGAGATAGCTATTCAGATGGCAGATTCATGTTGGGTGATGGAAGCAAACCAGTTGCACATAGGGACTCCTCGTGAACTTGCAGAAAAAGGCGTAATATCCCGATTCGTTGAACGCCCGGGAGTGGTTTTTGATAAGGAAAATCTTTCTATCAGAATCAAGTCAATGTAATTTATCATTTATACCTTTGTAATGTAAAAAAACTTATGGCTAAAGGAAAGACAACTTGCAGAATACTGAAGGAGATTCGTAGGCAGATAGCCGAGGCGAATGACATAGAGTATGTGGTGGAAGAATGCCAATACAAGGGTGATTGTAAGGGTACTTGTCCTAAATGCGAAGCAGAGGTTAGGTATCTTGAAAGCCAGCTACACAAGCGTCAGATGCTTGGCAAAGCTGTGGTGGTGGCAGGATTGTCGCTTGGCGTGATTCCTGCTATGGCTCAGAGTGCTCAGGTTGCAGATAGCGTTGTTGCCCAATCAAGTATGTGTCTCTTGGATACAAATATTGTTGTTGAAACAAAGATAAAACCGCATGGTAAATATATTGTTCAAGGAAAAATTATTGATAACGATGGAGAACCATTGATAGGAGCATCAATTATACATGAAAAAGGCAAAAAGAGGCAAGGAACAATTAGCAATCTTTATGGTAATTTCGCTTTAGGAATTGAAACTCTTCCTATAAGGCTCAAAGTTCTTTATGTAGGTTGTCTTTCTTTTGAATTTGATGTAACAGAGGAGAATTATAATAAATTCTTTCAGATAACTTTAGCTGATGATAATACCACTCTTGACAATATAGTAGTTGGTTATGCTACTCCAAAAAAGGAAACAAAGAAAAAGCAACGTAAAGAAAAATAAACGTTTTTATGGCTAAAGGAAAGACAACTTGCAGAATACTGAAGGAGATTCGTAGGCAGATAGCTGAGGCGAATGACATAGAGTATGTAGTGGAGGAATGCCAGTACAAGGGTGATTGTAAGGGTACTTGTCCTAAATGCGAGGCAGAGGTAAGGTATCTCGAAAACCAGTTACATAAGCGTCAGATGCTCGGCAAGGCTGTTGTGGTGGCAGGATTGTCGCTTGGCGTGATTCCAGCTATGGCACAAGAGGTTTCTGTTGTAGAACCGAAGCCTATAACAACAACAACTTTGAATAACGAAGCTACGGGTAAATATATCATCAAAGGTAAGATTGTTGATGATAGTGGTGAAACCATACACGGATGTTCAGTTAGGGTTGCAGATGATTCTAAAAATATCAATACAATAAGCAACACTCAAGGAGAATTTGCTCTTGGAGTTGATTCGTTGCCTGTATCAGTTTCAGTCCTTTATGTAGGCTATAAGAACTTGGATTTTCAGGTCACGGAAGAAAACTACAATCAGTTTTTCGTTTTGACCTTAAATGAAGATTATACAGGTGAAATTGAAATGACAAAAAAGGAAAAAAGGGAGGCTAAGAAAGCTGCTAAACGCAGAAAGCGTGTGAAATCAGATAAATGAAATTGTACATAATCTTTGTTGGCAAAATGAGAAAATGAGAAAATGAGACATTTAAAAAACAAGGTATCGCAAATGGAAAACACGCAAAAACCTTTGTACTATGAATAATAATTCATATCTTTGTGCCATAAATGTTAGAACCCCAAAGGGGTGACACCTAATAGGGCGGTTCGTAAGAGCCGTTATATTTAGGTTTATACTAATATGAGTGCCGAAGGTACGATACCTATAATAAATGTCGCACTTTGACTTTCCCTTCGGCCGTCGACCGTTGGTTCAGCGCTCTTTAATCTCACAATCATATTATGGTAGCGCTCACGCACTACCCTTTTAGGTGTCGGGCTTACAGCCCTCGTTAATTATGAAAACACCTGAATAGTAATAAAAAATAACATATGATTATTTGCAATTACGAGATAGGTGGGCTGAAAGCCCAACAAGCTAATAGCCTAGGGCATCGCCCTAGGTAGATGGAGGTTGGTAATTTCGCCCTGTAAGGGCAAAAGCATTACCTCATATTAGAGCTTTTGCCCTTGCAGGGCGTTAGCTACCCCTCTAATACCCCCAGGGTGTTACCCTGGGCTATGAACTTTTGCCCCTTCGGGGCGCTACCTCGTAATTGCGGATGATCATAAAAAATAAATACAAGCAATGGCAACAGCCCTACAACAACTCATGCAGCAACATCTGTTGCTGAAACTGGAGTATAACACAGAGAAACAGGCTTATCAGCAGCAGACGGAGGCTATCGGCATTCGCCGAAAGGTGAAGCGTGGCGACGCGTGGGCAAATGTAAGGGTAGGGAAGTCGTTCTATAACTCTTTGAACCAGATATGCGTTGAGATTTTCCGCACAGAGGATCAGGATATAGAGCATAACTTTGAGTATGGCAGACCTGTTGCCTTCTTCCGTACTGTTCCAAAGGAAGATGCCAAGGACAAGGTAGAGGTGAAATTCCTGAATGTTACAGGTACCGTCAGCTTTGTGGATGGCGATAGAATGGTTGTCTCTTTGCCAAAGGATGATTATGTTAATCAACTGCAATCAGTCAGTTCTTCCGTTCGCGAATCAAAGTCCCCCTATAAGGGGGATTTAGAGGGTCTCTTCATCTCCCTCTCCTTCGACGAAACTTCCTACCGCCTAATGTTTGATGCCCTTGAGCGTGTGATGCACGCCCGTGGCAATCGCTTGGCATATCTCCGCGACCTCTTCTATTCGCATCAGCCGGCAGAGCATTTCAAATTCCAGCCAATGAGCTTCCCTTGGCTCAACAAGACTCAGGAGAAAGCCGTTAATGAGGTGCTATGGACAAAGGATGTTATGGTGGTTCATGGACCTCCGGGAACAGGTAAGACCACCACTTTGGTTGAGGCCATAAATGAGACTCTCCGACGAGAGAGTCAGGTGCTTGTTTGTGCCCAGTCGAATATGGCTGTTGACTGGATAAGCGAGCAACTTGTGGATAGAGGCATTCCTGTGCTTCGTGTGGGTAATCCTACTCGCGTAAACGATAAGATGCTCTCTTTCACCTACGAGCGCAGGTTTGAAGGGCATCCGGAATATCCTCAGCTATGGTCGCTCCGCAAGGCAATACGCGAGATGAGGTCAAAGCGCAAGCGTGGTTCTGAGAGCTATCATCAGCAGTTGGATAGACTTAAAAGTCGAGCTACCGAACTTGAAGTGCGTATTAATGCCGAGCTGTTCCAGGAGGCTCGTGTAATAGCCTGTACGCTTACAGGAGCGGCCAATCGAGTTCTTGATGGGATGAAGTTCACCACATTGTTTATTGATGAGGCTGCACAGGCACTTGAGGCCGCTTGCTGGATTCCTATACGCAAGGTGTCGAGGGTTATCTTTGCAGGAGATCATCAGCAGTTGCCTCCTACGGTCAAGAGTATTGCTGCTTTGAAGGCAGGTCTTGGCAAGACGCTCATGGAGCGTATTGTGGAGAACAAGCCCGAGGTTGTTACCTTGCTAAAGGTGCAATATAGGATGAACGACCAGATAATGCAGTTCTCAAGCAGGGAATTCTATAACGGTATGCTCCAGACAGCTCCAGAGATAAAGTACCGCGGAATACTCGACTATGACAACCCTATATCGTGGTACAATACCGATGATCTGCCTGATGATATTGAGAGTAAGGAAGAATTTGTAGGGGAGTCGTTCGGCAGAATAAACAAGGCAGAGGCTGAACTTACCCTCCAGCATCTTGAATTGTATTACGGTAGGATCGGCAAGCAACGCATCCTCGATGAGCGTATTGATGTGGGAATCATCTCTCCGTATAGGGCTCAGGTGCAGTTGTTAAGGCGAATGATAAAGAAGCGCGAGTTCTTCAAGCCCTACCGTCATCTCATTTCCGTTAATACCGTTGACGGCTTTCAGGGACAGGAACGCGACGTTATAATCCTCTCTCTCGTAAGAAGCAACGATGAAGGGCAGATAGGCTTTCTTCGCGACTTACGACGAATGAATGTAGCCATCACCCGAGCAAGGATGAAACTCATCATTCTCGGTAGCGTAGGCACACTTACAAAGCACCCGTTCTATAAGAGGTTGTATGAGTATATCAGTAGTCTCACAGCTTACGAAGAAAAGGATTAGATATAAATCTAAGTAGAAAATATGGAAATAGAAGAAGATTTACAAAAGCTTGAAGATAGCAATATAATATATTCAAGAGCAGGTGGGGGAGCTGGTAGTATTTTGCTAATTAAGGCAGAAAACAAAAATGCTATTTGGATATGGTGTTATTGGGAAATACTGCATGATGGTGAAATATTAGCGACAGCAGATGATGATACTACAGCGGTTGTTGGAAAAGTCGCAGTTGCAGCAAGACAATTAGAAGGGAAGAAAATAAAAAGAATAGAGTTAACGCCTCCTTATTATGATTTACATATCTATTTAGATGATGATTACGAATTAATTATAAATTGTGAATCCCAGCCAGAAGATGAGGATTATCCTTTAAATAATTGGGAGTTAATGATGAATGACAATACCACTTATTGTGTCACTTGTGATTTTTCAATAATAAAAGAAACGGAATAGTTTACTCTATATATCTTTTAATAAACACAACCGTTGTTCTTCCGCTCTTCCTCCTATGATCCTCCGTACCAAAGTCGGTGCAAACTCGGTGCAAAGTCGGTGAAGGAACGGAGATTCATCGAGTTTGGTACGGACTTACATAGGAAGATCTGCGGAATGAAATCCTATGATGATGCTTTTCACTTATAATAATCTTTACCTATATTTTATCATAGGGAATCCCCTTTATGTGTATAGGGAAAAACCTTGGTTACTTCTTATGAAAATTTATACTTTTGCACTCAGAAAAACGACTTTACAAGCGACAAAACCCTTTTTTAGAGTGCGAAAATGCTTTGTATGTTGCATTGAAAGAGAAGAATAACCGTAAACAAGATTTATTATGAAACTGACAATTCTGACATTATTATTTGTATTGTCCTCTGCATTATCATTTGCAGAAGGAGAAGGCGTCTCGTATCAGGGACGTGTAGTGAGCGCGGAGACAGGCGAAGCGTTGCCTTTCGTGAGTATTTATGTAAGAGATGGAGTTGGTACCATGACAAACGAGGAAGGTGAGTTTTCAATCGTTGTAAATGATGATGATGTCCTTCAGGTTTCGTGCATGGGATATGAGAAACTGCATGTGAAAGCTTCTTCAATAGGCGAGTCGCTGAAGTTAAAACCTATGTCGCATACCTTACAGGAAGTAACCGTATTTTCTGCAAGAAACATACTGGAAAAGACAGCTGCGAAACTGCGTAAATCATATCGCAAGAACAAGAAAGAGAGGAGCATTTATTTCTACCGACAACTTACCAAGACTTCTGCCGATGACCTCGTTGAAACCTTTACCGAGGCAAATAGTGCGGTGAATCTGCGTGAGATAGAGTTTGTTAGCGGTCGTCATGGCCGTCAGGTTGGCGATACTCTGTTGCATTCGCTCATAGAAAATATGAATTTCCATCATCTCCTGGAACTCTCTCCTGCTATTTATGATACAAAGTTCTGGAATGGGACATATACGCCTTTAGGTATATTCGATATGCTTTATATTCCTAAGAACATATATAGCTATTCGGCAGAGATTCTTGATGATAATGATAGGAAGATATATGCAATTACGGCTTCACGTAATCTGGAGAAATCGTTCACAAGACTTCTTACTGGTACGCTTTACATAGATGCAAAGACATACGAACTGCTTGGCTTCAAGGGACAGTTGGAAGGCTTTAATATAAATATAAAGAAAGACTTTGTTTCCCGTACTGCCGATATTGACTGTTCTGTTGTAATTAACTATCGTTCAGACAAGGGTTTTCCAGAGGTTCAGAGCATAGGTTACAACTTTGATTCCGGGGATCTCAAAGTCAAGGCTATTCTATTCAATATTGATAAGATTGCCCAGACAGGTGAATTGGTCACTAAAAAGGAGAGGAAGCAGTTGAGGAAGAAGCACAACAAGAAAAATGATGTGCAGGAAAATATGCTTGCCAATATCAATGACAAGAATTTTGCTGAACTGATGAAGAAGAATGCCAACTTCGTGAAACGTACTGCTGCTGAGGCTGAAATGGCTGAAGGTAAAGCTATTACGCGCGAAGAAATGCTGGCAACAGACTATAGCGTAAGAGATGGTAACAATATGCGTAAATGGCATTTGCAGCTGCCTGACACTAAATTAGGCAATATAACCAACCGCCTTGTGAAAATCGGGCAGTTAATACCGCAGGAGAAAGTGTTTGTCCACATGGATAACACATGCTATTTCTTAGGTGACACGTTATGGTTCTCTGCCTATCTCCGTCGTACAAATGATGACAAGCCTTCGGATGTGAGCGGTATTCTATATGTGGAACTGCTCAATCAGGATGGCTATGTGGTGGAACGTAAGATGGTGGATATGAATAATGGACGAGGGCATGGAAACTTCGTTATTGATACCGATTGGTATAGCGGATTCTATGAACTTCGTGCCTATACCCGTTGGCAGCTAAACTGGGGTGCTTTTGAGAAAAAACATTCAGCAGATTGCCAGGACTGGTTCTTCAACGAGGAGTTGGAACATAAGTTCTTTACCGATTACGATAAATTGTATAGTCGTGTTTTCCCTATATATGATGCTCCTATGAAGGCTGGCAGCTATAACAGGATAATAACCTCTCGGGCTATGGCAAGAAGTTTTAAGAAAGATCCCGACAAGAATGAGTTGCAGTTACGCCTTTATCCTGAGGGTGGCGAAATGATAAAGGGTGTGCCTTGTCGTGTAGCCTTTGAGGCAGCATATACCAATGGGGAATATGTTGATGGTACTATCTCAATACAGGAAGGGAAGAAAACAAGGAAACTCGCGCATACTGATAATCGCGGACGTGGAGTCTTCACCTTCACGCCTACTGACAGTAAATCGCCTGAGTTCCTGTTTACAGCCACAGATAAAAATAAAAAAGGTACGGCAAAGGCCTCTATCAAGGATATATCTGCTGATGGAGTGGTGCTTAGCGTAGAGCAAAGTGACTCTCTATGGAATATCTGTGTGACAAAGGCTGGTGAGTTGAAATCAGATACACTCGGAATCACCATTATGCACGATGCACGAGTAAGGGCTATGTATGAGTTGACAGATAGCGTGACAAGGATAGCCTTGAATAATGATGACCTTGAGACAGGAGTTAATCAGGCTACGGTGTTCGATGCTCAGGGCAGGAAACTTGCCGATCGTCTTTTCTTCGTCACACGTCCTGATATGAACAAGGCAAATATCAGCATATCAGGTGTTAAGGATATTTATAAGCCTTATGAGAAGGTTGATATCGAGGTGCAGTCAGACAAATCAATAAAGACAGGAGTCGTATCATTGGCTATTCGTGACAACCAATATTCCGACGTCCTGTTTGACAATGGCGATATGTTCACGGAAATGCTCCTTGCATCGGAGATAAAAGGCTTCGTGCCAAATCCGTCATGGTATTTTGAGAAGGATGACTATGAGCATCGTCACGCTCTTGACCTATTGATGATGACTCAAGGCTGGCGCCGTTTCAACTGGCGACATATGGCTGTGCGTGGTGAATGGGAACTGACACAGCCGGATGAACATACTCCTATCATTACCGGTACGCTGTATGACTATCATTTCAGCAATTTCTACAATATCAGTAGATGGTGTGATAAATTGTATGAAATTTCTGAAATGTATCAAACGGATTCATTGAATAATGCGTTTCAGGTAGATTATACACAGCTGGTCAGTAATCGGGATTTTATGCAGAACCAGTCATTTAAAGAGGAAATGTTTAATTTTAATGTGAGGCCTAGATATCTTGGATTCGAGTATGATGAATTCGATGATTTTGGCAGGGTAGAGAAAAAGAAAAGTTTCATGGTTTATGCCTCACTTGTTGATGTTGCTACAAATAAAAACTCTGATATGCTGGCATCAACCAAGAACGGAAGATTCACTATACGCCTTCCAAAGACCTATTCACCAACCATTCTTTTCCTTACAGCCAGTGATTCTACAAAGTGGATGGATGGTAAAAGAAAAAATATGTGGGTAAATGGAATGCCTGATGCTGAATGGCAATATAAAGAAAGCGATGATGCGGAATCCACTCTGATTGTTCACTTCCCTTACCCACGCTTTGCCAAGCCGTTTGATTTCTATCAGCAGCATCTGAATTTATTTTCAGGCAATTTCACGGATGATAGGAAGCTTTCCGATGGTTCTATATTGCTCTCTGAGATCAATGTGAATGCAAGACACTCATCACTTCGTCAGATACCTTATTCTATGCCTGCATTTCAGGTAGATGGCTATGAAGGTTACAATCATGCCATAGATGCTGGAATGCGCCATGCCACTCCATGGCATATACTCCGTTCATATATGGGCGACTATGGTCAAGCGCTACCGTATGTAAACAATGGAGGTAGTAACAAGGATTATAGAATGTATGTGCGAAAGGGAGCCGGACGTATAGAACGGATGATACACAATAAGGATGTTCCTATGGATTCAATTTATCGTCGTGCCTATCTTGATTCAAGAGGATTCCATACAAGTGAAAGAATAGAGGAAAGATTGGATAAGATAGACCGATACGTCATTTACAGCGATTATCAGCCACGCTTGTCAGGATGTGCCCGCTATGCTGGTAGCAACCTTCCAGAGTCAGTAAACGTGGTATATCCATTACTTGATGATGACAAGCAGTTATACTATCGTGATCGTCGCTATGTTTTTGATGGCATAGATGTACCTGATGAGTTTTATAGTCCTGACTATAGCAAGTGTGAACTGCCTAAAGAGCCTACAGACTATCGTCGCACACTCTATTGGAACCCGGCATTACAGCTTAATGCTAATGGAACTGCAAACGCCACATTCTGGAATAACTCCAATGTAAGTAAGATTTCAGTATATGCAGAAGGACTCACGAATGATGGAATACTTTTGCATGGTGAACAGTAATAAACCAAAAAACCTGATTAGCATTTCGCCAATCAGGTTTTTTATGTTAAATAATTCTTTGTAATAATGTTTGTTTTGGCGCTGTTATTGCATAAAAAAACACAGAAATATTTGGTAATATGAAGATTAATCCATAATTTTGCATTTTGTAAATAGAATCCACTACTTCCCAAATTTAAACAATTAATACAATGAGAAGAATATCCATTCTTATAGCGCTTTCTATCTGTCTGTCCTGTCATGTAATGGCTGATAATGTCTTGAAACATGACACTACCACTATTCAGACTGCAAGTCCTTCACAACTGCACAAGGAAAAGACAGAAAAGAAATTTATCAAACCGGAAGTTTTCGGTTTTAAGATTAAGAATATAGATGTTCCTAAGGATTACTACAACTTCATTACAGACGATTCGTGTGAGAATATCTGCTTTCTTAGTGCTGACTCAACAGCGGATAATACTAAGAAAAAGAAGAAGCAGAGTATATTGATGACCGTAAAGCGCATATCCGACAACAAACTCCTTTACAGGAAGACTTTCCCATGGAAAGGGCAAAAGTATATATTGTCAAAAACAAGCCTGACGGAGTTGCTCTCCAATAATACCACAATCACTGATTTTGCCACAACCGCACAGTTGTTTGAACAGAAAGGCGTACACTCATATATGGGTTATGTAAATAACAAGCTCCTCCTTTGCACGCGTAACAACTTAACCGATAAAGTAAAGATAACAGCCTATTCCTTGACTACAGGCCAAGAGGTCTGGCAACAGAAAAAGCTTCTCAACAATGATAATGGTATGACCACTTGCCAGCCTATAGATGAAGTGAGTGACTATGTTGTATCTGGAGATCTCATCCGCGTCAACTGGGAGACAGGCGACATAAAGAGACTGGAAAGCAAGACATCCATTGCTAACCAGAAGAAGGTCCTCTCCACTATATTTATAGGAGCAGCAACAGGAATCGTGGGAGGTATGATGGGACTTTCTGCAATATACTATCCTGTCTATAACACAACACTAAACAATAACTACCGCTCATTCTTCTATATGCCAAGTCCACTCAAAATAGGCGGACTTAACTCCTACGTTATTCAGAACTCAGGAAAGAACTATTTCGCCGACCGCAACTCACTATATTGTTTCGATGATGATATGAACGAGACATGGAAAATAGAGCTTCCTGAGAAGGCCACACGCTCCGAGCTCTTCCTCAAAGGCGATACAATATGCATGGTAAATCTCGCATTGGCTATTTATGGCAATGGTGGCGCAAAGGCAATGGAAAAGCCATACGTCGCTACATTTAGTGCCACCGATGGTAAGCTGTTCTCATATCAGCCAATGGAAATGGAAAATCAAAACGTAATATCATGCATCTCTTCCAACGATCAACTGCACTTGCTTTTCCCAAATCGAGAGGCTATCTACAACACAACCAGCAACAAAATGGACTTTTTTGATACTGATACAACCCTTATAGGAAGCTTCAAATACTATATCGACGAAGGACAGTTGTTCAAAGTTGATAAGGATAACTCATTCTCTGAAATAAAACCGACAAGGAATACTGTTCCTATTAGGACAAACAAAGGATATGTTGTGGATGTAAAGAATGGAAAGCCAACCGTCTTGGCAACTCCGACAGAGGCATACAGAACCATAGCAAGCCATGATGATATGACATTCATCGTAGGACAAAGAGGCAACTTCATGGAACTATGGCTACTCAAAAACGGTGAGGCTGCCCTCATTAGTGACAGATTAAACTCCATTCGTACAAAATCCAGACATCTGATCCTATGCTTGGATAATGGGAAAATACAGATCTTAAGTTACTAATTCATGTAATAAACCAACATAAATTACACAAAAAAAGCAGACTGCCGAGATAGCAATCTGCTTTTTTTATGTTTATTTGAAACGCTATATAGTCATTAGAATTTCACACCAGCCGATAGACAGAAACCATGTTGCTTGATTACAGTTTTATCCTCTATTCCAGAAACATCCCATTTATTGTAATCATAGATATAATCCAGATCACAGATAATAGAAAAATTCTTAAGCGGATATTCGATACCCAAACCTGCATATAAGCCGAACTGAGTATCAAAATCATAGTCTATCTTTTTTTCAGCTAATAATTTATTTTTCTTGAATCCTCTTATGTCCATATCATAAGAGTATATTGATCTTGTATAATGGAATTTATGAGATGAAAGGCGATAGATAGCACCACACTTTGTACGTAACATAAGTGATCCCATCTTAAACTGATAGCCAGGACCAAGCATTATATCCAACTGCTGAAACTCAGCATCTGAAAATTTTTCAAAGTAAGGAATTTCAGGCTTATCATCCTTATACACATCAGGAAGATCTTGCGATCCTTTACCTGGTTCGAATGCTATGCCTACATTTACCATCAGTCCCTTAAATAAGCGATTTATGTGGAAATCGAGACCAGCAGAAAATTGAGGAGAAACGCCTGACAAGCTTTCGTCATTGTAGAATTTGTATGTCGTGTTTTTTAATCCTACTTTTACCCAATAATGCATAGTGCGGTCTTCTTTTGGAGTCTTCTTGTTCTTGTATTCGAATGCCTCACAAAAACCATCAGGACATACTTCATCCACATAGGCCTTAACAGCCGCCTTGGTGTTTTCGCGGCTCTTGTCTTTCTCCAAAAGAATATTTGTGGCATTAATACTCTTATTGAGCAGAATCAGCACATCTTTCATTTCATTCCTGACTTCCTTTTTGTCAGTAGAGCGTTGTGCCTTTACTACCGAGAATTTTGCCAGATTTCCATCTTCATCTTCAAGTAGCATATCATCGGAACCTAACTGATAAAGATTCATATTTCCATGAAGTACGTACTCGACAAAAAGTACCTTTTTGCCTTCATTTTCTGTTTCTACCTCTTTACTTACATAGTAAATACCATTGCTGGTAAACCTATAACCGGAAATTTCTTCAGGAAGATATGTTTTGAATGATGTCTCATCTTTCTTCCGGAAAACGCATCGCTTCATGTTCATGGCTGATGTACGGAAATCAATTTCGCCATGTAGCGTATCGCCTTGCAATGTAATAATATAACCTTCACGGATATTGCTTTGTGCGCAAACCTGTAGAGAAGGGATCAAAAACAATAGTACTGCTACATATCGTACCGTCTTCAAATGTTCTAGTAATTTCATAGACCTTTATTTTGTATTATAGTTTTTATATTTCATTAAGTTTATATGCAATAAGTTATGGCTCTTAATTATGTCACGTCAGTTTTTTCTTCTATCTTTGTGATAAATACAATAATAGAGAAATCCTAATGATCATGCAAAGGTACTAATAAAAAATTAAAAGTGCATAGTTTTTGATAGTTTTTTCTATAAAAAAAGCAGACTGCCACTACAGCAATCTGCTTTTTGTTATTTTTGATTGATTATAAACTTTTACTTGAAGAGCAGTGGAGCCATCTCCTTGAGTGAACGGCGCCATGTGAGGAACTCGTGTGCTGTGCCCTCTGAAACATAGCCAGTAGCCTTGAAACCAGCTGCTGTGAGCTCATCTACAGCCTTCTTGATGCGGTCTGGTGTCTCCTTGCTACCGCAAGAGAGGAACATGTGCTTAGGAGCCTTGATGTTCTGAAGATCCTTTGGCTCGTAAACGCCACCGCTGAGCAAGCCCCAGTAACCGAATACCTCTGGGCGAGCGAGGGTTGCCATACGTGTTTCCATACCACCCATTGAAAGACCTGCCATAGCGCGATGGTCACGGTCAGCGATTGTGCGGAAGTGTGAATCTACATAAGGAACAAGCTCATCCATGAGAACCTTCTGGAATGCTGTCCAGTCGAACTCGTTCATGTGACCGAACTTCAGCTCGTTTGTCATACCGTAGGTCATAACGATGATGAATGGCTCGCACTTGCCCTCTGCAATGAGGTTATCAAGGATAAGGTTTGCATGTCCCTGATTGCTCCAAGCTGTCTCATCCTCACCCCAACCATGCTGGAGATAGAGAACAGGATACTTGTTTGCAACAGCCTTGCCACCCTTCTTTACAGTAGGCTTCTCATAACCTGCAGGAGTATATACGTATGCCTCACGCTCTGTGTTGGTTGATGGAGAGTGGAAGATAATCTTCTGTACGTTACCATGAGGAACGTTCTTGAGAGCATAGAAGTCCTTATCGTGAGCAGGAATCTCGATACCTGACTCCCAACGTACTGAACCGTAGTAGTTCTTAGCACCTGGATCGTTTACTACGCCACCGTCGATAGTGAGGTGATAGTAGTGGAAACCTTCATCCATAGGGCCTTCTGTTGTGCCCCACCAGAAACCGTCCTTACCCTTGCGGAGAACAGTACCGCCTCTACCGCCAAGACCGAGGCTAACGATAACTGACTTAGCCTGTGGAGCCTCTACGCGGAAACGAGCATAGCCCTGAGAGTTAACCATTGGGTACTCCTGACCAGGCTGGTTCAACTCGCTTGGCTTGAAGTCCTCGATAGGAGTAACGTTATCCAATGCAGGGTCGAAGTTGAGAACTGCATTATATGCTTCCTTCTTGTTGAGATCCTTGTCGAAAAGAAGAGGATAGTTAGATGTACCTACCCATGAATCGCGGTCAGAGAGGTTCCAGAATGTTACAACGTCAACAACGTCCTTATGCTTACGCAGGCACTTGAAGAGTTGTGCATACTGGTCGGTGTGGAGAGCCTTTACCCAAGGCTTGATCTCTACACCCTGACGGCTGAAATTGAGCTGACCACCCATTTCCTCATTTGCACGGATATCAAGCTCGGTAATCTGGATATGCTTAACGAGAGTAGCATACTTGTCGATAGCATTGCCGAAATCCTCCATTGATGGGTTGAAGATGTTGAGGTGACCCTGCATACCGATACCGTCGATAGGCACACCTGCATCCTTCATCTTCTTTACCATGTCGAAGATACGCTGGCTCTTGCCCTTGTCGAATGCGTTGTAGTCATTATAAAAAAGGAGAGCCTTAGGATCTGCCTCACGGGCAAACTCGAATGCCTTTGCGATGAACTCATCACCACAGAGCTTGTAGAGGTCAGACTCGCGGTATGGGCTTCCAGCAGGACGATTGCCCCATGCAGGACGCTGCTGGTCAGCCATAGCCTCATTAACTACGTCCCAACAGTAAACGATGTCCTTATAGCGGTTTACAACTGTGTGGATATGATCACGAAGACGCTCGTAGAACACTTCCTTCTTCACGAAGTTACCCTTCTTGTCACGAAGCATCCAGTTAGCGAACTGGCTGTGCCAAACGAGACAGTGACCACGCATTGGAATCTTGTTGCGACGGCACCAGTTAGCGATGCTGTCAGCCTTCTCCCATCTCCATTCACCCTCATTTGGATGAAGCTCACCTGGTTTCATGTCGTTTTCACAGGTAACGCTGTTGTAGTTCTCGAGGATTACTTTCTGCTCAGCCTCAGAGAAGTTACGTGTGTTGAGCGCAACACCTACCTTGAAATAGTCTTTGTATGCATCCTTCAGTCCCTGAGCGTAAGTGCTCTGAGAAGCCACGAGTGCAAGGCCAAAGACAACAGCCTTCATTGTTGGGTTTAGTTTCATAGATGTTAAAAGTTCGGCCTCTCCCCCCATCCTCCCCTCATAGGGAGCCGGAGTGTGATAGGCATGTTAATTTTATAGTTTTAATTTTTAATTATTCTTTAATCATTATTCACTATTCACTTAGTATATTACCTTCCTTCCATTACAGATATAGATCTGACCCTTCTGTGGTTCAACTACACGCTGTCCGTTGAGGTTGAACACATGGGTGTCATCTGATGGGTTTCGGATGATAGCGATATCCTCAATACCCGTCGCTACCTCTGGTGAATAGTCGGCATTGTTGGTTACATAGATGTCCTTAATCTTGATAGGAGAGTTACCATAATCCCACAGTCCGAGGATATATATATGAGAGACATCCAGTTTTACACCATTGGTTTTCTTCGTATTCTGAAGATCAACCACCACGCGCGTCTTCTTGCCAACACTAAGTTCAGAATGGGTACCGAAATAATCATTACCATCAAAAAGGCGCAACGACCAATTATTTGACGTAGGAGCTGCCGCAAGGTTTAATACAAGATACCTGAATTTTGAAAAATCACGACCACCTGTAAACTTGAATCCTCCAAAACCATATTGACCTACTTTGAGTGTGAACGTACCATCTTCGTTTGTTGTTACAGAACCAGTCTCCCAGATACTTGGATTGAACATGTCCTCATCGTTAGGATAATACCAAGGAATGCTGGCAATAGAATCCTTCACATGCTTAATAGAATCCAGAATATGCTGCTCACGCTCTGGAGTGTATGAAGAGTAGTTCGGAATCTCAGCATACTGCTTATACCAACGGTAGATAGGACGTACACAAGCCTCAGGGTCGGTGTAGAAGCTATTGCCGTCAGGCTTGCTGTCATCATATCTTGCGAGTTTGTCGGCATCGGTAAAGAGCATCCAACTAACGTTACCTGTCTTATCCATGATGAAATGGAAGTTAGCACCAAAGCCTACACCACCCTCTGTGCCGGTAGTAGCCTTACCCCAAGAGCTGTCGTATTTCTTAGGAGCCCAGTCCATCTCCGTTACCAAGATAGGCGCCTTTGCTGCAATGCCCGAGATGCTGTTATCCCAACCGGTACTGAACTCAACATAGCCCGCTCCGTTGGTCACCACCTTCTGCTCAGCACTTGCAACCTCTGAGTCAGAACCATACCAACCCGGATAGCAATGCACCGCGTAGCCAATGCCAAGTCCGCCCTCACGTTCCTCAATAGGATACTTCACATAGCCCTGATAGTTCTGCTGATATGCAAGACCTGGAACCCAAAGGATATTGTTACAGCCAACGGCACGAATCTCGTCAACAATCTTTTGGAAGAATTTTGTGCAATTCTTCTGAGAGCCGTCCGACCAACTCGTATATTGACCGTCATCACCCCTCATGTTTATAGGCTCGTTGGCAAGCTCAAACATAACGTAAGGGTTGTTCTTCAGCTTCTCATGACTGCAAACGTAAGTCCAAACCTTTATGAGATACTCCTGATACTCATCACCTATGGCAAGTTTTTCTGGGCATACGCCAGGTGGGCGCATCACCACATAAAGACCGTTATCAATGGCATATTCAGCCATAGGAACAAACACCTCATCAAGATATTTCTTGAAGAGATCCATGTCGAATGCATAGATATTGTTCTCTTCGAAACCCTTACCAGGGTTAGCAGCCTTCCATTCCTCCACCTTTGAATCGTTATTACTCCAATGAGGATCCATGTGCAGACGCATCCAGTTCACCATCCAGCCCTTATCGAGCATCTTTTTTATCACACCCTGATTATACGTGAGGCATGCGCTTGGGTTTTTGCCCCATCCCCATCCGTTTCCTCTCTCGTTGAACCAAGGGGAATATGTCTGTCCGAAACCATGCAGGTTGACGATACTGTCGTTGCCGTTTACATCCTTAGCCATAAGGTAACGGCCTTTTACGAACAGTTCAGGCATACGCATTCCGCGCCACGCCATCGTTTCATTAGAAACAGTCAAAAGGAGAGCCAAAAGAAAGGGCCTCCAAGTTCCGTGTAACAATTTTGTCATTTATTCTTGTTTTAGTTATTGTTTAAGTTGAGTTTTTTTATATTACAGTTAGTCAAATCAGGTGCAAATTTACTAAAATAAATTTATACGGAGTATAAAAATTAGTTAAATAACCTGAATTCACCTCACTCGCGCTATTATACCAGCAAGCATATAAAAATGTCTGACAAATGATTTTTTATATCGGAAATGATGTAATCTGAAAAAATAATTGTATTTTTGCCTTCGCATAATTGGAAAGAACAAAAACCCGAGTCATGAAACAGACAGAACGAATAGAACGTATGGAGCAGAATCTTGAACGTGTCACAAATGCGCTAAGAGTGTTGAACGATGCCCTCGACGAGTATGAGGCCGCATACGACGCGCTCCATGAACTTGACACCTACTATGGTAGTGACACTTGGAAACAGGACTTTGCCGACGATGAGCAGGGTAGGCTACCCAATACCCTGAAACGGGGTGTCATTTCCGAAGATGCCATCTGGAATGTGCTGGAGGACTATCGCACCTTAAAAGAAAGGGTCTCATCGTTGCTATCCACAAAGTAAATAACGTCAGTTTGACGACTTGCTTCAGCGAAGAACTTGCATAGCTTGGTGAGCCTTGGCGAACAATTTCAATATAAACGCACCTCTGGTGCTTTAACTGACAATAATTACCAATCTACGCAATCTTTTTCCATAAATATCCATTTTATTGGTTGAAGATTGGTAAGATTGGGAACTTGCTTTAGCTTGTTGAGCCTAAGCGAATAATTATTGTCAGTTCAGCAACGGAGTTGCGTCACCTATTGTTTTTTTATGTTTTTATTGGTTTTGTTCTGTTTTTTAGATGGCGAAAGCAACCATTATCAATTATCAATTATTAATTAATGCCTACGGTCTTGTAACCTCAAGAGTCTTGAGGCAGCTATCGTCTGAAGAACCACCGTAAAGAATGTTGTAACGACCACTTAAAGCCATCATACATCCTGTGTGAACATCATACCATGAGAAAGTCTCATCATCGATATCCAATTCCACATTCACCGTTTCACCCTTAGCCACATTCACACGCTTGAAACCACGAAGAGTCTTCACAGGACCTTCACTATCATCCGGACGCTGAACATAGAGCTGGACAACCTCCGCACCATCACGCGAACCGGTATTGGTAACAGGGATGATGATCTTCTCCTTTGTCATTTTGCCATCTGCTGTATATGAAGCAGGAACAAGCTTTGCATCTCCATAAGAGAATGTTGTGTATGAGAGTCCATGACCGAAGCAGAACTGAGGCTTCTCTTTCATATAGCGATATGTACGGCCCTTCATGCTGTAATCAAGGAAACCTGGCATCTGAAGCGTATCCTTATAGAAAGTGAGAGGCAGACGACCTGACGGATTGTTGTCGCCAAAGAGTGTCTCTGCCACTGCCTGACCACCCATCTGACCTGGGTAGAACACCTGCATCATAGCATCGCAGTTCTCTTCTTCTGGAACCATAGCCATTGCAGAACCTGAGCAGTTGACATATACGATGCGCTTGCCTGCCTTGCGAATCTTGGCAATGAGCTCACGCTGAACACGCGGAAGCTGAATATCAGTACGGTCACCGCCCTTGAAGCCTTCTATCTGTACTGGCATCTCCTCACCTTCAAGGCTTGGAGAGATACCACCTACAAAGACAACCACATCGGCAGGACGAAGCTGCTTTATCAACTCATCATCATTGAATTGAGTAGTGTTACCCATATCAAACATCAGCGCGTTGATACCCTTGCCACCTACATAGCGAAGCTCAAGCTCGTATGTCTTACCAGCCTCTGTAGAGAGAACATACACTGGTTCCTTGCTTCCACGACTTCCCAAGCGTCCCTCAGCCTCCTTCACAACCTCGCCATTCACAAGCAACTGAATCTTAGCACATGAAGCCTTGATGTCAAACTCTATATTACTTGCTTTCGGGGTATTGATTGTTGTCTTATAGACAGCTGAGAAATTCTCTGTATTCACACCTGCACGGAAAGTAGTACCTCCATAGGTATAGAGCTGCATAGCGTTCTTGTAACGGCCGTAGGCAGCTACAGGTCCGCTGAAGTCCGTAGTATTGTAATAGGCTGCATACCAGCCTTGTTCACCAGCCGAACGACCAACACCCATCCAACTCCTATAGCTGGTGGTTTGTGCAAGTCCGCAACCCTGAGAGTAAATCAGCTTGTTTGGCTTCACATACTTACGTATTCCGTCAAGAATGGTAGTGGTAGCATCAGGAGTACCGTTATAGTTACCCCAAAGCATTATACTGTCATTGGCATTAGGACCCACAACCGCTATTGTCTGACGGGAATTCAGAGGCAACAATGGAGCACCCTTGCCATTTGCCGGGCGGTCATTCTTAAGAAGCACGATACCCTCGCGAGCCGCTTGCAGACTCTTTGCCTTATGCTCAGCACAAGCTATGACTGATGCAGGAATATCATCGTATGGTGTCCTCTCATCCATCTCACCAAGCTCGAAACGAGCCTTGAGCAGACGGAATACTGACTGGTCGATACGGTTCTCGGTTATGAGTCCCTGACGCACAGCCTCGGGAAGGGAGGCGTAAGAACCGCCACACTCAAGGTCAGTACCGCTCCATACTGCCTTTGCATCCGCATGGATGGTATCAGGCTCAGTCATGTGAGCCCCCGGGGTGTAGAAGTCATTGATTGCCCAGCAGTCACTTGTCACAAGTCCGTCAAAGCCCCAGTCGTTGCGCAGAATCTGTGTGAGCAGACGACTTGAACCGCAACATGGCTCATTCTCATAACGGTTGTAGGCACACATCACCTCCTTCACCTTTGCCTCTGTCACGAGAGCCTTGAACGCAGGCAGATATGTCTCCCACAGGTCACGACTTGCCACATTATCTGCATTGAACACATGGCGGTTCCATTCCGGACCGCTATGAACGGCATAATGCTTTGCACAGGCATGAGTCTTGTTGCCGTCAGGTCCCTGAAGACCATTGACAACAGCCACGCCCATACGACTTGTGAGATATGGATCCTCTCCGTATGTCTCCTGACCGCGTCCCCAACGTGGGTCACGGAAGATGTTCACGTTAGGAGTCCAGAATGTGAGACCCTGATATCTGCGGATGTTATCCTTGCTCTTTTCACGCGCCAGACGGTTCTTCACGCGAGCCTCAGTACTTGCAATGTCGAAACACTCCTGCACCAGGTTAGTATCAAATGTTGCAGCCAGACCAATCGCCTGAGGAAACATTGTGGCAACACCATTTCGAGCCACACCATGCAACGCCTCATTCCACCATTGATAAGGTTTCACACCAAGGCGTGCCACAGGTTTTGACTGATCCATCATCAGCCCCACCTTCTCTTCCAAGGTCAGACGCTTCAACAGGTCGTTAGCACGCTCCGTAGCACTCATTTTTGCATCCTGATAAGGCAGGATTGCCTGTGCATTAATAATAGATGTTGTTAAACTCAGCCCTAAGGCTATAATAAACGATTTCTTCATGTTTAAAATAGAATAATATACTGCAAAGGTACGAAAATATACTGAGAAAATCCCACATTTCATTGTAATTTCGCCTACTCCATGCACCAAAACGAAAACACGTAATCATCCCGATTATTTGGTATTGGGTGTTTTGCTGTTTGGTATTGGCTGTTAATAACGACTTGCTTTCGCTTTTTAACTTACAATAATGAGTTGCTTTCGCCATTTAGAAATACCAATAAAAACAAAAGAAAACAAGGTAAAACATTTTTGTTTTTATATGTTTTAATTGGTTTTATCCTGTTTTTTAGAAAGCGAAAGCAAATAGCAAGGTGTTACTAATGCGTTAGTTGTCGCGAATGAACGCCGAAGGTGCGACACCTAATAGGGCAGTCCGTAAGGGCTGTTAATGTGTTTTACAAAGATTCTTTCCCTCTATAAATAGGAAAAGCAGAATAAGTGGGTAAAGATAGCTATTGAAACGGAATAAGTGGGTGAATGTATTGTTTAAATGATAGAATAAGTGTGTTTTTCTTGGTAGTATTATATTTTTTGATTACTTTTGCCTTCACAAAAATAAAGACGATATAACAAAACGAAAATATAGATGAAGCGAATAGCAATTTTTGTGGCCTTACTTACCCTTGCGGTTAGTAATGCTATGTCAAAAAACGATACTATTTCTGTACATAACGCTTTACTGCAGTTGCAGAACGAAGTTGTTTTCAACAAAGATTATAACGAAACTCCATATTACAAGTTGCAGGATGTAAAGGTTCCTAATGATGATGTATTTAGTGTCTTCACCGATGACTGGGGTGAGAATATAGGATTCCTGAGCATAGACCCTGCTACAAGAAACGAGAAAAGACCAAAGGCCTTATTAAGTGTTTATCGTGTTTCCGATGGCAAGAAACTGTATTCCAAAGTATTCAAATGGAATGATGATGATTATGTCTTATCAAAGACCAGCATATCGGAAATGAGCATGAATAATGTTTCCACTATTGACTTAGATTCAAAAGCAGTGTTGCTGAATCTAAAGTCAAATGAGATGTTTTTTGGTCATGTGAACGACAATCTTCTTCTCTTCTCACAGAACCGTTTTAGTGATTATGCCAAGGTTACAGCCTATTCTATGACCACAGGTGAGAAGATATGGCAAGAGAAGAAACTGTTGAATATTGATGATGGCTTGACATACAATCAGACAATAGATAGCATAAGCGACTATGTTATATCGAGGGATCTTATCCGCATCAACTGGCAAACCGGTGAGATGAATAAACTGGAATCAAAGACAACCATAACCAATAAGAAGACAGTCTTCACCTCTATCCTTATCGGAGTTGCTGCTGGAGTTGCAGCAGGAATAGCAGGAGGCATGATGGGAGTTAATCCTAGCTATTACCCTGTATATATCCCTACATATCGCTCTTTCAACTGTGCACCAAGTGCTTACAAAATAGCAGGACTACATTCCAATATCATTCCAGAGTTAGGAAAGAACTATTTTGCTGATCGTAACTGTATTCGCTGCTTTAACGATGACATGACCGAGATTTGGAAAACTGAATTCCCTGAAAAGGCTACACAATCACAGATTTTTCTCAAAAATGATACCGTTTTCATGGTAAGCAATGCACTGGCAATTTATGGTAGCGGACAAATACAGCATAAGGAAAAACCATTCATCGCAGCTTTCAATGCGAATGATGGCTATCAACTGTTCTTCCAGCCTGTTGAAATCGATGAATCTGTAAATTCTGCTACAAAATCAAACAACACCCTACGCTTGCTCTTCAACGACCGTGAGGCTATCTATGACCTTACGACCAACAAGATGAACATAGCTCCGCACGACACTACCATAACGGGTGCCTATAGTTTTTATATCATTGATGATAAGTACCTAAAGAAAAATGCGGACAACACATTTACAGCTATCAACTCAGCTAATGACAGCGTACTGATTATGACAAACAAAGGCAATATCCTGAATATGTCAACCTCAAGTCCGACAAAGGAATATATGCCACAAGATATCTATGTAGTCACTTCGAGTTTGGGAGAAAACAGTTTTGTTGAGCCGTTGGTAGGTCATGGTCATAAACATGACCTATGGTGTATAAACAAAGGCAAAGCCACTCTCGTAAGCAATGACGTTATATATACCGAAAGGAAGGAAAAACATCTGATTCTATATCTTACAGGAGAGAGACTACAGATACTCAAAATCAAATAACTACCATTGGGTGATAGGTGTTGGGTGATGGGTGTTGGTGGCAATCTCTAACGCCCGCGCTTTCTAAACACTATAAGGTAGCCCTTTTCCCACTATTCCAACGAGGATAGTGTTGATAAGGAATTCTTCCTTAGACATAAGACAGTAGCCGTTGTTACCCCACTCTTTTCCCCATGAGTTCTTGCAAATAAAGCGTATGCCGCCTTTCTTTGTCTTGGTCATGCCCACTATAGCCATAGCGTGCTGATCGGTAGTATGGAAACGTTCAAAGGAGCGTTGGCGAAGGGTTGTGACATCACCATCGATTGATGGTTTTCTCTTGCCTGGCATTGCACCTTCCCAATATACAGGATGGTGTTTTTTCAGAGCCTCTACAACCTGAGAATACATGTCGTTGAGAGGTACGTTCATAAGAGCATGACGACGGTGGTTATCAGGCACTTCGAGTACGAAAGGCTCGCCGTATGGATGATGCTTGTAGGATGTTAGCCAAGTAAAGTTTATACCATAGAGAATACTTTCCCCAAACTGCTTCGGCGTGTAGTGCGCGCTATACAGATAGAAGCCTTTTCTAAGGTTGTGTGGAATGAATGGCAGGGCATCGTCCACGTCCTTGTTAAGCCTTTCCAAACCCATGTGGTTATTTATGGCAATCTTCACCTTCTGCCTGACAAGTCTTGCCAAAGCCTTGCTGTTGAGGTTATCAGGACAGTAAGTGCTCCATTGCACCATACCGTATTCCTTCAGCAATCGCTCTGCATCGGGTCCTATGCCTCTTACGCTTATTGGCATAGTGCCTTGTGACAGATAGCTTTCCGATGCCTGTTCCTGAAGCAGATTACGCACAAGCCATATAGGTGACAGGTTCATTGAGTCGCCGTAGTTCTCGATTCTCTCTGTCTCAATACATGCAAGATAGGCATAGATCCAGCAAGCCTCCACCTTTCCCTGATTCTTTACAGGGGTAGTACCAAGGGAATATCTTAGGACTGAAGAAGAAACATCCTTGCTCCTTTCCCGTTGTGTACAGGAAAAAAGGAAGAGGAGGAGAAAGAGAACGGCCTCTCCCCCCGCCCTCCCACGTAGGGAGGGAGCCGGAAATCTAAACATCTTTGCTATTTTACCTAATGCTTTTTTCATTATTATCGCGATAAAAGGTATATATAAGACTCTCCCCCTCGGGGGAAGTCCGATGTTGATAACATCGGAGTATGTTTCAGACGGAGGGGGGTCTTACTTAATCATCTCAAGCAGTTCCTTGCCTGTAATCTTACCGCTCATATCAGTACCTTCGAGGATGTTATCTGCAAGGTCACGTTTCTGCTCGTGTAGTCGCTTGATCTTTTCCTCGATAGTGCCAGAAGACAGGAAGTGATATACGGTAACGGCATTATGCTGTCCGATACGATGGGCACGGTCGGTGGCTTGCTGTTCGATGGCAGGATTCCACCAAGGATCGAGATGGAAGACATAGTTTGCACGGGTAAGATTGAGTCCTAATCCTCCTGCCTTGAGAGAGATGACGAATACCGGGCATTCTCCTGCCTGGAACTGTTCTACAAGTTTCTGACGCTCTTTTACCGGTATTGAACCATCGATATAGAGATAAGGGATATTGGCTTTTTCGAGTTCTTTCAGCACAATGGCGAGGAACGAGGTGAACTGGCTGAATACGAGTGCAGAGTCACCGCTCTCTATTATTGGTTCAAGAGCCTCGATAAGAGCCTCAATCTTTGAAGCCTTTCCTTTCCAGTTCTTCTCCACTAGTTGGGCAGAGCAGGAGGCCTGACGCAGACGTGTGATTTCGGCAAGGGCATTGACAGAAACCTTATCAGAGTCCTCTGATTCCAGCATCTTCTGAGCACGCTCACGGATAATCTCATATACCGCCATTTCCTCAGGTGAGAGGTTCACGGTCTGGTAGATCTCCGTCTTCTCAGGAAGTTCATCGAGAACCTTCTCCTTCGTTCTGCGAAGCATGAACGGATGCACGATACGGTCGAGCTGCTGCTGTCGGTCCTTATCCTTAGCCACCTCTATAGGTGCGATGAAACGGCGTGAGAAGTCCTCATAGCTGCCGAGAAGTCCGGGATTGACAAACTGGAAGAGATTCCACAGCTCGCCAAGATGATTCTGCACAGGAGTACCGGTCAGCATGACACGGTATTTGCTCTTTAGCTGCATGGCAACACCAGAGGTTTTGGCACCACGGTTCTTTATCACATGAGCCTCATCAAGCACGGCTGTAATCCATTCCTTCTGCGTTATCTCTGTCTTGACAGAGAGAAGCAAGCCGTATGTACAGATGACCACATCACCAGCCTTTGCATCGGAAATGCAAGTAGAACGGTTAGTGGTGAAGTTGAGTATAGAGACATTAAGTGAAGGTGCGAACTTCTCGATTTCCGTTTTCCAGTTGGGCGCCACAGAGGCAGGTGCAACGACGAGAGCAGGTCCTTCGCTTGCCTTGAAGAGCAAATAGGAGATTGTCTGTATTGTCTTACCGAGTCCCATGTCATCGGCAAGCAACGCTCCTGCGCCCCACGAGTTGAGACGTGCTATCCATTGATATCCCTCTACCTGATAACCACGAAGGGTGGCGTTGAGGGTCTTTGGTATCTCTGGCTTGTATTCGCTTGAATCAAGGATTCTCTTTCTTATCTCGATAAGTTCAGGATCGACTTCAAGATGAAGTTCGCCGTCAACCATACTCGTATCGAGCAAAGCAGCCGAGAAAGCCGACATCTGCAAATGGCCACGCTGACGTGAAGCAAGGGCATCCAGCGACATAAGCTGTCGGTGCAGGCGTTCACTCAATGCGATATATTCGTTCTCACCAAGACGGATGAAGCGGTTACGGCTCTGGCCTATGAGGTCGAGAAGGTCGGCAACAGAGATTTTCGTATTCTCATCCAGTTGCACAGAACCCTCCATCTCAAACCATCCGTTCTTGTTCTTCTTCAACGAAGCATTCCACTGTGAGGCGGTATAGCGGTGGTTGAGCCTGAGTTTGTGTCCTTCCGGCCATTCAAGCACATAAGGGGAGTCCTCGCCCTGCTCACGGATGAAATCAAGGATAGGAAGGAGTCCGAAGGCATCAACCTGAAAAGTCTTCTCGGGTGGTAGAGTGTCTTCTACACCATTCACAAGGTTATAGTAGTTGTTACGCTCTTTCTCCAGATCACGTTCTACGCAGACGCGTGTGGCACCTGAAATATCGAATATCACCGAACTACCCTCACCCGGTATGCATTGCGCACGACCGTCGGCAAGTGGTCGGCAGAAAATGCTGACAATATATGCCTCCTTACCCTGAGGGCGCATTTGCAGGGTTATTTTTGATGTTCCCTTTACAGTATCAAGCGTTGAGCCTCCTCTGATGAGAGAAGAATGTACCTCCACCTTTCCGCGAAGGCTTTCAAGGAAGTGTGACAGCGTTTCCTCCGCATCAAGCGGGAACTTGCCAAGGTCGAGTAACTGACTGAAATAAGGGCGCAGTTCAGGTGTCATACGAAGATAATTGATACTTGAAGCACCACGGGAGACAATCACGTAATCCCTATCTACCTGTTCTTCCGGCACATTACTCTTGATGGTAAATTCGGTATCTGAACGTTCTATAACCAGATATGGCATTTCCTCAGAAACGGTAACGAGAGAGTAAGGAGCCCATTTACCAACGTACAGTCGGGAACGGGAAGTCATCTCGGGAAGCACATTGGCAAGACTCACATAATACGTGGAGTTCTTATTGCCGTAGCGCTCACGATTACGGATACGCACATCCTCAGGATCCATCTTCTCGTCAGCCATATCCATGAAGCTGTAATAGCCTACGCTCTTGCCTGCGCTCCATGCACCTGATTTCAAAATCTGCTGTTGGCGCACCTCACATACATCGTCATTAATGCTTTGCATGAAATATGCCAGACGCTCAGACTGCTCTGCATCCTTTATCTGCTCCATCTTATTGGCAGACAGCGATTCAAGCACGTATTCCCATTGCTGCTTGACATAGATGGATGTGAGCAGATGGTTCTCGTAGTATGATTTCTCGGCAAGTTTATGCTCTTTCTCGCTCAATGGCATGAATTTCTCATTGTCATATTTGATACAAAGCCACTGAGGTGAGTTTTTCTCGATACCATCTTCTGTGAGAATACTCGTTCTGCCGAGATAGTTGACAAGAAGTACGAAAAGCTGTTTTGAAAGTTTGTCAACGGTTGGGAAGAGAAGGCGTATCTCATTAACATACCCCTTCCTGTTGGTAAATGCGCAAGCCAACGTCCAGGCAGCCTTTATTGCATCCTCCTTCATCTTCTTCTCATTGCGTCGGATGAAGTTGGCAATCATACTCTCACCATTGGCCGTACCTTCGCGCTTACAGCAGACGATGTAGATGAAGTTGGCTATGCTTGTAGGCAGGTTTGTGCTTGCTATTGTCTTTGATGTCTTTGTGTTGTAGATTACCTGTGCCTTTCGGAATTCCTTCAAGGCATCAGAATACTGCCCTTTGAAGGTGAGAACCACTGCAGAAAGCAGATGGGCATCGCATATAGGCTTGTCAGTAAGGAACTTTGGTTTCTTTCCCTCTGCAAGATAGGCATACAGATAGATAGAATAGAGAAGTTCATCTCTTCGTAGGTCTGTAGAATAGTTTCGTGCCTCTGCAAGTGTTATTATGCGCTTGCTCTCAATCAGCATCTCACCCTTGTAGCAGAGCTGTAGCACACTGTTTATGAGTTCCACGAAACTTGGTTCTGTGATATGCGACAACAGAGCCATATACTTGTCATCATTGATGATGGGCTGAAGATATACAACGTCGTTGCCGAATATGATAGAAGCCTCTGATGTATTGCTATAGTGACTGCGGATATACTCGCATAATGCTATCTGAACGGGTTTCTGATTCATCTGGAAGTATTGGAAGACTTTACACAATACCTCCAATACGTTGTTTCCCTCATCTGTATCATAGAGCCACTCCAATATCTTAACCATCACGCTTGGTGAAATGCGATACATCAGCTCACGATACGTGAAATTATACGTGCCACGCACAAGATATCCATCATTGGCAAGTTTAAGGTGAAGACTACCCCCCACAAAATCCTTGTCAACTTTCATTATGCGTGCCACAATATCAGTTGGCAGGATATTGTCCGTATCCTGAGTGGCAAAATAACCGAGTAAAAGTTTTTCTGAATAAGAAAGTCCCTCTAACATTTATTTCATTGTATAGGCAAGGGCGTATGCCTTAACCTGTTTTACCATAGCAAGAAGACCGTTTGAGCGTGTTGGCGACAGATGATCCTTCAGACCTATTTCCTCAATGAAATAGAGATCGGCATCAAGAATCTCTTGTGGCTTATGTCCGCTTATGACACGTATCAAAAGAGCTATGATACCCTTCACGATAAGCGCGTCGCTCTCTGCTGAGAATACGAGATTCCCCTCAGCGTCACGGTCACACTGAAGCCATACACGAGACTGACAGCCGTCAATAAGGTTCTGCTCAGTCTTGTACTTCTCGTCGAGAGGCTCCTGCTCGTTGCCTAAATCAATAAGGAGCTGATACTTATCCATCCAGTCGTCAAATGCGCTGAACTCTTCTATTACCTCATCTTGTATTTCGTTTATAGTCATTTTACTTTCTATTTTTACTTTTTACTTAACAGGCTCTAAGATGAAGAGCTTATCACTTGGCCTTACCTTATCAGGAACGGCAATACTGATTCTCCAGCCTTTCTTAGCTGTCTGAACAGGTTTTAGGTCATAGCGTATCTCATTACAGTCAAGATACATGGCACCAGTAGTAGGTCCTGTGATCAGCAACTTATCACCCACCTTTATCTCGTGAGCCTCAACCTGAAACTCTGCCACGCCAATCTTTGAGAAGTACTTTATCGTCTTTGCGCAATAAACCTTCTTCTCCGTAGCCTTTGAGCCGTAGGAGTCGTTCCATTCGCCAAGAGTCTGTCCCTGATAGTATCCATCCCAGAAACCACGGTTGAAGACACGGGCAAGACGCTCGTCCCATGCATCCTTTGCTGCCTCGGTAAAGAGTTTCTCTTCATCTGACGAATCAGCATCATGAAGAACAGCATTGATAGCCTCACGATAGCAACGAACCACGGTATCAACATACTCAGGACCACGCGCACGACCTTCAATCTTGAACACACGCACACCGGCATCCATCATCTTGTCAATGAAGCGTATTGTCTTTAGATCCTTTGGCGACATGATATACTTGTTGTCAACAAGGAGTTCGTTGCCTGTCTCAGCATCTGTGACATCATACTTCCTACGGCATATCTGAACACATTCTCCACGATTAGCCGAACGACCTGCATTGTGAAGTGAGAGATAGCATTTGCCAGAGATAGCCATGCACAAAGCTCCGTGGCAGAACATCTCTATGCGTATAGGCTCACCAGAAGGACCACAGATATTCTCCTTCACAGCCTGCTCATGAATAGCCTTCACCTGATCCATACGGAGCTCACGGGCAAGTACCACCACATCAGCAAACTGGGCATAGAAACGCAGAGCCTCTATGTTGGAGATATTGAGCTGGGTAGAGAGGTGAACTTCCTGACCAACCTTTTGGCAATAGGTCATAACGGCAACATCGGAAGCAATAACGGCACTTATACCCGCTTCCTTTGCAGCGTCGATGATTTCGTGCATTTGCTCTATGTCCTCGCCGTAAATGATAGTATTCACGGTGAGATATGTCTTTATGCCCTTTGCATCGCACGTAGCAGCTATCTCGCGAAGGTCTTCTATCGTGAATGTAGATGCAGAATGAGCACGCATATTTAGCTTCTCAATGCCGAAGTAGATTGAATCTGCTCCGGCATTGATAGCAGCGGCAAGTGACTCGCGAGAGCCAACAGGCGCCATAATTTCGTATTGTTCTTTAATCATAAAGCCTAACCAAGCCTTCCCAGGAGGAAGGATGTTTTATAGTATTGCCCCTTATAGGTAGAGCAAATATTTTTGATTAGAAATACTATCTACTCCCCCTGGAGGGGGGAGGGGGGTGGAACCCTCCCTTTGGGAGGGACTGGGTGGGCTTTTTGGGCTTTACAGCGACCACACCTGCCCGTCCGCAGTATCCTTTACTATAAATCCTGCCTCGTTAAGGGCATCACGGATAGCATCACTCTTAGCCCAATCCTTGTCTGCCTTTGCCTGAGCACGCATATCAAGAACCATGTCCATAACCTTACCGAAGGCCTGCTCACGACTTGGATCACCAGCCTCTGCTGAAGTCTTAAGACCAAGGATATCCTCTATCCATGTGCGGAGAATCTTCTCAAGTGTCTCAAGGTCAGCAGCGCTGATCTTTGCCTTACGGTCAACAAGTGTGTTGATAACCTTTGAAGCCTCGAAGAGCTGAGAGATAACGTTTGGAGTCTGGAGATCATCATTCATAGCATCATAGAGCTTGCCCTCAAGTTCTGCAACGAACTTACCGACCTCTGGCTGTGAGCCCTTTGCTGGCTGAATGCGCTTGATGTCCTTGAGCGATGTAACCAACTTGTTATATCCCTTCTCTGCTGCCTCAAGTGCCTCTGAAGAGAAATCAACAGTTCCACGATAGTGGGCAGAGAGGATGAAGAAGCGGATTGTCATTGGAGAGAATGGCTGTGTAAGCAATTCATGCTCTCCCTTGAAGAACTGATCAAGAGTGATGAAATTGTTATATGACTTACCCATCTTCTGTCCGTTGATGGTTATCATATTGTTGTGCATCCAATAGTGAACGGCAGGATGTCCCATAGAAGCCTGAGCCTGAGCTATCTCACACTCATGATGTGGGAACACAAGATCCATACCACCTCCGTGAATATCAAATTCCTCACCAAGGTACTTTCTACCCATAGCGGTACATTCACAATGCCAGCCAGGGAAACCCTCTTCCGGAACTGCCTCCTGCTTGTCATTTGCTGGCATCAACCAAGGCCAGCGCATGATATGCTCTGGTTGTGCCTTCTTCCAGAGGGCGAAGTCTGCCTGATTCTTCTTCTCACCAACACCTGCAAGGGTATCACGAGAGGCATCCTTGATGTTCTCAAGTGTGCGACCAGAGAGAATACCATACTTATAATCCTTGTTGTACTTCTCAATATCGAAATATACAGAGCCGTTTGAGATATACGCATAGCCATTATCAAGAATCTCCTGAACAAGCTGCTGCTGTTCAATGATATGACCTGTTGCGTGAGGCTCAATAGAAGGTGGCAATACGTTGAGCTTCTCCATAGCAGAGTTAAAGCGACGGGTATAGTACTGTGCTATCTCCATTGGCTCTACCTGCTCTAAGCGTGCCTTCTTTGCAATCTTATCCTCACCCTCATCAGCATCATGCTCAAGATGACCAACATCCGTGATGTTACGGACATAGCGCACCTTATAGCCGATATGCTGAAGATAACGGAAAAGGATATCGAATGTGATAGCTGGACGAGCATGACCAAGATGCGCGTCACCATAAACTGTAGGTCCGCAGACATACATACCTACATGACCTGGATTAATTGGCTTAAAAGCCTCCTTCTTACGAGTAAGGGTATTGTATATTAATAATGTTTGTTCCATAAGTCTAAAGCCTAACCAAGCCTTCCCAAAGGGAAGGATGTGTTATAGTAATAATCTCTAATGAGAGAAAACCGTATTAATTTTTTGTTATTTTTTTGATTTGAAAAATGTATCTACTCCCCCTTGAGGGGGTAAGGGGGGAGGAACCCTCCCTTGGGGAGGGACTGGGTGGGCTTCTAGCTCAGTTCCAGCATCCTATTTATCGGCTTAACAGCATCCTTTGCAATATCAGCATCCACCTCTACTGTTGGCCATTCATACTTTAGCGTGTTGTATAGCTTGCGGAGCGTGTTCATCTTCATAAAGTTACACTCATTACAAGAGCATCCCACACTTCCTTCCGTCACCTCTGGCGGAACAGGAATAAACTCTGTCTCAGGGCAACATCGCTGTAATTCGTGCATTATACCTGCCTCCGTAGCAACTATATACTTGCTCTTTGGATTTGCCTTGGCATATTTCAGCATATCAGCCGTACTTCCCTTTACATCGGCAAGAGCAAGAACAGGCCCCTTACACTCAAGGTGTGCCATAACCACAGCATCTGGATTCTCTTTCTTCAGACGTGCTATCTCCCCAACAGAGAAACGCTCATGAACATGACAACCGCCATTCCATAGCTCCATCTGACGACCAGTAACTGAGTTGATGTAAGAGCCGAGATTATAGTCAGGACCGAAGAGTATCTTTGCATCCTTAGGCAACTGGTCAATCACCTTCTTGGCATTACCAGAAGTTACCACAACATCGGTAAGTGCCTTTGTAGCAGCCGTTGTATTGACATACTGCACAATCATATATCCAGGATGCTCTTCCTTCCATTTCTTCAGGTCAGAAGCAGAACAAGAGTCTGCCAACGAACAGCCTGCATTCAAGTCTGGCGAAAGCACTATCTTGTCAGGAGACAGGAGCTTACAGGTCTCTGCCATGAAGTGAACACCACACATGACGATGATCTTTGCATCTGTCTCAGCAGCCTTACGGGCAAGGGCAAGAGAGTCGCCTACGAAATCGGCAACCTCCTGAATCTCACCAACGGTATAGTAGTGAGCAAGCACCACAGCTTTTTTCTCCTCGCACATCCTGCGAATCTCAGCTTTCAGGTCAAGCCCTTCATCTACCGGCTCATCAATATAGCCCAGATCTTTCCATTTGTCTATCATAATTACGAATTCAATAAAAAGCCCCTCACCTGCCCTCTGGGCATCCTCTCCCCAAGGGGCGAGGGGGATGTTAGAAACTGCAAAGCTATAAGCTTGCAAAATAAACTCCCACTTTCAAAGTATCCCCCACAAGCTATAGAAGTAACTTTTTCCTCGCCCCTTGGGGAGAGGATGCCCAAAGGGCAGGTGAGGGGCTACCAATCCCCCTATAAGGGGGAGGGTTGGAATAGAGGGTACAAAGTTACGAATATTTCTCTTTACTACAAAATTTCAAAGCATAAAAATAAAAAATATTTTCCATTTTCTTTCTTTTATGAATATTATTTATACTTTTGCAGAAATTTGTGAAGCCCAATAGGCTCTCAAGCATTCGTAATTAGTAAATTGTCATCATAAAAGTGTCCAATCTCAAAGGCTATCTCTTTGCTGCTATTGCGGCTGCTTCCTACGGAACAAATCCGATATTCGCCATACCTCTCTATCGCGAAGGAATCAGCGTTCCTTCTGTCTTGTTCATGAGATATGCTATGGCTGTTGCCATCATGTTTTTTGCAACGATGATTAAAAGCCCGAAGGCGTTTGTCATCAAGCCTAAGTATGTTGGTTTGCTTGCCTTCATGGGCATATTGATGGTGTTGTCTTCCATAGCATTATTCGAGAGCTACAAATACCTCTCAGCCGGAATTGCCTCTACCTTGCTTTTCTTCTATCCTGTTATGGTGGCTGTAATAATGGCTATTTTCTATAAAGAACGCCTGACAAAGAATTCGTTGGCATGTCTCGTAACAGCTTTTCTTGGTGTTGTTATTCTCTCAAAGAATGACGATGGTGGTTTTATAAGCCTCCTTGGCCTTACGCTTGTTATGCTCTCATCTCTCTCCTACGCTATTTATCTGGTATATATCAACAGAGGTCCGATGAAGAAAATCAACACCTCTACCATTACTTTCTATGTCATCTTGGGAGGCTTTCTTGTTATGATTCCTTATTGCCTTCTCGATGGTGGGTTGATGCTTCCAAAAACCACACCTGCATGGATTAATGCCATCGGACTTGGCTTTTTCCCAACCGTTATCTCTCTCATCTTCACCTCTCGCGCCATAGCCTTGATAGGAAGTACGGAAACAGCCATCTTCGGAGCTCTCGAACCTCTCACAGCCGTTATTCTCGGCATTCTCATTCTTGGAGAAACCCTCACCATAACACCTGCCATTGGAATGATTCTGATATTCGTATCAGTTACCGTTCTTATGATGAAGAAAAAGTGATAAAAACTAGTCTTTATGAATTGTAGAGTCTTGAGGAATGTCTTCCCAATGATCTACTTTCAAAATTTTACTACTTTAACGTGAGTTCGACGAATTCAAGACTGCGAGGGCTGAAAGCCCGACACCTAATAGGGCAGTCCGTCCTAACGGACTGCCCTATTAGGTATCGCTCCTTCAGAGCTCTTTCAACCACATGATAGTCAACAATATACAACTGAATAAATTCGTCGAACTCACGTTACTTTATTTTATACTTGATAATATGTTCTCTAAGATCCTTCATGAAAGGACAATCACTACCTTTAGTTTTTAATTCATCCACCATTAAACCTATCCATATTGTATAGAGAGAATCGGCTTCTTTATCGTAAAATGAAGATGTAAATCCATCTGCATCTATACTTTCAGGATAACAACCTCTTTTGTATTTTTTTATATCTAATACAGAATCACAATCATATTCTTTCGTTGATGATATCTTTCTACGAGAAATATTGGTAACATAAATCTTTTTGTCTTTATAATACCAGATAACAGAGAAATTCCCTTCGGGCTCTATCATTGATGCATTTCCATGTTCCTTCAGATAACGATCATAAATCTTTTGAGAGTATTTATGATTTTTATCTATCTGTTTCATGAAATCTTTTGTTCTACAACTTGTTACTAACAGACAAAAGAACAAGCAAAAAGCGATTATAATCTTACTGTTTTTTCTCATAACTTTTATGATATACTAATTCTGATTGAAAAAAGTAAACAAAAATCTATATGTCAACTGGTTCAAATTCAAGTCCTGTTAACTTTCTGTTATTATATTCCTCAACGAATCTTTCACTGACATACCAATCAAAATTGCATTCATCTATCATAAACATATCTAGTTTCTTCTTATAAAATGCATCTGTCATTTTAATCGTACTAGCACGTATTGTGTAAGATTTCTCTTCTTCAGCCAGAAATTCATTCTCCTTTTTAATAAACTCTTCGGGTGAATTGAATTTTATAGGAATGATATCGTCTGTTTCGGCATCCTCTATGTAAAATTCACAGTTCGGGAAATCCAAATATTGCCAATTCTCAGATACTAGTTTCATTACATAATAGTCTTCTACTTTCTTTTTTCTCAAACTAGTTACCTTTCCTTTGTAGAAACGATGGACATCAATATTTTGATCCTCCATAAATCTTTTCGCATTTTCACTAAGGAAAAATAACTGATTTCCAAATGCATTACTTAAAAAATCAGTATATTGAGCACCACTCGCCAGCTTAAAACCTGATAAATCAGGATCTACCGGAGGAAATAGAGGATTATAATCATAATACAATGAACAGACACCATTATCTTCATTCTCTGGTGAATATCCTTTGATAAAATCCCAGACTTGTGGGTATTGTGATCCTACTTCTTTATTATCACACCCATATTCAAATTTATAATATCTCATAATTATTACTCATTTTTGAGGGCAAAAATACTAAAAGTTTTTCAAATCAAGCAATTTTTCCATAGAAATAGTGAGAAACAGGCAGATTCCTCCTTTGAAACTCTTAAGATACTCCATCGTTTGTCCATCAGTTCTCCATCGATCCTCCATCGAAACGATGGACCATCGATGGAGTATCGATGGAGTATCGATGGAGTATCTACGGAATATCTAGGGAGGAAAAGCGAAAAAACATAGGACTATCATGCATTTTCTTACAAAAGAATATTGTATAATCAAAAACTTTTCGTAATTTTGCCAACAAACTATAAATTGTGAACTATAAACTAATATGAAGACTGGTTTAGTACTCGAAGGCGGTGGAATGAGAGGTCTCTTCACAGCTGGTATTTTGGATGTTCTTATGGAAAACAATGTCACCTTTGATGGCGTTGTCGGGGTATCTGCTGGTGCGACTTTCGGATGTAATTTCATCTCGCATCAGATAGGGCGTACCCTGCGATATAACATGTCTCTGCGTAAGAACCCAAAGTATATGGGCATAAGGTCGCTAATAAAGACAGGCGACTATGTGGGTGGAGAGTTTTCGTATCATGTTCTGCCTACCAAGCTTGACGTGTTCGATTTTGAAACCTTCGAGAAGAACCCTACTGAGTTTCATATAGTTGCTACAAACGTAAGGACAGGCGAGGCTGTATATCGCCGTCTTGACAAGATAGATTATACTGGTATGGAATGGATTCGTGCATCTGCCAGTATGCCTATTATTTCCAAACCTGTGGTTATTGGTGATTTGGCATTACTCGACGGAGGTATTGCCGATAGTATTCCTTTGAAATATTTTGAGAATGAGGGTTTTACAAAGAATATAGTAATCCTTACCCAGCCGAAAGGCTTTAAGAAGAAACTCACCAAGCTAATGCCTGTCTTCAAGGCTACTATGCGTAAATATCCTGCCATAATCGAGGGAATGAGCAAACGTCATTTGATGTATAATCAAGAGCTTGAATACATCACTCAACAGCAAGAGGAAGGTAAATGTTTGGTTATCTGCCCTTCTGATACCCTTCCTATCGGCAGAACCGAGCAAACTCCCAAGAAGATGCAATTTGTCTATGATATGGGAAGAAAGGCAGGAGAAGAAAATCTTGCTGCCATAAGGCAGTTTATAGCGAAATGATATGCTTAATATACTTTTTATAAATGCAAAGATATGGACTTGAAAGATCCGATAGACAGACATAATGCCAAAGTTCTACTTTTGTGCTTAATTATTTTTGTTGTTGTTAATTCCATCTATATATTGGTACGTGAATTCAACTCATTTTTCCTGTTACTTGCATCTGTACCTATTATCATAATATTAGCTTTTGGATTAAAGCATCACAAAAAATAAATATGAATTCATTATAACAGAATGTGTGTCTGCCATTAAGGTTGACACACATTTTTATTTTGCAAGTACCCTCTTTTTCTCTTCAAACTCTCTCGAAAAATAACCTCAGTTCAACGATTTCATGGCAAACGCATCTCCGATGCTGAACTGACAATAATTACTGATAATTACTGGTTGAAGATTGGTAAGATTGGTAATTATTGTCAGTTAAAAACAGCTTGCTGTTTGCCATATAGGAATTCATCGAACTCACGTTAAAAATACCTTCCAAAGGTAGAGTTGTAAAGAAAACATATACATTTGTTTCGAATAAAAATAAGGAAAGACGGATTTTCGTGTTTTTTCTGAAAAGGAATCTCTATGACTCTTTAATCCCCATTTAAATATTGTGTGCGGGCACATTTTGCAGATATGCAACATAAAATGCACCATATAGCAATATTATTTTGCTCTATTGCGCAATTGTAAAAAGTGTTGCATGATATAAATCGCAAACTTTATGTAACAAAAATTCTTGCACAAAATAAAAAAACTTCATACCTTTGCACTCGGAAATAAGTGTAATAATTATGTTAAAGGGGAAAAACTTTTTCATTTGATTTAGGGGAACAATGACGAGGTATTAAGCTAAGGTAAATGTCAGATTGTATTGTTTCAGGTAACAAGAAAAGGTCGAGATCCGGCGCAAAAGCTGGACTTGACCTTTTTCTTATTCGTATATTGTAAAAGGACTTGCGATAAACAGAGTTTGTCAGGGATTTTAAGCAATTCTTGAACTAAGGGCATAGGCCATTACTCTATGGGAACGGACTGCTTTACATCATCTATAACATAAAGACCGAAGAGTCCCTTGTGGTATTCTACCCAACAGATAGAACCTATATGGTAGGGATGGTTGTTGGAGATGCTTTCAGTAATAGTCCTATCAAATTCAGGTACTTCAACCTTCATACTTTTTCTATTTCTTCTACCTGTATTGAAATCAACTACATAACCACGAGTGTGCTGTGGGTCTCCACCACCAATGTATTTGTTTACGCCAAAGAATAACAAAAAGATGTATCCAATAATTACAAATAATCCTATCGAGCATGTAATGACGTATGCAATGTAGCTTTGTAAAATGGATAAAAGACTTTCCTTCAGATTTTCTATTTTTGTAGCATTAACAAGAAATACTGCAAGAATTAATGATGCAATAGTTATAGCGATGAAAGTTATGAGGTATGGTGATTCAAATGGCAATATAGTATCACCAATAAATACATAACCTATACAAGCAGGTATTATGATTAATGCACTTGTAAATTTTGCTACATTATCATCGTTTTTTTTAGAAGAGTGTAATTTTTCTTTCGTGAAAAAGTCAAAAGAATTTTTTAACTTTTCTCTAAACATCTTAGCCCATCCTTTCGATCTTTCCTTGATGAGAGGACAAAGGTGAGAGGGTAGGAATGACTTCATCATTGCCCCCATACCATAAGGCACATATATGTTGCGGATCCTTGGTAATGCACCACGAAAGGCTTCAGGATGAACCGTTTTTAGTGTAGAAGGGAGGTAGATGTCTATTTTAGGGGCACGGACGCATGGATCAAGACAAATTCTTTCCCAACCAGTACCAATTTTTGTGACACCCTCCTTGAACTTCACATTCTTCAGATTCAACTGCATCTGATATTTCGCTGTATCTTCATCTTCGTCGGCAGCTACGTATGCAAGATTTTCTACACCTGGCTCTACGATGATAGTATCGCTATACTGATCACGACAATACATGGTCTTGCCGTCGGGCAAATACACATAGTCATCATCGTGTTGGCATGGTACGCCCTTGCCACCAATTTTGTCGTAGAACAGCCATGAGTCTTTGTCGCATATTAGAACTGTCCCCTTGTCGAGTAATACGATGTCATCGTGCCATTCTGGCAACTGTAATTTGAATTGCCTATCAATAATATTCTTTGTAGAACCATGATCCACAACAGCATAACCATTTGTAAATCCATATTCGGATATACCCATGTCGCATTCGTATTTCTCTCTCGTGGTGAGGTTTACAGCACCACAGAAAGAAGCATTGCCAAGGCTAACGATGTCATTATCCAGAAATTCTATATCATTATCACCTAAGGGAATAATGAGTTCATTTTTGAAATTTACAACTCCATAATTCTTGTCCTTTTCAACGATAGCATATCCTTTTAGTAGGTCTGCGTTATCGTATTCAAAAGGAATAATGACCTCACCCTTGTCGTTTATAGCGCCATATTTGTTCTCTTTCTTCACCCATGTAGATGGCACGCCAAAGCAATCCTCTGCGTTGGAGAAGCTTTCTGCATCATCGTAGATAAGTGGAATTACCACCTTGCCCTTGTAGTCGAGAAAGCCGTATTTACTATCATTTTCCACGGCAATTCTGCCGTTGCAAGGGCTATACATAAACGAATATGCAGGCTCTACGATTGTATTTCCCCTAAAATCCATTAAACCCCATTTTCCTTCTCTGCGAATGCGGATAGGAGTGTTCACATCTATGAAATCAATAGCCTCATAGACGGCAAAGAGCACGATGCGGTTCTGTGGATCTTTTAGTCCGAGTTTGTCGTTTTCTACAAAGATATGATAGTTGTTGTTGGTCATTGTTTTCATATTTAATGCAAAAGTAAATATTTTTCGCGAAATCAACAAATTTAGGCTTTGTTTTATCCGTATTTGTAAACTGAAATGAAAAAACTCTCGCAGAAATAATAACCTTTATAAACAATAAGGCAGTTTATAGCGAAATGATCAATAAATTAGCTCTGACCCGCATCCCTGCGAGCCAGAGCTTAGTATTTTGGTATGAATTTATGTAAGGACAATTTTTGGGGAAACGTTATTTCTTTATGTCCTTGAGATCGAGAATCATTCCGCCGCCAGAGCCAGTAACTGTTGGCAAATGACCATCCCACTTCTCAATCCAGTCTTCCTGTACGATGTGTTGTGATAAACTAGCAGCTATTTTTGTGTTGTAATATGCTTCTGCATCTGCCTTAATCTGCATAGCCTCAGCAGCACCTTTAGCCTCAGCAATCTTGATCTTTGCTTCAGCTTCAGCCTCTGCAACCTTGTTCTTGGCCTTGAGAGCAGACTGAACAGCAGCATTCTTCTCGTTAATCATCTGAGCAAGAGATTGTGGAGGGGTGATCTGTGAGGTGAACTCCTCAACTATGAAACCTTCCTTTTGGAGAGAAGACTCAAGACGATGGCGGACATCGCTCTCGAAATTTGCACGACTTGACATCAGAGAATCGCTCGTATAGCGGTTTGCACAAGTGCGGTAAGCCTCATAGATACAAGTGCGGATATAGCCGTTCTCCAGTTCATGAACACCCTCACGATACTTTACGAAGATATCACAAGCCTTTGCAGGATCTATGCGGTAGGCAATAGTAGGATCCATCTGGAAGGTAGAAGCATCCTTCGCATTCACGTTGAATGGCTCGTAGTTCTTACGCTGGAGATAGGTAGGGTAGGTGAAAACCTTTGTCGTTATAGGGTTGTAGAATACCCATCCCTTACAAGTACCTTCCACGCCACCGTATTTCTCCTTGGAGGAATCCCATTTGTGGAACTTGATACCTATCTCACCAGAATCAACTACCGTACAGGATTTTGACAATAGGATAGTGAAAACAAGGGCAACTGCTACTGATATAAATGTCCATTTCACTTGCGGAACTGATATATTGAATCCAGAATTACTGAATTTTGTGTTATTAAAGTTTGCCATTTTTTATGAGTTTAGAGTTTTGGGTTATGGTTTAAGGTTTATGGTTTAAAATTCAGGGGTAAGCTTTTCGCCTTCCAGCTCCCTTCCCCGTTACGGGGGAAGGGTTGGGGTTAGGGGTCGTAGGGTCTCTTTATATCCTCACAGCTGTACCGCTACAGCTAACCATCAGCATACTGCCTGACTGGCCTATTGTCTCATAGTCGAGGTCGATACCTACGATAGCATTAGCACCCATGTTTTCAGCACGTTGACGCATCTCATTAAGAGCCTTTTCCTTAGCCTCGCAGAGAGTGTTTTCATAACTTGAAGCACGTCCGCCGAAGATGTCGTGAAGAGAAGCTGTGAAATCCTTGAAGAAGTTAGCGCCTATGATTACTTCGCCTGATACTATTCCGAAATACTGCTGGATTGGGCGACCTTCGATTGTTGGAGTTGTTGAGAGTAACATAATAATTTTCCTTTCTTTTAATTTATGTGATTAATAATGTTATTTGTTTGTTTTGATGTTGCAAAGGTACGATAATAGCATAAAAACATGAAATTATCGCAATGAATTGGGTAAAATATTGGAAAAGTAAGGAAAAACTCGTATCTTTGTTGCGAAAAAAAGAGAGGCCTCTCCCCCCGCCCTCCCCCGTAGGGAGGGAGCCGGAAGGCGAAAGGCAGTTCAATTATTAATTATTCACTATTAATTAGCCTCTATAAGTTCTCCGGCTCCCTCCCTACGGGGGAGGGCGGGGGAGAGGCCACCACCTTAATTATGAGAGATCTCGCACGACAGGGAATATACCGCATTATATATGACATCATCAAGGCTGACAGCATTATTGTGCGCCGAGAGATAGATGCCGTAAAACAACTTTGTGACAAATACGGAATAACGCCCAAGCACAGAATTGCATCTATGAATCTTTCGCTTGCAGAAGCCGTGAAAGAGGTGCAAAGTCTGACGATAGGTCAGGTTGAGGAATTGCGCAAGGACATTAGCCAACTTATTCTTGCTGATGAAACCACCCAACGTGAGGAGGCTCTTCTTCTGTTTGCCATAATGAAAGCTATTGACGGAAAATGTGAGGTGGTAAGTGTTCCGTGGGGTGAGATAATGATGGATAACTCCCAACTCCTATTTATAGAAGAGGGTTTTGACGAGGATGTAAACAATTATATAGAGGCACACTATAACACGATTGTGAATACCTGTAAGGTTGGAGGTTTCGACTTTGTGTATATTCCAAAGCTTGCAAAGGTATTTGCCTCACAGTCAATGACAAGTGACCTTTTCTTCTATTTCTCGCCTACAAGCACAATAGAGGAGGCACAATACATTGCCGATAATCTATGTAATGTCACAACATCTATGGTTTATCGAGAACTTCTTGTCGGGAAGATGGGATTCCGTATGGAAGTGGCTAATCCGTCCTTGCTGTTTCGAGTGTCATTTTCGGTAGTTAACGGTCAGAGGATGGCTAACTATGCTCTTATCAATACTGATAGCGATATGCTTGTGCAGTTGGAGGGAATCGTTTCTGAACTTCAGAAATTGCAAAACGATAATACTCTGACAATAAATAACATATCCATAAGACAAGACTCTTTTATCTATAATGGTTTTTACCGCACATTATTCGACCTCCTCACATATCGCAAGGGGGCACAATGCGAGCTTGTGGTAAGTCCTTATAGTAGAAAGAATGTGCTTTCCATCCGTACTACAACATCTGAATCAGATGCAGAACAACCGCTTGATCTCGGTCCAAAAGAGTCTGCCTTCTATGTCTTTCTGATAAAAGAGACACAAAAGTATGGAGGGTTCAAAACTGATATGCAGACAAAGGAGGATTTAGCCTATCTTTCTGAGGCTCAGAAACGCTTTGAGCAAACATATTTCTCTCTCTGCAATAGAGATACGGCTCCTGATATTACAGATGCTGGAATACGTCGCCCTATGCTATCAAAAATACGCAAGGCAATCGAGAATAATGATATAATTGTCCAACGTATGATGTTTATGCCTGAAATCAGCAAGGACAAAAGCATTAAGGTGTACTATGAGAAAGGGTAAAGTGTAAGGCGTAATAACTCACCTTACATATTTCCTCGTGGTTTGTCCATCAGAGATGATATAAATGCCGTTTGGCTTGATATCATTTACTCTCATGCCATTAATATTGTAGATAGCCTTATTGCTATCATTTGTAGTCATAACATCCTCTATGCCCGTATAGACGCTATTGATATATTCTATTCCCGCAAGGGCATCAATTTCACCCCAACCATAGTAGTTGTTAGGATAGGACAATGACTCGCCATAATAATGCGTACAAGTATGGGCAAAGACGTCCTTTATCTGTTCTGGAGTCAGGGTTGGACATATTTCAAGCCATAGGGCAATAACGCCTGATACTATCGGGCATGACATGGACGTGCCTCTTGCCAATGCCCAATAATGCTTTCTTCCTTCATATTCAAATACGCGTGAACCGTATTTCTCTTCTAGATGTAGATCTTTCTTGTAACTATTGATTGAAGATACAATATTCACTCCTGGTGCCATAACATCGGGTTTTATACGGTTGTCGATAGTTGGTCCCACCCCACTAAAGGATGCCCTTACGCCATCTGTGCCATAGTAATCGCCACTGACTCCTCCATAATGAAGCGGCACCTCCCAAACGTGTGCTGTTGCGCCTACTCCTATTACTCTTTCTGCGCAGCCAGGGAAAAATACGCTATGTGATGACTCAAAATCGCACAGGCTAATATCGAGGTTGTTGTTGTAAAAAAATCCTCCTGCACAGATTACTTCTATATCATTATCGACACCGAGAACAGCCAATGACGTAGTGGCATTAACTCCAAAGATACCTATATCATTATTGATGTCTGTTATTTGAAATTCTGTGGCATAGAGTGTATTGTCATAACAATCTGGATATACGCACAGACTTACAGGAAAGCGTAAGTCACCAATTTGTATTGTGTCTTCCATAACACTATCAGGAAACGCAGAGAGAGTCTTCGTGTCGTAGTCCCATGTCATCATTTTCTGTTCATTCTGATAGAAAGAAAGTTGCAGTTTCACCGGCTTTGTTGAGCGCATGACATAGGTTGCGTCATTTGAAGTGCAGAATAGAAAAGCTCCTTTCCTGCTCTCTCCCTTTGCCTTATGTAAGTAGGTACCCCATGAACCATCATTACCTGCAGAAGCGCATATAATACGCCCAGAGCCAACCATCTTGTTCAGTATCTCATTATATAGTTTATCCTCATGCAGATCCGCATACCCACCTTCGGAGAGATTGATTACACAGGGCTTGCCAACGCTTTCTGCATAGTCGAATATATACTTAAAGCCAAGCAAATCAGTTGCTGTGGTGTATTTGTATAGGTCTTCTTCCGGTATAATATCTTCATTGTTACTAACATGGTTTGCAACCACACAGATTTCTGCATCAGGAGCCATGCCAGTATATGGACTTATCGTGCCGTTTCCCTCACAACCCGAACCTGTTGCTGTTCCCATAGTATGAGTACCATGATATTGTGTAAGACCATCAGCCGAATACCTCTTGTTGAGAATGGCATCTTCACCTATGTATTGCCGTCCCACATATATTGTATCCTTACCCACTACAGGCTCACCTTCTCCTGAATAGTCAAGCATATCCCACACCTGCTTGATGCGATATTCCTTCATATCCATTGAATACCAGTTAGGATGTGTGAAGTCAAAACCGATATCCATCATACCAATGATTACTCCCTTGCCAGTTGCCGATAATGGGGCAGGACTATTCCATACGTCTTTCGCACGTACTATCGTACTGGAGTTATCATTTGTAATAGAGCAGCTTCTCCCAGCCTCTATCCTTTGAATTGAAGGATATGAACTAAGTTTTGAAATATTTTCAAGAGGAATACTTGCAATATAGATATCATCCCAATTTGCGTATATCCTACATCCGTTCTTCTTTAGCAATTGAACATCGGAGGTCTTAACCAAAGCTGTTATAGCAATGGCCTCTCCCCCCGCCCTCCCCCGTAGGGAGGGAGCCGATTCGATAACGGAAACCTCTTTTGTGTTAATAGAATGTTTTTCCCCATTGAGCATTCCGGCTCCCTCCCTACGTGGAAGGGGGGGGGGAGAGGCGGTGTCTTTCACCTTTTGACTGGATTGATACTCTGCCACAGCCTTTCTCACATACGCTGACATCTTGCCCTGACTTTGCGACCAAGACACATTTTGAATTGCGAATAACAAAGTAGCAAGTACTAGGATATATTTTGTATTAAATATGGTTTTCATTCTTTTCTTTTCTATTTATCTGGTTGCAAATATAACGATATTTTCCATATTTTGCAAATATGCATACAAGAAAAGCACATTAAATTTCGTAATTCGGGAATTTCTTATTACCTTTGCGCTCTAAAACAAAATTATATTGGGTGATAAAGGTTAAGAACAATAAATACAACAGCATATTAAAGGCTACAAGTCTCTTGGGTGGTGTTCAGATGATTAACATTCTGCTCAACCTACTTCGCACGAAAGCCATTGCCATATTGCTTGGCCCTTCGGGTGTAGGTCTGAATGGTATCTACAACGAGACTCGTGAGCTTATACATACCACTACGAACCTTGGTCTTGACATAAGCGGAGTACGTGGTATCTCTCAGGCTTTTGAGCAAAACGATGCTGCGGAGATTGACCGACAGGTTACTTTGCTCCGTACTTGGGTATTGCTGTTCGCATTGTTCGGCACTCTCGTTTGCGCCCTTATCGCCCTACCGCTTTCCAAATTTACTTTCGGCGACTATTCTCACACGTGGGATTTTGTATTCCTCTCACCTGCTGTGGCTTTCAGCACTATCACCTGTGGTGAGATGGCTGTTCTCAAGGGCTTGCGACAGTTGAAATCGCTAGCCTCCTTGTCAGTAGTCAATGTGGTTATCGCTATTGTCGTATCTCTTCCAATCTACTATGTATGGGGCTTGAGCGGAGTTCTTCCGGCATTGGTTCTTTGTACTCTGCTATGGGCTGTTACTGCCCTCGCATACGGCATAAAGGCTCATTCCCTTAATCTCTTCACGAAATCCAACCAGATGAAGGGTAGCAATATCTTGCTCGGTATCGGCATCACCTTCGTTGTGTGTGAGATAATCGATCATATTGCAAAACTCTCTGTTCAGAGCTATCTTAACAACATAGATTCTCTCGACATGGTTGGACTCTATAACGCTTGTCGTACCATGACCTTGACATACGCAGGAATGGTGTTCTCGGCAATGGATCAGGACTATTTCCCGCGTCTTTCGGGTGTTGTGAAGAATATGGTTGAGCGAACCGTCATACTTACAAAGCAGTTGGATGTAACCTTGATGATCATCACCCCTATGCTCGTGGCGTTCATTGTCGTGATGCCTGTCATCGTACCATTGCTTCTAAGTGGAGAGTTCAATTCCATCATCCCTATGGCTCAGATTATTGCGGCAAGTCTCATCTTCCGTGCAATATATCTTCCAAATGCCTATCTTCCACTTGCAGCTGGCGATTCAAAGGTCTATTTTGCCCTCAATGTGATAGGAGCCTTGAACACCTTCTGGATAATCCTCGGATATGAGCTTGGAGGATTGATAGGTATGGGCGTTGCTATGTTTGGCGAGAATCTTATTGATGTGCTGATGGTAATGTTTATTTCCAAGTGGAAATACAAGATTTCATTACCAGCCAAGACAAAGATAATGATACTCTTTGGCTGTTTCATCATGCTTACCACCTACTCACTTTCCTGTCTCCTTGAAGGCTGGAGCTATTGGGTTGCAGGCATTATCCTTGTCGTTATCAGCATCTTATATTCGCTCAAGAATTATAAAGAAGCATAAGTCACATACATAAACATTTGTTCGCAGATTTATGAGTGATAAGCCAAAACATTTCAAGCTATTTCTGATAGCATTGTCTGCATTGACAATCATCGAGCTATTAATACTTAAATATGCATTAGCCGATGATAGTATTCTACTTTTGGTATCCTGTGCTTATCTTATCATTCCTTTCATTATTTTATGGATATATGCTATCTATTTTGTCCTCAAACATAATATCCGAAACCGTTTACTCATAGCATGGGTAGTATTTTTATTGCTATTGATACTAGTATCATTAATAATCAAGAAATGGTATTTGGACTATAATTATTCCTCTGCTATTATTGAGCTACCTGACGGTGAAACCTTGACCGTGACAGGTGATAAAGTAATCTTTGGCAAATGCGATGATTCGAAGAATCCTCAGAAAGACTATATAGACTTACGTTGTGAATGTCATCATTATTCTATTACTTTGACACAGAGTGACTCTCTATATATCTGGACACAGAATGATTCACTACCGGCAACTGCGCACAAGTTAAGATACCCTATAGGTAAAATATATGCTGGTTATAACAGAAGGAATGAATATTCTGTTGCTGTTGACAAGAAAATAAAATGGATGTTTGAGTATGACTTCATTTATGATGATCCATTCACAAGAGGTTCTCAGACATTGAAAACGAGAAAAGGTGACAGCTTATGTGTGAAAACATGGGTTAACTATTCACCTATACATATAGGCAAACGGGAATATTTGGATTGCACAACAATCGCGGATGATTAGCGCGAAAACTTACGATAATAACCTAAGTATTTATATCATAATCCTTTGTCTATGGGGGCTCGATAATAACGACCACCCTAAATAACATCTACTTCGCCTTTATTCCTCAAGTTCAACAGAAGCATCCTTATCTCTGTGGTTTGGATAGCTTATACCATACCCAAGCGATATACGCAAGCACGAATGGTATAGCGATACTCACATAGCTCATCACACGGAGCGTGAACTCTGACGAAGAGCTGTTGTAGATAGTGAGAGATGAGGTTATATCGGTAGAAGAGGGATAATACGTCGTTTTGAAATAGCCTGCCAGCCAGAAGAGTACAAGGACAATAAATACGGTGCCTATACCGCCAAACCAAATGCCATGCCTTGTCTTCCTATACAACGCGAGACGAATAGAATAGAGCACAAAGGCTGTGCCGAGAAGGAAGAAAAGAAGGCATATCATGTTCCCGAAAAGGTTGTGGAGATATTTGTATTCTACCACAAGAAACTCATGCTCGCCTATTGCCTCGTAACCGCTTGAAGTCAGTATTACACCGACCACAATAAGGTAGAATGCTAAAAAGATAATGGCATTAATACGAAGCTGTTTTCTGTTCCATTCTGTGGTCTGTTCATCTTCTATCTGATTGATGAACCACAGATTGGCAAGCACGCGCACGAGGAAGAGTACCATAAGTCCGAATGCCACTACACGCCAATCGCCGAGTGCCTCAAGACCGTGAAGAGGTCCCCATTGCGATATGATAGGCGATGCCGTATCGGTGAGATTGGTCTTGGTTATGGTGAAGTCGCTTCCGAAGAAGAATGTGCCTACGGCTCCCCCGATAAGCACAGGGGCGAAGATGCCATTGAGGAAGAGAAAGACGTCGTAGGTCTTGCGCCCGAGGATATTTCCCTCTGCCTTACGATACTTATAGCTCACAGCCTGCACAATGAAGCCTAAGAGAATGAGCATCCACAGCCAGTAGGCTCCGCCGAAACTGGTAGAATAGAAGAGTGGGAAGGATGCAAAGAATGCACCTCCGAACACTACAAGTGTGGTGAAAGTCAGTTCCCACCTTTGCGCAATGGCATAAACCATCTTTTCACGTTGCTCATCAGGCATATCCTGCAATAGCATAGACTGACCGCCCTGAACAAAGAGCATGAAAACGAGGAGTGCTCCTAATATACTGATAAGGAGCCACCAGTATTCTTGAAGAAATGTGTAGTTCATAGAAAAAAGAATTATGCCCCCTTCTTTATCTGTTTTACCATAATGCCGACCTCTGCACAGAGTAGAACGGTGAATAGCATAGCGAAGATACAGAAAGTGGTTATTACTTGTGATGCCGACAGACTTGATATGGCAGCCTGAACAGGCAGGATGTCCTGAATAGTCCACGGCTGACGACCCATCTCTGCCACAATCCAACCACATTGATGACAGATATAAACCAATGGCAGGGCGATTAGGGCAATGACAGGGAAGATAGCTATGTTCTTCCAACGAAAACAAAGCCATTCCTCACGCTTGTAGGCCATGAACATGGTGGCAATGAGATATACGAGTAGGAATCCGCCTATCATTACCATAAGGTGGAATGCGTAGAAGATAACCGGCACGTTTGGAATTGCCTCTTTCACATCATTGAAGTATCCATAGCCGAAGAAAGGATAGTATTCCTTTAAGGCCTCTTCTGCTTCTACCATAGTAGCCTCATCACCATTCGCCTTTGCATCGTTGAAGCAGGCAAGAGCCTCGTGAGCCTTCTTTCCACGCTTGATGCGCTCTGTGTAAGGTACGGTATTGATAGTTTTTCCATCTATTATATCCTTTCCGTCAATGATATCCTTGATACCCGGAATAAAGGCATCTGCGTCGTGACGGCCGAGAATTGACAGGCCTTTAGGTATGCTGATGTCGAAAAGCATCGGGGCTTCATCGTTATCATACTGCTTGTCTGGGTTTATAATGCCGAAACCAACGAGCGGAGTGCCTTGCTGTCCTTCATAGAGACCTTCCATGGCGGCGAGTTTCATAGGTTGGGTACGTGTTACCTCAACGGCACTTCCATCGCCCGTGAGCATAGCCATAATAATGCCTACAAGACCCACAGCACCACCGACTTTGATAGATTTTACGGCAAAGTCTATATCACGTCCCTTGAGAATATACCATGCGCTTACGGCTACAACAAAGACACCACCAAGACACCACGAAGCCAGTACGGTGTGAAAGAATTTATTGACAGCTACAGGCGATAGTGACACTTCGCTGAAGCTCACCATCACGTTACGCATCTGTTCGGCACTAAATTCCATTCCCACAGGATATTGCATCCAACTATTGGCTACAAGAATCCACCAAGCCGATACCGTAGCACCGAAGGCTGTGAGCCATGTGGCTGCGAGATGCTGTCCGGGTGAGAACTTCTTCCAACCGAAGAACATCACGGCAAAGAATGTGGATTCCATGAAGAAGGCGAAGATACCCTCAACGGCAAGCGGTGCTCCGAATATATCGCCCACGAACCACGAATAGTTGGACCAGTTAGTACCAAACTCAAATTCGAGCACGATTCCAGTTGCTACTCCGATGGCAAAATTGATACCGAAGAGCATCATCCAAAACTTGCATATTCTCAGCCATTCCTCGATCTTTGTCCGGTAGTATATCGTCTCAAGGATAGCAACGACTATACCAAGTCCGAGAGTGAGGGGAACGAACATCCAATGGTAACAGGCGGTGAGGGCAAACTGTGCTCTCGACCATTCCACAACATTGATTAGATCCATAGAAATTATTAAGATATAAAATAACAACCCTTAACCCCGACCCTTATCTCGGACGGGGGAAGGGGCGAGGTTAGGGGCTGCTACTCTTTATTATCATATTATGCCTCACCTGCTCTGCTTTTTCTTCGTCAGTACCCGTTAGTGTAGGTTGGAAAAAGAAGACACGGAGGATGGCGAACATTATGAATAACTTGATTAAGATGACCGCCCATAAAACGCGACCGACGGTCATACTACGAAAACCTTCATAGTAAAACCGCCAGATACGCCATAATATATTTCCTTGGGAAGCATTGTCCCTAACCTCTGTCCCTTCACTCGCTCGGGGCAAGGGAGTAGTTGCCTTATTATCTATATGGCTTTGATGTTTCATTGGTATCATGCTCCCTTTCCCCAAGCGGGGTTAGGGTTAGGGTCTAATTATAATAAATCCTTATGCCTCAGAAAACTCATCTTTTCCGACACCGCATACTGGACATACAAAATCTTCTGGCAGATCCTCGAATGCTGTACCTGGCTCTATGCCATTATCTGGATCTCCTACTGCTGGATCATACTCCCAACCACATGTGTCGCATACATACTTTTTCATAATGTTTTTGTTTTTAGTTATTAATAAAATTATTTCTTATGTAGATTATTTGTCAAGTGCAACGTGTATAGCATCCTCGCACGGTCTTTTGATTTGTCAAGTGCAACGTGCAGAGCATCCTCGCACAAAAGCAAAAGTGCATGTCAGCCATAAGGGCTGGCGCACGGTCTTTAGATTTGTTGAGTGCAACGTGCAGAGCATCCTCGCACGAAAGCAAAAGTGCGTGTCAGCCATAAGGGCTGGCGCACGGTCTTTAGATTTGCTGAGTGCAAATATATGTATTAATCTTTATATCACCAAATATTTCTGTGTTTTTCTTACAATTAACCTTAAAAAAACAGATTTCAGGTCTATGTGCAGATTAACGATGATGAAAAATATAATAATAGGTGTCCAATAAAAAAAGTATGCCCTTCACTTATCCTTATAAAAAGAAAAGGAAGAACATACAAAAAAGATATGTAATTTTCAAGTAAAGAGAGATATTCTCTTTAGGCGTTATCACAACGCCGCCATCGGTGTATTAATCGAATATTGAATTATCCCAAATCATGCCTCCTTTGGCAAAGCCACCAGAACCAATATCACTACCTCCCCCACCATCTCCATTGTCTACAGGAATTGTAGGGTCAACATAAGGAGGAATATAACCACCTGGGTCTCCTGATACGATTTCTGCTGATGACAATAACAATCTTTCTTCCTCGTCTGTGAGGAAAGCCTCACAGACGGGAGATATATAAATTTTCTTCATGTATGTATCCTAATACTATTTTACTACAAACTTTTTACCATTGACGATGTAAACGCCCTTTGAAAGATTTGAAAGATTCTGTGCGTCACGACGAATAACAGTACCATCGATGCTGTAAACGTCAGATGACTCCATCAGAATTCCGTTCTGGAAGATGATGTCATCGATTCCTGTTGTTTCATCATCATTCTGCCAGTTTACTGATGTATAGAGAGGCTTTGCATTATTAGCGTCAGAGCCCTGATACTTCAGATATGCACGGAAAGGCTTAGCTATGGTTGCTTTCTTCAACTTTGTCAGAGTACCGTTATTGCTCATTACGTATGAACCTGCAGGAAGTTCCTCATTCTTGAAGTTTCCTTCAAATACGTATGGATAGTCAGCCCTATAGTGGCTACCATTGTATGTTCCCTGCCAATCAAAGGTGTTTCCATTTGAACCTACAGAGAACAGAGGTTTGTCTTTCTGAATCTCATTGTTGAAATAGGTATCAACAGAAATCTTTGTGATTGTTGAGTTTGCAACATTATTATGCTTTACTGCACCCTTAGGAAGAATGAAGTAAGGATAACCGGCAATGATGTCCTGATTAACGTGCCAGATCAACTCTATCTTACCATCATCGTGGATGCTCTTTAGAAGCACTACTGCTGTCTCTTCACCGAACTGTTCACGCATCTGTCTGTTGTTCAAGCTGAATGGAAGACAGATTGAAGACCACTTACCCTGAGCGAAGTTACGCTCGTAGGTTACATGTGTGATATCCTTACCCTTTCCATTTGTTGGAATCTCAGGCTGAGCCTGATTGAGAACGTCTGTGAATTCAATAGGTGTGCTTTCTACAACATCACGAACAGGAGCTGTCTCATAATTCTGAGTCTTTGTATCGAGCAAACGACCCTCCTCAAAGTTGAAGCCAGAGATTGCGACCTGTGACTGATTTGAGAACAGATAGTAAGTCTTACCTGGATATACGTTAAATGTGTAGCGGACGATAGCCTCTGACATTACCATATAACCACCATCACCTGTAGGAATCACCTTCTGTCTCCAGCCTGCATTGTTCCAGTTGTCAATGAGGGTATGGAACTTATTTATGTCTTTTTCTCTGAGATCAAGGAGATCCTGTCTCAGCGTAGGGTCTTCATTGTATGTAGCTGCAATACTCTCAATGAATTGAGCACGACGCTTGTCACCAACAAAGAAGTTGTCTTCGTATGTGATACGACCGTTTGTCGCAGTCTGTACGAAATCAACGATCTGACCTTTCTCGTCTGTTATATAAACAGGACGCCAGTAAACGTGTGTTGAGTGACCGTCATTCATCGGTCTAATTGTATGGTCTCTATCGTCAAGATTACCTGCCTGAAGGAGATACATTGTAACGATACCAGGCTTCAAAGGCTCAAACTTGACGTATGCACCACGACAAGGGAGAGTCCAAGGTGTGATATTGTTTGCAAATTCCTCTCCTGGATGGAATTCTCCATCGTCATATCCAAGACTCTCACTCTTTGCTACATTTCTGCCACGAGAGTACTGGTTGAAATCATCAAGAATTTCCTCATTAGTCTTTATTGGGCCCTGGAAAGTTTTTGCACGAGTCCACATATCCATTTCTGGTTCTTCAACCCCAGGAATTGTATATGATTCTGTATGATCCCATCCACCGATAGTCAAGGTGATATTATCGAGTTTCTTATTACTATTTACACCAGGGAATTTCTGATTAACCAAGACTCTATCTCTGTTAGCAAGTCTTAGCGTATTCTCTTCCTTTAGGATTCGAATCTCGAAAGAGTCAATAACCTCAGAACCAACGAATTGGTTATCACTGATAAGCTCTGCAATGATAGTTGTATTACCTGCAATACCTGTCATTGTAATCTCACCCTTCTTGTTGATATGGGCTACGTGAGGAGCTGTACTGGTGTACTTGATATAAGGATATTTATTTAAGTCTTCTCTATAGTTGTTGATGTCCTCATATGCTGGCTTACCATCATTATACCTACCATCTTTTACCAAAGAAACTTCAGGTAGTACAGGAATCTCATCAACATATTTACCTTCAGCATTTTTATATAAGTTCCTACCATTGATGCGCTGAACATCAAACTTAACATACTTCTTGTTAACGTTAAGTACGGTGAATACAGATTTGTCTGCATTCCAGTTTCCATACTTCAGCTTTGCATATTCATAAGGAGTGATGATGATAGACCTGATGAGTACATCAGCACCGATGTTCAATGTGTAAGTGCCTGACTCCTCTGCCTGATATGTCCTTACATAGTAAGTTTGTCCATCAAAAGTCTTCTTCAATTTTGAATTGTTTTCAGAAACACGGCTTCCTATCCATGTGAGTTTACCAACAGTACCAGGGAAGACATCGCCATCACCTTTATTGGCATAAGCATATTCTATACGAACATAATATCCCTTTGGAACATTTGGAATAGTGAGTGTTGTACCACCATTTACTTTAAGGTAATGCGTTGTATTATCAAATGAAGCATTACTTAAATTAAGACCAGAGATATTGTTCTCCTGCTCATGGCCACCCTTTATCTGATTGTATTCTGTAAAGCTGTCACCATAGTGCCACTCTGCAGGGGTGTAGTTCTTCTGCTCAATGATAGAGCGAATCTCGTCCTGGGTAAGAGCTCTTCCATACATAGCGATATCATCGTATGCAAGAGCTGCATCTGAATAATACTGCTGGTCATAGAATAGTCCATGAGGAGTTAAGCCACCAAGGACAATGTTACGGAGATAAAGAGTACGACCTATATAGTCATTATTGCCATTGAACTCACATTCTGAGTGTTCTGTATTAGGAAGTTCTTTGACATTGTCAACTTTACCAGTAAGAACACCATCGAGATAAATCTTGACACGTGTCAGATTATTATCCATAACATATGTCACATAGTGCCACTTCTTGTCATCATAGAACTTATGCTGACTCTGATCAAGAGTGTGAGTGTAGTTTTCCTTGCCGAAAAGACTTCCCAACGGATCATCTACTCCTGAGTTTGCTATTTTCTCACCCCAGAAGAAATAGTTCATACCTATATCGTTACCATTAGCATCAGTATTTGGCATATAAGAATATACCCAACCATTGCAGGAGAGGTCGAACATGAAACGAGGTCTGTCTTTTGGGCGTACATTTCCAGCATCAGCCTTTGCGAAACAGTCATTACTGAAGATACAGAACATAGAACCACGCTCCAAAGGAAGCTCATAATCAACAGCTACCTGACCATTTACCCAGAAACCAATAGTTGCAGCTCCTGTTTTCTTTATTGCATTAACATTTGCATTTCTCTCATCATCAGTGAATATATAACGAAGGAAGTTCTGAGAAAGGCTCTTGGTATATTCATCTGCATCAGCAAGGTTCTGATAATAGTTGTTGAAAGTAGGATCCTTGAGAATCTTACCTCTTCCACCATAGAGATAATATTTACCTACCTGTGCATCGGTAGGACGAGTATTTGCAGCTGGCGCTTTTGACTCATCAAGTAATGAGGCTTGGGTTAGATCCTCAAAGTCCTCAAAGTAAAGACGATCCTTTGTAACATCGAAACTGTACTTCTTCCTTGTGAAAGTAACAGAATTTAATGTGATATTTACATTATTATTACTTGCACAAATCATGAATCTACCAAAGTTGAGACTTCTGTTTTGTGCATCCTGAAGGTTGTAAACACTTGTATTGCCATTCTGAAAGCACTGATATACATTGTTTCCGCCTACAATATTCTGAGTAATAGACTCAATATCTGTTGTAGCAAGACCATCACTATCAAAATCAAGTGATATATCTGCATACTGCCTTGAGAATTTGAAATTATTGCTAGGATTACCTGCGGTTACATTAGTTCCAAGGTTAAAGTCTGGGGCATAGAATGTGATTTGACCCTGAGCATCCCACTCCAATGGCTTATGGAAAGTGATTGACTTGATGGTAATATCACCTTTCTCACTATTAAGACCACCACCAATCTTTATTGACTCAACTTCTGCAAAAGCATTAGGTTTAATAGCTTCTGGAGTCTTATTGTTATTATTTTTAAAATCATTCTTGACATCGATTGTCTTATCTCCTTTTCCGCTCCATGTATATTCAGCACCATCTATAGTAATAACAACACGATATTCGGTATTGGCGCTCGCAGAAGCTACGTCAATTACCATCTTGTCATATTGTGACAGATTAGAATGATTCCAACCATTAATAGAACACAGGTTGTTAGGTCCTGTCCATGATATTTTTTTCCTATCCTGTGAGGGACTACTAATCTGACAATTTCCTTCTACTTTAAAATCTAAAGCAACAGTTTTGTTGATGCCCAACCCCCATGCATCTGCTACTCCAAGAAATAGCAGTGCTACAAGAGCAAACACATTTTGTTTTACAAATCTCTTCATACTTGACTTTACTTTACTTAATATATAATAATTACCATCTTGATTTTGTTATCCGTATAATATAATCCGCCTTTAATTAACCCCCGCCGGTTTATAGTCCCGCTTTCCAATGTTAATTATTACCGTCTTTATTATCCGTGATTTTTATCTTGTAGTGCTTTGAAGCACGTTTTTACATTTGTTATTACCGAAGTAAAATGTGTGCGCAAACAAGCGCTGTGTCAACATAGTACGATTTTTGGTTCGATTTTCGGTTTTGTGGATTTATTTTCCTGCTGCAAAGGTATAAACTTTGCGCGTTTTTGAAAAATTATATTACAAATATTTTTACAAGATGGTATTATTACGCAATTTTTTGGAACAAAAGAAAAACTTAATTGTAAAAAAACACTCAAAAAAACGTACGATATTTGCAAATCACTTTCACAAAGATAGAAACTTGATCGCATTTGTACGTTTTCTGCCTTTTTTTCGATGAAATCGCAAAATATATGCGTTTTATAACAAAACATTATATATTTATAACATTTTTCTAATAAAAAGTGGCTTATCCTTGCGTAATCGGGAAAAAAATATTATCTTTGTCGAGTACTTGAGGTAACAAGATCAATTATTCAAATAAGAATAGCCTAAAAATGACAAAAAAAGCATTTATTGGAGCACTACTTCTCTCTTCATGCCTTGGCTTGAGTGCGAAGTCAGTAAAAGCACCTTCTGGTGGCAAGGTGATTAGTGACAATCTTATCGGTATCTTCTTTGAGGATATCAGTTTCTCTGCCGATGGCGGCCTCTATGCCGACCTAGTTCAGAATGGCAGTTTCGAATACAGTCCTGCACAGCGTGACGGATGGGGACCTGGTACTAACTGGAAGTTCATCCGCCCTGGACATTCTGCCGGTTTCATCGAGCCTCGCATGGATAATACCATCCATCCTAACAACCCAACCTATATGCGAATCTATGCTGAGCGCATAGGCCATTACTATGATTTCGACGGTTGGACAGGTGTTGGTATGCAGAACGAAGGTTTCTTCGGAATGAACATCAAGTCTGGCGCTAAGTACAACTTCTCTGTTTTCTTCCGTAGCGTTGAAGGCAATGCCAAGAAGGTAAGAATCGTTCTCGCAACCAAGCAGAATAAGATTCTCGCAGAGACAGAGATTAGCACAAATGGTTCTGGCTGGCAGAAATATACTGCTGAGCTTACTGCCAACGACAATTGCAAAGAGGCAAATCTCCAGATTCTCCTTCTCGACAAGGGTAATCTCGATGTAGATATGGTTTCTCTCATGCCACAGGATACTTACCACGGTCATGGTCTTCGCAAGGATCTTGCTGAGGCTCTTGAGGCTCTCCACCCACAGTTCATGCGCTTCCCTGGCGGTTGTGTAGTTCATGGTGGTGGTGACGGCTTCTGGGACACATATCATTGGAAGAACTCTGTAGGTCCAAAGGAGCAGCGTAAGGCTATCAAGAACACATGGGGTTATCTTCAGTCAATGGGCTTGGGTTACTTCGAGTACTTCCAGCTCTGTGAGGATATGAAGATGGAGCCTGTGCCAATCCTTCCTTGTGGTGTTAGCTGTCAGGGCGTTAACGGCGGTTGGAGCATGAAGACTCAGGCTCAGGAGCCTTGGCCAATGGATGATATCGACCGTTGGGCACAGGATGCTCTCGACCTTATTGAGTGGGCAAACGGCGATGCTTCTACAAAGTGGGGTAAGGTTCGTGCAGATGCAGGACACCCAGAACCATTCAACCTCAAGTATATCGGTATAGGTAACGAGGAAAAGATCACTCCTGAGTTCAAGGAGCGTTTCAAGTATATCTACGACAAGATCCGCAAGGCTTATCCTAACATCATCATCATAGGTACTGCTGGTCCTGGTTCACATAAGGGCAACCCTGACTATGAGAATTCTTGGAAGTTCGCTGAGGAGATTGGTCTTGACATTATCGACGAGCACTACTATGATTCTCGTCAGATGTTCCTCCAGAGTCGTCAGTATGATTCTTACCCACGCAACTGCAAGACTAAGGTATATCTTGGCGAGTACTCTGTACAGGAAAGATCACATGGCAATCAGCTTGGCGACGCTCTTGCTGAGGCTCTCTATCTTCTCCACGTTGAGAGAAATGGTGATATTGTCTGCATGACATCTTACGCTCCTCTCTTCGCTTACAAGAACAACACCAACTGGAATCCAGACCTTATCTACTTTGATAACGAGAAGCCATTCTTCACTTGCAGCTACTACGTTCAGAAGATGTTCGGTGAGTCAGCAGGTAAGTATTTCTATGGCAACTGCGTTAAGTTCGACAAGGGTGACAATAGTCTCATTGGTCAGTCAGTTATCCTCAACGCTGATAAGGGCGAGGTTTATGTAAAGGTATGTAACTGCGGTATCTTCCCTCGTAAGGCTACTATCGACCTTAGCCGTTTCGGAAACTTCGACGCTACAGCTGAGCGTACTGTCCTCTCTGGCAATCCAGATTTCGAGAACAACTACGACAGACAGTTTGTAAAGCCTAAGACAGACAATATGAGCGTTCAGAAGAAGATGACTATCGAAGTTCCTGCTAATAGCTTTACAATGATTAAGGTAACTCTGAAGTAAGAATCTCTTCTATACATAAACTATAAAATCCCATTTGCCCGTATGAGCAAATGGGATTTTTCTTTGTAAGAGGTAAATAATTCCGCTCTAACTCCTAACCAAACTCGATGAAGCTCTTATCCAGAATAGGACTTACATAGGACCTTCACATCGAGTTTGGTTCCTTATAATAGCGGAGGATGTTGGTATTTACTTTTCCTTTATTGCTGCAATAACCCTGTCCATATCCGAAAGGTCGTATCTCTGATCTACGGTTATAGTTAGTATTCTGTCCTCCTCTTCCCATATCAATCGGGCATAAATGGACTTCTGAGCCAGTTTCTTTTGCATTGCTGATATATCATCTACACGGAATGGGAAGAATAGGGGGGCGGTGGTCAAACGGCTGATATCGGCGATTAATTCTATATTCTCAGTATCTTTCAGGCCTTCGTAAAGACGCTTGTAATTCTCTATCCTTATTTTCTGCTGAATCTCTACATCTTCAAAGGCAAGGAGATCCTTTGAAACAGAAGCCATAGCGTGCGGAGTAATAGGTCTTGTCATAAGGCGCTCAACCTCGTGCGAAAGGCGTATTGATTCATCCTTAATAATAGTATCACCCGTTTGGAAATACTCGCCTCTCAGCCTCATTGCCTTTGTCTGGAGAGATACGATTTCATCGTTTTCTGCGCAAGAAATCTCCATTTCATCGGCAGTTTCAAGGAAAGCACCATCAGGAATGGCGAACCATTTTCTAATACTTCCTACATAATATTTTATGAATGGCAGACGCATAGTAGAGAAAAGGCATTGTGTAAGGTCGAGGATTATCTCACACCCACCATCATGCATTTCCTCAAGCATATCCTGCTCTTGCTTTGTGAGATCCATGCCAAAATATGGATGAACGACAATAAGGTTAGGATGATGCGCAGAAAAAATCTCCTTTGCCTTTGGAATATCTATTGTCAAATCTTTACAAACTGGATAGAATTGATAATCGTATCCTAGTTCCTGAAATGGCGCAATAACCGTATCACAAGTATATTTAGGAAGCATCGCCTTTTTACCGTTTGCCATTTCCTTCTTGGCAATAAGATATATAGCCTCTCGGCAGAAAGAGAGAAGAAAAGCGGCCTCTCCCCCCGCCCTCCCCCGTAGGGAGGGAGCCGATTCGTAAACGGAACAACCCATAGAGAATATCTTACTAACCCCATTGAGCACTCCGGCTCCCTCCCTACGGGGGAGGGCGGGGGGAGAGGCCGTGTAAAGTGGAAAAATACTTCCTATTTCTTTCATACCTTATTCTGTTATTACCCGAAGATGCTCCGACATATTTTCTATAGTCTCAAGCATCTCCTGTTGGTTATCGAACTTCGCAAACACCACAGCAACGGTATCATTACCATTATGCGTTAGTTGGATTTCATCTCCAATATTCATCAGATGAGTGATATTGATAACTTTGTTACGGAAATAATCCGACATCCATAACTCCTTATAACGTCCGTTTTCGTTAGCGTATGGACGATAATACATAACGTATTTAGTATTGTCACAAAGCACTTTATCGCGTTTTGGAAGTTCATCGCCTATCGCTGCACGAACCGTATAGAGATTCTCCTTAAAGCCTGTTGCCTCCTGTTCAAGATACGGAATATTACAACCTCCATTTCGAGGTCCGAGATCAAGGAAATATATCTCTCCATCCTTGCCTACAACAAACTCAACGTTACAAGGACCAGTTTTCATACCTAACAAAGAGAAAATCCTTTGCAGTTCATCAACAGCCTTTCGCTTCAACTCCCAACTAAGTTCAGAAGGGAAGCTTAGCGATACTGGTACGAGAGAAGATTTTCCCGCAACGTGATGCTGATCACAGAAGCCTGCAAAGATAATCTTACCATTGTCAAGGAACACATCACCATCCAACTGATGCCCTACTTTCTCTATAAACTGTTCAATAATGACTCTTCCGCAGATAGAATATGATAGTGATTCCTCCCAATGCTCTTTAAGATCTTCCTCATTTGCTATTGCAAAAACACCTCTGCTACCTGCTGAATCCACAGGTTTCATTATTGCCTTGCAACCTTCTTTTCCTTGCTCTCGGAAATATATAATAGCCTTATCAAGATTCGTGAAACTATCCGACCAAGGGGCATTAAAACCGTTGTCTTTAAGGAACTTACGGAATAAATCCTTATGTGTAAGCGTGCATACTGCCTTGTAAGGATTTCCAGGCAAACCCATTTCCTCTGCCACGTATGCGGCAATAGGTGCGAGGGTATCTGAACTATAAGGCACTATACCATCAATCCCTAGTCGTTTTGCCTCACGAAGCACAGCCTCCTTATCCACAATATCTACCTTGCAATATTCATCAGCCATCTTATGTCCGGGATTATCCTCGTGTAAATCGGCACTAATGACATAATAGTCCTGACGCTTTGCCTCAAGGGTAGCCTCCATCTGCACGATATTGCCACCAAGGACCATAAGTCTACGAGCCCTACGGCCTCTCCCCCCGCCCTCCCCCGTAGGGAGGGAGCTGTAAGGCGACGACCCTATCAAAATGTATTTTTTTTCATTTTCCATTTCGCACGTTGATTTATTCCATCTACGAATCGGCTCCCTCCCTACGGGGGAGGGCGGGGGGAGAGGCCAATATCTCCTTATATATCTCCTCATATTGCCTTGCCACTTTCACGCATTCATGATTGCGTCTCACATACTCGCGACTTTTCTCCTTTAATGCCTGAAGTTCATCCTTAGGCATGAGAATAAGCCGTTCCAGTTCGGTATAAACGCTTTCGTATGAAGGAGTTACATTGATTATTGCACGACAGTCATATTCGCCCATCATCTCGTAATTAACGGCCTCACCACCGCTGATGCACACAATTCCCTTTGACAAAGCCAAGAGGGCATTCATTCCAGGGCCGTATGAATATACCTGATCAAGCATCACATCAGAGTTGTCCATCATGTGCTGATATTCAGCAAAAGGAATGTTAGATGCAAGCTTTAGCTCCATTTTATCGGGATATTTCTTTAGAAGGTCATTCGCTACCTCCATCATAATATCAGTTCCCTTATATGCTCCAAACTCCTTCTTATAGCCAAGGAAGACTCGAAGCTTGTCGGATGGTGGTGGGCATACAGGTTCTGGCATCTTTATCGGAAGAGGGATGAAATGATTCTTCTCACGAATAGGAATTCCGTTCTTGTCCTTGTCGGTTACAAGGTCGTAGGGTGCCCAGTATTCATAAATGACAGAAACAACAGCATCACACCAATACGCCACTTCCCTTGAGAGCTTCTCCTTTGCCGTCCCAACACACTCGTTATACGCCCGCTCTCCAAACTCAGTTGAGCGAGGCTTTTCGCCAAGATTATAGTCAGAATATGCAAGAGGCTTAAAGTGCTTGTGGTTATAGCAATAGTAATAGTCATCGCCCATAGCGCAAAGCACGATGCCTTTATTGTGCTTTCTAATGAAATTGAAGATAGGGATAACCCTCTCAGCCTTGAGATGCAGGAAATGAGGGTTTACTAATTGGACGATATCATATCCGCAAAGTTTAGGCAGAGCCTTCAGCAAACGGAAAAGAAATGAAATACCACCCCATACGCCAAACGACCTTCCAAGGTCAATATCACGATTGTAGTTGCTCCAGCCATGTCCACCATTAGCCGTAGTCACCTCATGGCCGAGAGCTCTCAAGCCCTCAGCCAGATTATTGTGAACATTACTGAATTCTCCTAAGAGTAGTATTTTCATTTTATGTTAGAACTTATATCTAATACCGGCACATACGATACCTTGCTCGCCTATGCCCAGTTCGGTGAAACCGCGCAAATATGGACCTCCAACTTCAACACCAATGAACGACAAATGCCAATTGACGTGAAATTCCTTTTCATCGTAATCCTTAGAGCCGTCATCATAGTCTATATACTCTGTTCGATAAGTAACACCAAGGGCAGCCTTTGAGTACAAGCCTACATTCTTCTTACGCAAAAAGTTGAATTTTACGGCAGGCATCAGCGTATAGTAGCCGTTTGAGCTTTTACCTATTCTGTCCCACGATGATGACCAACGATAATATACATCCTGTTTTGTATTTCCATAAACGAAGATGCCACCTAAGCCCAGCACCTTGTTGATATGGTAGAAATACTCGGCAGATATTGGCTCCACATATTTTATGTTCTCGTATGAGTAGTCACTAAATACATCTTCGAAGGCATCAATCCATTGTGAGTTAGATGCCAAACCAAAGCTGAGACCCACCTCATGCTTGGTATCTTCATACCCCTCTTGTGCGTTTACATTTGTAGCCAATATCAAAGCTGTTACCATCAAAATGAGTTTTCTCATTGTGTCTTTTTTAATAATTTCTTAAATGTAAGAACGTGCATAGCGTCCCCGCATGCAAAGTTACATATTTTTTAGGAAATACAATAAAATGCGCAAGTTTATTTTTTGCTCTCCTTGGAAGAAAGAAAAAATGAGCCTATGAAACAAGGCTGTAAGTCCGAAGTTGCTCCATCACTGGTCCATCGCTGCTCCATCGCTGGTCCATCGTTTCGATGGAGTATCGATGGAGTATCGATGGAGTATCGATGGAGTATCTACGGAGGAAGAGAGGCGGCAAAGTCCTTTCACTCCGAATATTCTCATGAGTAGGATTTTTATCCATTCCTTCTTGTTTCTCGCATAACTAAGAGGTATGTGATTTTTCCTTAAAACAGGCTCAGTAGGGGTGGTCTTGGCAAATCTGTATGCGTCTATCTGGAAGTTGAGCATGGTGAGGTACAGATATCGGGATGCCTTAGCATAGATGTCAATACCTAATTGCTCTACGGCAAAGATATGCGATGAGAGCAGTTCGTCGGCATATTTCAAAGACCCTGATATACTTTCTCCGTTGAAATAATACAGATACATTCCTGCATTTATAGTGGCATAATTACGTGCTTTCTTCAACAACTGGGAAATCAGTCGGATATCCTCACCTAATGTGACTGATTCTGAGTATCTTAACCCATCAAACAAAGAACGGCGGAAAACCTTGTTGCAGCTATAGCAATGAGCATATAGCTTGTTATCAAGCCAAAGACTTTGTTTAGCCTCTTGTCCTGAAATATCAAGAATCGTTTCACTAAAAGTGAGTTTTCGCTCTTTGGAGCTTCCTATATACAGATGTGCAGGATATTCGAGAATGTCAATTTCCTGATGTTCCGTAAGATAATTTATGATAGGAAGGAAAGTGTTCTCGGCAATAGCATCATCACTATCTATGAAGGTTACGTATGTGCCTTGAGCTATATCGAGAGCCATGTTACGGGCACTTCCCGGACCTCCGTTCTGCTTATGAATCACACGAATATGATTATCCCTCAATGCCCATTTGTCACACATTTCGCCACTCTTGTCGGGCGAACCGTCATCAACGAGAATAATCTCGATATCATCAACCTTCTGCATTAGGATGCTCTCTATGCAGCGGTCAAGGTATTTCTCGGTCTTATAAACTGGTATGATAATAGATAACATCATCGATTCCTGATTTCGTCAAAAAATTCTATCCACTTATTCATTATCTCCTCCGGCTTATAGCGCTGTGACGCTTCCAGAGCTGCTTTGCCCATCTGCTGTCTCTTGTCAGGATTGTCAATCAGCCAGATAATGGCATCTGCCATAGCATTATCGTCGTTGTATGGTATGAGACAGCCAGTTATGCCATCCTCTATGATATGTCGAGGACCATAGTCGCAATCAAGACTTACAATAGGCAATCCGCAAGTCTGTGCCTCGATAAGCACGATGCCAAGTCCTTCAAAACGGGAGGTCATCAGGTATATCGAACTATTGATATAGTAAGGAAGGACATCGCTCGTAGCCTCGTGCAAGGTTACGCTTGACGAAAGGTTCAAGCGTTCTATCTTCTGTAGAAGTGCTTCTCTTTCAGGACCTTCACCTACTATATCCAGATGCCATTCAGAACGCTTACTTACCACCATCTTCCAAATATCGAGAAGACGGGAGAAATCCTTCACATCAATAAGTCGTCCTACGCTTAAACAATGTTTTGACGAGCAGTCAGAAGGCTTTTCAACATTAAGAGACGTGAAATTTGGTATTAGAACAACGTTCTTGGCGTGGGGATAACCATTGGCATCCTGCTGTGTAAGTGCGACGACAACATCCACACGTCTTTCCATAAGAGAGACAATCCATTGGTGCTTCATCGTAGGACGAGCCCTGTGAGCCTCGTATATGCTTCTGCCTTTCCATCCGCTGAAAGCAGCAAGGAAAGCACCCATAACCCATGTATATATGGTTATGTCAGGATTTATCTGGCGAATGGTTTTGCGAAAAGAGAAAAGAGCACGGATCTTGTGCTGGAATGGAATATCCATTCTTACAACCCTCACTCTTTCGTCCAACGGATATGCAAGAGGCTTCTCGTCATGCCATAGCAGCAGTAGAACAACCTCATGGGCAGTATGCCTGACAAGGTAGTTCATCTTGTCGGTAATGATACGTTCCATACCACCTGTTCCCGACATTTTCTCTATGACATAGACAATACGCATAATTAGCCCCCCACCATCTCCGCCGAGGGGGAGAGATTTTTATATAGATTTTATCGCTATAAGGATTTTTAATTATTAATTAGAATATCTCCCCTGCCTGAGCCTTACGGATGATAAGTTTCATAAGGTCGCGAGGATATCTGATGATATAATAGAGTAGTGTATGGATGCTGTAACCGCAGTTGCGCATTTCCTTCCAGCATTTATAAGCCGAGCGTAATCGTAAATGACACAGAGATGCCATCATAGGACGAAGCATACGGCTGTGATAACGTTTTATCCCATACTGAGCAAGTAACAGATTAGACTTTGCCGTCTCACGGGTATAGTCGAGCAATCTATCTTCAGCCTTTTTGCTCTTGGCTGTACTGTCAGAGTGATTACAAACACAATAGCACTTATCTGTATATACCTTTATGCTCTTAGCAAAGATGCCTACCTGAGTGGAAAAATAAATATCGTTAAGGATTTTAGATTCATTGAATCTGATAGCGTGTTCCCTAATAAGCGACATTCTTACTGCTTTGCACCAAGGCTCGGTGAAATGAAAACGTAGATGTCTCTCCTGCCACACAGAATCAGAAGAACGCATAATCCTGTTTAGGTGATTGGCACGCCAGGAAGGCTTGCCACTTTCCATTGCTATTGAGTCGGCATTAAAATAGATGACATCAGCTGTTTCTTCCTTTATGGAATCAAGAAAAGCATTAAAACAAGGATGGAAGTAATCATCGCTATCGGCAAAAATGACATAACTACCCTCTGCCTTGGAAAATCCCTGATTGCGTGCCCATCCAGCTCCACGGCCTTCTTCGTCATGAATGACAATAATCTGGAGATCGTCACGCTGCGGAACAGATGCCACACATCTGTCCAACTGCCATTGCGGACCTTTATGGGGGATTATGATGGAGAAACGGCCCCCTTCCGTCTCCCCCAAGGGGGATGGATTTATATAGCTAGTGGGCATATTAATTATTAATTGTTTGGGGCTTACCTAACTACACTTATCTTCGTGACAATACCACTTTCTCCTCCGGCAGTTGCCACATTAACCATATATACGCCAGAGGCCACCTTCTTGCCATTCAAATCACAGCCATTCCAACGATATGAACCGCCAGTACTTGTGCCTTCGTTCACCAACTGACCTGATGTTGCAAGTATCTTGACCTGTGCACCTATTGTCAACCCTGTAATGGTGATGTCGCCGGTAAAATCGGGTGTTACAGGATTTGGATATGCATATACGTTATCATCCGTAAGATTACCATACGACTGTGTGACGTCACTCTTATATGAGCACAATCCCTTGAGCGTTGCAAAATACACCATACCTGTATTCTCGTCAATGGTAATGCTCTTTACCTCATTGTCAGGAAGCGGAGAATTGTCCATTGTGAAATGGGCAAGTTCTGTTTCGTTATCGCTACTGATAAGATATACACCATTGTTTGTGGCAAACCATTTGCGGTTGGCATTGTCAATCTTTATGTCGCAGACGAAGACATTACCAAGCAGATAGTCGATGAAACTTGTTCCGTCATTTCTTCTAACCTCAGCTTGCTTGATATTGATATTGCCCATATCTGTGGAGTTGCACATTTCCGTTACATCGTCAGGAGTGATGTAGAAGGCTCCAACCTCACTTCCAACCCAGATGTTATGCTCCTTGTCTTCGGTTATCGTAAAGAGATTCTTTGCTTCAAGCATACGTGTACCACGTTGATTGATGAAGTTCGTAATTTGGCGCATCTGGTTGGTATTGATATCATAGAAACCGAACATGGATTTTTTCCAATTATCATTAGCAAACCACATTAGGCCTCGTGAATCAAAAAATGCCTTTTTTATCCTACAATCGTCATTAGTGCTCAATCCTCTTTGCTGAAAAGAGTTCCATTCGCCTGATGGAGAGAGGCATAGTATGTTGTCATTACCCATGTTGAAAATCCACAGATTGCCAGATTTATCATAAACAGTTGATGTGACAACGGAATAATTGACTTTATTGATAACCGAGAGAATAGGGTCGTCGGTATTCATGTCATAATATGCCACCATTTTCCTGTCCCTATATTCATAAAGACCAGACTTTGCAGCAACCATAACGTGATTAATGTCTTTAGGGTCAACGCTTATCTCTGTCTGTGCAATACAATTCTTGCCTCTTTCCATTGCAAAAGAGTTGTCATAGCTCGTCCATTTGTCGCTTGCTATGTTATATTCTTGCACAATTCCTGGGGTATTGGTATCAGAAGATACATATTCATATCTGCCACGTACGGAAAGAATCCTGCCATTGTCATAGACAATATAGTTATGCTCATTGTACTGGGGACCGTCAGGTTTTACTCCTGTAGATACCGCCTGATATGAATCTCCCTCTTTCTGATATTTTGTAAGTTGGCTGTCCGCATCCGAAGACCAATAGCACTTATTGGTAGAGTCATATATATATTTCTCCTTTGTCTGCTTCTTATATCCACCAGCCGAAGTCCATTCGTTCCTGTTCAGAAGATTTTCCGTAAGCTGACATTTCATCAATCCCTTGCTTTCCGATGCAGCATAGAGATGGTTTCCTGATATATAGCAATAGTTCACCTTGTATCCAAGATTATAAGTGTCTGCAATTGTAGCATCCTTTGCATTCACCTTGACAATGCCGAACCCCGTAGCGAGATATGCATACTGACCATCGACATAGATAGAGTTAATGGTTTTGTCATCTGTAGTTTGCTTATCGGCAAGCGAACTGATATTCTCCACATCACCATTAAGCGACAGGAGGTCTATCGTATAGTCAGAATATGTGATTACGAGTTTCTTGACAGCATTCACCCACGCAATATTCTGGATATTACATCCGTTAAGAACATCATTATTTGAATATGTCCGTATTGAACCGTCGTTTACATTATATGAATAAAGGCTTTGTGAAGCAAGTACGAAAACACTCTTTCCCGTAGGAACGATATCCGAAACATCGCTGTATGAAGGATATACCTTCCATGTGCCTATGGCATCAGCCCAGACATAAGGAATAGAGAATGTGTAGAATAATATAATAAGAAGATATTGCTTCAATTTATCTGCTTTTTATTTTCAGTTTGGTAAACAAAGGCTTCAACGTCGCCTTCTTGACCGCAAACGGATTAGATTCGCTTATTCCACCTTCAGCAATCTGTTCTTCAACACGCATGTTTGCCTCTTTTCTGAAACTATCCTTCCACCATCCCCACTTGTTGAAGTACATTATGATGTTGGTAACGTGAATCCAGAAAAGACGGAAACTGCTATGTGAACCCCTGCTGAACTTATGATATACAGGAATAAGAGGGTAGTAGAGTGTCTTGTATTTCTCGTGCAGTCTTCGCGTAACGTCTATGTCCTCCGCATACATGAAGAGATTCTCGTCAAACAGATTGACTGACTGCAAGGCACTCAACCTGAAGAACATGAAGCATCCAGAGAGATAAGGAACGTTGAGCACCATCTCAAAGTTTGAATAGAAGAGCTCATAGCGAGCATTCCTTCTTGCTATCATAAAGTGAGGCAGGCAGAATCTTCCGAAAATGTCTAGAGGTGTAGGCAGAAGTTTTGCAAGACGCTGAATCTGACCATTTGGATAAAGCACCTTCGGCATCATCTGTGCCACATCATCATGCAAATCCATATATCGCTTAAGTTCAGGTATCACACGAGGACCGAACCAGATATCAGGATTCACCACAAGGTGATACTTGCTGCCAAGCGTTATAGCCTTGCGAATAGCAAAGTTATGTCCACCACCATACCCGTTATTCTCATGACGGAAATAAAGCAGGTGGAAGCCCATCTCTACCTTCCTGCGAAGCTGTGGCTCACCTGTCAGCACTCGGTTACTGAACTCCATCAGCTCTCGCTCAAGATCAGGCATTATGTCTGCCGAATGGTCTATGATATAGACAACATCCACCGGTGATGCAAAGAGACTTCGCAACACTGGCTCTATGTCAAGCAGATGGTGATTGTATGTTACTACCGATGCTGTTATCATGTATAAATTTGGATATAATGTGGCTATTTTATATACTATATAACGATATGCCTTGGCGATTATTGCTTTTCTACCCCATAAGAATGGTCTTTTTATACTAAAATATCGTAATATTTCAAGTATGTTTGGAGGTTTCAGATATTTTTACTACCTTTGCCCATAATTTGAGTTTACTACTAAACTCTATACCCTAAACCCTAAACTCTAAACAAAACAATAGAAACATGAAATATGCAATAATACTCGCTGGAGGTAAAGGACGAAGACTATGGCCTGTGAGCCGCAAGAACCTTCCGAAGCAATTCATAGACTTCTTCGGCTGTGGAAAAACTCTTCTCCAGCAGACTTACGAAAGAATGCAGAAGATAATGCCAAAGGAAAATATCCTTGTGGTTACACATACCGCTTTCGAGGACATCCTACGCGAACAGCTTCCCGAACTTCTTCACGATAACCTCATTCTTGAGCCTATCAACAGAAATACGGCACCTGCCACACTCATGGCTCTGCGTTCGGGCATTATCCCTGATGATGGTGATGTTATCATAGTTCCTGCCGACCAGGTTGTCATGAATGAAGATAAGTTCAAAGATGCCATACAGAATGCGACCGACTACATCGACTGCTTTGACCATGTGCTAACTATGGGTGTCAAGCCTACAAGACCTGAACCCGGATACGGATACCTTCAGATGGGCGAACTTGTTTCTCCTACACCTGAACATCCAAATCCTACCACACATCACGTGAAGTCTTTCACCGAGAAACCTGAACGTGACTTTGCCCGTATGTTTATGGATAGTGGTGAATTCCTATGGAATACCGGCATCTATATGGCAAAGGCAAATTATATCACCAAACAGCTCACTACCATCATGGGAGTTGATGAGGATATGGACTATTCCATGAGCCCTAACCTGTCTATCGATATGGCTATCCTTGAGAAAATGCCAGAGAAGGTGGTTATGGAATGCTCTTTCGGTTGGGCTGACATTGGTGCATGGCATGGTATATATGAGGCCTTCTGCAATGCTGACGTTGATAATGTACTTGTCAATAAGAAGTCACGTCTGAGAACTGATAATTCCACTCATAACGTCATATCCCTACCTGATGGAAAGCTTGCTGTCATCAGCGGACTCAGCGGATATATCATCGCTGAAAAGGACAATGTATTGCTCATCTGCCAAAAGGAAGATTCCTCTGCCATGGTAAGGAAACTCCTTGGAAAGATTGAGACTGAGGAAGGAATGGAAGATTATGTCTAATCGGACAAACGATAATAACTGAAACTATTCTTATGTTTTATTTCTTAAATTGTACATTCTAAATGGCAAATCGTAAATTATTCTACTGCGCTGCGGCTTTACTAAGCGCTTGCATGTTTGTATCATGCAGTTCTGACAAAACCGAGTTTGAAACCCAAAAAGATGGCAAAGCTGTACTGTCATCAAAAGGTGTTGACTATGAGATGATTCTCGTTGAGGCAGGCACCTTTAAGATTGGTGCTACTGCTGAGATGCAGATGGTTACTCCTTCCGAGGAACAGCCTTCACACGATGTGACTATCACAAAAGACTACTATCTCGGCCAGACAGAGGTTACCCAGGAACTCTGGGAAGCTGTTATGGGCAGTAATCCTTCTGCTATCAAGGAGGGAAAGCACCTTCCTGTGATAAACGTCAGCTGGGATGACTGTCAGGCATTCATCAAGAAACTCAACGGACTGACCGGCAAGCAGTTCCGTCTGCCAACAGAGGCAGAATGGGAGTATGCTGCTCGTGGTGCCAAGAAACCAAAGAGCTTGCAGTTCTGTGGTAGTAAATATGTTGATCACGTATCTTGGTATAAGAGCAATTCACGTGGTACTCTTAATCCTGTTGGTGCAATGGATAAGAATGAGATGGGTTTCTATGATATGGGTGGAAACGTTTGGGAATGGTGTCAGGATGGACACTTCACATATCCAAAAGAGGCTCAGAAGGATCCATGTCCAGAGGCTGACTCTACCCGTACATACGTAATCCGTGGTGGTGGCTGGAACTCTGGGCAGAGCGATTGTCGTTACACTTCACGTTCTTCATTTAGTGCAACAAGCAATAATGCAGACCTCGGTTTCCGTCTAGCTATAACTAAGTGAAACCCACAATAGAATATATTGAGAATAAGTTTAGGGAGTTTAATCATCTTCTTTTTGATGATAAACTCCCTATTCTTCCCATCCAACTAAGCAATGCCAAGACCTTTCTTGGCATGCTTGTGTATAAGAAAAAGAGGAAACTGTTTGGCAAACTGGAACTCTACGATTTCCGCCTCCGTATCAGCATCCGCCTTGATCTGCCTGAACGAGAAGTGGAGGACACTATCATCCATGAGATGATACATTATTATATTCATTTCAACGGCATTAAGGACACAAGTGCTCATGGAAAGGTCTTTCGGCAGATTATGAACGACATAAACCTGCGTTTCGGGAGGCATATCACCATTACCCATAAGAGCACTCCCGAACAGAAACAGCAACTCGCAGGTACTCGCAAACGCTGGCACGTCGTGGCAGTAGTGAGGTTTCACGATGGGCGTACAGGCATCAAGGTCATTCCACGTATTCGCCAGCGCATAGTGGGTTATCGTAATGGCGTACTTATGAACAGGGAAATAAAGAGTGTTGATCTTTTCATCACCAACGACCCTTACTTCAACGCCTTTCCGAGTTCCTCTGCCCTTAAGGTCCATATCCTTGATGCCTCGGAATACGAACCGCATTTACAAAGACAACTTTCAGAAAAAGTTTTATCAACTAATAATTAATTCAAGTTTCGCTTGTTCGTTATTGCCTGGAAGGCAACACCATGAGTAACCGAGGTGCATACTCGACGAAGGAGAGGATGCCCTCGGATATAGAATCTCCATAAACAAATCAGCCTGGAAGGCTGTACCTGATTGACGATGTACTGCCTTCCAGGCAGTTAAAGGAGTAGAGGTTTTCATCCCCGCACATCCTCGTTTCACTCGTATGTACGGGGTTACGAATAGTACTGTCTTCCAGACAGTTTCGGACAAGCGAAACTTAAATAATTAACATTTAACAATTAACATGCCTATCGACTTCCGGCTCCCTCCCTATGGGAAAGGGACGGGGGGAGAGGCCGCAACAATTAATAATTAACATGCCCACAAGCGATAAAAGCTATATAAATACCTCCTCCCCTCGGGGAGGTCGGGAGGGGGCCTTCTCCTTCCAACAAAAAGGTGACCACCTCACCATTTTTAAGAATAAGAAGAAGATGCACACCCCAAAGGGTAACATCATCTATACTTATGACGAGGCCCTTGCCAATCGTATCATCGAACAGCTTGAGGCTGAGGCTGACTATACATCATGCTCTTCGCTTCTCTGCTATCATTACACCTATTGCGATCTGACGGCAGAATACGACCAGAAGACCGTCGCAGAGGATATTCTTACTTGTCTGGATCATAACGTGGAATATGACCCTTTCATCGCCTTCCGTGAGGAAAAAGCTATTGAGTCTATGAGCGATGAAGAGGCTGACCAAATGGTAAAGGCTTTCAAACAGCAGATGATGGCTTTTATCGCTGGGTGCTCAATGTATCAGCTTGTAGCAATCACAGTCCTCTATTGCGCCTTTGACTCCCTCGCCCTTCCTTATTATATAATAAAGGAAACAATGGGTGAAACCGCTTGTTCCATTGATGATTTCATGGCAAAACTATCTGCCTATTGCAAGAGAGAGGAAATAAGTGTTCCTGCCGATATGCCAGCCACAATATCCGCTTTCTGTGAATATTGGACTATATAAAAGACCCTTTCCCTGCTTTCCCTTAAATGGGAAGAACTTGTCGTTTAACGGGATTAGCGAAAAGTCCCCCTTTAGGGGGATTTAGAGGGTATTCTCACACCAACTCTTACGTATGTGTCCGTTAGTTCTTCGGGAACCTCTTTGTTACAATACATTGCTTAAGGACGAACTCTTTATTTATAGTCAATAACCAATTCGAAAAAAATGGGCGCACCATCCGTGGTGGGTGATGCGCCTTTTGGAGATACTATTAATATAGCTATGCTAGCAATTTATAATACGGTTTTAATTAAACTTATTCGGTTAATTCTTACAAGTCGTCCGTATACATAGACATCAACTTCTGTATATAACTCCCATCTACGTAACCAAGGACTGCTTTCTGTTTTAAAGATACAATCATTACAGCCGTTTCTTTATCAAAATAAGCAGACATATAAGACATATCTGTCATTTGATAATTCTCGTATTTTTTCTTTAAGACAGACTTGATAATTTCAATATCTATTTCTTTGATGTTTTTGGTCATAAACATCACTCCTATCAACTTATCTGCATCTATCGCAAAACTTACTTTTTCCCATTTGCTATTGGCAAAGGTGACATTTTGTGCTTCTATACCATCTTTAGACTCTTTGAACTGAATATTCTTGCTTTTTAGAATATTTGCCACGTCATTTTTTGTGCTGACACCGATTTCTGTGTCCATAATCTTTCTTTGAATCTGCGCATTCACATCATAGACGATGCAAAAGCAGAAGATGAGGGATAGTAGGATTCTCTTTTTCATTTTTTTTATATTTAATCACACTTCTCAAATTATCTGTTTTGACCAATTTCGGTTAAACACTGCAAAATTACAAAAAAATATGGTTGGGAAAATCTCTAACCAAGAAAAACGACATTTTTTTCAAAAAAAATTAATAGAACTCATATTTTGGGGAACTATTCTTCTATTTCAATTATTTTTTTCTTATACCTCCAAATCATATCCCGATTTTCTTGTATTATCACAAACAACAGCCATATTCTTCCTCCCTTCTTCCTCCGTTGATCCTATAGTTCCGGAGCGGTTTTGAAGCGAAGGAGGAGCGAACCTATAGCGAAGGCAGAACGATGGCAGAAATGAACCACAAACTTAACCCTTTGATTTGGAAAGATTAGATGAAAACCAGAAACGGGATATATAAAAGACAAGCACCCAACTGTTGAACAATCGCTATTGAAACAGTGGGTGCAAATACTAACTAACTACTAAATCATTTCTGGTTTAATTACTACTAACCTAACATTTATGAATTTGATGCAAAGGTACTCCATTTAATTTATATATGCAATTTATCTCGTTCCATATATATTCTTTTCTGTGTCAAGGAGAAGAGTCTCTGAATATTTGATACACAAAGAAAACTTTTGTTTACAAGGTTTGGCGTCAACAAGTCAATAATCGTAGGAAAACAGGCAAATCATCCATAGTTAACGCGAATTCAACGAACTTAGCTTGTCGAGTTTGCGAAAAGTCATTGTCAGTTAAAACCATTTGCTGCTAATATCCATCAATTTTTGCTGACGCCCACCAAACTGAAGCAAGCTGTCGAACTCTCGTTGTTTTGATGGTAGTTTTAGCAAAAAAGGTTTTATAGAGTGTCAGGAATACATTTGTGTTACACAGAGAAAACTTTTTGTTACAAATTACAAGGGGTTATTTCTGGAATTAGTTTAACTTTGCACCCAGAAATTAGAATCGGGTACCACTCTGCGAGTGACAAACCCTATTAAATTTAGGATCAGGCATCGCTCTGTAAGCAAATAACCATAAAACAATTTACTAACGCAAATCAGAGTCGAAACCTCTCTTTAGGAATTAACATACACTACTTTTTGCCTCGCGCGAATAACCACGCACGTTGCAGTTAGGAATCAACACGTACAGCCATAAACTGATACGCACTCCCCTATGCGAGCCAAAAGCTTGCAGAAGATAATGTATATTATCCTAACACGGATTAGGAATTATATTTAAATAACCATAAACATAAACTAAAACCAACGAGGTATGAAATTTAAAAATCTACTTAGTTTAAGTGTAATGCTGTCTTGCGGTTTGGTGACTCAGGCACAGCAAGTCTTTCAAGAGCCTTTTGATGCAGAACAGACAAAAGCAGCATCAGATGTAGCTTTCTATGAGTTTATTAATCAGGAAGAAGGTGATGACTGGAAAATCAGCGATGGCGGATTCAAGGGTAAGGCTCTTTTCCTGAATAATGACGCTGGCACCCCAAATGATAATGCTACATGGCGTCGTGCCGTTAAGTTCCGTAACCTCCCACTTCAGGAGGGCAAGAGCTATCGTCTTACTTACTATCTCAAGGGTAGCGTGTCAAGTGCGAAGGCAAGAGTTTCTTTGATGCAGGGCGTTGAGAATGCTGATATCCCAGTAGGTTCACAGGCTGATATCACAAACATTGGCAGCGAATTCACCAAGTACTCACACGTTTACTATTTCAAGAGCAAGGCTGAGCAGGATGCAGAATACGACAAGCAATGTGCAAGCAAGGAGGCATACAATGCAGCTAACAAGGACAAGTACTTCGCTTCTTTCAATATCTATAACCCAGGTGAGTTCTTCCTTGATGAGGTAACTCTTGAAGAGGCTGTTATTGCTGGAGCTTCATATAACGGTGATGTGATATGTGTAGATCTCGGTCATCCAACAAATGCTTCAACTCTTGCAGCACAGAAGGCATCAGGCAACTATCTGCTTGACAATAGTGTGGCTACAGTAACTGTAAATGGCCAGGCTGTAGATATCCTGACTGTGGAGCTTCGCAAGGATGGTAAGCTCTATATATTCCTTGCTGATGCTGTTAATAGCGGTGAGGTAAAGGTTACATTCAAGAATCCTGACGGTCTTATCAAGTGTAACGACGGCTTTGAACTTACAGAGTTCACAGAGACCGCAGAACTTAATTCTGAATTCAACAAGGATGGTGAAATTTATTCTGACATTTATACAGAGCCAGCACTCGAGTCTGTAACTCCACTTGACGGTTCATTCGCACTTGAGTCTAAGGATCTCAAGACTATCACTCTTACTTTCGACAAAAAAGTGTTTGCTAAAGGCGAATCAGTTCCAAAGGCTACTTTGTCAACAGGTGCAGAGCTTACTCTGAAGACCACAGAAGAGACATCAAATACTCTCACATTCGAGTACAATGGTCCTGAGCTTGCAAAGGGTACATACTCAATCAAGGTTGAGAATATTGTAAGTGATCAGTCAACTCCAGCCAATGACATCGTTCTCACATATGAGATTGGCAAAATTAATCTTGCAAAGACTGAATATACTGAAATTGTAGATAAGACAGTTGCTGACTGTGAGAACGTAGTTCCTCTTGGATGGAAACTATATAACGGTGCAGAAGATATTCGTGAGAATGGAACGGAGTATAGTAGTGGTCCTCGTGGTTTCAACTTCACAGGCTCAACAGTTCCTGCTGCAATGTACTTCCGTAGTGGTTTTGGTAACTCAGAAATTGGTTCTGCAGAGATTACTGAACCTGTAACAATTCCTGCAGGTGAAGTAGAATTCCGTGCATACTATGCTGCTTGGAAGAATCCTGGCTTCAAGCTCAAGATTACATTGACAGATGAGGCTGGTAATGAGGTTATCGCCAAGGAAGTTGAGGCATTGGCAAATGCTAATGGTAACAGAACACTCAAATTTGATGAATATATTTACCGCTTCAAGTCAAATGGTGGTAAGTATAACTACAAGATTGAGACTGTAGATGCCGGTGTAGATCATGAGGCACTCTGCGGTGGCTTCAAGGTATTCACATATAAGGAGTCTGCAGGCGATAAGGTTGAGAGCGAGGTTGTCCTCACTGAGACATTTGCTTCTTGTGGTGGCAATATGCCAGCTGAAGGCTCTGGTTGGATTGTTTACGAGAACAACAACCCACTCGCTGCTGGTAGCGGTCGTAGCGGTACTTCTGGTATCCTAAATCTTGGTACTGGTGGTATGGCAGCTGCATTCTTCGCTCGTGAGTGTGGTGCTAACGAGAATGGAAATATGCGTATCACATATGGTGAGCAGGAAGGTGGTCCTAAGCTCGAATTGAAAGCGGGTACATACGAGATCTCATACAAGACTGCAACATGGAATGATGAAAGTGGTAATGCCAACGGTACAAGTAAAGTATTCCTCCAGATCATTGATGCAGTCACTGGCGAACCAGTTCTAACCAAGGAACATGTAAACAGCACTGCTGCTAACTACAAGAATGGTGCTAACGCAAATCCAAATGTAGAGGCAGATAAGGTTTCATTCAGCTTCACAACCGACGGCGGTACATACATCCTGAAGGCTTGGGGTACACAGAACACCGTATGGGGTGACGTGAAGATTGAGAAACCAGGTTCAAAGGCTGCTAAGTACTATCAGAACCTTGCAGAGGCTGTTGAGCTAGCTAAGCAGGAAGCAGCATTGGCTGCTGAAGAGAAGTACAATGGTAAGACAAAGGATGCTCTCAATGGAGCTATTGCAAAGTATGATGTAGCTGATCCAAAGATGCACACCGATAAGGAATTCGATGCTGCTGTTAAGGAACTTGAGGCTCTTGTAAAGCAGTCTAAAGGTCGTCGTGCTAATATCGATAAGTATCCAACAAGCCTTGAGTCATTGCAGAAGGCTATTGATGAGGCTAAGGAAACCAAGTATGCTAATATCCCTGAGGTTGCTGATGCTGAAAAGTATTACAACGAAAACAAGGATGTTGACTACGTTAAGCTTGACGATGCAGCTCTTGCAAAGGCAGTTGAAGTTCTCGACAACAAGGCAAATCTTACATCTAATATGGTTAAGACCTGCTTGCCACTCGTTACAAAGCAGATTACAGATCTTGCTGCTGCAATCGTAGCACTTGACGAGGCATCTGCAAATGATGAGACTGTACTTGCTGCCGGTAATGTTACTACAGACGATCAGAAGTTGGTTGCAAAGCTGAAGTATATCTACACTTCTAAGCTCTACAAGAAGATAGCTACAGAAAATCCATTCAAGACAAAGGATGCTGATACTGGCGATGAGGTTGATGTAACAATCCCAGCTTCATTCCTTATCCAGAATGCTAACTTCTATAGCACAGGTACTGTTAATAACGGTGATGTAGCTGCTAAGGAAACTGACTTCCCAGGTTGGACTATCGAGAAGACAACAGGTAACATCTCTGCTGTTTGGGGAACCGCTCAGTGGTGTGGTGAGCCTGCTTCAGCTACTAAGCCAGTTGTTGATGCTGCTGTTAAGTCACCTTGGGGTACAAGTGAGTATGATGCTAAGCAGCTTATCGAGGATATTCCTGTAGCTAAGTACGAAGTTTCTATCATTGTTGGTGAAGATGGCGGTGGTGAGCCACGTAAGGAGTCTTATGCTTATATCGGTGAAGGTGAAGCTCAGATTAAGAATGTTTATGAGGGCGAAGAGCCAGATGCAGAAGGTAAGGTTTCTTACTCTCGTGATACACAAAGAGCTCGCGAGTTTAATGACATAGTAACTAAGGCTGATGGCAATGGCGGAAACTTCGGCTCTATCCTTCTCGGTGCTCACGTAAATGTAAACGGTGGTTTCGGTAGAATCGATAACGCTACTCTTACAATCACAGGTAAGGCTGACAACTTCGACTATGCTAAGGCTGCTGCAGCTATCGACGAGATTATCGCTACTGACATCGCTACTGTAGAGGCAGCTCCTGCTGGAGAGCCAACAAGCGTTAAGTACTATACCGTTGACGGTAAGCAGACTCTCAACCCACAGGGTATTACCATCAAGGTAGAATCTTGGGCAAATGGCTATATGAAGGTTAGCAAGGTTGTTAAGTAATAAAATAGATAAAATTAGTACTTGTATTAAGACGACCGCCTCTGGCATATGCTGGAGGCGGTTTTCTTATCGAACATGTAATTCTATGAAAAGTTTTTGAAATAATTAATCATATAAAAACGACAAATATATTGTATCTTTGCACGGAATTTAAAAAATTAACCATAAAACTCGGGACTAAAACTATCAATTAATGAACAGACCAAAACGCGTTTTAATTATCATAGCGGTATTGCTATTGAACATTGTACACGTATTAGCAGCTGACAACTTTATCTCATTCACACAGGGTGACATGAAACTATGTCAAATGGGTGAATCATTTTCCATTTGTATTAGCGACAATGACAATGTAGCTGTAAAGCTTGCTGCAAAGAATCTTGCATCCGACTTTCAGAAAGTATGCGATGCAAACATCACAATCTCCTCTTCTTTTTCTGAAGCACGCATCGTTGCTGGTACCATAGGCAATAGTGCAGCTATCGATGAACTCGTGAAGAATGGAAAGATTGACGGAAAATCACTTAATGGCAAAATTGAAAAGTATATATTAAGTATTATTGACGGGAAACTAATCATAGCAGGCAGTGACCGACGTGGCACTGTTTACGGTATCTATGAGCTCTCTCGTCAGATAGGTGTGTCTCCATGGTATTACTGGATGGATGTTCCTGTGAAGAAACAGAAAGAGGTGTACGTAAAGAATGGAACCTATACTGACGGTGAGCCTGCCGTAAGGTATCGTGGTCTCTTCCTTAACGACGAGGCTCCATGTCTTACATCTTGGGTAAAGAATACCTTTGGCACCGACTATGGCGATCATCGTTTCTACGAAAAGGTATTCGAGCTTGTTCTTCGTCTGAAAGGCAACTATATGTGGCCAGCCATGTGGGGATGGGCTTTCTATGCCGATGACCCTCTCAACATGAAAACTGCCGATGAAATGGGCATAATGATGGGTACTTCTCACCATGAGCCTATGTGCCGCGCCCAGAAAGAGTGGCATAATCATAGTGATAATCCAAATGCTGATTCACAGGATCTGGCTACACGCAAGAAGGAAGGCAAGGATGAAGGTAATCATGAATGGAACTATGCTACCAACAAGAATAATCTTGACAAATTCTGGTATGGTGGCGTAGAGCGTAATAAGCATACAGAGGATATCATCACTATCGGTATGCGTGGTGATGGTGACATGGCTATGAGCGAGGACCGAAATCTGAAACTCATGGAAAGTATTGTTGCCAATCAACGTAAGCTCATCAGCAAGGCTCGTGGCAAGGCTGCCAAGGATGTTCCACAGGTATGGGCTCTCTATAAGGAGGTGCTCGACTACTATGACGATGGTATGCGTGTGCCTGATGATGTAACAATTCTCCTCTGTGATGACAACTGGGGTAACGTACGTCGTGTACCTACCATGAAGGAACGTCAGCGTAAGGGCGGTTGGGGACTCTACTACCACGTTGACTATGTAGGTGCTCCTCGTAATACCAAAACTCTCAACGTAACTCCTATCCAGAATATGTGGGAACAACTCTCTCTCGCATACGAGAACGGCATCCAGAAACTCTGGATTCTCAATGTAGGCGACCTCAAGCCAATGGAATATCCTATCCAGCTCTTCATGGATATGGCTTGGAACTATGGAAAGAGCAAGGAAGGTGGAAAGAGTAACATAGATAATATCTCTACTCTTCTTGACCATACCAAGGACTTCTGTTCTACCTTCGTTGGCGAGAGTGAGGCTGAGGAGGCAACACGAATCCTTAACATGTATTGCAAACTTGCCGGAAGATGTACTCCAGAAATGCTTGACGCAAGGACATATAACCTTGAGACAGGCGAATGGGCAAAGGTGGTTGACGAGCATAAGACTCTCGAAGTAGAGGCTCTCCGTCAGTATGCCAACCTTCCTGCGGAGGCAAGGGATGCTTATTTCCAGAGTATCCTCTTCCCTATACAGCTGTTGGCTAACCTCCATCAGATGTACTACGCCCAGGCAATGAACAACGCTCTCAGCAAGAAGGGTGATGCTGCCATGAACGATTGGGCAGACAAATGCGAGATGTACTTCAAGCGCGATGCAAAGCTCATGGCACAGTATAACAAGGAAATTGCCGGTGGTAAGTGGGATGGCATGATGGTTCAGAAGCATATCGGCTACAGAACATGGAATGATGATTTCAAGGCTGATAAGTTGCCAAGGCTTTTCCGCACAGAAGGCAAAATCGAGAATATCTTCGAGGAAGACGGTAAAGGCTATATCTCAATGGAGGCAGAGCATTTCAATGCCTCAACAGATGCAGAGTCAGCTAAGTGGACCGTACTCCCATACGTCGGTCGCACTTTGAGTGGCGTTACCCTCCTTCCTGTTACTGCCGATGTAAAGGGCGCTTCCCTCACTTATAAGTTCCGCTACGACAAGAAAGAGAATGTCACCCCAACCGTATATGTTGTTGTAAAATCCACTCTCGATTATCTCAACAAGGGCGGAATGACATATTCTGTTGCTTTTGACGGAGGTAAGGCAGAGGTTGTGAACTTCAACGATAACCTCAACGAGGACCCTAAGAATATTTATAGCATTTACTATCCAACCGTTGCACGTCGTGTGATAGAAAAGAAAGTAAGCTTACCTTTGGGTACTCCTACAGACGGAATCCATACCCTCACCTTTACTCCTAATGACCCGGGTATCGTGCTTGAGAAAATCGTCATCGACTTTGGCGGTTACAAGAGACAGTATCTGTATGGTGAGGAGAGTTTGAGGAAGTAATCGACCCCTAATCCTTGCCCCTTCATAAGTGAATAGTGAAAAGTGAATAGTGAATAATTTAAGTTACCACTAAACGCTAATCTCTAAACACTAAACTAAAAAAAACTAATCATAAAACAAAAAAAATATGTCTTCATTATCTAAAAAACTCTTCCCTACGGGGGAGATTGAGGGGGACTTATTCCCCTTTGGGAAGCTGATAGGCTTTCTCCTGCTTTTTCTATTATCCTTTGGAAGTGTGGAAAGCTATGCTCAGCAGCGTCGTCCTATTGATTCAAAGCACCCTGCATGGTTGGTGCACGTTGACGTATGGAATCAGGCAGATCCGCAGAAGATCATAAACCTTATTCCAGATGACATCAAGCCATACGTTATCCTGAATCTCTCGCTGTCATGTGCCTATGACACAAAGCTTAACATCCACCAGCGTCCTCAGAACGCTATCCGTACTTATAAGTCATGGGCAACTATCTGTCAGCAGAACAATATGTGGTTCACGCTTCAGCCAGCCAGTGGTGGTCATACTCACATTCACGAGAATGACCTCGAAACCTTCGAGTATTTCTTCAAGAAATTCCCTAACTTCCTTGGCTGGAACTATGCCGAGCAGTTCTGGGGCTTCGATGCGCCAGGCGACTTGTTCTCAAGTTCACAGTCAGCTCGAATAGCTCTCTTCGCAAAGCTCATACCTATGCACCATAAGTATGGCGGTTTCCTGACTGTCAGTTTCTGTGGAAACATCTGGTCACATCCTCTCAATCCTGTTGGTATGCTCAAGCGAAACGCTGACCTCCTTCAGGCTTCAAAGGACTATCCAGAGGCTATTCTCTGGCTCTATAAATACACCACATCGTCTTGTTTCTATAACAATGAGAGTGTATGCTTCGGACCTTTCGTAGCAGGTCTTACAAAGAACTATGGCGTTCGCTATGACAACTGTGGCTGGAATGGTGCTCTTGAGGCTATCCTTGGTGAGAATCATGGTAAGAAATACCCTGTAGCCGCAGGTATAGGAACTGTCATGGAACAGACCTGTCAGAATGGTGGTGCCGTGTGGGACGGTCCTGAGCTTATCTGGACAGAGGATTTCAAGAACCTCAACAATACAACCGTAAACGGCTATACACAACGTAACTGGGGTACATTCCCAGGATTCCGTAATATCTGGATTGATATGTTCCGTAAGATTATCGACGGAACTCTCTATATCCCTACACAGCAGGAAGTTATCGACAAGACGAAGATCATTCTCGTTAATGACATCAAGGAGGGTAGCGACGAGGACAAATATGCTACATGGGGCAATCTCTACGATGGTCTCTACAAGCAGACAGACCCATTCAATCGTGGTAATGGCCAATGGATGGATAACTTCTGGTATCTGAAGAAGACAGGCCGTTATGGCACTATTCCTATGACACCAGAAATAACAGAGATAGCTTCTGGCATCCCTACACAGGTGAATAAGTCAAAGCGCACAAGCGTATGGCCAACACTTGCAAAGAAGACAGAGGCCTTCGATGCGGCATATCCAGAGGTTAGCACAGGCGATCTCTTCGTATCACGCTACAAGAACCAGCTTGTTACATACACCCCTTACACTTACCTCAACCAGAAAGTAACTGCTTCTGCAAATATACCTCTTCAGTACAACACCTGTAAGAGCCTTGACCTTACATACGGAAAGCTCAGTAGCGGACTCATCAGGGAATATGCAGATTCTATCACCCTTTATCTGAACAACTATCGTGCAGATACCATAAAGAATGTTGAGGATATCATCGTTGTTAATGGTGCTGCAAGCGAACCTAAATTCACATTTACAAAGCGTGCAGAGGCAAAGGTTACAGCCGAGGCTTCATGGGATGCGGAGACAAATGCTTATACTTTGAAAGTCAGCCATAACGGTCCTGTTGATATCAAGATTGTGTGTGCCGGCAACGAGACCGACCGCCGTACCGATATGGTGAACCGTGAGCGTCTTGAGATTCCAAAGCAGCCAGAACCATACGCAGGTGAGATTATCATCGAGGCTGAGGATATGAACTACCGTAGTATCTCAAGTTGTGAGGTTACTCCTTACTTTTCTTCTTATCAATGGGAAAGAGGTCATGCAGGTAACGGTTTCATCGTAACTGGTACAAACACATCAGGCGCACTTACCTGTAAGGTTCGTGTTCCAAAGGCAGGTCAATATACTGCTATGGTGCGTTATAACAATACCTCTCGCGATTGTGACGTGCGTCTTAGAATCAATTCTAACGTTGCCCTTACAGCATCTTTCAAGAAGACTGAGAGAAACGAGTGGAAGAAGGCTGGCGTTACATTCGATTTGAACGAGGGCGAGAACACCTTCTATCTCTTCAATACATCAGGTACCAATATGTTCATCGATCAGGTTATCTTCACACCTGTTGAACAGGAGGCAGAGAAGTTTGATATCAACATCCACGAGACTGCCGACGGTACTGCCATCCCTAACGTAGCAGCTGCTGCCGAGGGAGAGACCGTTACCCTCACGCCACAGGCAAACGAGGGCTGCTCTATTATCGGCTGGAACATCATCCACGGCAATATCACCCTTAATGAAAACGAGGACGGAACATTCTCTTTCACTATGCCTGATGATATCGTTACTCTTGAGCCAATCTTTAAAGATACTGCTGTTGAGTATGCACTCAGTTTTGATAATGTAGCCAACGGTGGAATGCCAGAAGGCTGGCGTGCTGATGATGGTACCATGCATCAATATCCAAACACTTATAGTTCAGGTCCTCGTACCTTCAAGGGCTTCACAGGCGCATATAATGCAGCTCTCTATTGGCGCACCAACTTTGCCGACTATGGCAAGATGAGCGGTTATCCTCTCACCCTTGCCCCAGGCAACTATCGTCTTAGCTATGTTATGGCTGCATGGGTTGGTGCACCTGAGTATAAGGCTCAGATTCTTACATCTGCTGGAAAGGTGGTTGCAGAAACCGGTTATACTCTTGCTCAGCCAAATATAGAACGCAATCAGGGAGCAGACATGTCATCTGCAGAAGAACATACCCTTGAATTCACCATTACTACCGAGGGCAACTACGTCATCAAGTTCCAGAATAACGGTACAGGATTCTCAGAGTTCCTGCTTCTCGCTTGCAAGATAAAGAACCTGAACCCTGCTCCAACAGGTATTGATGAAATCATCCTCAAGGACATTGACAAGGAAGGTCTTGAAATCTTCACCCTTGATGGCAAGAAGATTCCTACTCTTCAGCATGGTATCAATATCATTCGCAGGAATGGATTTGACGTGAAGAAGGTCTATGTGAAATAGCTTTATGTGATTATTAGTTGTTATTAAATATTTGCTCCCCTCGTCTGTAGGTAGTGATACCAGCATTCGAGGGGTTTCTATGTAGGTTTATGAGCCTTTGCGAATAATTTAAAAGGAACAAATGAACTTTGGTGTTGTAATGCTTTTAAACTCACTAAAAAAGCCGCTTAAATCAACTTTAAGCGGCTTTTCATTTTACATTAATCCTTACTCTCTACACTTTAATCTTTCTTATAAATCAACGGCAGAGCGTAGTATAGATACTCGTTGATATGCCCGTAGAAATGCTCGCCATCCTTCTTCATTGAGAAGCGGAGGTTGGCATTTGGTGTGGCATAGCGGAAGAGAGGTGCATAGTTGTGGAGAGCCTCAATGGTTGCCTTCTCCGGATTTCCTGCTATATCCTTTGTGCCAGTATAGCCATAGACCTCGAAGTCATGGGCGAATGGTGACTTCTCAAGCATTGAGTTCATCCATTGAGCAGCAAACTTGGCATCCTGCTTCTCGCCCTTCTCATTATAAGCCCAGATATCACCACTCAGTGGGAGGAAATGCTTAACGGCATTTACGCCATAGGCAAGCTGATACCATGTAGAGAGGGCTCCCATAGAGAAACCGCCGTATGCACGATGATCACGTGACTTTGTAATAGCGATGCTGTCTGTTCCCTCAAGATATGTGTTATACTTCTTCTCAACAGTTGGGATAAGGTCATTCTGAAGCTCTGTGTGGAAGTCGCGTGTAAGGGCTATCGCATTATCCATAGAGTTCTCACCTATATTCTCGTCATCATCATAGAATGTAGGACAAACAACGATGATAGGGCGCATCTTACCTTCAGCAATGAGGTTGTCGAGGATATTGCGCAAAGGCAACCAATCCTTTGGAGGAGTGAGGAAAGAAGTGGTATTGTCACCACCGCCATGCATGAGATAGAGCACATCATACTTGGTCTTCTTATCCTTTGCCTTATATCCGTAAGGAGTATATACGCGGGCATGTTTCTGGAATGTACGACCATTCTTATGAACCATGTATTTGAACTCCTCTATCTTACCCTGCTTTGCATTAGGCTTACGTACCTCATCAGGTATTGGCATGATAGGCTGAATCGTACTCTCGAAATTGAACTTATCACGCACTTTCCATACCTTCAGGCCTATACCACCAGGAACCATTGTGCCTGAAGGACGACACACGAAGATAGCATCGTTAAGCCATGCATACTTACTGTCAACTGGAGCCTCGAACTTAGGAGAGCAATAGAAATAACTGCCTGCTATGATACCCTTGTTGCGGATGTGGATAGTCACACCATCATCTGTGCGGATGCAGTAGATAGCCTCAATGTCGGTATGAGTTTTTCCACTCATCTGATAGTCAGCACCTCCAGGAAGCACTTCACCCTTGATGTTAGGACCTTCAAATGTACCGCCTGTGATAGGGATGATGAAACGATTGCCATGTGCAGTCTCACCTACACCATACGCCTGCCCAAGCTTCACCTTGAGCTCTACAACAAATTCAAGTTCAGGATCAGGAGCCTGTGCTGAAGCAGAAATAACAACAGCAAACACAGCTACAATTGTAGAAAAAAACCTTTTAAGCATAGTTATGAATTAATAATGTAATATTTTAAATAATAATTACGCCCTCAAATGCTATCTACTCCCTCTGTGGGGGTGAGGGGGGCAGCCCCTCTCCTTGGGAGAGGGCGGGGGGAGAGGTCTTATTTTGTTATCTCCTTCACCAATCTGTCAGCCTTGCCCCACTTATCCATCATATAGACAACATAGCGGATGTCAACGCCGATGCAACGGGCAAGTTTTGTGTCGAAGAAGATGTCACCAGAAAGTGAGTCCCAGTTACCATCGAAGGCAAGTCCGATAAGCTCACCCTTGCCATTGAACATAGGACTACCTGAGTTACCGCCAGTAATATCATTATTGGTAAGGAAACACAACTGGAGCTTACCTGTATTCTTGTCTGCATATCTGCCGAAATCCTTAGCAGAAAGGAGTTCCTGCATAACAGGCTCTGCGAAATACTCAAAGTTATACTTACCCTCTGGAGCTGTCTTTTCATCGCCAAGCTTCATCTTAGCCACCATACTCTCAGCTGTGGTGTAATAGCCAGAATCATAGCCTCCGATGCTATATCCGCCAATCTGACCATAAGAAAGACGCATAGTGAAGTTAGCATCAGAATAATGAGGCATTTCCTCTTCCATACGCAACTTTGCAGCACAGAGATAACGCTCCTGAAGCTCTATCTTCTCAGAGATATTAGTATATTGCTCACGAATGTTGCTGATAAGTCTGATAAGGTCATATCCCATCTGCATACCGAGGTCTTTCTGCACGCTCTTCTTATTGAAGAAAATCTTTGTGTTATTCTTCATAATGAGCGATTTTGAGAAGAGATGATCAACGTATGCCTGATAATCGCCCTTGAACTTTGTATCAATAGTGTTATAGAAATCAGGTATCCACTGTTCGTCAACCCATGTGCGGTAGTTCTGAAGCAGAGCCACGAGAATCTCCTTCTCTGTTGCCTCATCCCAAGTCTCGCTATTATCAGCAAATTCGATATAACGTTTCTTTGGGTTATCCTTTGGTCCCTGAACCTGCAAACGGTTGATGCTCAAAGCCCTTGAGGTAACCTCAGAACCACGACGGAATGCCTCCATGAAGAATGTGAGTGGCTTGGCAATAGCAGCACGCTTGGTATAGAGGTCCAAAAGTGCCATGAAGTCGAGCTTTCCCTTCAGATATCCCGTTGAATCCTGATAATGCTGTATCTTCTCTTCCATTGCCTCCTTCATACGAACAATTCCGATACTGTCGATACACTTGTTCATACCTATGGCATTCTTCCAGTAATTCGATGACTGCGCATATTTTGAGTCATACTTGATACGCACAGCCTCATCAGCACGCATGTGGCGAAGCATTATCTCCTGACGAAGACCGCGCACCTTGATACGAGGCTCGTGCTCGCAATCACGCATCTCCTGAATACCATAGCTTGAGAGATAACGCTCCGTACTTCCCGGATAACCCATTGTCATAGCGAAATCGCCTTCCTTATATCCATCGAGAGATACCTTTGCCCATGTCTTTGGATGCATAGGCACGTTCTTCTCGCTGTAAGGAGCAGGACCGCCTGTCTCTGGATCTACATATACACGGAATACGGAATAGTCACAGGTCTGACGAGGCCACATCCAGTTGTCGGTCTCACCACCAAACTTACCCATTGACTTTGGAACAGCGAATACAAGGCGCACATCCTGATAGTCACGATATACGGTAAGGAAGTATTTGTTACCTTCGAAGAAAGGCTTTATCTCTGCACGCAGAGTCTCATCCTGCTTCTTCACAACTCGGTTCTCAACGTCCTCAAGTCCGTTGATCATCTCTTCCTGTTCCTGAAGTGAAAGAACATAGAAGCCGAGGCTGTCAAGCACAGGGGTGATATCCTTCTGAGAAACCATGAAGCTGACGAACAAGTCCTCGTTAGGAAGTTCCTCTTCGTATGACTTTGCACAGAAACCATTCAGCATATAGTCGTGCTCAACGGTGGAATGGCTTCTTATTGCCTCAAAACCGCAATGGTGGTTGGTAAATACAAGGCCGTTAGGAGAAACAACCACACCTGAGCAGAAACCACCGAAATTGACTACCGAGCGGCATATAGCGTCAGAGTCAGAATAGAGCTTGCTCTGTGGCAAGGCAAATCCCTCAGCCTGCATCTGTCTGAATGCACCTTCAGGAAGATTGTAAAGAGTCCACATACCCTCATCAGCAGAAGCCGTGAAGGCTGAGAACAAAAGGATTAAGCTGTAAAAAAATCTTTTCATTTAATATTTTATGTTGTTTTTTAATTTTATACCATCCCAATAACTACGCTCTCTTGCGCTTTGGAATATCCAGTTTCCAAACTATTCCCACATACACAAGTATGAGCACGGTGTTGATAGCCATACGAGGGATATCGCTCATACCCTCTGTCACGAAGTGCATAACGGCATAGAGCACAGCCGTAACAGCCACATAGAACAGGAGTCTGCCCACCTTATAGTCGATTGGATATTTCTTCTGACCGATGAAATATGATAGCAGCATAGCCGTTCCATATCCTGCAACTCCACCCCACGCACAAGCCATATAGCTGTATTCAGGGATGAAGAAATAGTTCACAGCCAACAGTACGATACAGCCGGCAGCCGAGAACCAAGCACCCCATATTGTCTTGTCGATAAGCTTATACCAGAAAGACAGGTTGAAATACACGCCCATCATTATCTCAGCAGCCATAACGATAGGCACAACCTTCAATCCTTCTCTGTAATCTCCACCAAGAATAATCTCTAAGATAGGCATATAAGCCACAACGCAGAGATATGCCAAAAGGGTGAAGATAAGGAAATACTTCATAGCCGCCGAGTAGTATTCCTTCTTGTCGCCATCCTTCGACTTTGCGAAAACGATAGGCTCGTATGCGTATCTGAATGCCTGGGTTATTAACGCCATAATCATGGCTATCTTCACGCAACCGCCATATATTCCGAGCTGTTCTTTTGCGGCATCTGCCCCACCATCATATACGAGCGGGAATATCATCTTATCTGCCGTCTGGTTCAGTATTCCAGCAATACCAAGTACGAGGATAGGCCAAGAGTACTTGAACATCCTGCGAAGAAGGGCGAAATCCACAATCTTGAAAGGAACACCATTCTCCTTGCAATATACTCGCGCAGCCACATGCTCATGAGCGAACTCAGGTATGAAGAAGAATGTTATCAAGCCTGTGCAAACGAGATTGAGCGAGAATACGTAGAACACATCTGTCTTACCCAACCAAACGAAATACACGAGGTTCAAACCTACATTCAAGAATATGTAGAACATCTTCAGCGAAGCAAATTTGATAGCCTTCTTCTTGTATCTGAGGTAAGAGAATGGTATTGCCTGAAAAGCATCCAATGCCACCACGACAGCAAGCATCAGGATATATTCCTTATGCTCCGTATAGTTAAGAGCCTCACTTATAGGATCTATGAAGCCAAACACCAAGGTAAGGAACAGAGCTGACAACGCACTCACCATGAATATCGAGGTAGAGAACACGCAATGCGGATTCTCTTCATCCTTGTTGGCAAAGCGGAAGAACGTTGTCTCCATACCGAATGTCAGTATCACGAGTATCAACGCTACGTATGCATACAGGTTTGTCACCACACCATAGCCACCACCCGAAGCAGGGAATACGTGAGTGTAGAGTGGCACAAGCAGATAATTCAGAAACCTGCCTATGATACTGCTCATTCCATATACCGCAGTATCCTTAACTAAAGATTTTATATTTGCCATTTATCGAAACTAAATTTTCACTTTGTTCTGGAAAGTAAATTACCAGTAAATTAGAATCAGTAAATTATGAAGCGACATCCGTCACTTGGAAATTATAATATTTCAATTTATTGGATATGATCATCCGCAATCACCCGATAGCGCCCCGAAGGGGCAAAAGCTCATAGCCTAGGGCATCGCCCTAGGTAGACGGAGGTTGGTAATTTCGCCCTGTAGGGGCAAAAGCATTACCTCATATTGGAGCTTTTGCCCTTGCAGGGCGAACAAGCTCGCTCACCAGACCCAGGGCGATACCCTGGGCTAAGTGCTTTTGGGCTTTGGCTTTCCCTTCGGCCGCCGACCTCTTCGACGTTCAGCCCGTCTGTCACGTAATTGCTGACAATCATTATTGGATTAATTTACTGAATTAATTTTCTTTTAATTTACTTTCCAAAAATATCTCCGCGCAAGCGGAATCCTTTCCTTACCCAAAAAACAGATAGCATATCGCGATAGCGGCTATCACACCTGCAAGGTCAGCCAACAGTCCGGCAGTAACCGCATGACGGGTGTATTTTATGTTCACCGCACCGAAATACACAGCCAATATATAGAATGTGGTATCTGTACTTCCCTGGAAGATACAAGCCAATCGGCCTACGAAGGAGTCTGCTCCGAAGGTCTGCATAGTATCAACCATCATACCACGGGCACCCGATCCTGAGAGAGGCTTCATTATCGCCGTTGGCAATGCATCCACAAATGCCGTGTCTATTCCGCAGATATTGATACACCATTTCAAACCGTCGATAACAATCTCCATAGCACCCGAAGCTCTGAAAACGCCGATTGCAACGAGGATTGCCACAAGATATGGGATGATGCGTACTGCCGTTTGGAATCCTTCCTTCGCTCCTTCTATAAATGAGTCATACACATTAACCTTCTTCCTCACGCCAGCCACGATGAAACCGGTAATTATCGTCATCAAGAGGATAGTAGCCGTTGAAGTGCTCACCTTGTTCATCGTGTCAGGATCCATCTGCGAGAATCCCCAGATGATACCTCCCACAGCAGCACACGCACCACCGAGCGTGAGCATCATAGTGCGGTTGAAGAGGTTTATCTTCTGATATATAGCGGTAATGATGATACCCGCGATAGTTGCCACGAAGGTAGCAAGAAGTATAGGGATGAAGATATCTGTCGGCTGCTCTGCTCCCATCTGCGCCCTATAGGTCATGATACTCACAGGAATGAGCGTCAAGCCCGATGTGTTGAGCACAAGGAACATAATCATAGGGTTGGAGGCTGTTGCCTTTAGGCGAGACACTTCCTCTTCACCCAACTTCATCCTCTCACTCTTCACTCTTATCTCCTCATCCTTAATCTCGTTCATCTGCTCCATAGCCTTCAATCCTAAAGGCGTTGCAGCATTGTCAAGACCAAGCATATTGGCTGCAATGTTCATGAAGATACTTCCCGTAACCGGATGCCCCTTAGGAATATCAGGGAACAGACGTGAGAACACAGGCGCAAGTATTCGGGCGATGACATTCACCACCCCGCCCTTCTCGCCGATCTTCATTATTCCGAGCCAGAGAGAGAGCACACCCGTGAGACCGATAGAAATCTCAAAAGCCGTTTTTGATGACTCAAACGTGGAGTTCATCATTGCAGGGAACACGTCAAAGTCGCCCATCACCAATAGCCTGAACAGCGCGATGACGAACGCAATGACAAAGAATGCTACCCAAATATAATTCAGTACCATAAATACCTAACCAAGCCTTCCCAAACGGGTAGTCTGATGTTGATAACATCGGAGTATGTGACCTGATGTTTTATACACTTTAACCTTCAAGAAGGCTTGGCATTTTTAAAGTTTATATTTCTACTATTTTAACGTGAGCTCGGTGAACTGCCTATATGACAAACAGCAAGCTGTTTTTAACTGACAATAATTTACAATCTACGATAAGAAACTGGGCTTGCGCCCTGATGTAGAAAGTAAATTGTAAGAAAATTAAACCAGCAAATTAATTTGCTGATAAAATTTACTGTTAATTTACTTTCCAAATAATATCCTCGCGTAAGCGAGCCTTTCTCTTGGTTAGGCTTGGCTAGGTCAGAAGCACATCATACTCCGGTGTCATTGCGAGCTTTCCGTCACGCAATCCCACCAACTCCACCTTCGCACGTATGCAAAGCTTATTGTCAGAAGCACGGAAGATATCCTGCTTGAAGACATATCTGATGCCCTCCTTCGTCACATTCAGACAGGAGATAAACTCATCATCACACCTCAGCGGCACCTTATACTGCAGGTCCATACGAGCCACTACCACATCAACTCCCTTTTCGTGGAGCTCCGCAAAACTCACATTCCTGCTTCTAAGGAAACGGTGCCTTGTATGCTCCAGATAATGCAGGTAATTCGCATTATTCACAATACCCTGAATGTCGCACTCATAGTCACGCACCTCCATTCGGGTTTGGAACATATACTTACTTTCTTCACTCATATCTTTATTTCTAATTTATATATTATCTTCTTAACGTCAGTTCGACAAATTCAAGACTGCGAGGGCTAAAAGCCCGACACCTAATAGGGCAGTCCGTGAGGGCTGTTATTCGGTAGATACGTGATTAAAGAGCGCTGTAAGTGCGACATCTGAAGACTTTAGGTGTCGGTCCTTCAGACCTCATCCCTCTAATAACGGCAAATATAACAGCCCTTTCGGACTGCCCTTTTAGGTGTCGCTCTTTCAGAGCTCTTTCAACCACATGATATTCAATGACATACGAATAGAGGAATTTTTCGCTAAGGCTCAACAAGCTGAAGCAAGTCATCGAACTCACGTTTCTTAAAATGATTGCCCGTATGTACCCGACAGCACCCCGAAGGGGTAGCAAGCTAACAGCCCATGGCATCGCCATGGGTATAGTAGTGAGCAGGTCTGTTCGCCCTGAAAGGGCAAAAGCATTACTTCAAATTAGGGCTGTTGCCCTTACAGGGCGTTCGCTTTGTCTCCAATTCCCCATGGCGATGCCATGGGCTATTAGCTCGTTGCCCCTTCGGGGCGCAAACGCCTTATTGCGACCTTTACTACATCCCTTTACCGTTTATCTTACTATCTACCTCCTTGCCCCTTTATGGGGAAAGGATGTCCGCAGGACAGGAAAGGGGCTGTAAGTACTTCCCTCCCAATCCTGCACCTCAGGCATTCTTTCTTGTCGCAGTATTCCTTCTTCAACTGGATAAGAGCCTGAGAGTCACCTGCATTCCTTACTTGCAAGCCACATTCCTGCCACATCCTAACGATGTTGTTGTCCTCCGGCTTTATCTCCTCAAAGAGGTCAAAGGCACGCTCACAAAGCGCCTCCTTGCCATTCTCCCTGCCATAGGCAAACATGATAGGAATCACGGTGTTTATGACGATGAGGTCGAGTTTCGAACCCTTCATGCCAAGCAGCTTACCGATAGCCTTCACATCCTTGCAGTCAAGCATCTGCGAAAGACCAGTCCTCTGCTCGTGATACATCCTCGCAAGTTCCATAACCCTTACGTGCGGAAAATTCTGCGGTCGTGTCCTCAAATACTTCCAAATCGCCGGTTTCATCGGATGAAGCCCGAATTTCTTCTGCAGATAAGCATACTCCCTTGAATATCTCTCATCCACCCTGTCGGTCAGTCCCGCCTGTCCAATGAACAATGCCTCTATCTGGAATAAGTCATCCCTATGATGAGCCGCCTTGTTGAGGTCAATCGTCATCGCCCATGTCTCGAAAGCCTCGCTATTTATGCCGAAACCGAAGTTACGCGCCAAGGTCTGGAAATACGCATCCTCCCACGAACCCCGCGAATCCTTCATCCTCTTCACTATCTCCCGCGTCTTACGCTCAAGGCGCTCCGTCTGCAAAGCCGACATAAACATATGCGTCTTCACCTTCGGGATATCTGGTATCCGCTCATAGCACGGCGGATATTTATCCTGATGAAGCAGATGCTCGTAATCCGTTCTCAGGCGCTCCGGAATGGTAAGCACCATCTGCGGAACCACCCTGCCCGAAGAAGTCGTCACCTCCATATCAGCCTCGGTCACTACATGGAGAATCACATTATCGTAAGCCGAATCCCTATCATGCCCATGCCTGAACCAGTCGGAAGCTTTCAGATGCAGCTCCACATTACCCACCCATTCCGTACCGTTCACACGAATCTTGGCATTGAAGAAATCAGGACCCGCATCCTTCGTGTTATGCAATCCCGGGTCAATCACCTCCACCGTCTTATCGTCGGTAGTGGCGAGAGTACCAAGAGGGTACAGTCGGTGTTTCCATGTGTAGTGAAGCAATTTCTCCATAATAATTGGCAAAGGTACAAATACTTTCGCATAAACTTTCATTTATATCAATGAAAATCGTCAAATTAACACTAATATCATAAAAAAGCACAGAAAAATTTGCATATTTCCATAAAAATGACTACTTTTGCACCCACAAAATCGAGTCGCACCCTATGACGATGGTTTTCGAGCTTCCATAAGAAAGCTATTCTGAGGGTCGATGAGATTCGGACTTGTAGCTCAGTTGGTTAGAGCAACAGACTCATAATCTGGAGGTCCCTGGTTCAAGCCCAGGCTGGTCCACATTGAAAATCAGCAACTTAGAAGAAATTCAAGTTGCTGTTTTTTCGTTTTGCGAAAACAATGCGAAAACAATCGGTTTGAGTTCGACACCATTTTCTACCACTTTTTGCAATTTTATTCCATTTTAGTTTTCGCGAAAAATTAGGGCAACTCTCGTTAACAACGCTCCTCTTCAAACCACTGTCGCGATTTTGCGACGATAGAACGATTTGTTCTGAGAAACCACCATCCCTAACCATATAAATGGCGTGCCCAATATCGGAGCTGTGATTGCAATTTGTATCTGACAGAACAATTCGTTCACCCCTTAAAATACTCCTTTGCCAAGTCTATGGCATCTAAACGGAGAGTTTCGTCCTCTTCCTTCAAAACGGCATATACTCCATCAGCCAGCCAGAGTGTCATCAGTTCCTTCTCGTCAACCTTATACAGCTCTGCTAACATAGGAACCTGATCGCGTTTTACACGTCGCGCCCCCAATTCCATCTTGCTGTACATGGGCATGTCTGTTCCCAACAACTCAGCCAACTGCCGTTGCTTCAATCCATATTCAAGTCTCATGGCCTTGATCTTCGGACCAAACATGCCATATATTCTCTTGTCCTTCATCTTTATCGTATTAGTGATATAACTTCAATAATTGCCACTCGCCTTTGATTTTAGAATGTTCAGAGCTAATGTAACCAAGTTTTTTCAAATCGTCAATAGGTCTTTGAACAGTACTTTCGATAACCCCCAAGTTATCTTGTAACCAAGAATCTTTAGCCTTCCTATTCATTTTAATAGCCTCATAAACATTCTTTACAATCATAGTCGGAAATACATTTTCCGTCAAATTTAACGGTTTTTGAGGTTTTCCTTCATTATTTTCCGTCAAATTTGACGGTTTTTAGTAGATTTTACAGCATAATGACGTTTTTTGAGCGGCTTTGTTTAGGAATAGTCAAAGATAACCTTTTCTATGACCATTTTCCTTTGTAAACCATCTATGGTTCAATAAACACAGGCGTTCCTTTTGCATTATCTGGATTTATATCTATCAGTTTCTCTATCAAATTCTGATTTACCAATAAACTTAAATCCATATCAAGAGGAGAAATGCTAAATGTCATATAACTCTTTCTTGGTTTGGGATTCGGATAGCACAAACTAATCAGTTCATCCTTGCCCATTTCCTTATTGCTTGTAATTCTGTAAGCAGACAATTTATTGGGCTTGCCAAATTCGTAAAGAACCAAAAGGGAAGTTTGATCGAACAATTCCTTGTTTTCTTCCATAGAACCTTTTGTCTTACCCAATCTCACATTGTAAATGTGATTAGACAATATCCACTCCAAATATTTCTTCCCTTTGTAGCATCCAACAAGGATGGTTTTATCACCACCAAAGAAGTCAATAATGTCTTGGTCAAAACGATTCCATTTATAGCACTCAAATGGTTCAGCAGCCATCATTCCTTCTTCCTCAAATTGAGGATACATAGGGATGACAGGTGCTATTTTCTCACCTTCATCTGACTGCTCGTATTTCTTGAAATTCTCTGCCTGCTCGAAGATTTCCTTAAATACTTCGTCCTGCGGAACAGGAGGATAACCATGCTCTGCCAATATCAGAATCAAGTCCATTTGCAGTTCTGCTTTGATGTCAGAACGATTTGCCCAGTCGGTATATTTCGACTTGTCATCCACCATCTTCTTCACGGCAGCTGCCAACGTCAGCAGCTTCTCTTCAGGATATTCAAAACCGAACTTATGAGCTATCTCTTTCAGGATATCATAGAAAGCCTTTTCCTCGTAGGTGATTCCTAAGTCTTTGAACGATTTCTTCTCTTTGTTTACCTCCTTCAGCAGTTCTGCCATCTGCTTGGCTACCTCATTGAGCACTTCTTCGGCAAACACGGCATTGTCGCTACGGTCATTATATCGCTGCACCAACGCGTTCAGACGCTTGGTGAAGTCCACGCCCTTCATCTTATTGACCTTCTTGAAGTCGGTAATGACGGTCCGAAGCAGTTTCTCCATCAGTTTCACCTTCGTATTAGGCAATTTCATTTTCTCCAGTCTCATCATGTAGTCTTCGCTCAGCAAGTCCAAATCCTTCGTATTCGCATTCACCTGAGCTACCTCCTCCACTCCGTCCGACTTCAAGGCTTCTGCTATCATCTGGCTCACCTTGCGATTCATCTGTGAGGCATCGGGAGCATCACCTTTTGTCAGTTTGTAGATGATAGACCTCACTCCCGTAAAGAAATGTATGTCCTCACGATCCTTATCGCTGATTGCCTCATGGTTGGAACAGAGGTTGAAAGCAGATTTCAGTTTCTTTGCATGTCCCATAAACTGATTTTGCGTTTTCTCCGTAACCTGCACAAACTCAGCCGCATGTTTCAAGCATTCCAACTGTTCCAATGGCGTGCCCGTAGAGAACTTACTATAATCGAAGGTATGGAACATTCGACGGAGGATATCCAACCCGTCTTTCACCATCGTCACACTCTGTTCTATGGTTTCCACATTGTCACCCATATCACCACCACCGGCATACTGTTTCAGGGCATTGTTCATGTTGCTCTTGATGCCGATGTAGTCAACCACCAATCCTTTGTCCTTACCCTCATACACACGGTTCACCCTCGAAATGGTCTGTACCAGCGTGTGTTTCTGCAATGGCTTGTCTATATACATCGTGTCGAGACAAGGCACGTCAAAGCCTGTTATCCACATAGACACGACGATAGCAATCTTGAAGTTAGAGTCTGGATTCTTA
>CACZCN010000006.1:105501-111582 GCA_902779665.1 uncultured Prevotellaceae bacterium | reverse complement strand
CGCAGCTGCCCCATTGAACCAAAACCATAGGGCGTTGCCCTGGGCTAAGAGCAAACCTTGCCCCTTCAGGGCGCAAGCCGAAAAAACAATTTTTCGCAAAACTCATCAAGCTAAAACGAGTCATCAAATTCACGTTATTATACCTCTCAAGTAAGTCCTATGTAACTCCTATCTACCTCCGTTGATCCTATAGTTCCAGAACGGACTTACAACGGACCTATAACGGACTTACAACGGACCTGAGAGGGAGGTGAATTTTTTAACCTTCTTTCGTGATCTCCGCGTTCAGAATATTTTTTCGCGAGAGTTTTTAGATAGGGGGGTGCACTTTTGCCTATTTTTAGGCATAACACTCTGACTGTCAAGAGATAACGAAGCGTGCACCCCCCTCCCCTAAAGTGCACCTATGAAAAGAAACATATTAAGGGGGGTGCACGCAACGTAAATTACTGGTAATCAATAGGCAAAAGGGTAAAAACAAGCAAAAGTGCACCCCCCTATTTAAAATCTCTCGCGAAAAATTATAGACTATCGAGGATTGCAAATAAACGTATGTAAGCGACGACAAATATGACAGCCCTAACGGACTGCCCTATTAGGTATCGCTCCTTCAGAGCTCTTTCAACCACATGATAGTCAACAATATACAACTGAATAAATTATTCGCTGAAGCTCATCAAGCTGAAGCAAGTCGTCGAACTCACGTTAAATACGTTTTCTACCTACAAAGATTTGTTCCTATTTTTCCCCATAAATGAGGATGTAAGAATGAAGAATCCATATAAATGAGGATTTCGTATGTGAAATAATAGTCTTAATTTTGCATCCGAAATATAAAATAAACGGGAAAATGGGCAATCAAGAGGCCATTATAAAGAAATACAACGTAGCCGCACCTCGTTACACGAGCTATCCGCCAGCTAATTACTTCCGCGAAATGAAACCGGAAGAATATGCAGATGCTGTGCGTCGCTCAAACGAGGAGGGTACTTCTCTCATATCCTTCTATCTCCACATGCCTTTCTGCAAGCGCTTGTGCCATTACTGCGGATGTAACTCGTACATCATGCCACGCACAGGCGATACGGTGGCACGCTATATTGATTCTATCCACAAGGAGATAGACATGGTGACTGCCGACTTGGACAAGAGCCGTCCGATAAGTCAGATTCACTTCGGCGGAGGAAGTCCGACGGCAATGCCGGCATCTGTTCTGAAGGAGATTAACGACCATCTGCTTTCGCTCTTCCCTACCATAGAGAAGCCAGAGATAGCGGTGGAGTGTCATCCGGGGTATCTTACTGAGCAAGACTGGATAGCACTCACCGAAAGCCACTTCAACCGTTTCTCTATTGGTGTACAGGACCTTGACATCAAGGTGCTTGAAACCGTAGGGCGCACACCAAGTAATCTTCCGCTTGAGGAGATAATGGCAATATTGCGCTCAGCAGGTGCTACGATTAATATGGACTTTCTTTTCGGACTTCCATATCAGACACCCGAATCCTTTGCGAAGAATATAGAAAAGGCTATCCAACTGCATCCCGACCGACTTGTGACCTTTAGTTACGGCCATGTGCCTTGGGTATTCAAGCGTCAGCAGGTACTTGAGAAGCATGGTCTTCCTGCTACAGAAGAGAAGCAGAAAATGTATGAGGTGGCTGCTGATATGCTGCATGAGGCAGGATATAAAAGTATAGGATTGGATCACTTTGTGTTGCCGGAGGATGAGCTATACAAGGCATTGGAGGCAGGACTGCTTTACCGCAACTTCCAAGGCTACTGCACTCGTCGCACCACAGGACAGGTTTATGCCTTCGGAGCAACAGGTATCAGTCAGCTTGACAGCACATACGCCCAGAACACGAAGGATATTCAAGAGTATATCGACACAACACTTGATGGTAGACTCACAACGCGCAAGGGCTATTCTCTTACATCACAAGAGCGCATAGCGAAGGAGGTTATCGAGCGACTGATGTGCAACTACCGTCTCAACTGGAACGAGATAGCCACTACTATGCAGATTAGTGTGGAGGAGGTTAAGGCTGCTCTGCACTATGACGAGGCGCAACTTGGCGAGATGGCAAGCGATGGACTGATTGCCATTACAAGTGACGGCATCACGATGACAAGTGCCGGACATCCGTTCGTTCGCAATGTGGCGGCAGCTCTCGATCCTCTGATGCTGAATACGGATAAGAAATTCTCAAAGCCGATTTAAAAATGAAAAAAGATATAGTAATCATCGGTGCTGGCATAACAGGCATGACATGTGCCTACGAACTGCATCGCAAAGGAAAGAATATACAGGTACTTGAGTGCCAGAACCGCATAGGCGGTCAGATAAATACAAAAAAAATAGGCAATTTCACGTTTGAAAGCGGTCCTAATACTGGTGTGGTGAAGCATCCCGAGGTGGCAGAGCTATTCGAGCAACTGGGCGGCGCATGTACGCTTGAAACCGCTCTTGAATCGAGCAAACGCCGCCTGATATGGAAAGGCAAGAAATTCCATGCGCTCCCGTCAAGCCTTCCAACGGCATTGAAGACACCACTCTTCACATGGCACGATAAGTTCCGCATACTCGGAGAGCCTTGGCGCAAGAAGGGTAATGATCCATACGAGTCGGTAGGCTCTTTGGCAGAGCGCCGTTTGGGAAAGTCATACGTGCAGTATGCCGTTGACCCCTTCCTATCAGGTGTATATGCAGGTGATCCGTATAAGTTGCCTGTTCGCCTTGCTCTTCCAAAGCTCTACAATCTCGAACAACAATACGGCTCTTTCATCAAGGGAAGTATCGCCAAGGCTAAGATTCCAAAAACAGACCGTGACCGTAAGGCTACTAAAAAGGTGTTCTCTGCAAAGGGTGGCTTTAGCAACCTTATCAACGCACTTGCCAATGCGATTGGAAATGAAAGCATTACCACAGGAGCCCAAAGCATAACCATCAATCCTGAGGGCGAAGGCTGGATAATAACATATCAGAAGGAGGGTGAGCAAAAGCAGATACACGCTTCGAAGGTCGTAACCACTTGTGGGGCTTATTCTTTGCCAGAGCTTCTGCCATTCGTAGATGTCGAGACAATGAAAGACCTCAGCAACCTGTACTATGCACCTGTTGTACAGATAGGTGTGGGTATGAACGACTGCGGCAATAACCAGTGGCTCGCCTTTGGAGGTCTGGTACCATCACGCGAGAAAAAGCAGGTACTCGGAATCCTTTTCCCATCGGCTTGTTTCGAAGGAAGAAGCCCGGAACGAGGCGCAGCAATGGCATATTTCATAGGAGGCGCACGTCATCCGGAGATGCTGAAGAAAACGGATGCAGAGTTTGAAACTCTAGTAAACAACTACCTTGTAGAAATGCTAAAGTTCCCTACCGGAACAAAGGCAGATGCTATAAAGGTATTCCGTCATGAGCGTGCCATTCCTCAATACGAGGCTTCGTCCGATGCACGTTTAGCTGCTGTGGATAAGCTTCAGAAGCAATACCCTACCCTCCGCATCGCCGGTAATCTGCGTGACGGCATAGGCATGGGCGACCGCATCAAGCAAGGTTTTGACGAAGCCGAGATACTTTGCAGATAGTAATAAGCAGTTTCTACAACAAAGAATACAAATAAGAAAAAGGTCAAGACCAGTAAAATACCGGGTCTCGACCTTTTCTTGTTACCTGAAATTAATACAATCATTTACCTTAGCTTAATACCTCGTCATTGTTCCCCTAATCAAATAAATTAGTTTTTCCCCTTTAACATAATTATTACACTTATTTCCGAGTGCAAAGGTATGAAGTTTTTCCCTTTTGTGCAAGAATTTTTGTTTCATAAAGTTTGTGAATTATACCATGCAACACTTTTTACAAGTGTGCAATAAAACAAAACGGCATTGCGATATGGTGCATTTTATGTTGCATATCTGCAAAATGTGCCCGCACACAGTATTTAAATGGAGGTCTCCCATGTTGAAATCTATTGTATTACTGTTAGTGGACACAAAGACAAAAAAAAATAAAAAACTTCAGAAAATTGGCGTATTTCAATAGAAATAATATGATTTCGATGACAGGTTTTAGCTTGGTGGGCTTCAGCGAAGAACTTGCATAGCTTGGTGAGCTTTGCGAACAGTTCAATACTGCGAGGGCTGAAAAGCCCGACACCTAATAGGGCAGTCAGTAAGGGCTGTTATTCGGTAGATGCATGATTAAAGAAGCGCTGTAAGTGCGACACCTAAAGACTAAGACTTCAGGTATCGGTCCTACAGACCTCATCCCTCTAATATCGGCATATATAACAGCCCTAACGGACTGTCCTTTTAGGTGTCGCTCCTTCAGAGCTCTTTCGACCACATGATAACCAACAACATACAAATGAAGAAATCCGTCGAACTCACGTTAAGACATTAAGTGGATATTGGTTTTGTTTGTTACGGATTTTATCGACTTCGCCTCCTTTATATATAAGAGCCACAGCATAATGCGAATTCTGAATAAAAAATGCTCAACAATACAGAGTAATCCAACAAAAAACAGGAAATAACAAGCTATGACAAAAAAGTATCAGGATTTTTCCAACAACATGCAAATAACGCAAAGGTCAGGACAAGAAAAAGAAGTTGAAAACTCGCATTGATTTGCAAAAGACAATATCCAGATTGGTCAAAAGGACAAGAAATGTATCAATGGCAAAGAAGAAAGTAACTGCAAATTTTCACAACACCCAAATCTTTATGGTAGAAATTTCCACTGGATATTTCCGTTTTTCGGACTAAAAAACAATATTCTTCAAATTATTGAAAATTCCCCTAAAAATATTTGGAATTATTACAAACATTTTGTATCTTTGTAACCGTATTCATCCTTCCTGAACAATAAAACACGTGAGCTATGGAAAAGAGTTATAACAAAATCCTTTTGACTGTATTGGCAGTTTTGTTGCCAATGATTAGTTATGCACATGATGTTGAGATTGGGGAGATATTCTACAATCTTAACGATAACAGCAAAGAAGCTACGGTAACATACAAGGGATGCAACCCAGACAACGAGGATTACACAAGATTCGTTGTAATACCTTCAAGCATAACCCACAACGGCTCTAAGTATAGCGTAACCGGTATTGGAGATTGCGCTTTCTACAACTGCGTTAGGCTCAGAGCTGTTGCCATTCCAAACTCTGTGAAATCAATCGGTGATAAAGCATTCGCAAAGTGCAACGGACTCACTTCATTCACAATCCCAGAGTCCGTGACTTCAATTGGCAATAAGGCTTTCTATCTTTGCACAGACATCAACACAATCAACATCCCGAACTCTGTACAGAAAATCGGCAGTCATGCTTTCTTCGGATGCTCAAGCCTTACAGAGATTACTATCCCATACTCAGTTACTTGTATAGGCGATAGTACATTCTCTTATTGTTCAAAACTCTCATCTGTCAAGATACCACACTCCGTGACCACTATTGGTCGTGGTGCCTTCCGTAGTTGTACGGGCTTGACAACCATTAAGTTCCCAAACTCACTTAAACATATAGGCGAGGGAGCTTTCGCAAAGTGCTCTAACCTTACCTCTATTATTATACCAAACTCTGTAAAGAGTATTGGAGAAAAGGCTTTTGCAAGTTGCTTCGGCTTTAACTCTGTGACAATCCCAAGATCGGTAACAAGTATCGGCAATAAGGTCTTTGCAGACTGCAGAAATCTCAGGACTGTGACCAATCTCTCAAAGACTCCTCAGAAGATTCACGTCAACACTTTTGCAAAATACTGCACTCTGCGCGTGGCAAAAGGCTGTAAGTCAGCATACGAGAATGCAGAATACTGGAGAGACTTCATGATTGTCGAAGATGATGTGATGTAATTTCGTTTTTATTTCGTTTATGATAACAAAAGGTGCTTACAAGAATTTGTAAGTGCCTTTTTTTTGCGAATCCAGCGACAAATACTCGTACTCTAACCAGAATTCGTCGAACTCACGTTATTTAACGTGAGTTCGACGACTTGCGTAGCTTGTTGAGCCTTAGCGAAAAATTTATTCAGTTGTATATTGTTGACTATCATGTGGTTGAAAGAGCTCTG
>CACZCN010000006.1:0-105440 GCA_902779665.1 uncultured Prevotellaceae bacterium | reverse complement strand
TCAGGTGTCGCACTTACAGCGCTCCTTTAATCACGCATCTATAGAATAACAGCCCTTACGGACTGCCCTATTAGGTGTCGGGCTTTCAGCCCTCGCAGTATTGAATTCGTCGAACTCACGTTATTTAAGTCTGTTTTCCCAATCACCCTTCAATTTGTCAACATCTTCAGCAGGAATATACTTTTTTAAGGCCTCTAAGAACGGATTAAAGCCAAAACATTCATTTAGGACTTTGCCTTCAGGATCAATAATGACAAAGGCAGGAAATCCGGGAACATCATATTTCTTCAGAATATCACGGGCATACTTAAAATCGTTCCAATCATGCCAACTCACCTCTCCCAAAGGCTTCTTCTTCCAATCCGGAAGTCGGTCAGCTGAGATTGTTATCATTTCAAACTTATCCTTATATTGCTTATAGAACTTTTCAAGCGTTGGTTTTGCCATCTGACACGGACCACAGCCTAAAGAACTGAATTCCAGAATAGTATATTTTCCTTTTCCCAAGAACTCATTCAGGTGATGGGGGTTGTTATCATAGTCGTACAATTCAAAATCAGCCATCATATCACCTTCTTCTATAATATCCACTTTTGGGGCAGTCTCAGGCTTTGTCTTGCTTCTGTACTCCATATCATTTTTGTACTTGATTTCACGAGCCTTCTCCATCTCGGCAACATCTACTGATGGCTGTGCATCAAGATTATCTATGTCGTACACCCAAATGTGAGGTTCTTTTGGATTACGGGATCTGTTGTCGTCAGAGAACAGATATAGTCTCTTTCCATCCTCAGACGACATGATACGCTGACCGTAATGGTCAAGATAAAGCATCTTTTTCTTATTACCATCCCAATCATATAGTTCAACAGAATTTCCATAAATAAAGAGCGAATACTCCTCAAGTGGTAATTTCCCATATATATGTCCTTCTGGATCAGAGTCAACGAGAAGCACATATATGTTATCTTTATTAGTGGCGATTCGCAATTCCTCTGTATTACGTGACAATGTTCGAGGATTAGTACCATACTCTACTGTATAATTAGAGTATTCTTTGTATAAATCCTTTACCACATTGATATTGTTGTCTTTATCGATGCTAAATATAAATGAATATCTGTTTTTATCAGCTCTGTAAATAAATCGTCCTTTACCATTGCCATAGAGATCACTATAACTCGTGTAAACCGTACTTTTAACAATATCAGGCACGTCAATACCATCTTCTGGCCAATAATTTAAAGGGATTACTACCTGTTTTTTGTAATCTATGACAGATAGGATATGCCTTGCGTCATCTTTCGGTGTTCCTGCTATCAAAATTTTACTATCTGGCAAAGAAACGAAACAATGTGAATTGCTATGGAAACCTTTTAATTGAGACAAATCATACCTTTTCCACAATAGGGGATTAGCCATATCTGCATGATTCTTCGAATTGGGAAAGACTATCATTTCTTTCAATTCGACACCAACTCCGCCAGTTTCACTCAAAGCGAGTATGGAGTTGTCCTGTCCTTTTGCGAATCTTGTAAAACTGCTAAAATCATTATTTCCTTCTCCTTTTTTTGCTAAAAACTCCTGTTTGGTAAGTTCTGTATCAGTCAATTCGGTACAATAATAATTATCGAAATCAGAAGCAATTATTTTATTTCCGACCTGAAAATTTGCATAGATTTCCACATCAGAAACATTATATTTCAGCTCTTTTCCCATCAGCTTCACACCACGCACATTCTTGTCTTTGCTATCAGCCAATGATGACAAAGACATTAAGAACAAGCCCAATAATGCAACAATACCAAAAGCTCTTTTCTCCATTTCTAAATTTTACGCTTAATTTTAACGCCTACTCTTGGTTAGAATAATAATTCCTTGTGAATTTTGTGCAAATATAGCAATAAAATTGCATACTCAGCAAATCTATTCAACATTTTGATAATCACCCTCCTTGTTTTTAACACCCATTAACAGCAAACAGACAAACACAAGGAACATTCAGCAAACCGACATACTCGTATCAAGGTATAGTGTTCAGTCGCTAAAAAGCCTACGATTCTCCCTTCTTCCTCCATTGATAATACCATTATAATACCATAATATTACCATAATAATACCATAATAATACCATTAGCTATGGTATTTTAATGGTATCTTAATGGTATTTATATGGTATTTATATGGTATTTACATAGGAGCTATAACGGAAGAAAGACGAAGGAGCATGGTTTGTGGTTCGCTAACGAAAGATGTAATGATAATGCGTTTCCATGTTATCTTCGTAAAGGCAATAAAAAAAGCAGTTACGAAAGTCGTAACTGCTTGATTCTTAATGTAGCGGGACCGGGCTACGATCCCGGGACCTCCGGATTATGAATCCGACGCTCTAACCAACTGAGCTATCCCGCCAACACTCAATTTCGGTTATCACATTACTGCTCTAACTGAATTGCGGGTGCAAAGGTAAGCATTATTTTTGAATTCTGCAAATTTTTCCCCGTTTTTTTTCTACAACAACGGCATTTAGCATGAGTTCGGGAAAAAGAAGGAAACATATTCATCTGTGTTATCCGGAAAAAAATCAGAGTCTTTCGTTTCAATTATTAACGTGAGTTCGACGACTTGCTTTAGAGTTCGACGACTTGCTTTAGCTTGTTGAGCCTTGCGAAAAAATTGCTGATACAGCCTGCAAGGCTAACAAGCTAATAGCCTAGGGCATCGCCCTAGGTATACTGAAGTTTGTCAATTTCGCCCTGTAAGGGCAAAAGCATCAGTCATGTTAGAGCTTTTGCCCTTACAGGGCGTAGTTTCCCTATTTGAACCAATACCACAGGGCGTTGCCCTGGGCTAAGAGCAAACATTGCCCTTTTAGGGCGCAAGCTAACAAAACGATTTTTCGCAAGGCTCAACAAGCAAAAGCAAGTCATCGAACTCACGTATTATAACTGCAAAACACAATAGAAAAAGAAAAATTGGAAGTTTGCCATAATCTGCCAAACTTCCTATTGCGTATCATTACAAAAAGAATATATACAAATCAATCACCAAAATAATCACAACGATAACCAGCGTCCATAACATCCAGCGAATGCGTTTCACCCGCCTTGGACGTTCAAGGTGAGGCACATAAGTTTCATCGCTATCATCGCTATGATGATGGTGGTGATGGTGGTGATGATGCCTTAAAGGCATTGTACCCTGAACCGTATTTAAATCTTTAGAATCTGCCATCGTTAATAAAAAAATAGTTTCATGGGACAAAAATACAAATATTCTATTAGAAAATATGAGTATTGTCAATTAAATATTATTAAAAAAGAAAAAAAGGTCCTATTTCTGTTCATTTTCAAGGAAAAATGAGTAACTTTGCAACCTAAAAGATACTTAAATATTTAAGATAACATATTTTTATGGCAGAAACAAAAAAGATTAAGACTGCACTTGTGTCAGTCTTTCACAAGGATGGTCTTGATGAACTCCTCAAGGAATTGAACAATCAGGGCGTAAAGTTCCTCTCTACTGGTGGTACACAGAGCTTTATTGAATCACTTGGCTATGAATGCCAGGCTGTTGAGGATCTCACAACCTACCCAAGTATTCTTGGCGGTCGTGTAAAGACCCTTCATCCGAAGGTATTCGGCGGAATCCTCGGCCGTCGTGAGAACGAGGGCGACAAGGAGCAGATGGCAAAGTATGAGATTCCAGAGATTGATCTCGTAATCGTTGACCTCTATCCATTCGAGCAGACTGTAGCAAGCGGTGCTTCTCAGGCTGACATCATCGAGAAGATCGACATAGGCGGTATCTCTCTCATCCGTGCTGGTGCAAAGAACTTCAACGACGTGGTTATCATCCCTTCAAAGGCAGAATACCCAATTCTTCTCGACATCGTGAAGAAGCAGGGAGCAGCTACAACACTTGACCAGCGTCGTGAGTTTGCTACACGTGCATTCGGCGTTTCAAGCCACTATGATACAGCTATCAACGCTTGGTTCGAGAGCACAAAGTAAAAAAACGTATTTACTATTTTGCTATGTACTATGTACTATTTATGTACTATTTTGGTTAATGTACTATTTTCATCAATCAATGGTCGAATGGTAAATAGTAAATAGTAAATTTAATATTTGAATAAATAAAAATGGGATTTTTCTCTTTTGTACAGGAAATTGCTATGGACCTTGGCACCGCCAACACCATCATCATCAGCAATGACAAGATTGTGGTTGACGAGCCATCCGTAGTTGCACTTGACCGTCGTACCAACGAGATGATTGCCGTGGGCGACCGTGCCAAGAGCATGTACGAGAAGACACACGACAATATACGCACAATCCGTCCGCTGAAGGATGGTGTGATCGCAGACTTCACAGCCTGTGAGCAGATGATGCGTGGCTTGATCCGCATGGTACATTCCGGCCGCCATCTCTTCTCTCCTTCTCTGCGCATGGTCATCGGTGTACCTTCAGGCTCTACTGAGGTTGAGCTTCGTGCTGTCCGCGACTCTGCAGAGCACGCCAACGGTCGTGATGTATATCTAATCTTCGAGCCAATGGCTGCTGCTATCGGTATCGGCGTTGACGTAGAGGCTCCTGAGGGCAACATGATTGTGGATATCGGTGGTGGTTCTACCGAGATTGCTGTCATCTCCCTCGGTGGTATCGTAAGTAACAACTCTATCCGTGTGGCTGGTGACGAGCTTACCTCTGACATTCAGGAGTATATGGCACGTCAGCACAACGTGAAGGTTTCTGAGCGTATGGCTGAGCGTATCAAGATCCATGTGGGTTCTGCCCTTACCGATCTTGGTGACGAGGCTCCGGAGGATTATATCGTGCACGGTCCTAACCGTATCACAGCTCTGCCTATGGAGGTACCAGTATGCTATCAGGAGATAGCTCATTGTATCGACAAGACTGTAGCAAAGATTGAGAATGCCGTTCTCTCAGCTCTTGAAAATACTCCACCAGAGCTTTATGCCGACATCGTGAAGAACGGTATCTATCTCAGTGGTGGTGGTGCTCTTCTCCGTGGTCTGGATACTCGTCTGCACAATAAGATCGGTATTCCTTTCCATATCGCAGAGGATCCATTGCATAGCGTGGCAAAGGGTGCTGGTATAGCGCTCAAGAACATTGACCGCTTCTCATTCCTCATGAGATAAGGTAAATGCAGATACATACAAACGCAAAGACGCAAAGCCGCAAAGAATAAATCTTACCATTAGAGATACTGATTGACTTTGCGTCTCTGTGTCTTTGCGTTTTGATTATACTTCAAACAAAAACAACAAGGCTTTGAACAACCTATTTGATTTCATTCTTCGATACATCAGTTGGTTTGTATTCCTTATTTGCGAGATAATCAGCCTGGTGCTACTCTTCACCTACAACAACTATCAGGGTAGCATCTGGATGTCGTCTGCAAATGCGGTTTCAGGCAAGGTGTATGAGGTTAATGCCGGAGTGGAGCAATACTTCTCTCTTACTGATATCAATGAGCAACTGACCAAGCGTAACCTGTACCTTGAACAGAGGGTGCAGGATTTGAGCTCACAGATAGCAGCAAAGACCGGTGACTCAGCACTTATGAAGCTTGAGAACTACCAACTGATGAAGAAATTCAATCTCATCCCAGCAAAGGTTGTATCAAATTCTATTGACAAGCGCGACAATCTCATCACCATTGACAAGGGTGAGGTTGACGGTGTGCGTAAGGATATGGGTGTAGCGTGTGGCTATGGAGTCGTAGGAATAGTTTTTATGACTGGCCGCCACTACTCTGTGGTTATGCCTATCCTGAATTCAAACTCAAGCATAAGCTGCACGATTAACAAGCGAGGATACTTCGGTTATCTCCATTGGACAGGCGGTAACAGCCGTGTGGCCTTTATGGACGAGGTTCCACGTCACGCTCATTTCAACCTTTACGACAAGGTCGTCACGAGCGGCTATTCCTCTGTTTTCCCTCCGGGTATCGAGATTGGAAAGATCATCCACGTTTATAACTCTTCCGACGGTCTGTCATACAGATGTATGGTGGAGTTATCAACCAACTTTGCCAAGCTTCGTGATGTCAGCGTGATTGACGATGCACAGATGAAGGAGAGGATTGACATTCTCCGTGCAGCCCAAGATTCTCTGGAAAAGAAATAAGCAAATATGAACATAGATTTTATTCATCGTATCGGCCTGATGGTATTCTTCATCTTGGTGCAGGTACTTATTCTGAATCATATCCATCTTTTTAACGTAGCCACTCCGCTGGTTTACGTTTACTTCATATTGCTTTTCCCTCGCAACCAACAGCGTTGGGTGTCAATACTTCTGGCGTTCTTCTTCGGATTGATATTGGATTCATTCAGCAATACCCCGGGAGAGACATCCTTTGCCCTTACCCTGACGGCTTTTCTACAGCCTTACTTCGTCGGGCTTTACCTTGAGAGGGACAACTCCGACAACACCTCTCCTAGCATGGCAAAGATGGGTTTTGTGAAATATTCCACATACGTCTTACTGCTCACGTTCATATTCTGCTTCACATTATTCACTTTGGAGGCATTCTCCTTCTTCAACTGGACTCAATGGATATTGTGTATCCTCGGAAGCTGGGGCGTAACATCTTTCATCATCATAGCGATAGACTCGGTAAGGAAATAGGATGAAGCACGATCTGGATTATAGGAAATACGTCATAGGCGGTATAGCTGTGGTTATTGTCATTGTCTATACCGTGCGATTATTCGTACTCCAGATTATGAGTGATGACTACCGTAAGTCAGCCGACTCTAACGCCTTCCTGAAGAAGATAGAATACCCTTCCCGGGGTGTTATTTCCGACCGTAACGGCGAACTACTCGTATATAACCAGCCGGCATACGACATCATGGTTGTGATGAACGAGGCAAAGGACCGTCTTGACACTCTTGAGTTCTGTCAGGCTCTCGGTATCTCGAAGGCTTATTTCATCAAGAGGATGAACGATATCAAGGACCGAAATAAGAACCCTGGCTATTCACGTTTCACACAGCAGTTGTTCATGGCACAGCTATCCAATCAGGATTTTAGCGTGTTTCGCGAAAAGCTGTTCCGTTTCCCCGGCTTCTATATTCAGCAACGAAGCATCAGGCAATACCAATATCCTTACGCAGCCCATGTCCTTGGCGATGTGGCAGAGGTTTCCGAGTCGGATATAGAAAACGATGACTACTATCAGGCAGGAGATTTCATCGGGAAACTCGGTATTGAGCGCTATTACGAGAAACAGCTTCGTGGAGAAAAAGGTGTTCAGATTCTCCTTCGTGATGCCCACGGAAGAATAAAGGGCAAATACCAGAACGGTATGTACGACAGCCGACCAGTAGCGGGCAAAGACCTGACACTTAGCCTTGACATAAAGCTTCAGGCTCTTGGCGAGCGACTTCTTGAAGGAAAGATCGGTAGTATAGTAGCGATAGAACCTGCTACTGGTGAAGTTCTCTGTATGGTATCCTCCCCCACCTACGACCCACGACTCATGGTGGGCAGACAAAGAGGAAAGAACCACAAAATACTTGCAGCCAACGTGTGGAAACCACTTCTCAACCGAAGTATTATGGGACAATACCCTCCGGGCTCCACGTTCAAGACCTCCCAGGCTCTTACCTATATGACCGAGGGCATTATCTCCCCGGGAACTGCATTCTCCTGTGCCCACGGATTCTCTTTCAAGGGACTTCATGTGGGCTGTCACGGTCACAGTTCTCCTCTGGCTATCGTCGATGCCCTTTCAACATCATGTAACGCATATTTCTGTTGGGGACTGTACTACATGATAGGTAACAGGAAGAAATACCGCTCTGCCCACGATGCTATGAACGTATGGCGCGACTATATGGTATCTATGGGCTTCGGATATAAGCTCGGCATAGACCTTCCGGGCGAGAAACGAGGACTTATCCCTAACGGCGACTATTACAACAACGCATACAAGGGCTCTTGGAACGGCCTTACGGTTATATCTATCAGTATCGGACAAGGTGAGGTAAACCTTACTCCTTTGCAGATTGCCAACCTCGGCGCAACGATAGCCAACCGTGGCTATTACATCACCCCTCACGTGGTGAAGAAGATAAGGGGCGAGGCTCTTGATTCCACCTTTACGGAGAAACACTACACAAAGGCAAGCCGTAGTTCATACGACTGGGTTGTTTCCGGAATGCGTTCTTCGGTAATCAAGGGAACATGTAAGGCAGCCAACAGATCCGACTACTTAGTATGTGGTAAGACTGGTACGGCTCAGAACCGCGGACAAGACCACTCCGTATTCATGGGCTTTGCTCCAATGGATGATCCGAAAATTGCAATAGCCGTATATGTGGAGAATGGCGGTTTCGGTGCTGACTACGGTGTTCCTATCGGCTCTCTAATGATGGAACAGTATATAAACGGCAAACTGTCCCCAGCATCCGAAGCTCAGGCATCCGTGTTCCAGCATAAGAGAATAGCATACGGAACGAGAAATAGGTAAGCCTAACCAAGCCTTCCCAAAGGGAAGGATGTTAGATAGCAATATTTCAACTAAAACAAAATACAACCAAGCCTTTTTAAAGAAAGGCATATACGCTTTAAGTGTATAAAACATCCTTCCCTTTGGGAAGGCTTGGTTAGGCTTTATAAATGGCACAACGACAGACAAATCAGCAAGGTATTCTTGCATCGCTCGATTGGGTTACAATCGCAATCTATCTGGTACTTTTAGTATTCGGATGGATTAGCGTGTGTGGTGCCAGCTATAACTATGGCGATGAGGATATCTTCTCGATGTCAACCCGAAGCGGTATGCAAATCATGTGGATAGGCACGAGTATATGCCTCGGCTTTGTCATCCTAATGACCGACGACCGACTATACGATACCTTCTCATACGTCATCTATGGTTTGATGATGCTTCTTCTCTTTGCCACCATCTTCAACCCTCACGAAATCAAGGGCTCCCGATCGTGGATCGTCATGGGACCATTACGAATACAGCCGGCTGAGTTTGCAAAGTTCGCTACGGCCTTGGCTATATCGAAACTGATGTCCACGTATGGTTTCGACCTAAACAAATGGCGCGATTTGGCTATTGCCTGCGGAATCATCATCTTCCCGATGCTCCTTATCATAGGACAGAAAGAAACGGGCTCTGCGCTCGTCTATTCCGCTTTCTTCCTCATGCTCTATCGTGAGGGAATGTCGGGCAGTTTCCTTTTCACGGGCTTGGCTATGATTATCTACTTCGTGGTGGGAATCCGCTTTGCCGACGTACAGCTATGGGATATGCCTGCATCCGTAGGCAAGTTCTCCGTACTGCTGATGGTACAGATATTCACCGCTGCCCTCGTAGAGATATATTGCCACGACAGACAACGAGCCCTCATAGTGCTCTATACAACTCTCGGAATAACTCTCGGAGCTGTTCTATTCTCTGAGTATGTCATTCCTTTCGATATTGTTTGGGTACAGCTGGCTCTCTCCGTACTCGTGATCCTATATCTTACATATATAGCGATGGAATGGCGAATAAAGGAGTATTTCTTTATCTCTTTGTTTACCATTGGAAGTATAGCGTTCTTCTATTCTGCCGACTACGTATTGAACAACGTGATGCAAGCCCACCAGCGTGTTCGTATCAACGTGCTTCTCGGTTTGGAAGAAGACCTTGCAGGTGCCGGATATAATGTTCATCAGAGTGAGATTGCCATAGGTTCTGGAGGTATCGAGGGAAAGGGATTCCTCAACGGAACACAGACAAAGCTGAAATTCGTGCCTGAACAGGACACAGACTTCATCTTCTGTACCGTAGGTGAGGAAGAAGGTTTTGTAGGCTCAGCAGGCGTTCTACTATTATTTCTCGCCCTTATTCTGCGATTAATCCACGTAGCCGAGCGACAACCATTCAAGTTCGGGCGAGTCTATGGCTATTGCGTACTAAGTATATTCCTATTCCACGTCTTTGTAAACGTGGGTATGGTACTCGGTCTCACGCCAGTAATCGGCATTCCCCTACCCTTCTTCAGCTATGGCGGCTCAAGTCTCTGGGGCTTCACCATCCTTCTATTCATCTTCCTAAGAATAGATGCAGGAAGAAATCTGATTAGGACGTGAATAACAAAATAGGAAACACCAACAACGAAAAGGCTCACGAAATGTGAGCCTTTTCGTGTATTTGTTATTCACTATCGATTTCTTCTCCTTGATTATAATTCAAGAGACTATGAACCGCATCATGACTTAGCTGCATAATATTTTCGAGCCTTATCACGAAGTTTGTCGAATGCGATATCCAAAGGCACACATCTCTCTAGTTCCTCAGAAGACATTTGTAGAAGGTTATTATCTAACATATTTTCATTCATGTTTATCTATATGCAAAGTTACAAAATATTTCTTGTTTTCCAAAGAAAACAGAACATTTTTTGATGACTCCCCGATTTAAGGAGTCGTCAATCTACGATTTATCTTACTCAAAATCTAAACAAGAAGAAATCTGATTAATACGGAATTCATAAAACCACCGCCCTAGAACAAGGCGGTGGTTTTTATTTATACAAAAAAGTTTCAAAACTCAAATTATATACATTAATCTCCGTAAACTCGTGTGGTATACTTTATTACCGAACCCATAAATATCGATTTTCTAGTACGCTCAACATGATTAACTTTAGTGATACCTCCATTCCTTGCTGCATCCTTTAATGTAGCTTTAGGACCACCAGATCCAATACCAAAAATACTATAGGAACTAGCTTCTCCCACCTTTGAACCAATATCTGGTGCCGAAGAAATAATAGGATAGTTAATAGAACAGCAACTGCTAAAAGACAACGTTGCAATCACAACACCTACGATAAAAAAACTTGATTTTTTCATAGTTTTTTGTTTTTTAATTGTGCCCCAAGATACCAGATTAAGGCGGAAATAAGTTTACATAAGGTTTACCACATAACGAAAGAACGTAGGTATCCACTTCTGCTCGTCCGCTAATTGAGGTCGTAGGATACCCTGAGAGTTGACGAGACAGAGTAACACCTACGCCTGTATGAAAAACTGATATACCCGAAAAGTGTGCAGACAACCTTACGGCATCGCACACTCCGGATATTGTTGTTAACATACCCGTAAGCATTCACCTCTGACTTTTGCCATTGACTCTCAACTGAAATTTCCTACGTTTCAATCAGCCAAAAACAAAGCGCAAGTGACGCTTTTTCCTTATGTCGTGTCTAATAACTAATACAGTTATGACGTTGCAAATATAAACATAATTTTCATATTATCAGCATAAAACATCATGTTTTTTCCATTTTACACGCATTTTTCCATTTCTCTGCTCAAAATAAACATATAAATGGAATATATCCAACCACAGATTTCCCCAAAAATAAGACAGAAAACCAGATTTGGGAAAATCGGCAAAAAGAGCTTCTTTGAGCGTTTTTACGTTTTTTGTGCTTTTGTTTTCTTTTTCCTCAGAAAAAATAGTATCTTTGCAACCAGAAACAAAAAAATGATGAGATTACTGTGCAACAATAAAAGAAATTTAATCTGTTTTATCGGTATGAGAAAGATATATTATCTATTGCTGCTAATAACAATTTTTTCTATTAGTGGATTAACTTTGTCTTCTTGCGGAGATGACGAAGATGATAGTCCTAAGTCAATCGTTGGTGTCTGGGAGAATGGTAAGTATTTCGTTTCACTAAACAAAGACAAATTCCTTACGGCTTATATTAACGACAAGTTTATTGATAACGGAACATACGAAGTGGCTTCCGACAATAAATCTTTTTCTTGTTTCAACACGTACTTCAATCATACGACCATTTATTACATCAAAAGCGTTTCTGATACTCATCTGGACTTGGAGATAAGTTATATAAACGCATTTGGAGAGAACTACAAGGAGGATTTAAGACTAACGAAGTCAAATAAGAAACCTGTGAGCAAGGACAACGGACTTGTAGGGAAGTCATGCAACTTTACGACACAAGGCTCAGGCTCAGCAACGTACGACTTCACATCCTATAATACTGCGACTATAAGTAGTGCGAATACCGACAAATCAAAATATCCTGAAACGCTTCATTATATTTATTTTGATGAGAAGGTGTATATCCAGAAATTTCCTACTTTCCAGATAGAAGTGCTGTACAAAGAGGGTAACGAAGCACGATATTCCGACATGGAAAATTAATACCCTGAACATTTTTCACTTTTTTTGTACTTTTGTTTTCTTTTTCTTCCGGAAAAAGTAGTATCTTTGTACGCAAAAACAAGGGAGATACTCCATCGATACTCCATCGATACTCCATCGATGGTCCATCGTTTCGATGGAGGATCGATGGACCACTGATGGACTATCGATGGAGTATGTACGAAATCTAAACAAATAATTAAAGAAAGGAAAAGGTATGGTTAAAGTAAAATCTTCAGTTGGAAAAATGACTGGAAAGTCTGGTAATATCAGTTATTTTGAGGTTAATGGCGTGACCATTGGCAGGTCTCTACCTAGCAAGATGGGCAACCCAAAGACTGAGGCGCAGATGAAACAGCGCATCAAGATGAATAATATCCTCAATACGTACAAATACATCAAGGGGTATTTGCAGCAGAATTTTGAGGGTATCGTTGGCAATAAGAATGCGGCGGGCTTTTTCCGTAGCTACAACCTTATGAAGACTCCCGTTTGGATGACGAAGTCGCAGAAGGAGTCGTATAAGTTTATTCTTGCTCCATACGTGGTGGCTCAAGGTCGCATTAACACCTTAGGATATGAGTTCAAGAATGGCATGTTCGTTACTGATATCAACGTTGGGGATTTGGAAATAAATGACGAGACAATAGAAAGTGCTCTTTCGTCTGTTATATGCAAAAACAACGAAAGTTGGGCGAATAATGATAGCTTGCAGGTGATTCTTCTGAAACAGAAACGTGTGGCATCGTTAAATGAAAGAATTACACTTCCAACGTGCAGTTCAATCATCGTTAATCTTGACAATTCAAGTGCAACGAAGATTGGTGAGATTCCTGTACTTGAAAGTCTATCAAATATGTCTCGTTTCTCATTGTGCAACGTTAACGGCAAGTTGGCGGTAAAGGTTGCCGATGCGAAAAAATACGCATACGCTTTTGCTGTGGTTCATGGCAGAGGAGAAGGTCGTGAAAAGATCGTTTCCACTCAGCAATTATGCTTGAGCGATACAGCCATGTATGATTGCTATTGTAGTGATGAGGCGTTTGCAAAGGCATACAAGAGCTATAAGTAATTATTCGCAAAACTTATAAAACTAAGTGATGATAAAATAATAAATCGTCCCAAGTTATTATTTTATCATCACTAAAGCATATAATTATTGTCAGTTCTGCATCGAAGTTATTATCAATTCATCCAATTCATGATAATCAATCCCCACGGAAATGCAAACAAAAATTATCAAGAATAATATCCTGTGCATGGTGAAATGCTCGGTTGCAGCCACAGCATTGAATCCTAGCGCATGGTTTTTCTTAATTCTTGCACCATTTATATTTCTGTTTAATCTGGTGGCTTATATCGTATTGGGTACACCTGTCTGCTATTTGCTTAGAAAGACAACCGTAATCGTTCAAGCTATAGCAGTATGGCTAATCGTTAATATCATTTCAATTCCTATTCTTACCCATTTTCTATTTAACCCATCGAGTGAGCCTGGTCCTCAATGCCTTTCACCTCTTGTATTTGTCCTTCCTATTACATTTATTATAGCAGGACTCTTTTCAATAATTCCTATCAGATATTTCATTCGAAAAGATAAGGAAAAGATACCTACAGAACATTAGTTCCACTATCAGTATAGTTCGTGGCGCGATGTATATCGCGATATTTCCGTCCATGATTGAGACGCCATGAGAGTTTGAGAGTCAGCATATTACCATAGTCACGAGAGTGTTGAGATAGTTCTTTCTGCACATAACGGCTGACGATTTCTGTTTTGTTGGTCAAAGGATTCTGACAGAACGGATGCTGAAGATATAGGGCAACGGCAAAAGCATCGTTCAGGCGATAGTTGCAGGAGAAATACCATGCAGGGGCCTGATGTCCACGATGTTCACCTTCCATAAAATTCCAGCCATTATCAGCATAGGCTCCAAGCGTCCAATGTCCAAGATAGGCTTGCAACGAGCATCCTCCATTGAAAGAAGTATAGGTGTGGGTATATCCATCGCCGAAATTGAAGAAACGGTAGATTCCGCCATAGACGGTAGCCGTAAGTTTCTGGGGAATAATGTCATACTGATTGTATGATTCGAAATAGAAGAACCGGCAATCGTTGTCGGCATTTGTTTGAGTGTAATAGAAATTATCATTCTTACGGATATATTTTTCCATATTACAATGGGCATTAAGGCGATAATAGCCTTGTAACTCAGAAGTAAAGCGAGGTGTGGAGTAAGAGAGCTTAAGTTGATGTGAGGTTACTCGGTTAGGACGAATATCCGGATTACCGAGTATAGTTTCCATCGCATTCTTTTTGATACTTATATCGCCGGTGGTAACAACTTGAGACACATGCTGGTAAGTCACGAAATCATAATTCAATTTTAAATTGTTTGCAAGAGGATAGCTGAAGGAGATTTTAGGGCGGAAAAGCACAAAATCATGATGTATATCCCCCTGACGATTATATCGACGGCTAACTCCAAGACCAACGACATAGCTTAAATTGCCCAACAGTCCTTTCATTTGCGAGAAAATGTAGAGTTCAGATGTATGCGTATCATCGGTATAATTTACATCTCCACTAAAAGTGCTATGGCTATAACGTTGCAAAAACTGCAAGCCACAGGAAAGCGTAAAGGGTTTTAAGCGATTCTCATAGATAGTCTCATTCCAAAGGCTATACATATTGCGTAAGGAACTATATCGATAGGCATAACCCTCGTTATTTTCCATATCACCTGTTGTCTTGGTATATGTTCCCACAATATTTGCCGTCAACGATTGATGACGAGAAAAGTCCTGATGATAATAGAGATCGAGCGAAGGGGATGAGTTTCGAGCAAAGCTGCATTCATCATACGGAATCCCATCAACAGACATCTCCGAATAGTCTCTTCGAGGTTGGATATCACAATTACCAGATAGTTTTGCTTGAAACACATAATTAGAATCGCTCAAGCTATAGGTGATTTGGGCATTGTGAGTAAGATTTTTGCTTTGCTGTCTCAAACTTTTCCTATGTAAAGAAACAATATCCCTAGATTCCAGTTCGTAGTTTGCCCGTTCATCGTATTCTATCCCCTTGAAATTACGATAATCGAGATTGTAGCTGAATGCCAGTTCGCTAAGTCCGTAGTTTATCTTGCCGAAAACAGACTCACTACCATTTTTCGTGGTCAGGGTATTAGTAAGTTGAGATCCGACGACATAGCCACTCGCAGCTTTCTTCACCTTGATATTTATAACATACGCGATATCCTCTCCATAGCGGACACCAGGATTGTCAATAAACTCAATACGTTCTATGCCCTGCATATCGAGCGTTTGCAAATCCTCCTGAGAGGCTATGACATCATTAATACGCACCTGTACCGTTCCAAGATTTGTCAGAGCCGTAATACTATTCATAGCCTCATCAACCCGGATGTATGGCAAAGAGAGTTTTGCCAAAAGCGAGTATCCATTAGGCGAATTCTCTATCTGCTGTTTTGTTGGATAGATCCATTGGCTATCTACTTTCTGAATTTTACGTGCCCCCTGTACGGTCACCTCGTTGAGCGATACATCCTTATCTGTATCTTGTGCTGTAGCATTAATGGCAAAAGCGAGCAACGAGCAAAACAATAATCTCTTCATGTCCTCTGTTTTTTATTGCAAAGGTATGAAGAGATTCCTAAATTGCTGATAAAACTTCCTGACATTTGTCTGACATTACCCTCCAAGTAAATGTCAGATTTCCCCTATAGGAACAACCCGAAGGAAAAAAACAAATACTGCATAAAACTATATTTAACGTCAACTAACTTAGTCGATAATTAATCTAGTTTTCATACTGTTGCATGAGTTTGGTATTATTCTTTTTAATTTCCTCAAGTTTGTGACGAACAACCTCATACTCTGTTATATCAGGGAATGAATTGATAAGGATATCCATCATTCTTTCTCCATGTTTTTTGGCTATATCAGGAGTCCATTGATCATCCTTTTTATTAGCACTAATATACATGTCATACATTTTAAGACTCTCAAGATCATTTATTGTATCTGCTATTCGAGCAAACTTTACACGAACAGAATCATTACTTTGAGTAGAATTAAATCCCTGAGAAATCATTGCAAGATTAAAAAAAGAATTGATCTTCGACTTGTTATCCCATGTCTCATTATTGCTCTCATTCCGCGGATGAAGATGCTCTATTGAACGATTACGACGGAAGCGAAAGTTCTTGACGATTTTATTATCAAGGTTCGTAATTTTATTGTCAATTACACCTTCCCAAAGATAATAGTCAAGACGCCAAAACCAATATCTATCAATATACTTGTATGATAGAGTATCAAGATTATTATCATCATTTTTTTCTTCTAAATCTGTTCTATGGACAAGATTGTCTACCGTCTTAAGATGATTCAACAATTCGTTTGGAGCAACAAGGTCACCGTTCTCTCCATTGCAATCTGGCTTATAAACATAATGAAGTAATTCAGGAAGCCAACGATAATAGGTAACATTTACAGAATTCACATAGAGCATAGACTCAAATTCACGAAGTTTTGCAAACTCTGTTTTACTATCATCATCGTTGTCATCCTCATTGTCAGAATCACCATTTAATCCCCTTGACATCAAAAGAGTGTATGAATCATCATTATTCTTGATTCGAATAACATAGAAATCATAAAGCACACGAAGTGCAAACAATGTATTGACAAAATCAAGATAATTATCCTCAGAGAGATAATGATCAAAAGTTGATAACAAATCACTCTCATTGAAGAACTCATTCACCTTGAACTCTTCCTCATTATTGACATTTTTGATGTTATGCTTCCGACAATCTTCCTTAGTCAAATTAAATTTAGAATAATAATATAGAACCTGAAGAAGAAATCTTGGGAATGTAAGCAAAGAAATAAAAGGAACATCTCTGTGGTCATCATCAGAAGGTGCCTTTACTTCCAATTCCTTACGTATTATTGATTTAATTGACTTTCCAGTTCCTACATTTCCATTTTCTACATCTTCGTTATTATCATCCTTTTTTAAAGCTGCATTAACAACATAATCTTCTTCACCATTTTTAAATATACACTTAATCGGTTCTTGACACCTAATGATTTTCAACGTAGCAAGACAGCGGTTCCGAAAAGATTTTGCATTTTCTTTCCTCTTGCCTGATCTTCGAATAAAAACACGAGTATCCATATCAGCAACAACATCCCATGCCTTAACAAAATACTTATAGTCATATGGATGTTCTTTGTGTATTTTGTCAAGCATCTTCACCTTAAGAATCTCATGACTTTCAAGATTCTTTCCTGCGGAATTCATGCGTTCGAAATACAAATTCAAGTCCTTAGCTTCATATTCAGGCAATTGGGTAATAAAAAACTTTAGATGTTCGTAAACATATTTGGACATCTTATTGAGAATGTCATTAGAATACCTTTTCTCATATTCAAGACGGATTAATTGCTCCTTGATTGAGTTCAAATATGTTTTTATATTATCCAGTCCTGCCACCATTTTCTTGTTTATACAAGAAAGATTCTTCGGTGTCTCCTTAATATTTGAACTCGCATATTCCATGACCTCCTTATAAAACCTCTCATCACCTGTAATCTTTTCAAGAAATACAACATCAGAATCTCTTGATTCGAAATCAAGTCGTGGTTTTCCTTTCAATAATAAGAATTGTCGCCATTTATTAGGTTCAAGATTACTATACATGAAAGTAATAGCCATAAGAGTCATAACGGTAAAACGTTGTTGCCCATCTACCAATTTTAGCAAATTATTTTCAGCCTTTGTGGAAGTTAACATGCCAACATAGTAGTCTTCTTTGTCATTTTTCAGCATAGAGATAAGAATTCCGTCAAGAAGTGTATATATAGTATCTCTATTCCACTCAAATAATCGCTGATAGATAGGTATAGAAAATATACTATTGCTTTCCGCAACTCTTTTAGGAGTGCAAATCGCTACATCATTGTTTTTATCTTTTGTATTTCTCATTACTTCTTAATTTTAAAAACCTTACCATTGAAAAAGTCTATTATAGTTGGTGAAGACATTTCCTTAATTATAGGAAGAACACATTTATCAACTTTATCTGCATATCGTTTTTTAATAGGAGTTGTATCACTAAACTCTACAGCAGGAAGTCGTTTTACACTCTTGAGAAGTTCCGCCAAAAAAAATGTAGGAGAAGTTGCTCTATCAATTATCATTGCAATCTCTGTTTCTCCAACGCTTTCATCCATGAACTTATCATAATAAACGCGACCTTGACGAAATCTATATTGAGATATACTTCGAGTAATAAGGATTAACGCATCGCTAATATATTCTATACCAAACTTTAGATAATATGCGAACAATAAAGCCTCAATAGCATCACGAAACCACTCGTGAGATTCTCCTGTAAGCCTGTGAATACCATATGGTTGGACTATTAACTTCTGATTACCATTGTTATCTTTTTCATATTTACCAGGATAATAATACTCTGGTAAACGTCGGAACTGTTCAAATCTATCAACGAAATGTTCTACATATGCAAAAAAGTGAGAGCCTCCCTGAATTGGTTCTTTATACATAAAACGTTCACCAAAAGGAGGAATCTCATCTATAACAAGAGCAGATTCAAATTCTTTCTTTACATGATACTCCTCCCACTCTCTAACAGGTCGTTTATTTAGCCATCGACGTAAGTAATAAAGATAAATTGCAATAGTACGATAATAATCTCTTTCCTCAACATTCTCGCCATTATCAGAATTATCGGCTTTCAAAACCATTTGATTCCAACGCATAGCTAGATGACTCTGTTGGTTTTTATTAGGCAAAAATCTAAGATGATGAGCTTTAAGAAGATCAAAATCACTTAAAGGCACACCACGGGAATTGGTATTTGAGAAAAATGTAAATGCAAGGTCGAGATTGTTTGAAGTTATAATTAAAACACTAAATTCAACTTGAGACAATAGTTTCTTTATCCATTCATCTCTTTTAAATCTGGTGTCTAGTCGATTTTGATTTTGAATATAAGTTTGAATACAATTATAATTATAACTCACAAACTTTTGAGACCTGATATTATCAAATTGTGCATCAAGTAGAGGAAGTCCCCCCTTGTATCCTAATGCACATAATAGAAGAGTTAATGAAACAAGTCTTTGTTGTCCATCAACGATTTCATAATTGTTATCTTTCTTATTCAAAATCAAACTTCCCAATCGATAATTACTTATATTTTGTCTGTCAAGCAAATCATCAAGTAATTGTAATAAAATATCTTTATCCCAACAATATATACGTTGGTAAGCGGGAATTAATAGTGGAATCTGAAAAACTTTTTCCAGATTCCATATATTAAGTTTAACCTTTTCGTTTTCCATTTTCAATTTATTTTTTTAAAGAATTGTGCCTTTTTCAATGATTATTCTGCTAAATCAGTAAAACCATAACTAATTTATGATTTTCATGAGATGCTTTTAACACAATAAAGATTATTCCGTTGTAGAAACATTTAGATTTTGCCCTCGCAATTAAACGAAAACTATTTTACATCGTTTGCAAAAATACAAAAACTTTCCGTAACCTCCAAATATTCTTCTCTTTTCTTTGAGAGAGGGAATATATTCTTTCTTGGCAAGTATCTGAAAACAAAAGAAAAAATGTGAAAAACATCTGTATTACAAAAATTTTGAGTAATTTTGTTCGCGCTAAGCACAACTTTTGTGCACAAGAGATTGTTTATACACAAGATTATATTAGTCTTTATGAAGAAAATTCTGCTATTAATAACAATGATTGTATGCGGTCTTGGATTGACCTCATGCTCAAAGGATGAAGACAACTACGAACAGCAATGCAAGGAATATCTTGATAAGAATGCCAAGCGTGAAGGTGTGAAAGTGACAAGTAGCGGACTTCAATATGAGGTTCTGGAGGAGGGCAATGGAAAGAGTCCGTCGGCTACTGATATTGTGCGCTGTCATTATGAAGGCCGTCTCATCGACGGTACTGTATTCGACTCAAGCTATAAGCGCGGAGAGCCTTCGGAGTTCGCCCTTAATCAGGTTATCAAAGGTTGGACAGAAGGCTTGCAACTGATGAAAGAAGGTAGCAAATTCCGCTTTTACATTCCTTACTACCTTGCATACGGCTCTCGTGGTGTCGGCAATATCCCTCCTTATGCCGCCCTCATCTTTGATGTGGAGTTTATAGAGGTTATAGAGAAGAATTAACAAGGTACAAAAAGCCGCCTAAGGAATAATCCTCAGGCGGCTTTTTTATGCTTTTATACTATTTACTCTATACTTTCTACTTTACACTCTTTTTATAATACTTCCTATCTAGCTTGCCATTAAAAGTGCGTTGAATCTTATCAACCTCCTTATAGGTAAGTGGTATCTGATGCCGTTCCAGTTTCTCGCTGAGATGCAAGGCAATGGCACGTTTATCAAGTTTTACGCCATTCTTAAGTACAACGAGCAAAGCGAGGGCATTGCCAAGTACAGGATGCGGTTGAGAGATGCAGATGCAATCCTCGATATCGGGCATGGAAAGAGCAACCTCCTCAACCTCAGAAGGAGCAACCTTGAAACCGCCTGTGTTGATTGTATCGTCATCACGACCGAGTATGTGAAGACGACCTTTCTCGTCAATATATCCATTATCAGCTGTGAAAAGCGTATCATCGTGAAGGACAGTCAGAGTAAGTTCCGGTTCATCCTTATAACCAGTCATCAAGGTATCGCCCTTACAAGCTATACGACCCTCAGGAGTGATGAGAAATTGGGAATGAGGAAGAGCATGACCAAGACATCCCGCTATGCACTCTCCGTCGTTATAGTTATACGTTGAGATTATACCAGTCTCTGTTGATGCGTAAGTGTTATAGAGTCGGGTATTTGGCAGTATCTTACAAAGAGTAAGCATATCAGAATGAGGCATTGGAGCCGCGCCTGTCTCGAGGAAATCCATACGGTCGGCCAGAGCCTCTAACCTGTCACTCGCAAACTGAAGAAGGATGCGGATGTTTGAAGGCACAAGGAATGTGGCGAACTTGGTATTGGCAGGCAAAGAATACTTTTCAAGAGGAAGGTCGAAAGCCTTGAAGAAGCCGTCAATATCCTTCATTCCATCCTCTATTATATAAATGGTTGCGCCAAGCATCAGAACTGGGAATATCTTCGACCAGCATCCTAAATGCTCCATATTACCAGCTATGACAAACACAAGGCCATGGGAAAAGCCCTGTCCGGCAATAAGGTTCTCGGAATTAGCAATAACAACCTTCTGGGAGATCACAACGCCCTTCGACTTGCCCGTAGTTCCTGTGGTATATAGGCAGAAATCAGACTCCCAGGATTCACCGAGGAGGGGGATTGGCAAGTAGAGCTGCATCTTCATCCTCTCATAAAGCTCCCGATAAGCAATAACTCCGTCACGGGATATTATGGCAGGTTTTTCTGGACACTCTTCTGCCCAACGATGAACATAATCAAGTATAGTGCTCATTTACTTCTTCTCTTCAAGTTTTTTCTGTACCATAGCAACGATGCTATCAACCGTCATGAAGTTCTTTGGAGAGACATCACGAGAGTCGAGAGTGATATGATACTCATCAGAAAGCAGCATCATGATAGTGGTTATATCCAAAGAACTGAGTTCTGCAAACAGAAAATCAGAATCAAGGTCTGCCAATGGCAGATTGTCTTCAAGTATTGTACGAATTCTTTCTTTCATATTTTATGGGGGGAATCTATTCTCCCTTCTTCTTATATATCAATCTGAACAGCAATGGTGGTACGAGCCATGACATGAAGACCACGCTCGACATTCCTACGATTGTTATCTCTGCAAGTGAGTGTAGGGCTGGATGCTTGGCTACAATAAGAGTGCCGATGCCTATGAACATGATAATGGCAGATAGCAGTATGCTACGCTTATAAGATGCAAGGATTGGCTTACCCGTCTTATGCTCGTAGATACAACCCTCGGTCATAAATATGGTATAGTCGTCACCCTGTCCGAAGATAAACGTGGCAAGGATAACATTAACGATATTGAACTTTATGCCAAGTATAGCCATAAGACCGAGAATCCACACCCAACTGATAGCCATAGGCACGAAGGATATTATAGCCAATTCTATCTTACGGAACGAGAACCACAGGAAGAAGAACACGATAAGCGAACATGCCCAGCCGATATAGTTAAAGTTGTCAGACAGGCTATTAGCCAACGAACTGTTAAGACTCTCAATATCGAAACTGCCAGGGATGCTGCTCTTCACTTTCTCTATCTCTGAAGGCTCAACACTCAGTTTATCGACAATGAAATATTGGTTTTGCTTTACGATATTTCCATTAAACACAGTTGATGTCAGAGGGGCAAAATAGCTGAACTCACGAGGTTCATAATTGCCGTTGATTATTTGTTGGAAATCAGAGAACGCATCAACAGAGAAGCCCTTATCCTTTGCAGCCTTTGCAAACTGTGCGTTAAGCAAATCATGATGCTTAGATACAAATTCCTTCCAACGGCTTATACGTTCCTTCTGCATAGACTCAGAGGCAAGGAACTGAGACACACCATTTATCTTCTTGCTATTGCAAGAATCAAGGGCAGCATCAATAGTTGGAGCGGAAGACACGACATAGAGTGTGCGCTTGGTAGAAACGGTATCATCAGCCGTTAGTTTCTGGAAATAATCCATATCTGCACGCTGTTCATCGGTCATGTAATTGATATTGGCAAGATTACTATCAAACTCAACTTGGAAACTGAACCATCCAAAGACAAGAGTCAATATGATGACAATACCTACCACCCATGATTTGTTGTCGAGTTGGATGTTGGAGATGCGAGATAGCAGATGGGTGATAGATGATGGGTGTTGGTGTGTTGTATTATTCTGACCGCAATCACCTATCTTCACCTGATGCGGCAAGAACACCAACACATAGAATATTGTGCCAATAAGAAGTAGGGACGCAAAAAGACCGAGGTCACGGAGAGCCACGGAATTAAGCGGTACGAGGGCAAGGAAAGCACCTACCGTTGTTATGTTTCCTACTAACAATGGCGCAGAGATTTCCTTTAATGCCTGTCGGATATTTGTTTCATGCCCTATATGGGCAATAAGGTGTAGCGGATAATTGAGTGCAATACCAAGGATAACGCTCGAAATACCGACAACGATAATAGAAATGTTATCGTGGAATAAAGCAAGTGCACCAAGGGCGAACAACCATCCCCACCCTATTGAGAAAGCTATGAGCAATATATTTCGCAATGAGCGGAATGAGAAGAAAAGCAAGGCAAGAATAAGAACAACGGCAAGACTGACGGCAAGGATAGAGTCATGCTTTATCTGCAGGGCATTGCCTACGGCTATCTGTGGTCCTCCCAATACGTGAGCCTCGATATTAGGAAAACGAGCGTTCATCCGTTCAATACCAGACGTAAGGAGTTGCAGGAGCTGTGAATTCTTATCTGTCTCTGAATTGCCGAAAGGAGATGAGAGCATGACTATTGCACGACTCATATCAGGCGTGAATATATAGCCGTCGTACATCTCAAACTTATTCACCTGCTGCAAGCCCTGTAACTTGCTCAGTACAGGCGTGAACAGATTGAGTGGATCACGCGAGATATTCTCAGAAAGCAGACCTCCAGAAGGGAACATCAGCATCTCACGATCACGGTCAAGTTGTTCGCCAACATAATTTTCTGCGCACAACAAAGAGTCCATGCGTGAATAATCGCGCTCTGTAAGAAAATACGGAATGTTCTGATATACAAATTCAGTAACCTCCCCTACCTTCTCCATATCAAAGCGAGTAACCATATCACTCGTCCAATTCAGAGAGTCCAATTCCTTCACGCTCTCTTGGAAAAGGTCTATGGCAGCTATGGTACTATCAGGATTTTCCTTGTCACAGGAAAATAGAACAACAAGCTTATTGACACCCGATATGTCCTGATATATCTCCATATTCAGTTTCTCCTCATCAGTAAGAGGCATGAAATCAGAGATATCCTCCTTATATGACAACTGGAAGACGGACACAACAAGAGCTATTGTCAGAGTCAGCAAGACTGAACGTCTGAGCAATACATGCTTGTGGAAGAAGTCAAAGAATTTGATTATCATCTAATTCAAAGTAAAAAGCAAGAAGTATAATTATCGTTTTTCGCAATATTACTAATCATACTTTTTAATTTTTACATTTTAATTTCGTTTAGCCATTCCAGAAACCTTTGTTTCCATTGACGGCACTCAGCAGTACCTTTTATTTCGGAGATTCCAAAACCATGACCTCCTGTCTGATATTGTATATATGTATGCTTGATTCCCTTGCTAGTGAGGGCAGAATCGAGTAATTCCGAGTTCTGATACTTCACTATCGGGTCATCCTTACAATTAACAAGGAAGACAGGAGGGCAATCGGAAGGCACATGGCGCTCAAGCGAGAGAGAATCGCGCAAGGACTTACGGAACTTTCCATATTCGCCTAAAAGAGCACGGCGAGAACGTGTATGACACACTTTCTCGCTCATAGTCACTACGGGATAGATTGGTGCGGTGAAATCAGGTCTCAGCGACACTTTTGAAACAATACCCAAGGGTTTCAGGAAGTCCGTTGATGAAAATTCCGCAAGTGACATAACAAGATGTCCTCCTGCAGAAAAGCCCATTGCCCCCACCCTGTTTATGTCGATATTGTATTCATCAACATGTTCACGGACATACTGAATAGCACGTTGTCCGTCCTGTAACATGTGCGGATGATGATTTCCTGGAACTATTAATCTGGCATGGGTAATGAAATTAAACACACCCTGAACCCTATATTTTAGTACGAATGCCGCAATCCCATTACTGCATAGCCACCTTGCCACATCAGTTCCTTCCACCTCATAGTCGTGCCAGCTATAGCTACCGCCAGGGCATACTATCATTGCAGGAGTCTTTCCTGCATTGGTATTCTCAGGCAAAAATATCTCAAGCGTAACGCTCTTATTGTTTACCGATGTTCCTTCCCAAAGATGTATGATATTGCCCGGCCCTGTTGCGAAAGCTGCTATTGAGATAAAGGCAAAAGCCAAAAGACTAAAGAACTTCGTCATTTGACTTTTGACATTTGACTTTTTGAATCCACAGGATTAGCATATATACCAAGGAATATCTCGTACAGCCTATCCATATCGCACTCTTCCTCGTATTTCTGGAGTTTGTTCATTCTATGCATGAAAGCATTCTTTTCCTCAGAGGAATACATAGCCGAATATTTCTTGTTACCATAGAGAATGTCATGGGCTATATAATTGTTTGGATAAAGATGATATGAAGAGCAGATACGCTGGTCGAGCAAGTTGGCAACAGCCTTATGAAATTCTACAGAAGTGAGGTCGGAGAACTCGTTGAGTTCGTCAAAGCAAAGAGGCTTGCAGACTTCGAAATGCACATTACCTTTATACTGGGTAATACCTGTCAGGATACTGTTCAAATCCTCACCCGGTTTCTTGATGTAAGGTCCGAACTGGCGCTCATATAGTTCCACAGTCTTGAGGATATCACAAGACTCCCATTCGTATGAAACAGAAACAGGCACTATATTCAGGTCGGCAATAGCCTTCACCTTATCGTCAGAATGGCTCATACACAGCATCTTTATAATGCCTTGATCCGTACGATCCTTTCCATCCTTAGTGCGTCCATTACGCTGAGCAATCCACACAGACTGATGCTTCTCCGTAATGACATGACGCATATATTCAGAAAGGAGGAGGGAAGACTTATAGAACTCCCTTACGCTACCACCAGGGCGAGCCACCTTGAACATCTTGTTCGACCTGCCAATATCGATGACTATCTGTCCCTGCATAAGATTTGCACCAAACGTAATCTCCGTAGTGTCATGTCCGTTGTCAACAAGTACATTCTGGAACAGAGCTGCATCCAACATTATATCACGATGGTTGGATACGTAGAGGTGGGCATTGGCTGATGGGTGATGGGTATTGGGTGTTGAGGGACTTATGTTCTCCATTCCTCCACAAGTAAACGATTCTGTGCTATCCTCTATAATCTTGCGGTTTGCCCAATACATGATTCCTATCTGAAAATCATGAATGGTTTTATATGAACGTACTTCCTTACGAACATCATCTATACTCCTATCAGGAAATACATACGATGCAAGCAGAGGGAATGACGTGCTACCCGCAATTCTATCCATTGCTGCAGGTATCTCATCATCCGTATAAGGACGTATCTCCTCAAACTTATTATACTCCATAATAAACTTTTCCTGCCCCCTATAGACATCAAGGGTTTGCAGCATTAATTTTATTAATGATATAGTTCATGCCGAATATAGCCTCACACGTGTTGATAGCTGTAAGCGGCACTCCACAGAACCCATGAAGGTTATTGTTCTGACCAGTAAGATATAGGTTCTTGACTTTCGTAACTACAGGTACCTGTGACAGAACTATATTGTTGCAATCACTCATAAATCCGTACATTGATCCTTCCTTTATTCCGAAATAATCACGTATGGTAAGTGGAGAAGCTGTATTTATAGCCTCAATGCTATCAATAAAACCAGGATGGATTTTCTCAATCCTATCAAGCAATTTCTTCGCGCATTCCTGTTTCCATGCCTTATAATCCTCACCACGATGCCCTACGGTGGTATTTTCCCATTTCTTTACAAAATCCCATGACATTGGAGTGGTGATTATCATCTTCGTACTATACTCCCCCTGGTTTATTTCAGGTGTAGTCATATACATTACACCTCTTGGCCATTGCTCATCAGTAATACCAATATTCCAAATCTCATCATATCGTGTCATGCAATAGCGCGTATAGTTGAAATATTTCACCTTACCGGGTTTGAGCTTGACAAACAAGGTAAATGCAGAGTAAGAATTTGGGATAGTTTCAAGTCTCTCGCGATATGGTTTTGACAGGATTGACTTATCCTCTAACAATTTAATGAATGAACAAGGATGAATGGCTGAGATATAATAGTCGGCAGAATAGCTTTTGCCACTTTCTGTCGTTACATGGGTAATCAATTTGTTCTTAGAAGAAACACTAACCACTCCATCATTAACGATAACTGTTCCGCCGTTATCTTCAATCAACTTACGAAGTTCATTTACAAAGAGATTGCATCCTCCTTCAAATCTGTTACCACCATTTATATACAGCACATTGATAATGGAATGGACGTATGCTGGGGTTTTATCCTTCTCTCCACCATAGAGAGGATTCATATATGCAAGTACCGCCCTAAGTTTCTCATCCTTGATATATTTGGCTATGAAATCGCCAACAGAGATGAGGAAATCCTCAGAATGCATGAAGATGGTCGTTTTCAACGGACGGAGATGAAACATGTCCATTTCATCGAGCAAGGTGTACATAGCATCAACATATTTCGTCAATGCCTCTCGCTGGTCGGGGAAATACTTAACTAAAGAATCAACAAACCCTTGTCTTCCCTTCCCTATACGATACGTAGAACCATCTTCTACGAAATGAAGTTCATCTATACAGTCATTATCCACAGGACGTATATGCATCTTATCCGTCAGACCGAGATAATTGCATATCTTGCGGATACTTCCCCCTTCATGCATTCCACTTAGGATATGCATACCAGCATCATAGACCTCGCCAAACCTCTTGAAACTCTGCAATCCTCCGCCAAGGTTGAGATTCTTCTCAAGAACAGTAACCTTAACCCCTTCCTTAGAAAGGATAGCAGCTGTAAACAAACCGCCAAGGCCACCGCCAACAATTACCGCTGTTTTTTCCATTTTGTGTTTAAAGTCAAAGGCCAAAAGTCAAAAGCCCCGGTCCTTAGACCTTAGTTCAATTATTAATTGATTCTAAGTTTCAGATTAGGAACCAGTTCTGAACATGTCACTATTGTTCCAACCAACACCCCTAACATTCCATGCGAATTGACATTCTGTCCAGCAAGCAAGAGATTCGGGATTTTCGTCTTATAAGGAACTCTACCTGCCGCTCCCATCGTTATGTCTTTTGCCACACCATACATCGAGCCTCCCTCTGTACCTGTATAGTCAATATATGTAAGAGGAGTGGATGTGTAATAGCAATCTATCGAAGCCCTAAGTCCCGGGAAATGAGTCTCTACCTCATCAAGAAGACGCTCTGCATGCTGTGTCTTGAAAGCCTCGTAATCTTCACCACGCTTCCCAACATGAGTACCTACCCATGGTGCTACATCTTCCATATTCATATATGAAAGGATAACACCACTCTTTGCCCACTTTGCCTTATCCTCATGGCACATGTGCATATAGAGGAAACCCTTTGGCCAATCCTCCCCAGAATAATGCTCACAATTCCAAGGCGTGTCACCACGATACCCATAGTAATTAGTGTTCATGTAAGGCATCACATTGTCCTTGAACTTTACATATACTGCGAAACATCCGGCAGTCTGTGGCAATGACTTGATACGTGAACGGAAAGCCGGACGAATAAGACTAGTATCTTCAAGCATCTCAACAGTACGAGCAGGATGAACAGTACTGATAACATAGTCAGCTGTATGCAGTTGTTCATCAATAGTCTCTACACCAATGGCATGTGTCGCATCACATACAATTCTCTTTACCATTGCAGAAGTTATTACTTGTCCACCAAGACGCTCAATAGACTTCACGAGTGACTTTGCAATAGCATCACTGCCCCCTTCTACACGAAAAGCACTCTGGTTGTAGAAATCCATTATGAACGCATGTTGCGAGAAAGGCGTTTTATCAAGTTCCGCTGAATAGAGTGGTAAATTTCCAACAAGGACATTCTTTAGCAAGGTGTCATTAAACAATTCATCCATGACATCGTTCATGCTTCGCTGCTGATATTCCGTATCAATAGGCACATCACGACTTTCGCTAGTGAGAGAATGTAGAGTGGAAGCTGAGGCTATCTTGTTTACGATGTCATAGTAACGCACTATTGCATCCTTCTCGCGAGGAAAATACGATGACATTTTCTCTATGAACTGTTCCTTTCCGTTAGGGAACTCAAAGCTCTGACCTCCCAAAGAAACAGTATCGTATGCCGAAGGATTAAGCTGACTGAGATGCACATCCGATGCAAGTCCCAAATAATGCATCATCTTATACATTGTCTGCCCAGGTGCAGCACTACCGATAAAGTGCATACCAGTCTCAAACACAGCCCCTTTACGACGAAAGCATTGTAGGCAGCCGCCCAAGACAGCATTCTTTTCAAAAATTGTGACGTCAAAGCCATTGCGTTGCAGAATATATCCGCACGACAAACCACCAAGGCCACTGCCTATAATTGCAACCTTCTTACGCATACTGTTCATATTCATCACTCACCTCGTCGTATCGTGACTTATAATATTTTCTGAACCATGAAGCACGCTGTTTCAGAGTTCCGAGTGATATAACCTCTTCTGGTGAGAAATGCCTATCCACATCCAAACTGATAATCCCCTTATGCAAATGCTTATCTTTCTTTGGAAGAACTTTCCCTGCTCCATAAAGGATTAGTGGCACTATATCAAGATTCAATTGTTCCGCAATATAAAATGCCCCCTGATGAAAACGGCCTATACTACAATCTTCAGAACGTGTTCCCTCTGGATATACCGCTACACTATATCCCCTATCAACAAGACTCCTTAACTTTGGAATCAGAGCGTCAACACCTGCTGATACGGGATAGAACTCGGCTTGTCTTATAACATAGCCGTAGAATGGATTTCGCCACACCCAGTCATTTGTCAGCACAACTATCTTCTTCTTCAGAGGCAGAAGAGTCATCAGGTCGAGATGCGATTGATGATTGCATATCAATACTGAAGGCCCGTCCAAAGACTCATCAGTATTACTTCTTGGCTTATACTTCACCCCCGGAATACCATGCCATATCATTATGAACTTCGATATCCATTGCAGTATTCCATGCAGATTGTCACGCTTATCCTCTGTCATCTTACCAATCTTTATATATAGCGTAACCAATGGAGTCATCAATCCTATTGAGCATACAACAAAGAAAAGCAATGAGTATGTAGTGCGAAAGACAACCATAAATGTCCGCCAAATATAAAGCGGAAGTCCATAAACGCAGGCAAGGAAACAGAGTATTGTATTGAGAATGAAGATTCTAGTAAAGTCAAGTCCCGGTCTGAAATGCGACACACGCTGCTCTCGTGGTGGATAATACACATTTATCGGCTGTGATACCAGTTTCACACCATGCCATGCAGCAAATACAAGCAGTTCAAGTTCTGCCTCATATCGAGATGTAAGAAGCGAAAGTCCGTGAAGCTTACGAAGAGGATATAAGCGAAAACCTGTCTGGGTATCTTTAAGACGCTTCCATGTCTGAACAAAGAACCAGAAGTTACTGAAGGCATTTGCAAACTTACTACCGCCAGAACGCTCCTTACTTTCAAGATCCTTACGCTCACCAACAATAAGTGCACCAGGATTCTCAATGTTAGCCTTCAACATCAAAGGTATATCCTCTGGGAAATGCTGCCCATCCGCATCAAGCGTTATAGCGTATGAGAATCCCATTTCTAAAGCCTTACGGAAGCCCATCTTCAAGGCTGTTCCCTTACCGCTATTATGACCTAACGTAACAATGGTGATACCTTTTATATCCGCAAGTATTGAAGCTGTAGAATCTGTACAACCGTCATTTACTACTATAACATCATCCGATTGTTCCTTACATCTTTCAACAACATCACGAATTGTTTTCTCGTTGTTGAAAATGGGAACAATCACACAGACACCACGACGATGAAGGCGCTCACGCGAAGTCAATGTGCTTATTTCCTCTTGCATATAAGCGACATTTTCGCATAGACCACATCATCCGACTGTGCCACAGCTTGAATACGTGTTTCCTTATCGTCAGAACTTTTAATCGTAATGTTGTATATTACCTCCGTCTGAGAATCTGGAGTCATTATTGACAAGAACTTCACATTCTTGATTCCAATCATCTGGAGGCTATGTCCCACGACATTCTCAGCTAGTTCTACTGCTATCTGAGTAATGCAAACGCCTGGGGTAATAGGTTGTTCTGGAAAATGAGCCTTATATATAATACATTCCGGATTCAGATGAAGGTGGAAAACGCCACCATCATCAGTGATTTCCTTAGCAACTATGCTATATAAGTCTCCGATTCCCCCAAGAGGGAGTACTTTAGTTTGTATTTCCATTATCAGTTGCCTCTTCGGTTATTGGTTGTAAAGGCAGAAAAGTATATGTTATTTCGTATTTCACATTTTCATGCTTGTAAATACCTTGTTCTAAGTTGTGAAGCAATATACGAAGGTCACGCTTCAGAACACGTTTAATGTACCAGTGGTCTAGTTTCTTTATGACATTGATGATTTTAACCTTGTCTTTCTGAGGATTATATTCGAAATCCATAGCAGATAATCCAAATTCATTGACCACACTTGCCTTGAGTTTGCCATCCTCGAACAGCATACCGCATATTCCACTTATATACGCCTTCTTTACATCTATCTGCACACTATAACGTGCCCTCTCCCCTTCATTTGAAGGTAATGTCTGAGCCTCTGCAAGTAAAAGGCAGAAGGCAAAAGACAAAAGACAAATGAATCTTTTAGATAGCAAAATATGATGGATTTATAGTCTTGTTTGTCACGACGTTCTTCAATACAATCTCAGTATTGTCACCATTCTTCTCATACATCACTACACGTGATATCATAGATGTCTTTTTCGTGAAAGTCAGTACGATTTTTGTGTACATCTGTTTCATCTCCTTCTTCTGAGGAATGAGTGTAGCAGTATATGTCTGATCCGTTTCTACAACGGAAACGCTGAAATCCTTTTTCTCTGTAAGGCAGGTGCCAACCATACTGCTCATCATTATGCGAGCAATTTCCTTAAACACCTTATTTTTATTTACATCAATAACATCCTTACGTGTTCCCTTCTTAAGAAGAACCTTGTCAGCATTGAGGATGAAGGTGTAAGTATATGGTGTTGTATATTCCCAATGCAGTTTATCACTCTGCTGATAGTACATCTTGCCGTTTGATACCATCTTATCACCTAGCATCTTCATCGTCTTTGTCTGAACAAAGTCAGCCTGCATACTTTTTAGGGAGTGCGCAACCTGATTAATATGGTCTATTATCTTCTGATTATTCTGAGCAGGCACAATAAGTGACACCATACCCATTATTAATATAATAAGAAATCTCTTCATTTTGTCAGTAATATACAACCTGTTATTATGAAAAATAAACCTATCCATTTCACGATATCAACATTCTCATGAAAGAACAATATAGCAAAGAGCATCGTGAAAACATAGCTCAAAGAACCCATTGGATAGGCAAGACTTAACGGAAACTGTCTGATAATATACATCCATAACAGACTGGCTGCTCCTATCGTTATGCCACTCATGGCAAATTGCCAGTTAAGCAAGGCTGATTTGAAAAAAGTCCAGTTCCAAGCGAAACTAACCATACGTTGTAAGCCATATTTCAGAAACACCTGACCTATAGCAAGCAACGCACTCTGTATCAATGCCAATGGCAATAACTTTAACCACATTTTTATTTTGCTTTCAGAAGCACACTACGTGAATATATCTGTGGAATAGAGATATTGAGATAGTCATAAAAACTCTGGAACAATGGAGATGACTCATCATGACATCCCACTAGCACAGTCTTTGCCTTACCCATTCTTATCAGTCGCTCCGCATCACGAAGTGCCCATTTCATCGAGTCCTTACCCTGAGTATATGTAATGTTATATCCATGACACTGAGTACGTATTGCTATAGCACTTCCTATGGTGTTATGCGTGCTTTGCATGAAAAGAGTTGGACTTAGAGTTTCCTCACCATTATCCACCATGTCAACGAGGAATTTCTCACTTGTTTCAAGCATACCATTTGCAGTAGCTGTGATTATCGCATCAGGGCATTCTATTCCTGCCTCACGAAGAGCCATAAGAGATGTCAACGTAGCAGCCTTCATAAGTTTACCCATTCTACGACCTTCTTTCGGAGATATGTATTCCTTGTAGTCTGCAAGCTGTTCCATAGAATCAATCGTAATATCTGCTGCAATCTCCAGTTCTGGAATCTTAGCTGATGCCATACTACAATCCTTGGCTTCTCTCATCAGCAACAGCGAACTGTCATTGCCTCCAAAGCCAAATGAGTTACAGATTACATAATCCATTCTATGCTGCTTGTCATCACCTTCAAAAGGATGAATACAAGCCTCATCTACCAAACTGAATCCATAGCTGACCGGTACAAAGTTATTCTGCATTGCAAGAACACATATCACGGTCTCAATACTACCAGAAGCTGATGTTGTATGACCAGTAAATCCTTTCGTACTTGAAACCAAAGGCATATCATCACTGAAGATACGCTTCAATGCAACGCTCTCACTTGGATCATTGTTCGGAGTTCCCGTTCCATGTGCATTAATATAGTCTATCTGCGACTTATCTATGCCCGAAGATTCCAAAGCCTCACACATTGCAAGATATGCGCCTTCTCCATCATCAGAAGAAGCTGTCTGATGAAAGGCATCACACTTGTTTCCATATCCTCCAATATATGCCTTACCATCGGCTTTATCCTTCTGAAGAACCACGAAAGCAGCGCCTTCACCAAGATTGAGACCAACACGAGTAGCATCAAACGGACGACACACCTCTGTATCAAGAATATGAAGCGTATTAAAGCCATTGAGATGGAACTTACTCAAAGCCTCCGAACCACCAGCAATGATAATATCAGCCTCACCACTACGAAGCATCTCACAACCAACTATTATTGAGTTAATTGCAGATGAACAAGCTGTTGATATAGTACAAACCTCACAATCAAGTCCGCAAATCTGAGCAATCTCATTCGTGGTACTGCCACAGTCATGGCGTTTGACATAGTCAACGGGTGATGACTGTTTGTTGGGTGTTTGAAGGGCATCTCGCATATCTACAAGAATCCTCTCCGTAACATCCATACCACCAACCGTAGTGCCGGAAATAAGCACGACTTTCTTTCCAGCAAGCATATCGGCTGACAATCCAGCATCCGCCATTGCCTGCTTTACCGCAACAGCACCGAGCAAGGTTGTTCTGCTATACAGGCTCTCTACGGGCAAGCCAAGCAACGTCTTCAGTTCATCTTCCGACAACTTAACTTCACCAACAGGCAATTCCGTATGGCATGACTGAAGATTTTTCATCATACCAACACCTGTTTGCTTGTTTACAAGGGAGTCAAGAACCTGCTGGCTATTATTACCTATAGCACAAATAATCCCCAGTCCGGTTATTGCGATATTCATAATTACTTTTTCCTATTCTTCTCTACGTACTCAGCTATAGTAGCCACATTCTTGAAGATTTCCTTACCTTCAGCAGCATTAGCCAGACGTATTCCGTATTTCTTCTCAAGCAATACGATTATCTCCAGAGCATCGATAGAATCAAGTCCTATACCATCATCTCCGAAAAGAGGAGCATTTTCATCAAATTCTTCAATTGAGAGGTCTTCAAGATTAAGTGCCTCCTTAATCTGAATCTTGAGTTCATTAATTAGGTTTTCCATATTTATACTTTATTCTTTCAACTTTACACTTTACTCTTTAACATATATTCTGATATCACATTCAAACTTGTCCTCCGAAGGACAGTCTATCCAACCTCCAATGACACTTTTAATATCACGATCAATGAAAGTGGATTTTATCACCCTCTGCATTAGCTTTTCATTTCTTTCTGCAAGAAGATAGAACGATGTCTCACCATGATAACCATTCCTTAGTGCAATCTCACCCGTAGTGATATTTGGCAAAGTATATACAAATGCAGCTGGTGAAGGGAAAAAGTCATCCTTTTCTATGGATTTCATATACTGGCAATCTGCTATTATAGATGAAGAATGGTTGAAAAGAACAACAGCCCTTTGGGTGTTGGGCGTTGAAAATTGACCTTCGTCCTTTGACCTCTGACCTTCAGATTCTATAAGCAGTTCGGAAGCAATAAAAGCAAGACGGCTGAGCATATCCATCTTATAAAACTTTGGATAGTCTCCTATCTTCGTCTTATAAACCTCTGTCAGCATTTCTTTGCCTCGTGACTCCAAAGAAAGTCTTTCTCCGTCAACAATTATATTTTCCTGTGTAATCCTAACTGAATGAGACAGCTTGACAAGAATATCATTAACAATATTCAGAGGAAGGGATCTATCAGAAACACGTACTGCTCCATTACAACCGCCAAAGCCTGACAACATCTTAATGAAAGTATTTCCTTCGGCGGTCTTCTGTTTGTCCGACAGCTTCACTTTGCCACTTACACCACAAGTCCCAAAACCCTTTGAAGGCAGAATAATACCATCCTTAAGTGCCCTCATCATGATAATGGTCTCTAGCACACCGGCAGCCCCCATAGTGTGGCCGAAGTATCCTTTCAATGCAGAGAGTGGGACATCCTGCAACTCCGCCATTTCTATGGCCTTAGACTCCATCTGGTCATTATACATCGTGGCTGTGCCATGAACTCCTATCACAGAAATCGGATTATCTGCATCCTTCACCTTACCAAGAGCCAACCCTGCACCAAGTCCCTTAGGATGTGGAGCACTGATATGATATGCATCATTACATACCGCTCCCTTATCTATCTTCCAGCCATCTGGGAAATCAATTTCCCTTGACAGAACAATAGTCGCAGCAGCCTCTCCGAGATTCAAACCAAGTCTTTCTATATCGAAAGGTCTGCAAGGCTCATCAGATAATGCCTTCAGCGATTGGAAACCCGAAACAATAAACCTTCCCTGAACATCTGCACCACACACAATGGCATGTGTATAGTTACCACAATCCACAAGTCGCTGTCCAAGTATTATAGCTGAGACACCGGAAATACAGGCATTGCATACCACTATAGGATCATTCCCAATGCCTATTGCTTGACTCACCTTCTTTGCAGCATCAGCAAGAATACCGGGTGATGAATGTTGGGCGTTGGGTGTTGAATATGGTAAATCATCAATGTCTCCCTTCGTTGAACTCAGAATAAGAATTGCACGCTCCTTGTCAAAAGTAAGAGAAGATATAGCTGCCTTTACAGAATGAAGCACCAGACTCTCGAATTTTGAGAATCCGTCAACCATAATCTTATCCCATTGCTCTTTACTGAACAGAGAAGCCTCTATTGGAAATGGCAGGTCATTCCATCCACCTTTCCCATCCTCACAGGGATAGTGCTTCAAGCCTGACTTTCCTTCACATACAGCCTTATATGTCTGCTCGGTGGTCAGGCCAAGAGTCGACGTTATGTTATCCGATATTACTGATGCCATTTATTCTTCCACTCAACGAAGAAAGGTGGATTATCCCACATTAACTGATAATCCATATCCATGAATACCTGCACAGTTCGGGCGGTCAGAAACACCGTACCATCCTTCGGGTCAAAGATCTCGTAATCGAACACTATCTTTGCCGATGGCTTTGGACGATAAATAATTCTGATATGCGGTTTCATGCCATAGAGAACAGGACGCTTGTATTTTATATCCATCTCCACAATAGGCGCAAACACATTGTTGTCTATATAGTTCTGATAGCTCAACCCATACTGGGCACCGAATGCCTCACGCGCATCTTCAAGATATAAAGGATAAGATCCGTGCCATACCACCTTCATGATATCCACTTCGCTGAATCTAATCTCAAGTTCCTTCTCCGTTACAAGCTCCATTATTCCGCCTCCCTGACCGCTATTTTAATCTCTGTTGTAGCCAATGTCTCGCCATTGCAAGTAACCACGGCATTAGCCAATGTCATGCCAAGCACATCGTCAATCACCATTACGCAGGTAGTAATCGTATCACCAACCTTTGGACATCCGGTAATCTCAAGGTTTCTAATAGCTCCGATAAAACCGAGTTGAATACCCTTATTCAAGATATACTTGTTAACATATCCTATCCTAGCTGCACATGTTTGGGCGATATTCTCAACCAAACCAGGAGCAGAGAATACGCCATCGCAGACAAAAATATTATCTTCTTTAATAAATGTTTCCGTCACAGTACGTTTCTCATCAAAAGCCGTGAGTTTACCAACCATCACAAAAGGCTCTTGTTGAGGTAGTAGTTCGTGTATATCTATATTTCTGAGGGATTCCTCTGTTTCCATTCTTTTAATTGTCTAAGACTTTTTGCCTTTTGCCCTTTGCCTTTTATTGCCAGAACTCAAAGAAATTATACCACTGATGCGGATATTTCCTCACCATTCTCTCAAGTTCCGATACATACGCCTTTGATAGTTGGTCAATCTGCTCCTTACGCGAAACGGTCTTGTCATATTCAAGAGGAGTGACATAGACATGATATTTCTTCATCGACTCCTTCATGACATTGACCGCCAAGACATCAAGTTCTCTCATCGTGGCAACACTATGCGGTCCTTGCGGGAAACGTGCCTTTGCTCCAAGGAAAACCTGTTCTACATAACGTGGAGAACCATTGAATCTATCAGCCGGCAAACTAACGGTCTCACCTCTCTGAAGAGCTCCATTTATCTCGAAGAGATGACTCATATCCGGCTTTACAGATATCATTCGGATATTGGTAGATGCGAACATCTTGTTCCTGTTCTCTGTCACCGATTCCTTCTCTCCATCAAACACAAGGGCATAAAAAACTTTCGGATCTGCGGTAAGGGTATAGCCTGCAATCTCATAGTTTCCTATATGGGCACTCATCTGAATGAACCCGTCAGGCTTAGAAGCAAGTTCAAGGAACTTGTCATAGCCGTCAATCTTTATCTCAAACTTCTTGCCGGCATACATAGCAAACCTATCCACAACTACCTGACCGAATATACAGTGGTTTACATACGTATTCCATGCTGCCCTCAACCTGCCATAGCCAAAACGCTTTCTGTAAAAGCGATATGCCACGCTACGACTGCCATTAGTATTGAGAATCAGACATACAGGAACAACAAAAACGGACACGAAAGCATAAATCAACCTTACATCCATGACTTTCATCACAGCTATAAGTGCGCTATGCATACCTCCATTACCGAAGGTCGTGCCAGTCCAAGCCCCCCCGCCCCCCAAGGGGGAGTTGTTATTATACTCCTTGTCGCTATGAGGCATAAGGTTTCATTATTCGCAAGCTCATCAGCTTCGCAGTTCCTATCTAAAGAACTCCCCCTTGGGGGGATGGGGGGCTACTTCACCTTACTCTCAATATAATCATAGAACTGGGAGAGTGTCTGAACACCTGCCATTTCCTCCGGCTTAATCTTGAAACCGAAGTTCTTTTCTACGATTACAACGATATCAACGAAATCAAGACTGTCAATACCGAGGCCAGCCTTCAATTCTGCCTCTGGGGCAATCTTTTCTTCATCGATTTCCAAATCTTCTACAAGGAAGTTATTTACTTTCTCTTCTACTTCTTGACGTGTCATTTTTATTTACTATTTAACTATTTACTATTTACTATTTTTTTGTCTAAAGCCTTTGACCTTTGACCTTAGACTATTTTATTCTACAAACCATGATACTATGGCATTGTCCGAGGCCATCATATATATGCTCAACCTCAAGACCAGCCTCATTCACCAGTCGAGTCATATCCTCGGAATGATACATCTTACTATTACCATTGGCCATGGCAGTAAAATACAGACTTGTCATCGTCAGACAGAAGGCTGCAGTCTCAAATCTCTGCCTGTCCCACAAAGTCTCCATAATGAAGATACGTGTATCGGCATCCATTACGGTCTTTGCTCGTGTAAGGATGCTGACAATCTCCTCTTCTGAGAAACAATCAAGGAACTGGCTCATCCAAATAGCATCAAGACCACCTTCTCTCTTTGGGAAACAGGCATTCTTATCAAGCAGGTTTATGCCATAGCCCTTGATACGCTCTGCACCTTCCTTTCCCTTCGTATTCTCCTTCATCATACCAATCTGCTGAGGAAGGTCGAGAATTGTAACCTCTACATCCTTGTCATAGCCGACACATTGCAACGCCCACTTGCCGGTATTACCACCAACATCATACAGAGAGCGTACCTTGTGCTTCTTAAACACAATCTCCAATGCTTCTGGGAATGAAGAGTCGCTATAGAAATGGTCAAAACCAAACCAGCTATCCTGCACTTGCTTAGGCAGAGAGGAAAGTCCTTCATAAATCGTCGGCCAATCTCCCAGCCACTTCAAACCTGCAGGCCTACCCTCTTTCATAGACTCCTCCAGATTGAATAATCCCTGATAGTTGACATCGTGATTGAAGTCAATATTCACCCTTGTTGCCGGATCATTAAGCAAGAAGAATCCAGTCTTGGTAATTGAATACCTGTTCGTTACATCATCAATAATCACGGTACCGATGCTCAGAGCAGCCTCTAGAAGACATTTCACAGCATATTTTGACACCCCCGTCTTCTCTACGACCTCGTCCTCTGTCAGACCATCTTTGCTATCGCAAAGAGCGTCAAGGATGCCAAACTTTACTACCAGACGCGATGCCTGAAAAACAATAGGTCCCCACGCAATGAACTCCGCCAAACGCTGAGCCTCACGCGCAGACATATCGTCTTTGGTGTACCTTTTCTTTAAATCAGGAAATAAATTCATATTATAAAGCCTAACCAAGCCTTCCCAAATGGGTAGTCCGATATTGATAACATCGGAGTATGTGACTTGATGTTTTATAGTAATAGAGTCCCACTATTCCCTTTAGGAGGGCCCGAATGGGTTTCTTTTTTAAATATACTTCTTCAGTATAGTACCTAATTTTTTACCTGTGCTCTTTGCGCCATCCTTGATAAGATTCAGTTTTGTGCCGAATATACCGCCTTTGCCAAATAAGTTTGTAATATTACCGACAATCTCTCCTTTCTTGTCAAGAAGCTGCACAACAAAAGAATAATCGCCTTTAGCGCTAATTGTAGTTACCACGACTCTGACTGTTAAATCCGACTCCTTGCCAAAATTCAAATGGCAAACCTTTTTCAATGCAGCATTAGCATTTTGCAAAATCAGGTCTTCAACATCCGGCTTATCCACTTTCCAGTCCTTCTCATACTCTGCAAACTCAGCCTCAGATCTGTTATGTATCTTTACATATTCAATCTCCAGATTAGCTGTCTTATTATACAAAGCCTCAAAGGAGCCTGTCACTACTTCTGTGCTTAACGGCATTTGCGCATAGCTACAGAGAGACAGACACGTAAAGATAATAAATAATATCCTTTTCATATATTAGGAATATTTATTAATTACTTTGCTTTCTTGATAAGCTTCACAACCCACTCACCAAGTTCCTTATATGCCTCTCTGCGACGACGCTCGTTACCGAAACCAGCACCAGGAACACCATCTACATCAAGTACGGAAATAGTCTCTGTGCTGCCATTCTTGGTAAACTCAACAGAACCGCTAAGGTGAGCATCACCTGCACCAAAACCAATCATTACAGATACTCCTGTACTTCCATAGTGGAAATCCTTTACCTTAACTGTAATAACATATTGAGCCTGATCCTGCTCTGTTGTCACATTAACGAACTTACTCTTACCTACAGCCTTTGCAAACTCAGCCTCTGCCTCAGCAAGCTCCTGTGGATAGTTTGCCACCCAGTCTTCACCTTTTTCCTTAAGGAACGCGTCAACATTCTTACCCTCCAATGTAGCAGCAGAATAATCCCAAACGATATACACAAAAGAGCTACCAGCAGCCTTAACCTCTGAAAGTGAACCACTCTTTACTGTTACATCATCCTTAGCAGACATTGTTATTGTAGAAAACAATGCTACCATCAAAAACAAAAATTTCTTCATGTCTAACTTTTTTATTTGTTTATATTTTTCCTTAAACTATTCAACTACCTTTTAAAGAAATATTTTAATACCATATCTTTTTCTGGATTTTTTTCTTTTTCTACATACTTTTGTAGGCGTTTTATTAGAATGTATAGTTTATCTGCAAATTTCGGATTTTCATCAACAGATTCATTTGCGCCAATCCCAAAACATCCCCAAATACTACCAAGTACTTTATTATATCCTTTAAGAGTCAGGCCATTTCTTGTATCAATGTAATGTGGATCAAGATGATCCCGTCCTCTTGTTATCACATGATACCTAAAGACAAAATGCGCTTGTTCCTTACGCGAAGCCAATTTCCAAAAGCCATCCTCCAGAATATGTTCACGAAGCCTATTTGCACCAGCCTTTTCATAATCGGTATCACCTGACTCCACATATACTACATTCCCTTTCTGAAGTAAAAAACCTTCATAATTATCTATATCTACATCTGGCAAACTTTTGTCACCATAACCTTCCTCTCGAATATAGATACTATCTGCCAATTCCTCTGCTTTAGAATCAAATACGACTTGTTCACCATTCTCTTTGCGAATTGCAAAAACATTATTTTTCGCAATTTTATTTATAGGCGATTTTTCTGATATATCTTGCATATAATATACATAGTCCTCGCCTATATCCACATTATATCCTTTTATAAAGTCACCTGATTTGGTAGCAATAATCGTTTGTGAAGAAACGAGCAAAGGAAATATGACTCCAAAAATGGTAAACAAACATTTCTTCATAAAACAGATATAATTAAATTACTCTAAACCTTCTTGATTACAAGCGCACTATTAGTTCCTCCGAAACCGAAGGAGTTGCTGAGAACAACATTAACCTCGGTATCAACGGTCTTAGCCGCGATATTCAGTTTTGCGGAATGTTCATCAGGATTCTCGAAATTGATATTAGGAGCAACAAAATTATTCTGCATCATAATAGCTGAATAGACAATCTCAGAAGCACCCGCCATCCAGCACTCATGACCTGTCATTCCCTTCGTAGAACTTATCAGAGCATGCTGTCCATGGAACATACGATCCAAAGCTATAGCCTCAAACATATCTCCCTGACGGGTACTTGTGGCATGAGCGTTGATATAGTCAACATCCTTCACATCAACACCAGCATCTTTCAAGGCACGCGACATAGCAATAACACTACCCTCATCACTTGGTTGACTGATAACCGCTGTTCCGTTTGAAGAGAAGCCATACCCCACAACCTCTGCGATTATCTTAGCACCACGAGCCACAGCATGGTCATAATCCTCAAGCACAAGAGCAGCAGCTCCACCACTTGGAATCAAGCCGTCACGATCACGCTCAAAAGGACGTGAAGCCTTTGTTGGCTCATCCATACGCTTTGAGAAAGCGCCAAGGGCATCGAAAGAAGCCATAGAATAGTAATTCACCTCCTGAGCACCACCACAGAGCACCATATTCTGAAGACCTTGCTTGATAAGCATATATGCCAAACCTATAGAGTGACTTCCACTTGCACAAGCAGCACTAACGCTGAAGTTCACGCCCCTCAAATGGAATACCGTACTCATATTCATATTGACGGTTGAGTTCATTGCCTGGAAGATGAAGTTCTGACCGAGAAGCTCAGTATCACGCTTCTCTTCCATAATCTTAGCCGACTCAATAACTGGCTTTGCCGAAGAGTCATTACCAAAGATACAGCCAACCTCATTCTGCAAAAGATACTCATCGCTTATCTCCGCCATCACGAAAGCCTGACGCGAAGCCATATATGCATATTCTGCCTCCTCAGAGAAGCCTCTTCGCATATGGCGGTCTATAAGTCCCTTGAGCTTTGGCTGCTCAACAATACCTGTCAGAGCCGACTGATAACCATATTCCAGACGCTCTTTCTCAAGTCCGATACCTGACTTTCCCTCATAGAGGGAGTTCTTCACTTCTTCTATTGTAGTTCCCAGGCAAGACCATATGCCCATACCTGTTATTACGACTCGTTTTGCCATAAATAAAAAGCCCCCCACCTTCTCCCCCGAGGGGGAGGGATTTTATATAGCTTTTTTCGCTACTGGGGAATAATTAATTTCCTATTTTTTCGAATTACTACTATCTAAACCTCCCCCCTCGGGGGAGACGAAGGGGGGCTAGTACAACCCTCCATTTATCGAAATACACTCGCCCGTGATATACGAAGACGCATCAGAAAGCAGGAACTTCACAAGGGCAGCAACTTCCTCAGGCTTGCCAAACCTGTTCATAGGAACAAGTTTCTTCAACTCATCCTGCGGAAGATCCTTCGTCATATCTGTCTCGATGAAACCGGGAGCAACGGCATTCACAGTCACGTTTCTTGCAGCCGTCTCCTGTGCAAGAGCCTTCGTAGCACCTATCAGAGCAGCCTTGGCAGCACTATAGTTCACCTGTCCCGGCATTCCCTTCAAGCCTGAGAGAGAAGCCATATTTACTATCTTGCCACCATGCTTACGCATCATCATCTTTGGAAGAAGATGACTCGTTACATTATAGAAACCGTTAAGCGTAACATTCAGAACAGCATGCCAGTCAGCCTCAGGCATCATAAACATAAGATTATCCTTCCTGATACCTGCATTGTTCACAAGATAGGCTATATAGTCTTCTGGATGAGCAGCCTCCCAGTTATCGAGAGCCGCATCCACCTGAGCCTTGTCAGCCACATCAAACTGCATTATCTCAGCATTAGCACCAATCGCCTCAACCTCAGCCTTTACAGCCTCAGCCGCCTCTTTGTTACTCTGATAGTTTATAATTACCGGAATTCCCATCTCTGCCACAGCAAGACATACAGCCCTGCCCAAGCCTCTGGATCCACCTGTTACGAGTGCATATTTCATATATAAAAATTAAAAATAGCCCCTCACCTGTCCTACGGACACCCTCTCCCCAAAGGGCGAGGGAGATATTACATTTGTTCGTTTACGTGGGATTATTACTAACTTTTCCCTCGCCCTTTGGGGAGAGGGTGTCCGTAGGACGGGTGAGGGGCTGTTAGTACCACCTTTTCTATTCTATCTTTTCCAAACAATTCTTCGGGATATAGGCTGTAGAGATAAATCCTATACCATCAATATTCACACCAACGCGCGTCTGTCCCTTGAGACGGACAATATGCCCTACAAGTCCTTCAAACACGCCTTCGGTAACTCTTACTAAATCATTTTCCTTGAAGATGAATGATGTCTGCCTGAAAATCTTATCCTCGGCATCAGCATCCACCCATCTTCTGAAAGAATCCATCTGCCTGTCTGGAATCACAACAGGAGTACGACCTGTTCCGATAGGTCTGCCAAACTCATCCTTGTGCGGCTGATAGCTGAAATGAAGGAAAGACAGAGGTTCTCTGCCAACCAACTTGGCAAGCACACTTTCCTTACTACGCACAAACAGATTATTCGGGATAATACTTACAAGGACATTCTTTGTCTTCCCTGCAATATTACGTTTCTTATACCATTGCGGAACATACGCACTCTCCACTCCCTCCATCTGCATCAGAATCTCCTCTGCCTTCTTCTCCTGCCCATACGCAGCACGCATAAGGAACCACTTGTTTCCTACATCTGACGTACGGATACAATTGGGGGACACCCCTTCAAAAGACTTTTGGTAGAGGATCGTAGCTTTTTCTGCTACATTTTTTTGTAAATTGTCTCCTAAAACGGAGATTTTCTGCCCATTAACCAATGCGGCAGAAGATATTGACATATCAGAAATGATTACAAGGTTTTGATATATGTCGCAATACTGGCATCGCTTATCAGCAATAAATGCCAGAAATATTTGGCAAAAATACACTTTTTTTCCCGAGAAAACAAGAAATAACGATGATATTTTGTTTATCCAACACTTTTTAATATAATAACAGCCTAAATCCGCGTATTCCACACGCTCCCCCACCTCTTAAATTGTATTATTGTCCCTATCATCACAACAATTTTTAAAAACACAGTTTTTATGGTTTTGATAGTGATTTTCTAACACAAGCCTTCTTTACTTTCCGTGAAAAGTAGTATAGTTTAAGGCAAAAACAAGGTAGATACTCCATCGATGCTCCATCGATACTCCATCGATGGTCCATCGTTTCGATGGAGGATCGATGGACTACTGATGGACTATCGATGGAGTATGTACGGAGTCATAACGTATAATTTTAGAAAAGAAAAGATATGGTTAAAGTAATGTTAGTTCGATAACCAGGAAGAAATTCGTATAAATCCGTTTAATCTGTGAGATCTGTGGTCGAAATAAAAGGGAAGAGCATTTAAAGATATAAAAAGGCGAGCATCGTAATGATGCTCGCCTTTAAGTATTTAGCCTCCGAAGTTGTCGAAGCGGATCATGTTATCCTCAACGCCAAGAGAGTGGAGAAGATCGAGAACGGTCTTAGCCATCATCGGAGGTCCACAGAGGTAGTACTCACAATCCTCTGGAGTCTCATGCTGCTTGAGGTATGTATCGCCCATAACTGGAGCTACGAAGCCCGGAGTATATTTGATTCCTGCTGCATCTGCCTTTGGATCTGGACGGTCGAGGGCAAGATGGAAGTGGAAGTTAGGGAAGTCCTTCTCAAGCTGGAGGAAGTCGTCGAGGAATGGGATTTCCTCAAGAGCACGTGCTCCGTAGAAGTAGTGCATAGGACGCTGGCGATCCTCTGGAGCAATACCATGACCTTTGAGCATATGCATGATCTGTGCACGGAGAGGAGCCATACCGGCACCACCACCTACCCAAATCATTTCACGACCTGTGCCATACTGAGGACGGAACTCACCATAAGGGCCTGACATGATTACCTTGTCGCCTGGCTTGAGTGAGAAGATATAAGATGATGCAATACCTGGGTTTACATCCATGAAGCCTGTACCCTGATCCTTTGGCTTGAATGGAGGAGTAGCGATACGCACGTTAAGTGTGATGATATCGCCCTCGTCAGGATAGTTAGCCATAGAGTAAGCACGGATTGTTGGCTCTGGGTTTACGCACTTGAGACCAAACAGACCGAACTTCTCCCATGCTGGGAGATAGGTATCGCCGATAAGAGACTTGTCGAAGTCCTTGTCGTAGTCGAGTTCGAATGCAGGGATACGGATCTGAGCGTAAGAACCTGGCTCGAAGTCCATGTGCTCGCCTGGAGGGAGAGCAACCTTGTACTCCTTGATGAAAGTAGCCACGTTACGGTTTCCGATAACGGTACACTCCCATTCCTTAACGCCCAATACAGACTCTGGAACCTTTACTTCCATATCACCCTTGATCTTTGCCTGACAGCCGAGACGCCAGTGATCCTTGATCTCCTTACGAGTGAAGTGAGGCTTCTCTGAGTCGAGAATCTCGCCACCACCCTTGAGAATCTGAAGTTTACACTGACCACAGCTTGCCTTACCACCACAAGCAGATGGAAGGTAGATGCCGTTCTCATTGAGGGTAGCCATAACGGAACCACCCTGATTAACGGTCAGTTTGGTATCGCCATTCACAGTCAGAGTAACCTGACCGCTTGGGCTCAGATATTTCTTTGCTACCAGCAGTACTATTACAAGTACGAGGATAACCACGAGGAATACCCCTATGCTGAGTAAATTAAATGCTATATTCATAATACTTAATTACCAATTTGTAATTATTATTTTAAAGCTTGAGTCCTGAGAAACACATCATTGCGATAGCCATCAAGCCTACGGTAATGAATGTGATACCAAGACCACGGAGAGGCTTTGGAACATCGCTATATGCCATCTTCTCGCTGATAGCACCCATGCTGACGATAGCAAGGAGCCAACCGAAACCAGAACCGAGAGCATATACGAACGCATCGAGAACACTACCGATATACTGAGTGTTAGATGGATCGAGATTGATACGCTGCTGCATGAAGAGCGAAGCACCCATGATAGCACAGTTCACAGCAATCAATGGAAGGAAGATACCAAGAGCTGCATAGAGTGATGGAGAGAAACGCTCAACAACCATCTCAACGAGCTGCACGATACCAGCAATGACTGCGATGAAGAGGATGAAAGCAAGATAGCTGAGATCCACGCCTTCTACAAGACAGTCAGGACCGAGAATCTTTGTCTGGAGCAAATAGTTGGTAGGAACGGTAACGCAGAGCACGAAGGTAACGGCGAGACCGAGTCCGAGAGATGTCTTTACATTCTTACTAACGGCAAGGAATGAACACATACCGAGGAAGAATGCGAAGATCATGTTGTCCACGAAGATGGACCTGAAGAATAGATTTATCAACTGTTCCATTTATTTCTCCTCCTTATAGAAATAAGCACGATGAACCCAGATTACGACACCGATCATAATCAGCGCCATAGCAGGCATTGTCATCATACCATTATTAATATAGCCGAAGTCGTATGCTCCTTCTGGGATAATCTGATAGCCAAGAAGTGAACCACGACCGAGCAACTCACGGAAAGCACCTACGATAACGAGGATCAAACCATAACCAAGACCATTGGCGAAACCGTCAATGAGTGATTGTACAGGACCGTTCTGCATAGCGAATGCCTCAAGGCGGCCCATGAGAATACAGTTGGTAATGATAAGACCTACATATACAGAGAGCTGAACGCTAACATCGTATGCGAATGCCTTGAGAATCTGTGAAACGATAGTTACAAGGGCAGCAACCACTACAAGCTGTACCACAATACGGATACGTGTAGGAATGGTGTTGCGCAGTATTGAAATGATGAGGTTACTGAACGCCGTAATAACAGTAACGGCAAGACCCATCACGAGAGCCGGTTTAAGCTGAGAGGTAACAGCGAGAGCCGAACAAATGCCAAGCACCTGTACAAGCACAGGGTTGAGCACGTTGATCGGAGCTGTGAAGACCTCTTTCATTTTACTGTTTGCCATACTTTTAAAAATTAAAGCCTAACCAAGCCTTCCCAAAGGGAAGGATGTTTTATACACTTAGAGCGTAAGACCTTTTCTTTATAAAGGCTTGGTCATTTTTATGATGAATTTTTCTACCTAACATCCTTCCCTTTGGGAAGGCTTGGTTAGGCTGCTTTTTTTTACTTTTTCAGAGCTGCGTTATACTTCTTGAAACCATCCTGAAGCATATCACTAACACCGTTTGATGTAAGTGTAGCACCAGTTACGGCATCAACCTCACTCTGAGGGTTCTTAACCTCGCTTGACTTCAACACCTTGATGACAGGTGTACCAGCAGCATCATAGATAGTCTTGCCGATAAACTTATCCTGCCAAGCCTTTGAGTCCTTGATCTCAGCACCAAGACCGGCAGTCTCACCTTCGTGGTTGAAGTATGCGCCATAGATGGTATTACCATCCTCAGCAACTGCGATATAACCCCAGATAGGTCCCCAAAGTCCCATGCCATATACAGGAACAACAGAGATCTTCTTACCATCTACATTACAGATATAGAGAGCGAGCTTGCCAGCCTTATAGTCAGCGCTGTTAAGCTTGAAACCAGCCTTCTCACCACCCTGTTCGCCAGCCTCAACGATGTTGCCGTCAACATCAACGATAGCGTCAGCGGTGATAACCTCCTGATACTTCTTTGCACTTGCATCGTTAGAGAGGTCACGGATATTGAGAGCTGCAAGTATCTGCTTCTTCTTATCAAGAGCAACATTCACGTCCTGTGTAGGCTTGAGTGAACTGCTGATGAAAGCGAGCAGGAAAGCCACGATGACAACCATCACGCAGCTATATGCTATGATATAAGCATTTGAATTTGTATTCAGTTTTGCCATAGTTCTACTTCTTTACACGGTTAAGACGCTTGTTGATATTTCTCTGAACTACGAAGTAGTCTATTGTTGGAGCCATCATGTTACCGAAGAGGATAGCAAGCATCATACCCTCTGGGAAACCAGGGTTCATCTGACGGATGATAACCGCAAGAGCACCGATGATGAAACCATAGATGTACTTACCTGTCTCTGTACGTGCAGAGGTAACAGGGTCAGTAGCCATAAATACTGCACCGAAGCAGAAACCACCGATAGCGAATTGATGATACCACTCTACTGTGCTCTGACCTGTAGCCTGGAAGATATAGCTAAGAACCGCACCGCCAGCAAATACGCTGAACATAGTCTTCCAAGATGCGATACCTGTCCAAAGGAGGATAACGGCACCAATAGCGATAGCGATAACGCTTGTCTCACCGATAGAACCAGGGATAAGACCGACAAAGCTATCCATGAGAGATGCAGTAGGAGCACTACCTGTAGCCATCTGACCAAGAGGAGTAGCGCATGTGAATCCGTCAGGAAGTGTGTTACCGAAGCCCCAGATGCTCTCTGTGCTTACCCACACTGTGTCACCAGACATCTTTGTAGGATAAGAGAAGAAGAGGAACGCACGTGCGAGGAGTGCCACGTTGAAAATATTCATACCTGTACCTCCGAAAATCTCCTTACCGAAGATAACAGCGAAGGCAACAGCAAGCACGATAACCCAGAGTGGACAACCTACAGGAAGGATCATTGGGATGATGATACCACTTACGAGGTAACCCTCCTGAATCTCCTCGTTCTTCCATTGAGCCCAAGCGAACTCAATGCCAAGACCTACGATATAACTTACAAGAATCTTTGGCAGCACTACCAATGCGCCATAGATGAACATATCAAGGAAAGAACCATCCACATGGGCTGCCTGATAGTTCTGATATCCTATGTTGTACATACCGAAGAGAAGTGCAGGCATAAGAGCAATCACTACCATTGACATGATACGCTTAGAGTCAATGGCATCGTGGATGCTCGCACCTGACTTGGCTGTAGTATTTGGTACGTACAGGAAAGTCTCGAAACCGTCGAAGACACTGCGGAAAGCGTGAAGCTTACCACCTTCCTCGAAGTTTGGCTTTACTTTATTCAGATAATTTCTTAAGAAGCTCATTACTCATTTTCCTTTCTCAGCACGTCGAGACCTTCACGGACGATGCGCTGCAATTCAAGTTTACTACTATCAACGAACTCTGCGAGGGCGAAGTCCTCTGGACTTACCTCGTAGATACCGAGCTGCTCCTGCTTGTCGATGTCGCCAGTGATGATTGCCTTGATGAGATACTCAGCATAGATATCCATTGGAAGAACGCTGTCATACTCACCACTCATAATCATGTGACGCTCACCACCCTTTACACGAGCGTCGAGCTTATACTGCTTCTTACCGAAGAGCCAAGAGAAGTAACTACGGTTTACAGAGAACTGACCGAAACGTGGCATGATCCAACCAAGAATCTCGTCAGCGTTGTTTCCCTCTGGAATAGCTGTGATCTCGCTGGTATGAGCACCGAGAGTTACTGTTACGGCAGAAGCCTGCTGTGTTGTAGCAACAACCTTACCTGTCAGAGGATTGCCCATGATAACACGAGCGTTGGCATCTACGTTTACAGTCAACTGCTGACCAACGAGAGCGTCAACATATCCATTCTCCTTCATCTCGCTACCTGCAACGGCAACGGTACGAGTGAGATTTACCTTACCTGTGTTGAAAAGACGGCCAAAGAAGATAACTGCACTTGGCTCAACTGTCCAAACAATCTCTCCCTTGTTCACCGGATCAATGTTGTTAACCTGAACACCAACATTACCAGCAGGACACTTACCGCGGAACTCAACAACCTCTACATCGCTAAGGCTCATAGACTCATTAACGCCTACATAAACCTTTGCAATCTTTGCGAGTGCAGAAAGACCAGTCTGGAAGTCAGCCTCCTGTCCCTGAAGCTCGAAAGAGAAATCACCAGCGAGTGGCATATCCCTGAAAGCAGAGACGAAGATTGCCTTTGGAGCTGTCTCTGGGTTTGTAGAGATAGCGTATGGCAACTGGTTAATGTACCCGAAGAGGCCTGCGTCAAGCAGAGCGTCCTTCACAGCCTGTGCGTCAAGCGACTTCACATCCTTCTTTCCAAAGTCCACAAACTCCTGCTGTGCATCAGCCTCAACCTGAACGCTGAGCAGCTTACGACGGTCACCACGCTCTACGAGCTTTACAGTACCGCTGACTGGAGAAGCAAACTTCACCTGTGGAAAGTCTTTGTTGACGAACAAAGCATCACCGGCCTTGACCTTGTCGCCTTCCTTCACAACCACCTTTGGCTTCACGCCCTCAAAGTCGGCTGGGTTCAAGGCATAAACATTCCCTGCAGACAAGCTCACCTTCTTTGGCTCTGCCTTACCTGCAAGATTGATGTCAAGACCTTTTGACAATTTAATTACACGTGTCATTTTACTTATCTATTAAACTTACTGAATTTTATCTCACAAAAAAATCATTTCCAAAATACTATACTTATTCTCTTCGAGTGAAGAAAAAATTGCACGTCAGTCAAAAAGGCTGGCGCACATTTTAATATTCGCGCACAAAGTTAGTAAAAAAAAACGTCTTTTTAACCTATTTTTCCATTTTTATTTAATTAAGTTGTGCATTTCTTCGTTTTTCTGTTTCTTAATTATTAACTTTGCAAACCCGATTTAACAAAAATTTATCACAAAATGAAAATATGTTACATTGTGGCGATGCAAGCCGAAGCCCAACCTTTCATCGATCATTTCGGCGTAAAGGAGGTAAAAGACTTCTTTGCCCCACTTCCTTGCAAACTGTACAGAAGTATCATTTCCACTAACGGCGGAAACTCAGAACTGAACATTGTTCTCAATGGTCAGCAACATGGTTCGGACCTTGTTGGGTGCGAGGCAGCATCGGTTGCCACCCTTGCTGCAATCCAGAAGATCAATCCTGATATCATTATTAACAGCGGCACTTGCGGAGGTTTCAAAAGCGAAGGCGCAAGTATAGCACAGGTATTCATCGGCAATGGCGTGATGTTCCACGACCGCCGTGTTCCCGGCGATGATGCCTGGGGAACTCAAGCTCTCGGCAATTACCCAGTATGGGAAGGCTCAGAGGCTTTGGCTAAGCAACTCGGATTTGAGATGGGCAAGGTCACGACCGGCTCAAGCCTTGACATGCAGCCATGCGACGAGAAGATAATCCACGAGAATGGCGGTCAGCTAAAAGATATGGAAGGTGCTGCGATAGCTTTCGTTTGCTCTCTCTTCCAGAAGCCTATCCTTTTCGTGAAGTCCGTCACCGATCTCTGCGACTCTGGTGCTGAGACCTTTGAAGAGTTCTCAAAGAACCTTGCAGCAGCAAGTGAATCGCTGAGGAAAGCAAATGTGAAGGTGATAGAACAATTGACAAGTAAAAAGTAACAATAAAAAAAACAAATATGAGAATCAAAAATATCCTCTCATTACTATCCAAGAACTCCCCCTTGGGGGGCTGGGGGGTCTTTGCCCTTCTTTCTATCTGCATAAGTGCGAATGCCAAGGACTATAAGTATCAGACGGTGGCAGGCGATGCGATGCAAACTCGTATCTATACTCTCGATAATGGTCTAAAGGTGTATCTGTCTGTGAATAAGGAAAAGCCACGCATCCAGACATATATCGCTGTGCGTACCGGTTCTAAGAACGATCCTGCCGAAACTACCGGTCTGGCTCACTATCTGGAGCATCTTATGTTCAAGGGTACAAAGAAGTTCGGAACTAATAATCCTGAAGCAGAGAAGCCATTGCTCGACGATATCACAAAGCGTTACGAGGAATATCGCACCATAAAGGATCCTGCCCTTCGCAAGCAGAAATACCACGAGATTGACTCTGTTTCACAGTTGGCTGCTAAGTATTTCATCCCTAACGAATACGACAAACTCATGGCTACCATCGGTGCAGACGGCACAAACGCCTTCACAAGCTACGACGTGACCTGCTATACCGAGGACATCCCAAGCAACGAAATTGAGAACTGGGCAAAGATTCAGAGCGACCGTTTCCAGAATATGGTTATCCGCGGTTTCCACACCGAGCTTGAGGCTGTTTATGAGGAATACAACATAGGATTGTCAAGCGATATGAACAAGTGCTTTGACGCCCTAATGGCAAAGGCTTTCCCTAACCACCCATACGGCACACAGACGGTCATCGGTACTCAGGATCACCTCAAGAACCCTTCTATCGTCAACATAGAGAACTACTTCAAGAAATGGTATGTTCCAAACAATGTGGCTATCTGCATGGCAGGTGATTTCGACCCAGACAAGACCATTGCCCTACTCGACCAGTACTTCGGCGGTTGGAAGAAGGGCGATGATGTACGTCAGCCTGTATTCCCTGCCCTGAAGCCATACTCCGCTCCTGTAGATACCACGGTTGTTGGTCAACAGGCAGAAACGCTATTTATGGCATGGCCGGCAGAAAGAGCCGCTTCCCTGCAATGCGATACGCTCGATGTAATCGGCGATATTCTCAGCAATGGCAAAGCCGGACTCTTCGACCTCAACCTGAACCAGAGCATGAAGGTGCAAGGGGCTGAGGCAGGCTTGGAATCACTTCAAGACTACTCAGGTTTCATCCTTATAGGTACACCAAAACAAGGTCAGGATCTGAAGGAAGTCCGTCAGCTTATGCTCGATGAAATCGGCAAATTGAAGCGCGGAGAGTTCTCCGATGATCTCTTGCCTTCTGTCATCAATAACAAGAAACTCAACTTTTTCCGTTCACTCGACAACAACCGTTTTCGCGTATCGCAGTTCATGGATGCCTTCATCTGTGGCACGGAATGGGAACAGGCCGTAAAGAAACTCGACCGCTTGAGTGGCATGACGAAGGAACAGATTGTAGCATTTTCCAACCGTTTCTTTACTGATGGCTATATCTCCGTATTTAAGAAACAGGGCGTGGATTCTCTCCAGAAGAAGATTGACAAACCTGCCATTACGGCCATCCCTACCAACCGCGATCAGGTTAGCCAGTTTGTAAAGGACATTCAGAATACCAAGGTTGACCCGATACAGCCTGTGTTCCTCGATTTCAAGAAAGATCTCGCCATAAGCAAGACAAAGAACGGACTCCCTCTGCTCTACAAGCAGAATACCACCGACGGACTTTTCAACCTCTCTTTCCGCTACGACTTCGGACATGAGGATGACAACCGCTACGACATTGCATCTCACTACCTCGACTATCTGGGAACCGACAAGCTATCTGCCACCGAGGTAAAGCAGCAGTTCTACAAACTTGCATGCAACATGAATGTGAACGCTGGCAGCGATGTTATAACAATCTCCCTCAGCGGTCTTAGCGAGAATATGCCACAGGCTCTCGCTCTTCTTGAAGACATCCTGACCAACGCAAAGGCTGACAAGGATGCTTACAAGCAGTTTGTTGACCTTATCATGAAGGATCGCGAGGATGCCAAGAAGGATCAGCGCAACTGCTTCGACTACCTCTATAACTATGCTGTCTATGGTCCTCACAACATGCGTCGTGACGATATGACTGCCCAGCAACTGCAAGAAGCCGACCCAAAGATGTTCACCGACCTGTTGAAGAACATCTCAGGCTATGAGCATACCGTTTTGTATTATGGTCCTCTCAGCGAGAAGGAACTGTCGGATGTTGTGGGCAAATACCACAAGACTGCCAAGACTCTCTCCCCAGCCCCACAGGGACAGCCATTCGCCATGCAGCAGACACCTGCCAACGAGGTTTGGATTGCGCCTTATGATGCAAAGAACATCTATATGCGTATGTACCATAATGAGGCACGTGCATGGAATCCTGAGAAGCAGGGCATAACAACGTTGTTCAACGAATACTATGGCGGTGGTATGAACGGAATCGTGTTCCAGGAAATGCGTGAGGCTCGCGGACTTGCATACAACGCATACGCATACTATAATCGTCCTAACAGAATCGGTGAAACCGAGCATTTCTTCACTCATATCATCACACAGAACGATAAAATGATGGATTGTGTGAAGCAGTTCCACGAGATTCTGAACAACATGCCACAGAGCGAGGCTGCTTTTCAGATTGCCAAGGATGCAGCAATGAAGCAGATTGCCAGTCAGCGCACCACCAAGTTCTCTGTACTCAATGCCTATGTCAACGCAAAGCGACTTGGACTTGACTATGACCTCAACGAGAAGGTATATAACCTCTTGCCTTCCCTCAGTCTGAAGGACATCGTGGATTTCGAGAAGCAGAACATGGCAAACAAGCCTTATCGCTACATCATCCTCGGCGATGAGAAGGAACTCGACATCAAGGCTTTGGAACAGATAGCTCCTATCCGTCACCTCACTCTCGAAGAGGTTTTCGGATATTAAGTCCGTCTTTTGTTTCGGGAAATAAATTCTCATTATGATCTCACCTATCGTTGTTTTATGCAATATTTCATTCTTGATGACAGAAGTATTGAATTTGTTGTAACAGAAGATATTACAAAAGATTTCGGTCTGCATAACCATACCGATCATTATGTAATTACATTCATCACAAAGGGCGAGGCAATGCTCTTATACAACAATGTAAGCATAATTCTAAAGAAAGGCGATACATTCATCGTGCGTCCGTATATGCCTCATTCTGTTAAGGTGGAAGCAGATTCGCAGATCCTGTCAATCTGCATAAACAAAGAATTGTTTTCTTCAGAGTCTGCCAACGAAATTAGCCAGAAAGTAAGTGCTAAGTTCGATGAAATCTCGGCAGAAAACGGTTTTGATAACAGAATTAAAACCGAACTGACCGACGCCATCGAACTGATTGCGGAAAGTATAGGCGATGAGCGTTACAAATTGTCAGAAGACATTCAGAGGGTTGCCGACAAGATAGCTGAGAAATCATCAGATATATACTTGCTCGACCAACTTTCAGAAGATGTTTACATAAGCAAATATCACTTAATCAGAAAGTTCAAGTCGAAAATCGGACTGACGCCTCATCAGTTAATGATTCAGGTAAGAGTGCGAAAAGCGCAGAAGGAACTTGGCCTTGGCGGTCGGCTGATTGATGCCGCCTTAGACAACGGCTTCTACGATTCGAGCCATTTTGACAAGTGTTTCAAAAAGATTGTGGGCATCTCGCCGTCGGAATATCAGAGAAAAATCCGCGACATCTGAAAATCAGCAATTTTATACAAGCATAATATTTTCCATTTTCGTAATTTTGCAGCGTTAAATCATTATACAGTTACACAAAATGGAAATATTTGAAAAATTTGACAAAGGGCAACTAGCCTTGCCCGAAAGAGTGGTAGATTTCAACAGTCTGAAATGGAACGAGCACCCAACATTCGAGGGTGTGGCTCTGAAACACATTGTAACAGCAAAGGATAGCGGTGGTCTTTTCAGCTATCATCTGGTAAGAATTGCGCCAAACTGCAAAATTGGGTTGCACACTCATGAAACGCAACTCGAAACGCACGAGGTTGTAGCCGGTAGCGGAATCTGTCTTAACAACGGTAAATCTATAGACTACGTACCAGGTGTAATATCAATAATGCCTGCAAAAATAAAGCACGAAGTAATCGCTGGCAACGAAGGACTTTATCTCTTTGCCAAGTTCATACCCGCCCTCTGCTGATATTCAGAGAGAGTAGAAACATATAGAGACTGCCTCATTTTAACAAAAATGGGGCAGTTTTATTTATCCATTCATTACAAATAAGTGCAGATTATCCCCAAAACTTGCTTGATATTTATTGTTGTCCGGTAAGAAATCTTTGATTTGATAAATTTAACGTGAGTTCGACGACTTGCTTCAGCTTGTTGAGCCTTAGCGAAAATTTCATGGATGCATCTCCGATGCTTGTACTTTACGGAAAATTAATACGGTATTAACGTGATATTAATGAGATATTATATGTTTTCGCTCTGCGAACCTACATTAATGATCACAAATGACACATTAATGTCGCATTAATTTTTTCTTGTAGCAAGTGGAGGATTTTGTCGAACTGACGTTAAATAGAAGGTTTCCAGAAACTCGTGTAATACTGGTGTAATAGTCGGTGTAATACTTTTTGAAAAAAGTTTTCAACGCCGAGTATTACACTTTTGTTGTTTTAAGCACACTAAACAATTATATATCAATCCGTTTGCCTTGGTGTAATACCCCCAAAAGTATTACACCAGTATTACATCAAATTCCCCAAAATGGTGTAATACTTTCAAGGGTATTACACCACACCTAACACGTTAATAATCAAGAAAGATTTCACACATAACAGCAAAAGGTGTAATACTCTCTCTAAAAACTTTTAGATTTTTTCATTTCAAGAGTATTACACCAATCTATTACATCCACCTTGCCTTCGCTCTCCCTTCGCTATGCCTTCGCTTCTCCTCCGTTCCGGAACTATAGGATCATAGGAGGAAGAGCGGAGGATCATAGGAGTTACATGGGAGGAAGAACATGGCTATTGTTTGGGATAATACGAAAAATACGGGATATGATTTGGCGGTATGAGAAAATTCGCTTACCTTTGTACGCAATTAGTAAACTTTAGCCTATAACTCATCATGCCTATGCATAATGCTATGCCCTCAAGGGGTGCGGACGTTCAGCCTTACAAGTACAACGGAAAGGAACTTGACCTGATGCATGGTCTTAATACATACGACTATGGTGCTCGTCAGCATGACCCTATTCTCGCAAGATGGGATAGGATTGATCCGCTGTGCGAAAAGTACTATAGCACAAGTCCGTATGCGTATTGTGCAAATAATCCGGTGAATGCTAATGACCCTGATGGTCGTGCGATTAATTGGCTTTTAGGAGGTGCCATTGGTGCTGGTGTAGAATTGGCATCTCAACTCATTGAACAATATGATGGAGATATGTCTGTTATGGATAATCTATCAAAGAATGTGAATTGGACTAATGTTGCTATTGCAGCAGGAGAAGATGCTCTTACAAGTGGGGTGTCTGCTTTAAAAGGTGTTGGTGCTAAAGTTGCTGTATCCGCTATATATTCTGCAACTAAAGAAGTTTGTCAACAGATAAAGGAAGGAGCCAAGTCTTATAAAGATATAAATCTTCAAAAAGTTGGTAAAAATGTTATTTCCAGTATTGCTATTACTGGTGCAGCTGGAAAATTTGCAAAGACAAGAACCGACATCAAGTTCAAAGGAGCCAAAGCAACTCCCAAAAATGCTATTAAACATAAAAGAGCAGGACAGAAAAGGTATTCAAAATCCTCGCAACGCAGAGCAAACAGGAACTTACGAAAACAGAAGGAAGAATATACAAACAAAGTAGAAGGATGGACAGATGCCTCTTTGAACCTCCTTTATAGTACTACCCAACGAGGAAATTAACATTGATAACAATGAATATATCTAAAAAGAGCTGGTTAGAAAAACGAATGGATAAATTTCCATCAAAACATAAAGGTACGCTTTTTACGCTTATTTGCATCCTTTTGGTTATTCTCCAAATTGTGACGCAAAAAAGTTGTATGGAAACTTTATTGCCAATATGTATTCCATGGATGTATTATCAATATGTTGTATTGGGTATATTTCTATTACCATTTTTGATTGCTTCTATCAGAAAGCTTTTTGGGGAAAAAATAAGCAGAAAGGAGTCTATTATAGACCCTTATGTTTGGAAGATTATTATGACACTAATAATTGTTCCTGCAATTATTTTCCTCCCAAATAGATACATACCAATAGAAAAAGGAACAGAATATAAAGGCGTCGTCGTAGATCAAACAACTGCTCCTGTAAACAAATCTCCTAGTTCTCAAAGAAATTATGAAAAAATAAAAATAATCGATGAAGATCTTTATTTCTGGTATTGCTTAAATAAAGATTCTAAATCGTATGGAAGCAAATGCCTTATTTCTGCAAGGAGAGGCATCTTCGGTATGAGGTATATAGAAAAGGTTGTTTTTTTAGTAGAATAAAAGCATTCAAAAGTCGTTTCGACTATTTTTTCCAAAAACTCCATCAATTCCTCGTGAATTCCTTGGCGGTGTGGGAAACTTTAGTTCGGCGGCTGAAAGGAAAGCCAATTTTATCCCATCTCAACTCCCCTTCTCTCAACCTTTAGACTTCTTGTCTTTAGTGCTGAGAGAAGGGGAGTTCCTTTTTCTTTTAGGTCTGTTCTTCCTCCTATATCCCTCCCTTGTACCTTCCAACCAAACTCGGTGAAGCTCTTATTCCGAATGGTATTATCACCGACTTTGCACCGACTTTGCACCGACTTTGGTACGGAGGTACATGGGAGAATCATAGGAGAAACAAGGGCGGAATATGCGAGGCTCTTCTCGGGCAAAATGAAAAAAGAAGCCGTTTTCTTTGGAGAAGAAAGAAAAAAAATGTAACTTTGCACTCGAAGGATCAAAGACCGTGCGCCAGCCTTTAGGGGGCTGACACGCACTTCCTTCTTCGTGCGAGGATGCTTCGCACGTTGCACTCATCAATTGAGACGGGCATCGCTCTATGAGCGACACGCCCTATTTATTCGCAAAGACTCACCAATCTAAAGCAAGTCGTCGAGCTCACGTTAAAACTAAAAACAAGTTGTCAAATTAACGGTATTAAAAACCTCGGAAGAAACAAGAAAAGAGTGTAGAGCCACGGCCCTACACTCCTTTTATATTTGTTATTATTATTTCCTATCTACACAACTTACAGCCTTCACACTTATTCAGCTCACCTCTGAAACGCTTCTCTACAAGATGACGAAGACGGTCACGGAGCGGTTCTACCTGTATTCTGTCTATCACCTCACCTATAAAGGCATTCTGAAGCAAGGTACGAGCTTCTTCAAGAGAGATGCCTCGCTGCTGCATATAGAACAATGCCTTGTCGTTCAACTGACCTACGGTTGAGCCATGAGCACACTTAACATCATCAGCATATATCTCAAGCATCGGCTGGGTGTACATACGACATTCCTTAGTAGCACAAAGGTTCTGGTTGGTCTCCTGAGAAGTGGTCTTCTGGGCATCCTTGCGCACAAGAACCTTACCAGCAAATGCACCAACCGCCTTGTCGTCGAGAACGTATTTATAAAGCTCGTGAGAATCACAATGTGGCACCTTATGGTCAATAAGGGTGTTGTTGTCCACATGTTGCTCCTTGTCGGCTATCACACAACCGTTCATATAACATTCTGCGCCTTCTCCAGAGAATACAAGGTCTGTGCGATTGCGTGTTACGCCATTATGAAGGGTAATGACATTATGGTCAACACGCGAGTTTGCCTTCTGATCGATATAGACGTTGCTCACGCGCACATTCTTGTAATGAGTCTCCTCAAGACAGGTCATGTCAAGATGTGCATTTTCCCCGACAAAGACCTCTACAACCTGAGTGGCAAGGAACTTACGGTCATCAGCAGCATGGTCACAGAACAATATCTTTGCATCTGCCCCTTGTTCAAGAACGATAAGCACACGACGGTTCACCATAAGCTCGACATCAGAACGCAGGATGTTAATGACCTGAATAGCACGATCCACCTTTACGTTCTTCGATACATAAATGAGAAGGGCATCCTGGGCAAGCATGGTGTTAAGAGCCGTGATACCGTCGGTTGAGGTATTGGCAAGTGAACCATACAAACCTGCTACCTTATCCTCAGCATCAGCCATTCTGCCGACAAACACGCCCTCTGGCAGTTCTGCCTTTGGAAGAGCCTTGTCGTAGAAAGCATCATTAACCACGAAATAGAGCGACGTACTCATATTTGGCACATCACACTTGAAGGCATCGTATGGGTTTACGGGAATCTCAAGACGAGAGAGGTTGAGTCCATAGTCAGGCGCAAAGAGTTCCGCCATATTGGTGTACTTATATCTCTCCACCTTCCTCGTAGGAAATCCCAGACGCTTGAAATCCTCAAATGCCTTTTCGCGCACAGAGTTCATCACCTCATTGCTATGACCATTGATCATATCACGGCATTGTGCATAGAGGTCTATATATTGCTTTTCGCTTTCCATATAAAAAGCCTAACCAAGCCTTCCCAAAGGGAAGGATGTTTGATAGTATTTATCGCCCAAAAAGGCATATAAATTGTTAACTATTAATATTATCTATAAAGCTATATCGCATCCCTCCCTTTGGGAGGGCCTGGGTGGGCTTTACTTCGCCTCAGCCTTTATCCAGTCATAGCCGCGAACCTCAATCTCCTTGGCAAGTTCAGGACCGGCAGTCTTCACTATCCTGCCATTCCATAGCACATGGATGACACTTGGCTTAATCATGTCAAGCAAGCGCTCATAGTGAGTTATCACTATCGTGCTTGTCTTGTCTGTATGAAGCATGTTTACGCCATCTGCCACAATGCGCATAGCATCAACGTCAAGACCAGAGTCGGTCTCGTCGAGTATGGAGAGAGTAGGCTCAAGCATAGCCATCTGGAATATCTCGTTACGCTTCTTCTCGCCGCCAGAGAAGCCCTCGTTTACAGAGCGGTTGGCAAGTTTTGCGTCGAGCTGAACAATCTCACGCTTAGCCTTCATCAACTTGATGAACTCAGAAGCAGAGAGAGGGGCAAGTCCCTGATACTTTCGCTTTTCATTGATAGCCGCCTTCATGAAGTTTGTCATAGAGACACCAGGAATCTCCACAGGATACTGGAAAGAGAGGAAAAGGCCCTCATGAGCACGATCCTCAGGCTTCATCTCAAGCAGGTTCTTGCCATTATACCAAGCCTCGCCTTCAGTAACCTCATAGAGAGGATTTCCAACGAGAACGGCACTAAGAGTTGATTTTCCGGAACCGTTAGGTCCCATAATAGCATGAACCTCACCATCGCCGATGGTAAGGTTTATGCCTTTAAGAATTTCCTTATCGCCTATACGGGCGTGAAGGTTTTTGACTTCTAACACGATTAATAATTATAAATTATGGCCTCTCCCCCCGCCCTCTCCCGTAGAGAGGGAGCCAGAGTGCTAACAGAGGCATATTAATAACAAATAATTGAAATGTCAACCAACTTCCAGCTCCCTCCCTATGGGAAAGGACGGGGGGAGAGGCCGCATTTTCTTTACTCCTCACCAATAGCCTTCCATACACATGCAGAGAGAGCTGCACCGATGAATGGGCCTATGATGAATACCCAGAGATCTTCGAGAGCCACACCTCCTTCGAAAAGAGCTGGACCGATAGAACGGGCTGGGTTTACGGATGTACCTGTATAGTGAATACCTACAAGGTGAATGAGAATCAAAGAAAGACCAATAGCGAGACCTGCAAAGTTGCCTGCACCCTTCTTTGCATCGGTAGTGCCAAGCACAACGAGCACAAAGATGAAGGTAAGTACAATCTCAACGATCAAACCACCTATCTGACTGTCATTACAGCCGTCACAGGTATTAGCTCCGGTGAGAGTGCCTCCGAAACTTGCACCTGAAAAATGCGTGAACACATAGAGAACAGCAGCAGCGATGATTGCGCCACATACCTGTCCAATCATGTATCCGGTAGCATCCTTACAGCTTATGCGCTTCGTCATGAGGCAACCGAGAGTGATTGCCGGATTGATATGGCAACCGCTAATGCCACCTATGGTATATGCCATAGCGATAACAGAAAGGCCGAAAGCCATTGCTGTGCCAACTACTGATGCGGTATCGGAACCACATGCGAGAGATACGGCTGTGCCGCAACCAAGAAGTGTGAGAACGAATGTTCCAACTGCTTCTGCAAGATACTTTTTCATTTTCTAAGAGGTTTTAGTTATTGATAATGGTTAATTTATGATAGCTGGCCGAAGCCTGCTATTTTATTGTTTAGAGTTTAGTGATAAGTGTTTAGAGTTTTAGGAATAGTGACACTCGGACCACTAAACACTAATCTCTAATCACTAAACATCAGTATTATCCTACAGTTCCTTCAAGGCTCACGCTAAGCAATTTCTGCGCTTCGACCGCAAACTCCATCGGCAGTTTCTGTATCACCTCCTTGGCATAGCCATTGACGATGAGTCCCACCGCCTGTTCCATCGGAATACCCCTCTGCTGACAATAGAAGAGCTGATCCTCTGAAATCTTTGAAGTGGTAGCCTCATGCTCAAAGATTGCGGTGTCATTATGCACGTCCATATAAGGGAACGTATGCGCACCACACTCAGAACCGAGCAACAGCGAGTCACATGAAGAATAGTTGCGGGCATTGTCTGCCTTTGAACCAGCCCTCACAAGACCTCTGTACGAGTTCTGAGAATGACCTGCGGAGATACCCTTGGAGATAATCGTTGACTTTGTATTCTTGCCAAGATGTATCATCTTCGTTCCTGTATCTGCCTGCTGATAGTTGTTGGTGACAGCCACGGAATAGAACTCCGCAACAGAGCCATCACCTCTCAGCACGCATGACGGATACTTCCAAGTGATTGCCGAACCTGTCTCTACCTGAGTCCACGAGAGTTTTGAACGCTCACCACGAAGTTCACCACGCTTGGTCACGAGGTTAAGCACGCCACCCTTGCCGTTCTCATCCCCCGGATACCAGTTTTGTACGGTTGAGTACTTCACCTCTGCCCTATCGTTTACGATAATCTCCACGATAGCGGCATGAAGTTGGTTCTCATCACGCATAGGAGCGGTACATCCTTCGAGATAAGAAACGTATGAATCATCGTCTGCCACGATAAGAGTACGCTCAAACTGACCTGTATTAGCCGCGTTGATACGGAAATACGAGCTCAGCTCCATAGGACAACGCACTCCTTTCGGGATATAGACGAAAGAGCCGTCAGAGAAAACGGCAGAGTTGAGAGCTGCAAAGTAATTGTCACGGTAAGGCACAACGGTACCCAGATACTTCTTGATAAGGTCTGGATGCTCCTTGATAGCCTCACCTATCGACATGAAGATGATGCCCTTCTCCTTCAGTTTATCCTTAAAGGTAGTCTTCACCGATACAGAGTCCATGATGGCATCAACAGCCGTACCACTCAGGGCAAGACGTTCCTCTAGTGGAATACCGAGTTTATCGAAAGTCTTCTCCAGTTCCGGATCAATCTCCCTGTTCTTCGGTTTCTTTGCCAAAGGGTCGGCATAGTATGATATTGCCTGATAGTCTATCGGAGGTATGTCAAGATGCCCCCAGGTAGGCTGCTCAAGGGTCTCCCAAAAATGGAAGGCCTTGAGTCTGAACTCCAGCATCCAATCCGGCTCACCTTTCTTTGCAGAAATAAGTCGGACCACATCCTCAGTCAGTCCTACAGGTATTATCTCAGTATGTACGTCAGTAGTGAAGCCGAACTCATATTTCTGTTCGGCAACCTGCTTGACGAATTCATTCTTTTCTGACATTTACAATCCCTATATGATTACAGAGTCTGATTAACCTCAATCTCCATGAAGGTCTCGAGGATATCACCCTGCTGTATATCATTGAAGTTAACAAGTGAGATACCGCACTCGAAGTTGGTAGCAACCTCCTTGACATCATCCTTGAAGCGCTTGAGGGCGTTGATCTCGGCTGTATGAACCACAATACCGTCACGGATGACGCGAGCCTTGTCTGTGCGGTGAACCTTACCCTCGACAACCATAGCACCGGCAACTGTGCCGACCTTGGATATCTTGTAGACCTCACGTACCTCAACCTGACCGGTAACAACCTCTTTCTTAACCTTGTCGAGCATACCCTCCATCACAGAAGTGATATCGTCGATAGCATCGTAGATGACAGAGTAAGTGTTGATTTCCACTCCGTGCTGCTCAGCCACTTTCTTAGCGGCAGCAGAAGGACGAACGTTGAAGCCGATGATGATAGAGTTCTCTGCAGCAGAAGCGAGCATCACGTCGTTCTCCGAGATCTGACCTACAGCACCCTGAAGCACGTTCACCTGGATCTTCTCCGTAGAGAGCTTGATGAAAGAGTCAGAGAGAGCCTCGACAGAACCCTGAGTATCAGCCTTGACGATAAGGTTGAGAACGTGGAACTCACCAAGAGCGATACGGTGAGCGATTTCCTCAAGACCGACAACCTTAGTCGTTCTGAGACTCTGCTCACGCTGCAACTGCAAACGCTTGTTGGCAATATCCCTTGCCTCCTGCTCTGTCTCCATGATATGGAAAGAGTCACCGGCACTTGGAGCACCGTTAAGACCGAGGATGATAGCCGGTTCAGCTGGACGAACATTATCGATACGCTGGTTACGCTCGTTGAAGATAGCCTTCACACGACCATAGTATGTACCTGCGATGACGATATCACCCATCTTCAGAGTACCATTGCTTACGAGCATTGTAGCCACATAACCACGTCCCTTGTCGAGTGATGCCTCGATAACAGAACCTGTAGCCTTACGGTTAGGATTAGCCTTCAGGTCAAGCATCTCGGCCTCAAGAAGTACCTTCTCAAGAAGCTCAGCTACGCCAGTACCCTTCTTGGCACTTATCTCCTGACACTGGTACTTACCGCCCCACTCCTCTACGAGAAGGTTCATGGCAGCAAGGTCCTGACGGATCTTGTCTGGATTAGCTCCCGGCTTATCAATCTTATTGATTGCGAACACCATAGGAACATTAGCAGCCTGAGCATGCGCAATAGCCTCCTTGGTAGTAGGCATGATAGAGTCGTCGGCTGCGATGATGATAATCGCGATATCGGTAACCTGAGTACCACGGGCACGCATAGCTGTGAACGCCTCGTGACCTGGGGTATCAAGGAATGTAATCTTACGACCATCCTCAAGCTTCACGTTATATGCACCGATGTGCTGTGTGATACCACCAGCCTCACCAGCGATAACGTTGGTCTGACGGATATAGTCGAGGAGAGATGTCTTACCATGGTCAACATGACCCATCACAGTTACGATAGGAGCACGGCTGACGAGATCATTCTCGTCATCCTCTGCCTCCTGAACAGCCTCCTGTACCTCAGCACTTACATACTCGGTAGTAAAGCCGAATTCCTCAGCCACGATGTTGATGGTCTCAGCGTCAAGACGCTGGTTGATACTTACCATCACACCGATAGACATCAGCGTACCGATAAGCTTCGTAACAGGAATATCCATCATGGTGGCAAGTTCTGAAACAGTAACGAACTCGGTGAGCTTCAAAGTCTTCTCGCCCAACTCCTGTTCAAGAAGTTCCTCATCGCGCTTTTCGGCAGCAGCATCACGCTTTTCCTTACGGTACTTGGCACCCTTCTTATTCTGACTTGACTTAGAAGTCAGACGTGCGAGGGTTTCCTTTACCTGACGTGCTACATCCTCTTCGTTTACCTCCTGAGGTTTATTGTTCTTATTCTTGTTCTTATTCTTCTTGCCTCCCTGGCCATTCTGGTTGTTTCCATTCTTCTTGCCATTGCCCTGAGGCTGGTTAGCTGCGGCATTGATATCGACGCGCTCCTTGTTCATGCGGTTGCGCTTCTTCCTCTCGCCGTTAGCTGCCTTCTGAGCGTCACGAGCCTGCTGAGCTTTCTCCTCACGCTCCTTACGACGCTCCTCCTTGGTCTTCTTCTTCGGACGAGTGCTCTGGTTCAATGAGTCAAGGTCTATTTTACCTACCACATTCATCTTCTGACCAAGCATCTTACGCTCGTTCTTCGTGGTAAATACCTCAACCTCCTGCTCAACATAATCATCAACCTTAACCTTTACAGGCTCCGGCTTCTTTGGCTCAGCCTTTGGAGCCTCAGCCTTTGCAACTTCCTTCTTCTCAGGTTCAGCCTTGACAGGCTCCGGCTTCTCAACCTTTACAGGCTCAGCCTTCTTCCCTGCCTTTTCCTCTACCTTAGGCTCCGGCTTCTTCTTACCGTTAAGGGAGTCAAGGTCTATCTTGCCAAGAGGTTTGAACTCCTGACGTGCTTCCTTCTTCTCCTCAGCTTTCGGAGCAGCCTCAACAGCTTTCTTCTCCTCGGCCTTCTTGGACTCCTTATGCTCTTTCGGTTTCTTCTGGAATAGCTTCTCTGCCTGAGTGCGGACTTCCTTATCCTTGGCAAAAGCAGCAGAAAGAGCATTATACTGCTCATCGCTAATCTTGCATGAAGGATCGGACTTCACCTCACCCAGATCAGGCCTTTTCTCCAGAAACTCAACAGCAGTTCCTAAGCCGATGTTAAGTTCACGTATTGCTTTATTTAATCTTATACTCATCTAATGATATTACTATTTTCAAAATCACTAATTACTTAGTTACATTTCTTTGTGTATTGTCGTATTACGAATTACAGTATTACTTCATCTATCTTTCTTTTTTTTTCCAAAGGCTGTTGCCCAAAGGAGAAAGGCGTAACTAAGTAATTAGCAATTTGTAACCCGTAACTTGCAGAGTCTTGGCTTACTTCTCGAACTCTGCCTTCAGAACCTCAAGCACCTGATCAACAGTCTCCTCTTCAAGGTCTGCCTTGGTGATGAGCATCTCGCGTGGAGCATTGAGAACTGCCTTTGCAGTATCAAGACCGATACCCTTGATAGCATCGAGAACCCACTGGTCAATCTCATCGTTGAACTCGTCGAGATAGATATCATCGCTATCCACGTTACCATCCTCACCGAGGTCACGATATACATCGATTGTATATTCTGTAAGCATTGAAGCGAGCTTGATGTTCTGACCGCCACGACCAATGGCAAGACTTACCTCCTCTGGTGAGAGGTAAACCTCTGCCTTGTGGTTCTCGTCGTCGAGCACGATACTGTTGATACGTGCAGGAGCGAGGGCACGCTGTATGAAGAGCTTTGTGTTAGCTGTATAGCTGATAACGTCAAGGTTCTCGTTGCAGAGCTCACGAACGATACCATGCACACGACTACCCTTAACACCTACGCAGGCTCCAACAGGATCAATACGATCGTCGAAACTCTCTACCGCAATCTTTGCACGCTCTCCCGGGAGACGGGCGATACGGCGGATTGCTATCTGGCCTTCTGCAATCTCAGGAACCTCAGCCTCAAGAAGACGCTGGAGGAAGAGTGAGCTTGTACGTGAAAGGATAATCTTAGGATTGTTATTCTCATTATCTACACGAAGGATAACAGCCTTAACGGTCTCACCCTTACGATACTGGTCTTGTGGAATCTGCTCAGCCTTTGGAAGGATAAGCTCGTTGTTCTCATCATCAACAATGAGGACCTCACGCTTCCAAGTCTGGTAAACCTCACCTGAGATAATCTCGCCTACACGATCCTTGTACTTATTGTAAAGACTGTCGTGCTCAAGCTCGAGAATCTTACTTGCAAGTGTCTGACGAAGGTTAAGGATAGCACGACGACCGAACTTAGCGAAATCAACACGCTCTGATACGTCCTCGCCTACCTCATAGTCAGCCTCTATCTTCTGAGCCTCAGTGAGTGCTATCTCCTTGTTCTCGTCTGCCACCTCACCGTCAGCAACGACAACGCGGTTACGATAGATCTCGAAGTCACCCTTGTCTGGGTTCACGATTACGTCAAAGTTCTCGTCACTACCGAAGATCTTCGCAATGACATTACGGAAACTTTCTTCCAACACACTAACCAAAGTAGTACGATCGATGTTCTTGGTGTCCTTGAACTCCTTGAACGTCTCAATCATATTTGGCTGTAAAATTGCATCTTTCTTTGCCATTATATATTTTATTTAAAATTTATCAAGTATTTGCAGTATTTCACCTCGTCCATAGAGTATTCCTTCTCCACCTCAACGAGCTGCGGGCGCTTCTTGCCCTCTACAGTCTGCTTCTCGCTGACAGTCACGACGAACTTCCTGCCATCAACCGATTTCAGCACACCTGTAACCTTCTTCCCGTCGGCAGCAAGCACCTCCACATCCTTACCGATGCAGTTTATATACTGCTGCTCTACCTTGAATGGCTGACCAATGCCGGCACTACCCACCTCAAGCTCATAGTCTTCCTCGTCACGGTTAAGGTGTTCTTCGATGAAACGGCTCAAGGACACGCAGTCCTCAATCCACACACCATCAGCATGGTCAATCTCCACTACGATACGGTCATCTGTGCTGACCTCGATGTCAACCAGGAAATACTCCTTGTCCTGGAGCCATTCCTCAACTACTGTCTTAACGACGTTCTTGTCTATCATTCTCTCAATTTAAGTAATAAAACAAGAATGAGAAGCTCATCTCGGTGAGCCTCTCATTCCACTGAACAGGTGCAAAGTTACACATTTTTTATGGATTTTCCAAATATTTCCATGAAAAAGTTGAAAAAATCGCTCATTTTAGTATAAAGTCAGGTTTCCACACATAAGTTTCTATACATTCATCAATAAAAGCCATCCCACAAGCACACCAAGAACACAAATTCAAGCACCCAAACTCTTCCTCCGATGTAATTACCATTAAATTACCATTAAGATACCATTAAAATACCATAGTTAATGGTAATATTATGGTATTATTATGGTAATATAATGGTATTATAATGGTATTATTATCGGGTTTGGTTCGGAGGAAAAGCGGAATGACAACGGAATCACTTGCAAGGGACAAGTGCCGTTGTTCGAGAAAAAGAACAGGAAAAGGGAGATGGACTTAGTACACAATAAAAGAACAAAGTCAACACCAGCTTTCGCTGACATTGACCTTGCGCCTTGCGTTAATCCTGTTAATACAATTTTTATACCGTCTAAGCTAAACACTCAATTGTATTTCTTTGTCTTACAATTCAGTTTTCACAATGATTGTAACCATATTTTTCGATCTGTCATGATATAAACAAACGCTAAATGTTTACCTTTTCTGAGTGCAAAGTTATAAACTTTTCCCGAGATTCATACAAATTATTGTTTCATAAAGTTAGTGATTTATAACATGCTACACTTTTTACATTTGCGCAATAGTGCATTGTTACATTCAGGAAACAGAGCATTTTATGTTGCAAATCCGCAAAATTACTTATTTACAACCAGTTAGAATTTCATTTAAATACGAACACTTACAAATGGAAAATATTCGTTTCGCAAATAAAAGAACTAAGATAATAATAAAAAAAGAGAACGGTCCGACGATACTAATGTATCACGAACCGTTCATATCGTCTTCATGTATGTGAAGAGGAGGAGACTCGAACTCCCACGTCACAATTGACACTACCCCCTCAAAGTAGCGCGTCTACCAATTCCGCCACCTCTCCAATAAGACTTTTCTTTACCACTCTTTGTGGGCAGGGACGGATTCGAACCGCCGAAGCCGCAAAGCAACAGATTTACAGTCTGCCCGTTTTAACCACTTACCTACCTACCCTTAAAGATGTGATATGGCATTTTTCAGTCACGAGAAGACCTCGTTCTTCAAATGCGGGTGCAAAGGTACAACTTTTTTTGTAATCTGCAAACTTTTTGAGAGATTTATTACAATCTGTTGTGATTGTTTGTGATATTGCCTGATAATCGCAGGATTATTTCCTTACTTTTTGCCAGTACTCGCAGAAATTCTTGATGATGTCCTCTATGTCCTTATCCAAATGCAAGAATGTATCATAATAGAACTCATTAAGCTTCATGCCCTTTTCCGAGTTGCTTTCCAACTCCACGAATGGTGGTCGTGAGCAGACTGGCTCCTCTTCTCTCTTCTTAGCATTTTCATAATAGCTATAGCCATCGGTCTGTATGCTGATTCGAGCCTTACCGTCCTTAGCATCAAGCTTCATCTTGAAATTGCTAATGATATCGATATTTCCTGTATTTATGACCTTACGAGTGAGTGAGCACTTGACAGACTTGCCCAGCGCATCGCGTGACTCGATTTCATCGTCGTGAATCTTGAACTGCTTATCAAGCAAAGCAGGGAAAACTGAATAAATCTCCTGCCTTGACATCGGGATGTTTTCCTCGACAAATGATATTGTCAGTTCGTTACCCACCCTTTCATATTTCTCTGCATAAGTTTTTGCCTTAGTTTCCAGCTTCTTGTTTCTCTGAGCAGAGATTGGCATTACACACAAGAGAAACAAGATACATGTCAGTACTTTCTTCATTTTCAATATGTTATTACTATCATAAGTTTTATGTTGGCAACTATTTGCTACCCCCACCCTGAATAAACTGGTGCAAAATTACAATTTTTTTCGCAATCCACCAAATTTAGCAACGTTAAAAAATACATATTTCTTTGTCGATTATTGTATTTCTGAGTAGCAAAAAGATTTCCAAATCACAGAAGATGAAGTATGTTTGATAGTTTCCACGCAAAAAATTGGAGATTATGAAAGAAAATAAGTATCTTTGTACGCAAAAAATTAAAGTATGTAATTTTTATGAAAAAAGTTATTCTCTCATTTTTCCTGACAGCTTTTACCGTTGTCAACGCAAGTGCCCAGAATCTTCAACTGCACTATGATTTCGGTCGCCACATCTATTCTACAGAAGAAAAAGGCAGACAGGATGTGACCGCTACATTCGAGCATTTCTCTGCCGACGACCTCGGCTCTTGGTTCTATTTCGTTGACCTCGACCTTGACAAGGACGGTGTGATGGGAGCATATACCGAGGTAAGCCGTGAATTCAACATTGCCAAGGCAACAGAATCCTCTTCGTTTGCTGCACACGTGGAATTCAATGGTGGTATGGGAAGAGCAGGCTCTTATCAGTCGGCCGCCCTCTTCGGTGGTGCCTGGAACGGTCATAATGCCGATTTCTCCACTACCTACTCCGTTCAGGCTATGTACAAGCAGTTCTTCAAGCAGTCAGGTGGCATTGACGCATACGCATCATTCCAGCTGACAGGTGTCTGGAGCACCACATTTGCTAATAAAGCCTGCACTTTCTCCGGTTTCATCGACCTCTGGAGAGGTGAGAATGCAATAAATCATCATGGTCAGCTCATTATTCTTACCGAGCCTCAGCTCTGGTGGAACATCACTCCAAAGGTTTCACTTGGTTCCGAGCTTGAGATAAGCAATAACTTCGTGTATAATTTCGCAAACGACAAGAGTTTCTTCATCAACCCTACACTTGCCGTGAAGTTTAACCTATAACACAACTCTCGTATGCTTCAAAAGATTTTCGGATTTGATCCAAAGACCATGACGGTGAAGAAGGAGATTATCGCCGGAATCACCACGTTTCTGACCATGGCATATATCCTTGCCGTAAACCCAAGCATCCTTGGAGATGCGGGTATGGACAAGGGAGCTGTGTTTACAACCACTATTCTGTCTGCCATCGTGGGCACAGCAGTTATGGCTATCTACGCCAAACTGCCTTTCGTATTGGCTCCTGGTATGGGATTGAATGCTTTCTTTGCATACACAATAGTCCTGACAATGGGCTACACTTGGCAGTTTGCCTTGACTGCCGTATTCCTTGAGGGTGTCATATTCATTCTCCTCACCATAACAGGATTGAGACAGAAAATCGTTGATTCCATGCCGCTTATCCTCCGTCGTGCTATATCGCCGGGCATAGGACTTTTCATCGCATTCATCGGTTTGAAGAATGCAGGAATAGTAAGTGCAAGTGATGCTACGCTCGTAACCTTAGGCGACCTACATTCTCCAGCCGTACTCCTTGCTTGTTTCGGCATTCTGCTGACCTCTGTTTTGTTGGTAAGAAACGTGGTAGGCGCATTATTGATAGGAATCCTCGCAACAACAATCATCGGTATTCCCCTCGGTGTGACTAATTTCACAGGATTACTTGACACTCCTCCTTCCATCTCACCTATCCTTATGAAGTTTGAGTGGAGCAGCATATTGTCTGTTGATATGGCAATCTGCGTGATCACCTTCCTTTTCATTGATATGTTCGATACAATTGGCACGCTTATTGGCGTTAGCAACCGTGCAGGAATGGTGGATGAGAATGGTAATATCCCACGTCTTGGCAAGGCTTTCATGGCTGATGCTGTGGGCACAACCGTTGGTGCTATGCTCGGAACCTCCACTGTTACTACATACGTAGAGAGTGCTTCTGGCGTTAATGTAGGTGGCAGATCAGGCTTGACCTCCATATCCTCTGCAGTATGCTTTGCACTTGCCCTGTTCCTTGCACCTGTATTCCTTGCAATACCTTCAGAGGCAACTGCTCCTGCCCTGTTCCTTGTGGGCGTGATGATGATGCACGACATACGTAAGGTGAACTTCACCGACTATGCCAATGCCATTCCATGCTTTGTGTGCATTTCAGTAATGCCTCTCACATACAGCATCTCCGACGGTATACTACTGAGCCTCATCACCTACGTTGCGATAAGGATTCTTGCAGGTCGCTGGAAAGAACTGAATATCGGAATGTGCATACTTGCTGTGCTATTCGTTCTAAAATATGCGTTTCTGTAAACGACCCTCTAAATCTCCCTTAAAGGGAGACTTTTCTGCACTCCGGCTCTCCCCCCTTTAAGGGGGAGCAGGGAGAGGGTCCTGGCACAAAATATAAGCGGTACTCCATTTCGCAATGGGATACCGCTTCCTTCTTTTCCTTGATTTTTTTCAAGAGTGTTGTTTCATAGAAATTAGTAAGGTTATTAACCAATACTACTACTAACAAATTCTGTATTACTAACTAAATCTTACTTACTTTTAATCTAAACCTTTATCGGAAAACCTTTTGTTTGGTTTTCATGTTGCAAAGATACGAAAAAAAGCACAACGCACAAAATTTTTTTTTGAAAAAAATACTTATTTTCGTTTAAAAAAATATTGAAGTGTACAATTCACACACCGCTTTTGCTATTTCAATGTTGCAATTTACGGCATTTTTTATTAATTTTGCACCCAAATATGGAAAAACAAATTACTGACCTCCTAAACGCAATCAACGAACCCCTGGGCGGATTGATGGTCGCAATTCTCTCAATAACCGGAATTTGGTTCACATTCCGTACACGCGGCGTGCAGTTTCGCATGTTCGGCGAAATGTTCCGTCTTCTCTTCAACAGCGGTGATGATACGGAAGTAAAAGATAAAAAGACAAAGCGGGTTAGCAGTTTCGAGGCTTTCACCGTATCGCTGGCATCGCGAGTAGGTACAGGAAACCTTGCCGGTGTTGCTACGGCAATAGTAATAGGTGGTCCCGGGGCTATCTTCTGGATGTGGGTAATGGCACTTATAGGTAGCGTGAATACATTTGTGGAATGTACTCTTGCACAGCTATTCAAGACTCGCGGAGACGATTCGTTCGTAGGAGGTCCTGCATATTATATAATGAAGGGATTGCACAAGCGTTGGTTTGCATGTATCTTCGCTATTGCAATCATAGGACAGTTTGGCCTTACTAATAATATGGTACAGGCAAATACCATCTCCTCTGCTTTTACTCAGGCTTTCGGCTTTTCGCCCCAAATAATGGCTATTGCCCTAACATCAATAACGATAGCAGTAGTATTCGGCGGCATCCAGCGTATAGCAAAGGTATGTTCAGTTATTGTGCCCGTCATGGCGTTAGGATATCTTGCCATAGCCATTTGGATAATAATCACGAACATTACAATGATTCCATCGGTATTAAGCCTTATCGTGAAGAGTGCTTTCGGACTTGATCAGGCTGTTGGCGGAACCATTGGAGCAGCCATCACTATGGGCTTCAAACGCGGAATATTCAGTAATGAGGCAGGCGAGGGAAGTGCTCCTAATGCAGCTGCCACAGCTAATGTGAGCCATCCTGTAAAACAGGGGCTTATCCAAACCCTGGGCGTTTTTACCGATACTTTGATTGTATGCTCATGTACGGCTTTCATTATCCTCTGTTCAGGATTTTGCAACTGTGGGCAAAACGGAATAGAACTTACTCAGGTGGCTCTCTCTTCACATATCGGTGAGGTTGGCAAGACGATTATTGCTATCGCCATATTATTCTTCGCATTCTCAAGTGTGATAGGAAACTACTATTATGGAGAGTGTAATGTCGCTTTCCTTTGTAATGGTAAGAGCTATACAAAGGCAGCAATTCAAGGATACAGAGTCGTTTTAGGCATAATAGTATTCTTCGGTTCTCTGATGACTATCGACATCGTATGGGCTTTGGTTGATTTCTTCATGGTTATAATGACTTCTTGCAACCTTATCGCCATCACATTTCTTGGCAAATACGCCATCATTCTTCTGGACGATTACAGACAACAGCGACGTGTCGGAAAAGATCCGACATACAAGGCAGAAACCTGTCCTGAAATTGCCAATGAGACAGAGTGTTGGTAGGAATTGATTACAGATATAAGAGTATTCTTCATGCGAGAATGCTCTTTTCCTTGCTATTATTTGGAGAAATCAGATTTTTTACCTATTTTTGCAAACAGAAATGTGAACATTAATATATTAACCACTTAAACTTTAATAATAAGAAACAGAAAGTACATTTTAGAAAAAATCAGACGAGCGGTAACGCTTTCCCCCATGCTGATTATGGTCTCAGGCATTCTCAGCAGATAGTTAAACACTTATTTATTAACTTGGGTGAGCAACTACCGATTCTCTCGACATAAAAAATAACATTGAGCTTTTAGCTCTTGTTCTCTATCTTCTAAATCGCCAATTTAAGAACAACGGGAACAAGTAAGCGAAAAGTTCCATGTCCGTTTAGGGCATGGGCTTTTCCGTAAACTTGTCAGTTGTGCGGTGTTTGGCGATACCTGAAGATAGGACGAGGATTTCGGAAAGTCTGCGCCCTTTTATTTTTTGTCTAATCATGAAAAAAATCTTTACACTTTTTTTATTTAGCTTGATTACCTTAAATGCTATTCATGCAGAAATCACATGGTCTCTATCCGAGAATGGCACATTGACCATATCAGGAACAGATATGCCAGATTATATTGATAATGAAGCTCCTTGGTCTTCTAATAAATATTCCATCATGAAAGTTGTAATTAACGATGGAGTGACGAATATCGGAGACAGGGCTTTTTATGAATACCCATATCTCAGATCTGTCAATATTAGCAATTCTGTGACGAGTATAGGAGATTATGCTTTCGCCAAATCAGGTGTTAGATCCATCACCATCCCGAATTCTGTGACGAGTATAGGAAATTATGCTTTCTATGGTTCAGATCTTGCCTCCGTTATAATCCCAGAGTCCGTAACGAGTTGGGGAGAATCTGCTTTTTCTAACTGCAATGATCTCACCTCTGTAACAATCTCAAAGGGGGTGACGAGTATTGGACATGGTGCTTTCTCTTTTTGCTACAGCCTCGCCTCAATCACAATCCCCAACTCTGTGACAAGTATAGGAGATGGCGCTTTTTACTACTCTGGTCTTAAATCCGTTACAATTCCTGAGTCTGTAACGAGTTTGGGAAAAAATACTTTCTGTTATTGTTACAGTCTTACCACTGTTAATATCCCCAATTCTGTGACAAGTATTGAAGATGGCGTCTTCATGGAGTGCGGCAAATTAACATCCATCAACATTCCAAATTCTATTACGAGTATTGGTGCGCATGCTTTTGACTCCTCTGGTCTTACCTCCGTTACAATCCCGGAGTCTGTGACATATCTTGGTTATTGCGCTTTTGGGAACATTTCGCGACTGACGTCTGTTACTTGCCTAGCAACAAACCCTCCAACTAACGAAGGAGCCTTTAGTAATACCAATGATATACTTCCTATCATTGTACCAGCCAATAGTGTTGAAGCATACCGGGGAGGTAATTGGGGAGACTGGATATTTGCATTGCCTCCCACATCGACTCTAACAGATGGTGAGCAATATACTAACAATTCACAACTTGAAGGATATAACATTTCATACACCCGTACTTTCAATAACACCAAGTGGCAAGCACTTTACATTCCTTTCTCCATGAGTTATGACGATTGGAAAGATGATTTTGATGTTGCCTATATCAATGGTATCCGACAGATTGACACAAATGATGATAATGTAATTGACGAGACTATAATGGATGTGTATAGAATAGAAGAAGGTTCTCTTATCCCTAATACCCCTTATCTTATTAGGGCAAAGACTACAGGTGAAAAAACAATCTCTGTAGGTAAAACTACACTCTATGGGGCAATAGAGAATAGTATTGATTGTTCTACTACTATTGCTAAATATATCTTCACTGGCACTTATGAAACCATTCCTGCATCTACTTTGATAGAAAACGAGTATTATGCTATGGGAGGAGGTTCAGTAATTATGACCGATGGAGAAAGTGATTTGAAACCTTATCGTTGGTATATGAAAATAGAGGCTCGTAGTCCGATATACAATATAGCCAATACTTCTAATACAGCAAAGGCTATTACTATCAATGTCATAGATGAAGAAGGTGAGGCAACAGGAATTTCACAGGTGTCACAGAATGATAAGCTTACATCCCGAATCTATGACCTTAATGGTAGAGTGGTAAATGAAAACGCCCTAAAGCCTGGTATCTATATCAAAAACGGAAAGAAGTTTGTAATAAAATAGTACCACTATGAAAAAGATATATGTTAAGCCCAAACTTCGTCCTAAAGAGTTAAGAAAACATCTGCTTACAACGGCAAGTAACCTTCACGTTGGCGGTTATGGTAAGTTGGACGCAAAAGAATGCTCCTTTGGTTTTTATGAGGATGAAGAGGATGAAGAATATTATGAATAATGCAATTAGGCTCTAGATAAAGTTTCCATTATCTAAATCAGAAGGGTATCACGCAATGTGATACCCTTCTTTTTAAGTTGGCGCGATTTTGGGATGTATAGCACATTTTATTGTAATTGTAATTATTGTAATTTCTCGCATTTTGCTATGTCGAGATTATACTTTGAAAAAAACTGGAAGAATTTAAAGAGGGGGGTGCACTTTTGCCTATTTTTGTCATTTTTCCTACTGATTACCAGCAATTTACGTTGCGTGTACCCCCCCCCTGAAATCTTTCTTTTCATAGGTGCACTTTAGGGGAGGGGTGCACGCTTTGTTATCTCTTGACTGTCAGGGCATTATACCTAAAAAATGGGCAAAAGTGCACCCCCCCCTATTTAAAAACTCTCGCGAAAAAGTATTCTGAACGCGGAAATCACGAAAGAAGGTTAAAAATATTCACCTCCCTCTCAGGTCCGTTGTAAGTCCGTTTCAGGTCCGTTGTAAGTCCGTTGTAAGTCCGCTCTGGAACTATAGGATCATAGGAGTTACATAGGACTTGCAAGGGACTTGCTTGGGAGGCACATAGGAATTACTTATTAATATGAGTTATTCGTTTGAACTCACGTTAAAAATAACGTACAATGAAAGGTTTTTCGTCAAAAAGTTTGCATAAATAGAAACTTTTAGGTACTTTTGCACAAAAATAAAAATAGCTATGGATGCAAAACCAAAGTTTAACGTAATATATTCAGAAGAGGTTATCGACTTCCTGAATTCTTTGCCAGCAAAAACAAAGGCAAAGATTATGTTTAATGTTGGTAAGGCTCGATACAATCTTGACCCAAAACTGTTCAAGAAGCTGGTAGGAACGGACATTTGGGAATTCAGAACATTGTACAATGGTCTGCAATACAGACTATTGGCCTTTTGGGATAGCAATACAAATACGTATGTAATTACGACTCACGGATTTGTAAAGAAAACTCAAAAGACCCCGCAAAAAGAGATTGATAGAGCAATAGCTATCAGAAATGAATATTATAAAAAGTAAAAAAACTATGGCAATGAAATTCTATACAGAGGCTGAGGCACTTGATAAGGTTATAGGTACAAAGGAAACGACAGAGCGCATTGAATTTGATGCTCAGATGGATGAGTTTCTTATTGGAGAGGCAATTAGGCAGGCTCGTAAAGCAAGGAATCTCACTCAGCAAGAACTGGGGGAGATGGTTGGCGTGAAAAAAGCTCAGATTTGTAAGATCGAGAATGGCAATAACGTCACTTTCCAGACAGTATCAAAACTCTTCCGTGCCATGAATATCAAGGCTATGCTTGATTTAGGTGGTATAGGGCGCGTTGCACTATATTGAAATCAAATATAAAAGCATTGTGAAGGATGAGTAGATAATCAACCAGCAAATGGGATAGTGGTTCTCTTAATGATACTAACCTTTGTGAGCGTGAGAAGGGCGTTTTCTGAAGCTTCAAGAAGTGCTTTCTGCTCTTTCTGGAGATAGATAGGGGCATCCTTGCGAAGTGGGAGGATGCGAAGTTCCACGTGTTTCCCCACGAGATCAGAAACACGAACAAGCATCGGCTTTCCGTTCCAGAAATTATCCTGCACAAGTTTGCCGTCGGCATAGACACGGGCACAATCGGCTGCATAGTCAATCTTCAAGAAAGCACTATCAGCACAAGAGGCAAGGGCAGAATCAATATCTATCACATACACAGCAGCCTTGTCAAAGTCACTATCTTCGGGCATAGCAGCTACCTTCTGCTTTCCCATAACGATGTCACGAGGAGAAGCCGCCTCACGAACTTTGCGAACCTCTACCCTATCGTCAGTTTCATGCCAATACTCTTCCACTATACCATCGCCATCCTTATACAGAATACCTCCTTCATGCTTGGCAAAATGCAGTTGTCCGTCAATCTTATAGGCTCGCTCTGCTTTGTCGGGAGACAACAAGAGGACCCTCCCAACCTCCCTTAAAGGGAGGCTTTTACCCTCCTTTAAAAGATAATGTTTTTCGCGTTTCAAGTCCCCCTTTAAGGGGGATTTAGAGGGTCGAATAGTTATGGTAGGCTTCATCCCCTTAATAGGAATGAAATAGATAGTATCGCCCACTTTGCAGAAAGGCTGGGCATCAGCGGTTATGGTATGTCCGAGGAATGGCATATTGACAGGACGGACATACGCCCTACCCGACTCGTTGTGCATCCTCACATAGTCATTATAGAACTCAAAGCAGCCACGACGGGAATAGTGTTCGGAAAGGGTATCTACTTTCATTTGTGACAGTTCCTCGCCCCAGTCGGCAAGAAACTGATGAAGGAAACGTGTCTGATGAAAGGCTATATCATTTGGCTGTCCCATTTCGCCTAGAGGGCATTGGAAATCGTATGTCATGTAAGGCATATCGTTATAGTTGGTAACAGCCGTTTTCTGCGTCTCAGCCATAGTATGTGCAGGATTGTAGGGATTTGTGCCTCCATGATACATATAATAGCCCAAGAGATTACTTCCACTACCAAGTTTGCAGATAGCCAACGGCATAGCCTCATTACCGCTCATGTTTATGCGACGATGATATGAAGGCATCATACCGCCACCAAGTTCACATGTGAGGTAAGGATAAGTTAATTTGCTATTTGACGATTTACTATTTCCTGTTTCCTTGAGTTCATCGGCAGAAAAAGTCTCGGTAGCAATAGCTCCGCTCATTCTGTTGTCCTTGAACACAAATGCCTTGGCATATTCGCCCGGCATATCGCTCAACTTACGATCCCAGAAACCGTCGGCATAATCGCCATAGAGAGGAAGGAGTTTGCCAAACTCTTCCTGTCCGTTGAGTTTCGGCCAACCTGTGCGAGTCATGAAAGGCACATCAAAACCTGCCTTTACGGCAATGTCCTTCAAGGTCATATAATAGCTCCAAGGACCACGACACTCATTCTCAATCTGCACACCAACCACAGAACCGCCATCTTTCCACAGCAATCCGTTCACTTGTCCGAAGATGTTGTAGTATAGTCGCTCAACCTCATTAATAAAGCCCTTTGCTTGAGAGCGCACCTTATACTCCTTGGGGTTGCTGACATGACGCTCCACAACCCAATCGGGGAAACCACCTTGATATACCTCTCCATGACAGAATGGTCCTATGCGAAGCACTACGGGCATATTCTCGCTCTTGCATACTTCAAGAAACTCCCGAAGGTTCATATTGCCTGCCCAATTCCAATGTCCTTCCTCTGGCTCATGATGAATCCAGAATACGTATGTAGCGACAATGGTAATGCCTCCAGCCTTCATCTTACGTATCTCCCTACGCCAGTCCTTTGCAGGAACACGGGCATAGTGTATCTCACCCATAACAGGCAGTACGTGCTTGCCGCCAACGACAAATCCCTTGGAATCAACCTCAAACGTAGTACCCTGTGGGTTAACGCTGGTTCCAAAGGTAAATGTGTTCTGCGCAACAACTGCTTGCGAGAGGAAGAATAATATAAGAAGGGAAAGGAGTTTAGGCATACATATATTTTTTAGTGAAAAGTGAAGAACGAAGAGTGAAGAATTTAAGTTACAATTTATAGTAAAAGGAGATTGAGAACCTTAAACTTTAATACAAACTTAAATTCCTCACTCTACACTTTTAACTCTTCACTTACTTAACGAGTTCCATTGTATCAGATGCAATCATCAACTCCTCGTCGGTAGGGATAACGACAACAGTTACCTTTGAATCTGGAGTAGAGATGATAGCCTCTTCACCGTGGATCTGAGCATTCTTTTCCTTGTCGAGCTTAATGCCCATCCATTCCATATCGGCACATACAGCCTCACGGATATCTGACTGGTTCTCACATACACCTGCGGTGAATACGAGGACATCACAGCCGCCGAGAGCAGCAGCATAAGAGCCGATGTACTTCTTGATGCGGTATGTGTACATATCAATAGCGAGTTTACACTTTGCATCGCCTTCTGAAGCAGCCTGGAACACCTCACGCATATCACTTGACTTGCAAGAGATACCTGCGAGACCAGACTTCTTGTTGAGGTAGTTAGAGATACCGTCAGCATCAAGACCGAGCTTCTTCTGGATGAAAGAAACAGCACCACCGTCGATATCACCAGAACGTGTACCCATCATTACGCCCTCAAGTGGGGTAAGGCCCATTGATGTGTCCTGACACTTGCCATCCTTAACAGCAGCGAGAGAGCCACCATTACCGATATGGGCTGTGATTACCTTAGAACCTTCAGCCTTCATTCCGAGGAACTCAAGAGCACGAGCTGATACATAACGGTGAGATGTGCCGTGGAAACCATAGCGACGAACGCCGTAGTTCTCGTACATATCGTAAGGGATAGCATACATGAATGCCTTCTGCGGCATTGTCTGATGGAATGCTGTATCGAATACGCCTACCTGTGGAATCTTTGGGAGAAGAGCTGTAACAGCATCTACGCCCTTGAGGTTTGCAGGATTGTGGAGAGGAGCAAGGTCGTTGCAAGCCTTGAATGCCTCGATAACCTCTGGAGTGAGGATAACTGACTTTGCGAACTTCTCACCACCATGCACCATACGATGACCTACTGCATCCAATTCGTCGAGTGACTTGAGAGCACCCTCTACAGGATCTGTAAGAACCTTGAAGATAAGCTCAACACCTACTGTGTGCTCAGGAATCTCCTGCTCAATAACCTTCTTGCAGCCATCCTTCGCATTGAACTTGATGAATGCACCAGGAAGACCTATTTTCTCGATACCGCCCTTTGCAAGAACGGTTTTTGTCTCCATCTCAAACAACTGATATTTGATTGATGAAGAACCGCAGTTAAGAACTAAAATTTTCATATTTATCAGTGAATAGTGAATAGTGAAAAACGAATAATACTTAATACTGGTAGACACCATCACGAAATACCCCCAAAAGTAAATCAAAAGGTGTTACCCATTACCACCATATTATATCGTTTTCACTATTCACTTGTTATTTATTATTGTTCATTATTCTTCTTTGAGGTATTCAATGACGCTACCAACATTGCTATAAGTTCATTGCAGTCGGCATGAATACTCAAGAATTGTTGTTCCGTAAGTTCTTGATCACGAAAAAGCAATATCAGCCAATTATTAGTTTCATTTGCTTCTTTTAATGCTATGTGTAATTTAGTAATGAAATCCGCACGACTTTGCGCAAACTGAGACTCACTTACATTTGCCATGATAGAAGTCCCAGACCTTAACACCTGATTATAAATTGAGGCATTTTTCTTCAACGAGTTTTTCAGAAGATAATCAACCATCTTCGTAATACGCGCAGCAAAAGCCACACTTTTAACTCTTAAAGGTGATTTCTCAATATTATACATTAGGTTGAAATATCAAGGTTGAAACTAATTAACGAATGATATACTTATCCTACCTTAACTGGTGTCCACCAGTATTAAGTATTATTATCTATTCGTTATTCACTATTCACTTAAGAATCTACTTCTTTGCATCCATTGCCTGGCATGCTGTGATAGCGACGAGATTTACGATGTCCTCTACAGAACAGCCACGGCTGAGGTCGTTTACTGGACGAGCGATACCCTGAAGGATTGGACCAAGGGCAACGGCATTACCAAGACGCTGAACGAGCTTATAGCTGATGTTACCCACTTCGAGATTAGGGAATACGAGTACGTTTGCTTTACCAGCAATCTCTGAGCCTGGAGCCTTCTTTGCACCTACAGATGGAACAAGAGCTGCATCAGCCTGAAGCTCGCCGTCAATCTTAATTGAAGGATCAAGTTTCTTTGCAATCGCTGTAGCCTCAACGACCTTATCGACAACCTCATGCTTTGCACTACCCTTTGTTGAGAATGAACACATTGCGACACGTGGATCTGCGAAACCTGCAACAGAGCGAGCTGTCTGTGCTGTACATACTGCAATCTGACCAAGTTGATCAGCATCTGGCATTGGAGTAACTGCAACGTCAGCGAATACCATGACACCATTCTCACCATACTGAGGAGTCTCTGTGATCATAAGCATTGCACCAGAAACGCAAGAGATACCAGGAGCGGTTTTGATAATCTGAAGAGCAGGACGCAATGTCTCGCCAGTAGTAGAGAGAGCACCAGAAATCTGGCCATCAGCGCCCTCAGTCTTGATAATCATACAACCAAGATAGAGAGGGTTCTTAACAAGCTCACGAGCCTGCTCGATAGTCATACCCTTCTTCTTACGAAGCTCAGCAAGAAGCTGTGCATACTCCTCGCTCTTCTCACAGTTCTCAGGATCAATGAGAGTAGCCTTACCGATATGGGTGAGACCTTTCGCCTTTGCCAATGCTGCTACCTTATCAGGATTACCGATAAGAATAAGGTCTGCGATATCCAGCTCCAGAACCTTGTCTGCAGCAATAAGTGTACGTTCCTCTTCTGCCTCTGGGAGTACGATGCGCTGCTTGTTTGACTTTGCACGCGCAATAATCTGTTCTATTAAATTCATAGTTTTAAATTTATGATTTATGTATTTTTTAGTCGAAAGTCAAAGGTCGAAGGTCGAAATTGTAAGTCAAAGGTCAAAAGCCTCAAACCTTAGTCCTTAGACCATAATTTTACCATACGGCTAATTCTTTGCAAAGTTAGCAAAAAAAAAGTGAACAGCAAAAGCTATTCACTTTTTTTTCTTAAATATCACTGATTTTTAGTTTACACTTACTTGACAGAAAGCTTTTTCTGACCGACAATATAGATGCCGGAAGCAAAGCCACTATACTTGCTGTTACCAGCACGAACATCAAGAATTCGAGCAATCTGACCAGAAGATGTGTAGATCGTCAGCTTCGTGTCGTATGAGCTTTCAACACCAATAGTGTGGTTGCCGGCATCATACACACGGAGGAACTCACCAGCTACATCAGCAGAGTTCTCATCATCATCAAGGCTCTCTATGCTCCTGATATCCGTGCTTATGTATATTACATCATCATCAAGGGCAAAGCTAGTAGCCTTTGCACCTGAAGTTGATTTTGTCATATAGCCACGGAATGCATAGATTGGCTGATTTGTCTCGAACTTCATGCCCTGATCATCGCCAGTCTCACCAATTGTGATAGCATACTTACTTGCAGAAGCCTCTTCATTGGTGAATGCCACACGATACAGTTTTCCTACATTTGCCGTAGCAACAGCATCGTCTGTGACAGCAATACTTGCACCAGAAGTGTTCTCAAATGTGATTGTCTGACCTGTCATATCAAACTCATAGAATCTGCTTCCTGGGAAGCTGACGATATATGGCTTGTATGCAGCGAAACCACCATTAGTAATAGAATTATCTGGTCTTTCGAAGGTTGCCTGATTGCCAGATATAGACTTGAACTCACGGAACCAATAATGGTGACGCAGAGTGTTTTTATCATTGGCAACAGATGTTCCTGCTGCAGGTGTTCCATAGAAGAAGGTGATATTCTTGGTTATACCAATGTCTGCTCCATTCGCAGGATTATACTGATGTATGCCTTCAGAAAGAGTTGATTTCTTCACTTCGAATGGCAAACAGATACTTCCCCATGCAGTACCGACCTCTTCTACATATCCAGTCTCAGTCTCAGGATTACGTACATACCAAGACTTACCAGTTACAGAGAACGCGATAGGTGCATTGAATGTCTGCTTATCCACAAGATGAAGCATTGAAGCCTTCCTTGTTGATCCACTACCAATTACATGATGACCTCTGATAGCAGCTTCTGGTGTTTCTTCAGTATATGAAAGTGCCTTGGAAACAACATCAAATGCCTCATTCTTCTCAGATGTGTTATCGCTCTTTGTATATACCAAGAGGTTTCTTGTCACGTCTTCCGCAGTACCAAAGCCGTGGAATACAGAAGCATTATCGTCAGAAGCATTGAAGTTCACCGCTGTAATTCTTGGATCAAGAACATATGTGTCCTTATAAGTATCATTGTAGATAGCAGCGTTATAATAGAACTTGCCAACATTCTTATCACCATAATAGCCGTCTGTACGCCATACACGATTCAATGCAGCACTTACCTTGTGAGATGTTATCGTTGATGGATACAACTCAGGTTCAGCCTGGAGATCCTGTCCGAAGAAACGATAGTCATTAATATCGTTCTTTTCAAACAGAGGCTCACAATGATCGCCCTTTGAACGTATATCAGCCGTATGCTCCATATTGTGAGCAGTCCTATCCTTAATGAGATAATAAGGAGCAGACTCATTTGCTGCAATATCATTACCCTTACGCAGATATGTAACGCCAGATGTGACACCAAGAGTCTCATCATCAATACGTGCATACTGGAAATCACCATTACGATAGTAATCCTCCACGTAGGTGTATGTTGCATCGCCAGCTGCCCTCTTCATATTATACTGGTTAAGGTCATATGCAACCTTACCATACTTGAAGTCTTCGGCTGTATATGCTACATCATTTCCATCTATGTCATAGACCTTCAGACCATTGCTCTCGAAACAGCAGTGATACTTACCCGTGTTAGTATTGGCAATCTTTCCGCCTACAACACCAAGGTTATAGATGTGTCCACTGTTTTTCTTGAACAACTGACCTCCAGTAATCACATAACCATCGCCATGCAATGTACCTGCAAATTCATCAGGAACGGCATATCCGTTAGGTATTGTCAAGTCATTGAGCAGAACAAACTGAGCATTAGCACCATGATATTTATTAGAGCTAACAAATGCAGAGAACGCCTTTATATCGGCTTCATCACCAATATAGATGCGTGGCTGAGCAGCAGGCTCATTCTTTGCACGCTCAACAGCCTCTGCCAAACGCAGATCAACACCAACCGCATGAGAAGCCATCAAATGGAAGTTATGAACATCGAGACGATCAAGAATCTTACCAGTTGCTTCATCCCTCTTTATATCGATAGGATAGAATACATACTCGTCGTCTTGATTCTCACGAGTTTCTCTTGAAGCAAAGCCATATTGTACTCCATAACCATTCATATAATAATACGCAGGGATGTAGAGCACATTGTTACCTACAGCCTCACACTCAGCAAAGATACCTGTTCGTGTAGTACCTACCTGCCAAGTCTCATAGCCCTTAGAAGCATTACCAGCATCTTCCTTTTTCCAAGGAGTATTGTCCTCAAAGGCAGTACCTTCCGCATTGAGCTTACCAATACGCCAATAGAAGTTCTGTGGTCTCATTGACTGGTCAGCATCAACAATAATGCTACTTGCATCCGCCTTGATATACTCGCCAGGCAACGCACAGTTCGCAATAGTAATGTTACCCTCAGGAGAAGGTCCCTGTATATACTGAATATTCAGATAGATAGTATAGGTATAATTACGCTCTACATCTATATAGAACACATTACTTGAATTTGGCTTTATCTCGCCAATTGCCTCCTTAGGTCCTACATACTGATTATCGTTCTTTGTATAGACGTTATGTAGGAACTTAGTACCATCATAGACCTCCTCATATTCACCTGTATCACCATTTTTGAAATAGTATGCAGTACCATTTGCAAGAGCCACACCGTTTTCTGTTGGAGAATAATTCTCTCCATTCTTGGTGTAGAATACAGAAACAGCCATCTTTGTTATGTCACTCACATAGCCACCATTACCATCAGACCTGAAAGCAGGAGCACGAAGCACAAGTGTTGCCTTTGTAGGCTTCTCCATGTGATCCTTGTAATACTTAGAAGAAGTATTATCTGCATTATCCACAAGTTTGAATGACAGTCGTGAAATATCAGATTTAATTGTTCCTGGAAGTATAGTTCCCTTTGGAATAGATGCATCATATTTCATCGACAGCTCACTATGAACCTCACTCTCTGAATACTTCGCCTTATCAGATATACTTACATAGAGTTTATACTTGTCCTTAAGGTCGTATCCAGAGTGATCCTTTGCATTATCATCATAGTTACGTTTCTCAAGATCACTTGCGAATGAAGATGGATGATCACTACGCAATGACCAACTAACTACAGAAAGTTTCTCTTCTGGAATAGGAACAAGTCCCCTGAGAACTTCAACATCATTCACATCTGCAATTTCACTATTTGACTCAAATTCAATTGGATTACCAGCACTATTATATGTAAATGCAGAGATGTTTGCATTCAGATAGAAATGATAACCAGTAAGATACCAATAGTGCGAACTGTTCTGTTTGCCATCTAGCTTATTCTGCTCCCAACCATTAGGGAAACAGTCATCAACGACAAACATATCTGGATTCTCAACGTATGGGAATACGAAGTTACCGGTCGTCAGGAGAGAACGTTGATAGTTTGTTCCACTTGAATGTCGGTCATCCGCATAGACATATCCACCAGCCTCATCTGGATCAACATTCACAAGACGTATCTCGGCAACACCCACGATAGGACCATAGAATGCCCATTCAGAAAGCTTTCCTTTTATATTGTATGTCTCCCTTACATTACGTATTCTCAAAGCATAACCAGATGCGATTCCAATGAGGTTACGAGCCGTTCCCTCATTACGTTTCTGATACCTAACCTCATCCTTAGCAACAGAAGAATTACCTGTAATACCTGGTGCATACTGATGATATTTGAGGTAGTCTGTCTTTACTCGTTGGTAAGAAAGGCCAGAGTATTCTCCTGTACCTAGCTGTCCATCCTTACCATGCCACTTTGCTGTAGCAAAATCATCATTAGTCTTGATAGCACCCACATAACGGATGTTATTTGAAAGACCAAGATAGTTACGCTTCTTATAGCCAAAAAGGAATGGGTCAGTTGGGTCATCATTACCATTCGAAAGCTTAGGCTTTCTTACGGTCAAAGCCTGGTTTGCATCAAGTGAGCTGACCATCTGAATCTCTCCTACACGAGAAATTGAATAAGGAGTAACATCTGTTGAACTTGTTGCATAGTCACGGGCACCAAGCAACTTTATGCAGTTATCCTTCAGACGAAGCATATCCAAGCGCTGGAATGTATTCAGAATCTTACCTGCACTCACACTGTGACTAGCATATCCATAGCCAGAAAGTTCACAGTTACGGAAACCTTCTGTATATGACAAGTGACCATCACCAAAGATGCCACCTTCTGTATCAGCCTCATAGAATTTATGATCTGTTTCACTGATATCAGCAGGCCATGTACCAGCAGCAACCGAACCATTCTTGAAATACTTTCCTTCTACAGAGATAAAATGGTAGTTGTTATCAGTACCCATATAGTACTTTTGGAACAAGTCTGCATTATCTGCAAGTCCTGTTGCGACCTTCATTGTCTGTGGAGATATTGTGATATGCTCAGCCATGTATGAAGGATCATCAGCTATCAACATAGTAGTATTGCCACCATAGTTCTTTACAGCATCCACGGTCAATTCCGGATCCATTCCACTGGCATAGTTGCTGTTTCCATTCTTAGAGCCACTATAGTTCATATCAACATTGTTGTACTTCTCCGTATATCTCAATACTGTTGTATTGTTCAATGAAGTACCACTTGCAGCAGTTGAATAACCGCCACCATACACAGCGACACCTATGTTAATGTTGATTCCACTCCAACTTAGACCATAATCGCTAGGCTTTGTGATTTTCTCATCAAATGCATCACTTACTTGCAACGTACCATTCTTTGCATCATAATCATTAATAGCATCGACAACCTGTTCAGACACAATATCACCAGCCATAATATAGAGCGACTGCTTAATTGTACGAGTCGTATATTTCTCACCATTTGCATTATAATACGTATTTTCCATAGCAAGATTAGCAGAAGCATCATCCGCACGAAGTATATCGTACTTCGAACTCTTCTTACACAGATAGTACTTAGGATAACCTACAAGCACCTGAGCAGAACCCCATAGATAACCAGAGTAAGAACCACCGGTAACTGAACCATGAATCTTACCATTAAGGATTCGGATATCAGTATTACCGATAACATTACCCTTCTGACCGCCACCAAATACGTTGTTTACAGTCGTACCGGAATTATTACTCCATGGAACCTGATTTGAATAAAGCACATCAATATCACCATATACATAACTGTCCTCACCATAGCCGGCACCATAGATATTGCAGGCAGCGATGTCATTCTCGTTAGATACCGTGAGAAGAGCTTCATCAAGTCCCTTGAGAGAATTACTGCGATAGTCAATCTTCACGTCACCAACGATGACACCAGACTGATAGCAACCACCATATACATTACCACCCTCGTAGTAAGTCTTACCAGATTTCTCCACAACACTTGGAGCGAACTTACATTTCACAGTAAGGTCAATCATTGGAGAAATTGAACGGCTCTCTCCAAGCAGATAGCCACCAACGTGATCTACCTTGACCGAATTGTTCTTTACATAGTTGGCATTATAACAGCCACCAACGATCTTGTCGGTAATGGTTAGTCCTGCAGGGAACTCAACCTTCACCGCATTACCATTATCGTCTGGAACAATATCCATATTACCTCTATTACCTCCACAAACGAATGAGCCAATGGTGTCTGTTGTCAAATTATCAGCCCATATGATTTGAGGACGAATAGACATTGCCACAGGCTGGAAATAGAGGTCAAGGATATGAGGATATGCCTTCTTACGAGTATCAGCATCACCAGGAAGATATATCTTCTGGATGTTCTTGATAGCGTCTGTATTCCAGTTAATCGATGAATTAACATCAATCTTGTCGATATCATTGATAGCCCTAATATAGTCCTTAGTATCTGTTTGAGTGAACAACTGCTCACCGTCACAGCCAAGGAAGAGACCACCAAGCTTAATGTAGCTGCCTACTTTAAGGATAACATGACTCTTTTTTTCATTAGGCTCGTTTGTATCTACGACCGTAGCAGAGTTTCCACCACCATATACATTTCCACGGATGTCAGGCTTTGAAGATGCACTCTTACCTGCAATATCCACAATCACCTTGTTGGTAAGCGGACGCCATGAGTTAAGATTCACAATCTTCTGGGCTTCTGTTGCAGAAGAAGCATTAGTTGCGATTGTACTACGCATTGGAACCGTAAATACGAGATCATATTTATTATTATTTCCAGACACATAATACTCATTAACCGTTGGAGAAGTATTACCAGCCTTGTCAAGTGCATAGAGATAGTCACCATTGCCGGCTCCATATACATTGCCGTAGATATGACCGCCACGGATCTTCAACTTTACACCTTCACCACCATTGTCTTGGAATACGGTTGCACCTGTTGCATCCTTATCCTTGAGGTTCACATATCCAGCCACGTCATTACCACCATATACATTACCATGAATATGGATATTCTCATTGGCAGCAGCACCTTCTTTACCGATATTGACATAAACAGTCTTCTCAATATCACCCATCATACCGCCACCGAATACATCCTCACAGTCAATAGAATTAATATTGACATTAGACGTATAAACAGAGTTATATTGACCACCGCCAAATACACGACGGGCAAATGTTCCACCAGCGATATTCACATTGGTCTGACCAATAACCTTACCTTCGTAGCCACCGCCTACAATATCCATAACAGACTGATTAGGAATGAAGTGCAGATACTCCTCACCCTCTACACGGTCTGGAATGTCTTCGATATGAACATGATTATTGTTATCTTCCAGAGCTACATCCAGATTAGTACTACCATTGATAACAGCCTGTTTTCCATAGCCGCCACCAAATACGCAGAAATATGGAGAACCTGTCTTGTAATAAACCTCTTTCCACTCCTTTGTAGCAAAGAAGCCACCATCTGGGTTTGCTGTTGCCGATACAGTTTCCTGATTATTAAGCATACCCTTTGTCATGGTTATATATGAGTTTCCTTCTACCACGCAAGCAAGATTTCCGCCACCATACATATTATGGTTGACCTTGAACTTACGCTTCTCTGGGTCATACTGAGGAGAATACAAGTGGTTGTTAGCTGATGTTGCAGCAACCCAAGCACGAGTCACAGGATTCCAGAGTGATGTAAGTTTTGCCTCACCACCATTCACGATAAGATTGGTGTGACCTTTAACATCAGCAGATGTACTATTAGCAGTATTTGCCTGTGCATCACCCAAACCACCTGCAAAGATATCATCTGAGAAATATCCATTATCTATCTTCACAAGAGTATTACCATTGATTATACCCTTGTTACCACCACCGTATGCACGGCTCCAAAGGTATGGAATAACAGGTGTAGAAAGTGTACCAGAATTTGAATCATAAGGATACGCCTCACTTGTCTCATTCACGAACAAGCCGGCATTTCCATATACAGCACCGAGCTTTGTATAGTCATAATGTGATGACTTGTTACGACCATTACCGCCGGCAAATACAGGAGACATCACACTTGCACCCTTGATGTTTACCTTAGTAGTAAATGATTCTGATCCAGTAAGCTGTTGCTTTGTTGTATTAGCCGATGTACCAACATTGGCAACGTCACCGCCACCATATACACTACCGAAAATTAGTGTACGCTCTACATCCATACCATCAATTTTGTACCACTCACCATATACATCAACATTGGTCTTGCCTTTAACACGTGCCATATCAGGGAATGCTTTATCCACACCATTCACAGTATATGGTTCAATACCTGCACCACCGCCGAATACGTTCATTGAGATAACACCTCCATATATCTTCACGTCAGTATTACCGTCAACCTGACCGTATGTCTCAGAGCCAGAAGGAGTACCATCCGGCTTTGAACCGATACCACCACCGAATACGCTTCGGCATGTGAGCTGACAGTCAGTCACAACCTTAGTATTACCAGTTACATAACCACTGAAACCGCCACCATGAATATCCATGAAGGTGAAAGCAGGAGCACCTATAGACCAAGCCAACTGACTTGCACGATAGCGGAGGTATGTACGAGGATCATTGGTATTCTCACCCATGCCATACAACCTTCTCCTTGTATTATCATCAACTGCCTGATAGTTATCATTGATAGTCTGCTCGAATACCTCATACTTAATTTGGTCTTCTGGCTGGTTCAAATACCTCTTTCCACCTACAGCTTTACCCTCGGCATTAAGTTTTGAACCTGGCTGAGCATACACCTCCGTACTCTTTACTTTTGTGTTCACGCCATAACCGGCACCAAAGACTGAGAACTGAGGATTTCTAATATTATCCATTGATGTGTACCAGCAGCAGCCGGCAGCAGTATTAGGATCAAGAAGGTTATATGTCTTGCCTTTATACTTCACATCGGTCAATGGAGAGTGATTTATTTCAACCTTAGCTGTTCCACTTACATTACAAGCAGCATTACCACCTCCATATATATTATGGTTAATAACAAACCTATATCCACCATCGTTATTTTCAAAGAAACGATCATCGACATATGACTGTATCTTAGTCATACGTTCAGCCTCTGTCATACTTCTCATTTTCTCATAAGAAGTACTCAACTTGGTATTTGCCTTATCCCAAGTCGTGATGTTTCCATCAACATCAGCCATTGCATACCATATCCAGGAACCACCATCAATGGTGACATACGTATTACCATTTACATCAGCAGAAGTAATTCCACCTTTTATATCACCAAAACCACCACCGAAGATGTTGTATCCAAGATTACCACCTTCGATATGCACCTTTGAGCTTCCATCTACTATACCATAAGAACCTGCGCCATATATTCTGTTCCAGATATAAGGCTCAACGGTATTGTCATCAGCATCCTTGCTGTTGGCAACATGGACGAGAGTGTTACCCGTTACTTTACCTATCTTGGTATAGTTGGCACCAACACCTGAGACTGACCTCGTTCTACCAAGGCCTCCACCAAATACCATACCATAGACATTACCTCCGGTAACATTCACGAAGGTACGAGAATTGTTATGTGTATAATCTACAATCTCGCCATTACTTATAGATGTACTTATTGGCTCACCAGAACCAACTGTGCCGTCACCTACATTGGCAATATCACCACCACCATATACATTTCCATAGATCTCAGCAGTACCTGTCACCGTAACGCTTGTATTGCCTTTTACGCGGGCAACATCCTTATAAGTATCATCTGAAGCAGTCTGGAAAATACCCTTACCACCACCAAACACATTACAGTACATCTTACCGCCCTCAATTACAACGGTAGAATTCTCCTTCACGATACCGGTAGATGCATTACCAGTACTCAGAAGGCCATAACCTCCACCATATACGTTTCTGAGAACTGGTATTCCCTGAATCGTTGTAGATGTGTTATGTTCTACCACACCTGCATATGAACCACCGGCAGATCCAATAATTTTATTATTCTTATCAATGTCAATGTTAATATTGACATCTGTATTTCCAGTAATAGTATTAACACCATAGCCACCACCCAAAACCCAGAAGTTAAGTTTTGAATTGTCATTCCACGCACTCTCCCACATCTCAAGCAACTTAGGATCATAATCCTCATCGTCGGAGTCCGGAGCAAAAGATCTTGTTACATTCACAGAAGCAGTACCTGTTACAGTAGCAACCAATAAGCCGCCACCATAGACATTATGCATACCTGAAGTAAATGTATTGGTATCAATTTCACGTTGTGTCAATGCAGCCTTAGCACCACTCATTGTCACAGATGCATTACCTTTAATAGTAGCCCTTGTATCGGAATCAAGATCACCCTGACCACCGCCATAGACATTCCTATAGAAGTAGCCACCATCAGCTATGACACTAGTGTTACCCTCATTTGAACCGTATGCACCACCACCATAGATGTCGCCATAGATTCTTGGTGTGTCGGTAATATAAAGATTTGCATTTCCTTTAACAAAACCTACGAGATCAGGATTTTGGGTGTCATTTTTAGTACGTCCATTACCAGAAGCAAAGACATTGCCATTAACAACGACATTACCCATAATTTTAAGATCGGTAGCATCTAAAGTGCCGTTTTCCACAGCTGCCATATCACCACCACCATACACAGAACCTTTGATTTCCGTATTGCCATCAATAACGACAGTAGTCTTACCATAGACGCGAGCCATGTTACTAAGAGTCGCATAGGTATTTGTATTATACAATTTTGCATCAGCAACGCCATAGCCTCCACCAAAGATGTCACAGTTGAATGTTCCGCCGTTGATTATCAACTCAACATCACCATATGTTTGACCCAATGCATTATAATTTTTATGGTTACCATCAGCAATGCCATAGTTATAGTCCTTGCTCCTTATTTTTTTATTTGAATAGAATTCATCTGTACCTCTACCACCAGCAAAGATACCATTCTTACAATAGAATGTACCACCTTTGATAGTTAAAGAAGATACGATCTGACCAACCTTGCCATATACATTACCACCAGCAACACTTGGCACTACGTCATTAGCAAAGAACAGGCTTGGACTCATAAATCCACTACCGCCAGCATAGACGCCATCAATCGGATGATCCTTATCTGTACCAAAGACACCATCTTTGATAAGAATCTTTGTTTTGGTATCTCTTGGATCTATAGTTGTTGGAGTTTGATAATTATCATCAGCGTTATAACATTTTACAGAAACCAAATTATTCTTCGCTACATCATATTTGCCAAAGAGCACAACCTTATTATCAGGACTCCAATAGGCGATTTTTTCATCAACTGTATGATGTGTATCATCACCAATACCATTATAACCACCTGCACCAGAACCAAAGATTCCACAGAAAAGGGATTCTTTCATTTTATTATTTTCAGGAAGGACTTTGAAAGTTCCGCCATTGATTGTAACGGTGCTAAATCCATAGAACGGGTTATCTATTACATCTTTAGCACTATAACCACGGCCTGTACTTCCACCATAAAGCTCCGTGACTATCACTTTATTATTATCAATCTTTCCTTCACCATCTCTTGGATCAAGAAGGATATTAGCCCTACCCGCATAGGTATTGCTTGGGAAAGTATAGGTCTTATTATCGTAACTAAATTGATAGTTCCTTTTCTGACCAAGAGTACCATTTACAACACGACCCACATAACCACTCTTGAGGATAATATCCACATCGGCATACATTGCGCCCTCATGGCAACCTGCCAACACAATACCACAGTCATAGTCAGCATTTGCTTCGTTGTGATTATCATTAAATTCTCTGTCAATATCAATGGTAATAGTACACTTGATTGGCAAATTAGGTGTTCCCATCAATCCATTAAGCTGACTACCTGTTGATTGACGACCACCTACAGTGACAGTAGAATAACGACCTGACTTTAACGTGATGCTAAAGCCTTTCTTACCATGAGGCATTGCTTCCTCCATAGCCTCCATATCCAGAACACCATTACCACTACGGAAACGGGCATCATTATTCAATCCACCATAAATCTGCATAGAAACAACCCTTGCACCATCAATAGAACCATAGCCTGGCGTATCTTCTGGAACGTATCCTGTCATCTGTATTCCTTCGCCCATCTCTAAGTTATAATACTGACAGAAAATGTACTGAGAATGATTGCCACCATCACCAGGAGCACTATTTGTATGATGGAATGTGATATATTCAAAGCGCGTATCACCAAATAGACTGATATATTGTTTGTTTCTATAATTGGAGCCTTCAATAATTGCACCATAATCCACTCCATTATACTTACCTGTAATGGTTGCATTCTTTGCAAGGTTAGAAGCATTAACCTTTTCTTTCCATTCTGGATATAATTCAGACGGAACATTATTTACAATATTATTTGTAATGGCAAATCCGCCGCTGCTTCCAGTAGCAGCTGCATTACTAAGTCCCATCAGGACTATTGTATTCTCGTCCCAAGAACCTTCGGCATTAAGTAGACTATAAGCCTTCTGCCATGTCTTTACCGGAGTATCTGGTGTCAGACCATCATTGTCATTATTTCCACCAGCAGGTTTTAAGAACACAACGGTACCAGAATACAATGTTTTGTCAAGAATAGTATATTGACCACTACTCAATGTGACATGACAAGACACCTTATCATTTGCACCAGAAGGGGTATATGTGTTGCCTGTAGCTGATACGTTAGAGCCATTCACCATCCATTGATAGCTTACAGTAAGATGCTGATTGTCATCCCAAAGAGAATTGGTGAGATTGACTCTATAAGTATTATTCGTCTTTGCCAGATATGCGTCAGCCTTGATGATTGTAGAAATCTTTGCTGACTTTGAACGTGAACTTTCATCAGAAACCTCTGCATACACATATCTAATATTTCCATCATAAGGGAGACTCAATATTTTTGTAGTACTCAGGTTTGACTTCTTCCAATTCACCTTATCTTCAGAGATATACCAGTTATACTGCTCATTGCCACTCATTCCAAGAGTCTTGGCAGTAATAACTACCTTGTCCTTATATTCAACTAACAACTCTGTGCCATATAAAGTGAAGTAGAAAACACCAGTCGATTTGTCGTAATTCCATGATGAGAGGGCATCGTCACCACTTGACTCAACGAATTCATTATTCGCCTCACAGAATGGCACAGCAAACCCACTAAAAGACTTCTGAGTACCTTGATTCAGTCTTGCCTCATTTGCATAATACAATGTTTTCTGAGACACATTATCAAAGTAAATACCAAATACGGAACCAACATTCGCACATGAATTGTTTACGCTTATCTTACCATGCGCATAGACATTATTTACACATGTCTTCACATTGGGCTGACATTCTGCAATGAAACCTCCTACATATACTATGTCATAATTACTAATATTCAGACTGTTTAAGTTGATTTCTACATCCGTTGCAATGTTGTCAAACTTATAATTATTGCTAGAGTCCACAATCTTACCAATAGTACCTCCTACTATCACCCATTTTTCATTTTGGTAGAAAGCGGTTGCCTCAATCTTAGACTTACGGATAATGATGTTCTGAATTTTTGAATTCTTGTACACACAACCAGCCAATATACCTACAATAGGTGCCCCTACTAAATCAGAATTACTACTATGTATAGCTTTAGCATTGTCTATAATAAGATTCCTGACAGTACCACCTCCTATCGTAGAAAAAAGTCCAAAGCAGTTATCTTTATCCTTCTTAGATTCATTCCAGTAAAAATTCATATTACTGATTACATGCCCATTTCCATCCAACGTGCCTTTGAATGTGTTGTTAGTATTATATACAACACTACCCATCGGAGTCCAGACAGCCTTTGAAAGATCAATATCTGCAGTTAACTTAAAGTACTTGTCCAGATTCTTTCCATTATTTATATCAAAGGCAAGTTTTGCCAACTGAGCATCGTTGCTGATGAGATATGGAGAAACCTGTGTACCCCTACCGCCACCATAGTTTGCAGCACAGATATGGTCTTCCACACCATAGATCTCTGCTGGTATCACAAAGTTTTTCTCTAATAGCTTTTCAGAGCCATTCTTAACTACAACACGACCATTTTGCTCAACTGTTTTTGTTGTTAAGGTTGCCTTATTGGTAGTACTTGACTGACGAACACCATCCACATACCATTCGTAAGTAAAGCTACCTGTTGTATTTATTGAATAGACATGTGCATTCGTAAGATGAGTACTTTCATGGCTACCAGAGAACGATCCAATAAGCACAAAGCCTGATGTCTGACCATAACCCCAACAAGGCATATCCGACATATTCTTTTCTGTAAGAAAATCGTTTGCCTGATTTATAAATGTAGAACCATAAGATGCTAAGACCTTCTTTTCTCCATAATTTGTAGCATTAGTTTCTGACGAAGAAAAAGAATTGGTATAATACCAATTATCAGGAGCATTTGTTCCACCGTCGATGGCGAGTACATTTCCACGCTTTACCGTTCCTTTCTTTACCTTTGATTGATCAAATTTGATTGTAACATCAGAGAATATATTCTTCGCAAAAATGTATTTGGCATCAGTTCCAGTCTGTTGATTGAAACGACCAACAATAGCACCAATATATGAGGTACTATTACTATTGTATTTCGTATGCGAAAAGTCAACAGTAACATTTTCTGTTGCAATATTGAATATTCTATATTTATTATTTTTATTCTCTGTATTTCCGAGAACACCACCAACACGAATAGTACTTTTAACTTCGAACAAAGAGTTATCATTAGCACCATCAGAATTGACAGAATTCTTAACGATAACATTGCTTATCTCTGCATACTGACATGCTTCTCCGGCCAAGATACCAATCATATAATAGGATCCTGTCAAATCTCCGCTTTTTCTTACAACATTTGCATTGTCAATAACAAGATTCTTGACACGTGCCCAACTGCTAGATCCATCTCCCAATATTCTGCCAAACAGACCGACACATGACCACTTGTTAGAAGCTATCCACTGCAAATGCATATTCTTGATGACATGTCCCTTACCATCAAAATTTCCCTTGAAACGGTATTTCGCATCATCATTAACACCATAATTTTCATGTCCATCACCAATAGGATTCCAATAGTGCGCACCGAGGTCAATATCTGCCCCCAAGACATAATATTTACCCACAGAAGCATTCTGTGTGTTGGAAACCTCTTTTGCCAAATACGCAAGTTGAGCTGCGGTATTGATAACGTATGGATTAGCCTCGGTTCCTTCACCCGAAGCATATCCATTTGCGGCATAATCTTTCCATTCACCACTTTGCGCCCATGCCCCTTGCGCAGATGTCACAAGGAGTATAAGGAGCATGAAGATGTTCCTTACCCTATTCATAATATTGACAAATGTAGTTATCTTCATATCGATAATAATTATGGCCTCTCCCCCCGCCCTCCCCCGTAGGGAGGGAGCCGGAAGGCAAAAAGCTCAGATTACAAATTATTAATTACTCGTTATATATTAAAAGGGACGCTCCAGCTCCCTCCCTAGGGGAAGTCCGATGTTGATATAACATTGGAGTATGTGTCAGGGCGGGGGGAGAGGCCGCTTTTTCTATTCTATTTCCAAATATCCAATATACTGATCATCGTCAGCCAGAATATATAGATGATCTGGCACGATGGCGATTTCAAGAGAATTTAGCTTTCCTGGCTTAAGTTTGTTCTTCTTCAGGTTGGAGAAATTCTCCTCGTTGAAGACAATACTTTTCGTCACGCCCTCACGCGTAATAGTTTTTTTCTCTGAATCCGCAACTCTGACATTATACGTCACCGTTATCGCAGGAGCAAAACTTTCTACTGGAATCGCAAAGAATGGCTTTCCCCATTCGTGGAATTCGTCGTCTGACAGAGTCAGGTTTCCTCCTTCATTTGCAATAGTCAATGCCATTTGCTGAGTCGTTACATTACTCCATTTTATGTCATGTTTTTTTCCCAACAATTGTGGATCCAACACCCAATTACCATCATCATCACAGATATAAGTACGTGAGACTCTTCCTTTATATGGAATCTGTCCTGTTACTTGTACCTTTGTTATCTCGAAATCACGAACGTTACTCATCTTAGTACCCAACTTGAACTTCAACTGGAAACCCGTTGTGGTCTGATCCATATCAAAGTTCACAATTTCTCCAGGAGCATCCTTATGATGAGGCTGATTGCAAATCAAAGGCAAATCCGTTCCTTCTTTTATATTTGTTACACTCAAAGTGGCATCAAAACTCAAGGTATAGCCCTTATCAAAATATGTAAGAGTTGCAGCAGTTGTACCCTGAACATAAGGCATATACCCAAAGAAATCAAAGTCGTTGGCAGAACTATATTCCGGCCAATACTTAACAGGGCTATACACCCAACCCCAAGTACCATCTTGGTCTTTGCTGTAATTCACCTGCTTGTTCTTGAAGATTGTAAAATCAGGTTTTGTAACGTGGTTACCATCCAAGTCGAAATATCCGAACACACCCATAGTTGCAGGATGCGGATTATCCAGACTATATTTTGCACGAGTTACATTCTCAGTCTTAGGCAAAAACACTATCTCATTGGCATTATCTGCACGCTGAGCATATTGTCCAAGATCATCTCCCGAACAAGCTACAAACAAAGTACAAAGTACGATGCCCATTGTACCTTTTGCTATGTATGATTTGTATTTTAACATATTCATAATATATTTTTTCGCCTCGCAGCTCCCTCCCTACGTGGGAAGTCCGATGTTGACGACATCGGAGTATGTGTTAGGGCGGGGGGAGAGGCTGCTTATTTACCACGTACTTGTTCCTGTACCTTCCTCACCATTACTATATATCACATCTCTTTCCCAATCCTGAACAGAGATTTCATCAAAGATGATAGCCGGATCATCTGAATTGTCGGCTGATGTCCATTGATAGAACATATTCGCTGTCAGGTTAGGTTTTTCCAATTCTCCTTTTGACTTATAATAATAGGTATTATTTCCTATATGTCCCTTGAGATATATTGATATCTCCCCAGCATCACGAAGGTCAATCGGAGCTATCATCATATATGACACGATATAGCCTGCACCATTATAATAATATTCTGCCGCAGAACTAGACACTTCCGTTCTCATCTCCAACTTAGGAGAGAACTCAAGATCCATCGCACTACTTACTATCAAAGGAGTAATCACCCTTTTATCAGCCTCAAGTATTCCAGTCAGAATGAACTTCTTGCCAGCGGCAACCAACTGTATTCCATCATAAACCATAGGCCTTGGACATTTCAGATAGAATCTCACCACAGCTCCGATACGCTTGAAATCGAAAGCGCAATGATGATCTTCTAATGCTTTGGTTGGCAATGAAGCCATATAGTCAGCTGTGGAAAGATGTGCCGAAGCCGCCTTTTCTGACTCGTTGTATATATCCTCATCCTTTTCTGTATTTCCATCAAATGGGAAATATTTCATCTTCGGAAATGCCTTGGCTTTCTGACCTGAATATTTAACATCAAGCTTGGCATAGTCATCTTCCTTTGAATATGGTCTGAAAGCGATATACTGCTTATTCTTTTCAATCGTCTGTAAGCTTTCGTCAGAAGACACAAAGCCTCCGGCGATAGAACCTGCTCCCTTCGTGAGGTCGAACTGCACTTGCTGACGTCTGCTCTCATCATCATTGACAGCAAACACACCAATCTTGTCACCGTCCTCCCAGGTAAAGTGCATTTTCTTATCACCATAATTATATATAAGGGCAGAGCGGGTCATTACATTGCCGTCCACCAGTTCTGGAAGCGTGGCATATACCTCATCACCATTAAAGACAGAACTCTCGATAACATCCTGCGAACAAGATGCCATCATAGCTGCAATTGCCAATAATCCTATGTATGATTTATATCTCATAATATTTATTTTCGGCCTCCTTGGGAGAGGCATTTCTTTCTATTCTTTATTATAATACCTTTAGCAGAAGACTGCTTTGTCCTTATTCCTGATATTGTATAGACTACCCCATCATCCTGTTCTTGATAATGATTCGTCTGTTGAATACCCGTGACAATAATTTCCGAATCTGTATCTATCGGTATGTCAGCAACACTTACGCTCGGTTCAGCCAGACTACTCGCACGATGTTTTGTTGATAGTTCCTTCTCTTCAATTCCCGTGGTATTAAGCAGATAAAGCTTTCCCGCTCTCAGTTCGTTTGCCAGTACATCAAGGTTTATTTCCTCTCCATCCTCAGAAGTGATTGCAAGTTTTATATCCCATCCGGAAAGATCTACTGGAGCTACAACCATATATGCAACAAGCGTCTCTCCTTCTTCTACCGCAATGTTATTAAGTTCCAAACTCGCATAACAGTCTTTTTCCATCGGATTAATGCTCTGTGTCTCAAGGTTCATCTCTGCTGTCCGACAGAACAACTCATCAGTTGCCTTTATAGCGACATTGGTATAAACCGCGGATTTGGGCGACACATATTCTATTCTTATAACCGAACACAGATGATTCATACTGAAATCTGCGGAAGTCTCATCGGTGTTGCCCTCTCCCATCATATAGTCAAAGGCAGCCAAGTGTGACAGACTATTGTTCTCACTCTGCACCTGTCCTTCAAAGGTGATAGGCAAATTGGTTATAGGAGTATCGTTCTGGAAATATGAATCATTATATGGATAGTAGAGATAATACTTACAGTTTCCAACAAGCGACCATCCGTATGAACTGAACGATGTCACTTTACCATCAGTCAATGCCCAGTGCTTTATTCGTGTACCCTTAGTAGTATATACACCTAACGCATCATCATACTGCCAAGAGAAGGATATTCCCTTACTGGCATCGTATGTATAACTCACCGCAGAAGCGTTGAGACTACCAAGCATCCAAAGCAATATGTATGATAACGTCTTCCTCATGGCTCATTTTCGAAAATGTTAGTAACTCCATCTGATCCCCCAGCATTACCACCGTCATCCCAGATGCTCCCAATACCTTTCGCGAATGGCGGATTGTCACCGCCTCCGCCTGGATCTTCTCCAAGACCGGAAACAGAGTCCAAAACACATTCATCACTATCACACACTATCATTTCTGCATAGGGTGCGATATAACGCTTTCTTATATTTGTGATTTTCAAAGTCATATTTACCGTTTTTAGTTACAGGGTGCCTTCATCTTACAAACACTCTATTTACCTTTCAGACATTGGAATAAGTTTAAGACTGGATTCAGAATCTCAATATTCAAAGTCTATGCAAATGTAATATTATTATATCACGCACACAAAGGAATTGGAAATAAAAACCAAAAAATTAGTAATTTTTAACACAAAAAGCATATATAAGCCTTAATTTTGTTTAATATGCATAGCAAAATCACAGATAATTTATTAATTAAAAATTGTGTTTCAAGAATTATAAAATCACAAAACTTTTGCATTAATTAACAATTAAATAGTATATCAAAATGCCATTTCTGATATTTTTTACAGGGTTTCCCCTCTGTTATCCTCTCTCGTAGGAAGTAAGTCCGTTCTACCTCCGTTCCAGGTCCGTTGTAAGTCCGTTCCAGCTCCAATCCCATTCTACGTTCTGAAACGGAGGCAGAGCGAAGGCAGAGCGAAGGATGAACGAAGGATGAACGAAGGCACATCAACTCGGCAAGCATTACTTACTCAGCTCTTCATTCAGCAGACTTTCAAGGTTCTCTGCAGAGAGCCTCAAACGGAACTGCCCATTGATGGCGGCACTTATTCTGCCCGTTTCTTCAGAAACAACGATACAGAGGGCATCACTTGCCTGTGACATTCCCATAGCCGCACGATGACGAAGTCCCAACTCTCTCGGAATATTCAGGTCATGACTTACAGGTAGAATACATCCCGCAGCCTTGATTCTATGATTACTTATGATCATCGCACCATCATGCAGAGGCGAGTTCTTGAAAAAGATGTTTTCGATAAGTCGCTGATTGATATTTGCATCAATGGTATCACCGGTCTCAACTATCTCTTTCAGACTGGAATGACGTTCTATCACAATTAATGCTCCAACTTTACCTCTCGCCATGCTCTGACATGCCATCACAACAGCCATAACCTTCTCACGATCAACATCTTCCTTTTTCTGATCATTCGAAGAGAAGAACTTTAGCAAAGTACGTATTCTATTATGTCCTCCAAGGTTGTTAAGGAACTTTCGAATTTCATCCTGAAAAAGTATCAGAATAGCGAGAGAACCTACGCCCACCAACTTATCAAGAATAGCTCCAAGAAGACGCATCTCCACCACCCTGCTGACCAGCAACCAGATCAGGATGAACACCAGGACACCAATGAACACATTGATAGACCTCGATTCTCTCATGAACCGATAGGTGTAGTATAGCATAATCGCTACAAGAAAGATATCAATTGCGTCTTTTATTTCGAATGAAAACATAATATCTATATGGTTTATCTAATTGTTATTCAGCCATTTAGAGCAAAGGAAAACCACCTCAAAAACCACGAAAGTAACGTAATGGTAACGATTTTAGCAAAATATCGGGTGTTGAGGTGGTTCTGTGGGCAAAGGTACAAAAAATTCCCGAACCTTCAAAATAGATTCGGGAAAAATTGTTAAGTGCTATTTGTTTAACTCTGCCTCATATTCAGATATTAGGCCTTCGCAAATACCTTTCGCCTCAATACAAGCCTCTACAAGTTTTCTTGCATTGTAAACTACCATTTTAGCCTCATCGTCATTTCTTCGGCTGTATTCTTCTGCCATTGCTGAATACTTGGTAATATTCTGTTGATACCCTGTAATGCGTTGTTTCTTATCTGCAATCTTTGCCAACAACTCTTTTTTTCTCTCTTGGTTCATAACTTGTATATTTAGGAAATAATAATACCCTTTGTTTAGGTGTCCTTAGCTATACAAGTCGCTATGTGGTCGTTTCCGATACCACCACCATACAAAGGGTAAAATATGTCTTGTTTCGGTCTGTGACCGCTTGTATATTTAGGTCTTGCAAAGATAGGCATTAATTTTCAAACACTAATTACTTTTAATTCTTTTTTATTATTCTTTAACCTTTTATCCCTTTTGCGCATATTCACAACCGCGCCCCTTCTCATACATAGAACAAACTGCACCACGCTTGAAAAATAGATTCCCGCCTGTTTCAGAAAAAAGTACCGCCTTTTTTCTGCACCTCGTGAACATTCCCCCATAATGCGAAGCCAAAAGAAAATACTTCTACAAGATAAAAATCAACGAAAAATTTGTGTTGCGGGTGTATATTATTATAATAATTACACTTCTACTATTCTTATATTCTTATATTCTTATATTCTTATATTCTTAGTAAGTGTCTTATAAGTGTCTTATAAGTGTCTTATAAGTGTCTTATTATGTGTTTGATTATGAGGCTCAGAAGGGAGATCAGGTCGCTAGCCTCAACACATCATCTGAGGCGGTATCAGGATCAGGTGGGTATCTTCATCAGGTAGCAAGGTGATCGCC
>CACZCN010000005.1:0-103233 GCA_902779665.1 uncultured Prevotellaceae bacterium | reverse complement strand
TATGTTTTTTCATTTATGTTCCAACCCTCGCAGAGGGGAATGAGACCCCTTTCTGTCCTGCGGACATCTTTCCCCTTAAAGGGGCAAGAAGCTGCCGCCGTTTGGACATTCTCGTTAGGTCTTTCTGCGCTAGCCTTCCCTGCCCCTTCACGAGGGAAGTCGGAGATTGAATATCTCCGAGTATGTGCAGAGGTGCCTGCAAGGCAGGAAGGGGTCTTTACTAAAAGGCTTTCAGACAAGCAATACATTATGAAGGCTGAAAGCCTTTTAGAACATAAATGTTTTTTTCTGGTTTTTGTTTTTACCGGACAGCAATAAAAAAAATCAAGAGAGTTGAAAGAGGGGGGTGCACTTTTACCGATTTTAGCCATATAACGCCCTGATAATCAAAAGATAACGAAGCGTGCACCTCCCCCTAAAACTGGGAGATAGGGTGCACTTGTTTTTTGGGGGGAGGTGCACTAATCGTAAATCACTGATTATCAATGTATATAAGTCGTTTTTTCATTAAAAGTGCACCCCCCTCTTTCAACTCTCTTGATTTTTTTCACTTGCACCTCTTAGCGTTCACTTTCTCTACTATGATTATTAAGCCTTTGATGCTCCTCCACTACACCCCCACTCTATCGCCCATTTATGAATGGGATTTGAATGGGATTTGGAACGGACTTACAACGGACCTGGAACGGACCTACTGTTATGGTATAAAAGACTACAAGTGAACTTTTTTTTAGAATTAAACGCCAAACACGTACATGGGGGTAAAAATTGCATGATAATGCATTGTGTATCAAAGCGTTTACATGCATGTACGTGTTTGTCTAACACGTACATGAGTCGTACATGACACGTACATGATTTCTGCTCATGAAATCAAATTGCAAAGCATGACGACTTATGTACGTGTTATGTACGTGTTAGACAAACACGTACATGCTCCTAACTTATTTGTTATCAATATATTTACAGGCGTTTTTTGCCTCCATGTACGTGTTTGGCGTTTAATTCTAAAAAAAAAATTACAAATCCCTCTCTGAAACCTCAAAGGTTCTTCCCTTGCTCATATCTCCCGTTGTAAGACCAAGTTTCAACCATTTCATTCTCTGTGCAGAAGTTCCATGAGTGAATGATTCCGGCATTGAATATCCCTGAGCCTTCTCCTGCAGATAGTTATCACCTATCACGTGGGCACAATTGATAGCCTCCTCTATGTCTCCATCTTCAAGCGACTGGAAACGTTTATTATCGTGATATGCCCATACACCTGCATAGAAATCGGCAAGCAACTCGGTACGCACACTAACCTTATTAGCCTCTGCCTTTGACAGTTTTGACATCTGAGAGTGAGCCTTGTCGAGAATTCCGAGCAGATACTCAACATGATGCCCCACCTCATGAGCAATAACGTAAGCATAGGCGAAATCACCATCTGCACCAAGCTGTTTCTTCATAGATGTGAAGAACGAAAGGTCAATATAAAGACATTGGTCAGCAGAACAGTAGAAAGGTCCCATAGAAGCCTGTCCATTACCACAACCAGTTCTGACACTACCCGTATAGAGCACCATCTTTGGCGGAACATATTCCTTACCCATACCACGGAACACCTCTGTCCACACATCCTCTGTACCGGCAAGGATCTGACTTGAGAACTTTGCGAGTTCCTGTTCCTCAGCCGTGAACTCACGGCCATTGTTCGACTGGGTTGTAACATTACTCATCTGCTGCTCAGCAACACTCTGTACAGCCTGAGACATATCACCTCCCGATATCCATGTGAATAACAGATAGATTATAATTCCGCCTATTCCAAGGCCACCTATACCTGCAATACCTGATGCCTTACCACGGCGATCATCCACATTGCTACTTTCACGTCTTCCGTTTAGTTTCATAACTTTAAAAATTTGGCCTCTCCCCCCGCCCTCCCCCGTAGGGAGGGAGCCGGAATGCGAAAGGCATTAATTATTATTTTCAATATCACTTGCTTTAGCTTGATGAGCTTATGAGAATAATTCTCAATTTTCAATTGCTTGTTAAAGCTTCTCACCACAATGCTTGCAAAAACGATCTTCTTCATCTACTTTACCTCCGCATCTCGGACAAAGACCATCCTTCACAGCTTCTTTGGTTAAATCAACCATTGTTGCTGAAACAATACCCGTTGGCACAGCAATAATGGTATATCCTAGTACCATAACCATACCCGCAAGGAACCTGCCCGTAGCCGTTACAGGAACTATGTCGCCATATCCCACGGTCGTCATTGTCACGATAGCCCAGTATATCGAGGTCGGAAGGTCAGAGAAAGCGCTCTCCGACGAGTTTCCTTCCATGATGAACATCAGCGTACCGATACAGATGACCAGAATCCACACGAACAGGAAATACACGAGTATCTTCGTCATACTCCTCCTTATAGATTCAAGAAGCAAGAATCCCTCGTTGATGAAAGAGAACAACTTGAATATTCTGAACACCCTGATAAACCTGAACGCCCTGAATACCAACATATAACGGGCAGCTGGAAACAGGAGCACAAGGTATGGAGGAATGGTTGCAAGAAAGTCTATCACGCCAAAGAAACTGAGAGCATAGTCACGTTTTACAGGCGAGCAATACAGGCGAAGCACATAATCCGTGGTAAAGAACACGGTCAGGCAACCTTCTATTATCTCCAGCGCAAGCTTGAAACGGCCATCTACAATCTGCAGACTCTCCACGAACATCACTATCAAACTGACCGAGATGGCAATCATCACTATGATGTCGAACTTCCTGCCTGCCGGAGTATCATCCTCAAAGACAATATCGTACAATCGAGGCTTATCTTTTAGTAGAGAAATTAATTTCTTGAACATAACAGAAAATATTTAGGTTTCAACTAGCGAGGGTTTCTCCCCTACCGTCACCTTCACTCTTGAGATTCTTCTCTGCTCTTTCTTAAGCACTTCGAAGGTAAGGTTCTTGAACTTCAGTACCTCATGGATGCTCGGGAAGTCTCCCTTCAGTTCAAGTAGCAATCCTGCCAAGGTATCGGCGTCTTCTATTTCGTCAAAGAACTCATCATCAATGTCAAGCAGACGGGCAAAATCGGTCAACGGAGTCTTTCCTTCAAAGACATAGGTGTTGTACGTGAGTTTGGTGTATTGCATCTCTTCCTCATCATACTCGTCATTTATCTCACCTACGATCTCCTCAAGAATATCCTCAAGTGTTATCAAGCCGCTTGTACCTCCGAATTCGTCCACCACAATAGCTATATGAACCTTGTTCTGTTGGAACTCACGGAGCAGGTCGTCAATCTTCTTTGTCTCAGGAACGAAATATGCCGAGCGGATAAGACTCTGCCAACGGAAGTTCTTTGGCTTGTCAATATGAGGAAGCAGATCCTTGATATAGAGTACACCACGGATATTGTCCTGAGTATTCTGCCATACAGGTATTCTGCTATAGTTATTATCCGTCACACTCTTCAGTACATCGGCAAAGGTATTCTTTATATCAAGTCCGACAATATCCTGACGACTGGTCATGACCTCTCGAACCATCTCATCTCCAAAGCGAATAATACCTTGAAGCATACTCTCCTCTTCCTTGATATCTTCCTTGTCTGTAAGTTCAAGTGCTTGCTCTAAATCATCAACGCTAAGTACGTGATTCTTAGTCTGTACCACCTTTTCGGCTAACATTCCACTTGAGAGAAGGATTGTCTCTATCGGCCAGAAAAGCTGCCGAAAGAAGAGTATGCCTTTTACGGTTCTTCTGCAGAACGCAAGCGGAGATATACGGCTATATACCTTCGGAATTATCTCTCCGAAAAGCAAGAGAAGGAAAGTGAGCAATACCGTGATACAAAGGAACTGCAACCAATATGCCTCACCAAAATCCACCACACGTGCAAAGATGTAGTTGCACAGCATGATTATGGTGACATTGACAAAATTGTTCGTAATAAGAATCGTAGCAAGAGTCCGCTCGCTGTCATCGCGCAGCATCTGAATACTCTTATCACGCGAACTGTGTTCCGGATTCAACTCAGAAAGTTCCTTCGGCGCAAGACTGAAGAATGCAATCTCAGACCCACTGGCAAAGCCGGAAAGCAATAGTAGAACACATACGCCCACCAACGAACACAGCACGCTCAGAGAGGGAGCGTGCAGCGTTACCTGTGATATTTGGTCTATTATCAAGTCAAACATTAATCATAAATTTAGGTCTCAGTTCAAACTTTCGCAAGTTTATAACTTGCTCAAGTTCAAGTGAAGAGTTAAGAGTGAAAAGTGAAGAATTTAAATTACTTTGTTTTTGAGAAAGATCGATTCACGAATTTTAAGCTGCAATACAAACTTAAATTTTTCACTCTTCACTATTCACTTATTCAAAAGCTGTTCCCTGTGGGGATTCCGCATTCGGACGTTGTGATTTCGGAGTCAGCATTTCCATACTGTCAACAACAACCTCCGTAGTATATTGCCTCTGCCCCTTGGCATCATCATATACACGATACTTCAAACGTCCTTCCACATAGAGCTTATCGCCTTTGCGTACATACGTCTCCACAATCTTAGCCAGACGACGATAGAACACAAGGTTATGCCAATCTGTACGGTCAGGCACCTGAGTACCATTAGGCAGAGAATATCCTTTCTCCGTCGTTGCAAGTCTCAGCTGAGCCACCGCCTGATCAGAGTCATAGTAGTGAACGTCAGGATCCTTACCCACGTTTCCTATGAGCATCACCTTGTTCATGCTTCAGGCTTGCAGGCACCAAGGAACTTGAAAGAATAGTTCTTGCCCTTTGGAGAAGGGAACTGTGAACGTGAATCCACGCGGGTAAGCAAATGGTCACAGATACGATTGTAGGCATCTAATCCTGACATAGCCTTACACTGGGCAACAAATGAAGTGTCACGATATTCACACTTGCCAGTTGCAGGAGAAACAACAACACGCTTGAAATCCAGCTTGCCCTCATACCAGCCATAGCGTTCGTCATTAAGGGCGACGATAATAGGGCTCTCTCCCTTATTGACACGCTCCATAGGACGCAAAGCCTTCTTAGCCTTGAAATCCTCCATTGTGGCAGCCTCGGTCTTGATTACGATGAAATATACGCGCGGACGTACCTTATATCTCTTTGGATAATATACGTTGGCAGCGGCATAGTCACGCAAGTCTTTCTCCAACTCACGTGTCATATTGATCTCTGAAATAGAAGAAAGGAATTCTATGGCTTCATCAACACTTGAAACCAGCAATTCACTATCAAAATATCTTAGGTATAAGTTCATGGGCTAATAATATAAGACGTCTATAAACAAGAAAAGCCTCTAAAAAAGAGGCTTCAAAACTGGAGCGGAAAACGGGACTCGGACCCGCGACCCCAACCTTGGCAAGGTTGTGCTCTACCAACTGAGCTATTTCCGCAAAATAAGTGAAGAGGAGGAGACTCGAACTCCCACGTCACAATTGACACTACCCCCTCAAAGTAGCGCGTCTACCAATTCCGCCACCTCTCCGACTTTTTTCCTACAAGAATCAGAAGCCATTCCTGAAATCCATCCTGGAATGTGAGTGCCCAAGACAGGACTCGAACCTGCACATCTCGCGACACACGCACCTGAAACGTGCGCGTCTACCAATTCCGCCACTTGGGCAAGTTCTGCGCTTCAGTTTCTTGTTTGTTCAATAAATGGAGCGGAAAACGGGACTCGGACCCGCGACCCCAACCTTGGCAAGGTTGTGCTCTACCAACTGAGCTATTTCCGCATTTTTTATTTATTTCTTACTCTTTTCAGAGCACTTCTAAATAAGCATTTCTCCAAATGCGATGCAAAGGTACGACTATTTTCCGAAACTACAAAACTTTTCACCTTTTTTTTTTACACAAAGTATTATTTTTATATCGCAGTTGACATAAATCAATCATATTTGCGGTTTTCAACAAAAGCATTGATGTTTTTGGCAAATTGTCATTCTACGGACAATATTGATATTCCGAGAGAACACGTGAAAATCTCCCGAAAACATACGCTCGCAACATTCATTCACAAGCATAACGCAAAAAGCCCACCGCTTTCGCGATGAGCTTTTATATGTTATAAACAAGGTATCGGTTTAGCCCTGAATAGCAGCTACACCTGGGAGAACCTTACCCTCGATAGCCTCAAGAAGAGCGCCACCACCAGTAGAGATGTAAGATACCTTATCTGTAAGACCGAACTTTGTGCAGCAAGCAACAGAGTCACCACCACCGATGAGAGAGAATGCACCCTCAGCAGTTGCAGCAGCGATAGCATCACCGATAGCCTTTGAACCAGCTGTGAAGTCGTCGCACTCGAATACACCTGCAGGACCGTTCCAGAGGATTGTCTTGCAGCCCTTGATAGCCTCTGCGAAGTTCTTCTGAGCCTCTGGACCAGCGTCAAGACCTTCCCAACCAGCAGGAATCTGGTTTGAAGGATAGTTCTCGATCTTTGCACCAGCCTTAACACTCATTGAACCGAAGTCGAAGCCGTTTGTACATGTTGCGTCTGGAGCCATAACGAGCTCTACGCCGTTCTCCTTTGCGAGCTTCTCAACGTTGAGGGCAACGTCAAGCTTGTCAAGCTCTACAATAGAATCACCAATCTCACCATTGTGAGCCTTAGCGAATGTATATGTCATACCACCACAGAGGATGAGCTTATCAACCTTACCGAGAAGATTCTCGATGATACCGATCTTAGAAGACACCTTTGAACCACCCATGATAGCGATGAATGGACGCTTGATGTTGTTGAGCACATTGTCAACAGCAGTAACCTCCTTCTCCATGAGGAGACCGAGCATCTTGTTGTCAGCATCAAAGAAATCAGCGATAACAGCTGTAGAAGCATGCTTACGGTGAGCTGTACCGAATGCATCCATTACATAGCAGTCTGCGTAAGAAGCAAGAGTCTTTGCAAATTCCTTCTGCTTAGCCTTCATCTCTTCCTTAGCAGCCTTATATGCAGGATCCTCCTTGTCGATACCTACTGGCTTACCCTCTTCCTCTGGGTAGTAACGGAGGTTCTCAAGAAGAAGCACCTCACCAGCCTTCAGAGATGCAGCTGCATCCTGAGCCTTTGCGCAGTCAGGAGCGAACTTAACCTCAGCAACACCGAGAGCAGCAGCAACTGCGTCCTTGATCTGAGCGAGAGAGAGCTCTGGCTTTACCTTACCCTTTGGCTTACCCATGTGAGACATGATGATGAGAGCACCACCCTTCTCAAGGATCAGCTTAAGTGTTGGAAGAGCACCACGGATACGAGTGTCGTCTGTGATCTTACCATCCTTCAAAGGTACATTGAAATCCACACGTACGATTGCCTTCTTACCGGCAAAGTTGTAATCGTTAATCTTCATAATTTCTTTTTGATATTATATAATAAAATGTGATTATATTTGCTATATCAAAGACAAAAGTACAAAAAAAAACTGACATACGAGAACAAAATGCAATCTTTTTTATTCTCCAAGCGGCAAAAACGTTTTTTTGACAACTCTATTTTGCATTTTCCGCCGATGCACCCGATACCTTTGACATCTCCTGCCGGCTGTAATTCAGGAGTTCCGACAAAGACATATCCTTATGTATCTGCATGAAAGCATCCACCTTGGAAGTCTCCGAACGACCGAAGAATTCCTCACCAAGCAACTTGTTCACCACATACCAAACACACTGGAGATGAAAATCCCTCTTCGCCTGGGAAGTGTTCTGGAAATCACCGAACGGGAACTGACTAAGCAGGTATATGCTCATACATTCAGGTATCATATACTCCCTTGTCATCTGCTTGCGCTGTTGTTCATCGAAAAAGCGTTTATATACGGGATAGTCAGGACCGAGATACTTCTCCAAAGAAATACCCACCTTACGGCCACACACCACGATACTCTGCTCAAAATCGCCTATCTGGGTATATACATCAGGCAATTCGACCTCAGGAAGAAGCCTTTGCATACGGTTAAGGCAGATACGCAACTGCTCATTCTCCTTATCCATATTGGCAAAAGTCTTGTTAACATCCTCAATAGCAGCAGAAAGCGTGGAGTCCTCATAGTATTCAAGAATCCTCTCGTTCATCCCCGACTCTCCAAGCACACCAATCTTCAAAAGGCTCTCCACAAGAGCACGGGTTTCCACGATATAGGTTGAGCGCATCTTCTGCAATGCAGAATAGTCACCTGTGGTAAGATACCGCATCTGCAACAGGTCATACCTGCGTATAGGCATGGAAGAGTCGTCCAGACTGCTTATCGGAGTTCCATCTCCGTATGAACAGCCTGAAAGAACTAACGACACGAAAAGCGCCGTTATTGCAGAAAACAGGTATTTTTTCACGATACACACAGATTAAACAATCATTTTTTTGAAAAATCTGATGCAAAAGTAATAAAAAATCCCCACTCTTGCAAATTTTAAGTAAAATTTATTTAATTTTTGTTTAAAATTTTAATAGAGGTATATCCTATCACCCACTTTTGCAGAATAATCAATAGGTAATCTGTTCCAAATATAAAGACGTGAAAGGCGAACTCCATAATGCTGGGCAATAGAATAAAGGCTCTCGCCGTTCTTCACTACATGATAGCGTCCACGATACTCCTTGACTGCATGCTTCTGCTTTTTCATCAGATAGACAACATCACCATCGGCAAGCATCTCCACCCTATCGCGCTCATTGTACCTTGCAAGCTTAATAGCGCTGATTCTCAGTTCCTTACTAAGACTCGTAAAAGTATCACCATGACGTGCTATTATATAATAGTTCTTGTTGTAGAAATAAAGGCGGTGTGGCTGCTGTCCCTGCAACTGCACCTTCGGACTTGTAACAGAATGTTTCAGCACGAAGGTATTTACGGTCTTCTGCGTGTCGTACTGATATAGCTGGTATGCCTCAATGATATTGATAAGTTTCTGTGCGTATGTTGGACTCGTGGCATATCCACAAGCCTTCAAACCATTAGCCCATCCCCTGTAGTCAGTCACCTTCAGACGGAACAGACTCTGATAGCGCGGACGCTGAAGGAACTTACTATGATCCTCAAAACTTGCACGCGGATTACTATAAACACGGAAACATTCATTAGGAGCATCATCGTCACGCAACATCGTAGGACCCGTCCAGTCATGGCACTTGATGCCGAAATGGTTGTTACCCATAGTAGCCAACGAACTCCTACCGGCAGAACTCTCAAGAAGTCCCTGCGCAAGGGTGATACTTGCCGGAATGGAATACTTCCTCATCTGCTCAATGGCAAGGTCCTTGTATATTTCAATATACTGCTGATAAACGGCATTGGTCTTGACCTGACCAGACAAAACGCCCGGGCAACCCAAAGCTGCAACGAATAGAACAATATGTAGGTATCTTCTGATGCTCACGATGCAAAAACAATTAAGCGGCACTCAAAAACATCATTGAGTACCGCATATATTCATTTTCTTGTAGTGGATAGGGGATTCGAACCCCTATGGCAAGATTGAGAATCTTGAATCCTAACCCTTAGATGAATCCACCGGATTTATTTGTACCGTCTCAGCCCCTTTCTGGTAGTGGATAGGGGATTCGAACCCCTATGGCAAGATTGAGAATCTTGAATCCTAACCCTTAGATGAATCCACCATCTTCCGAGAAAGTACAAATACAAATTGACTTCGAGGCGGAAGGTGGGGGATTCGAACCCCCGGTACGGTAACCCGTACGTCAGTTTAGCAAACTGGTGGTTTCAGCCACTCACCCAACCTTCCAAAAGCCTTTGAAAAGTTCTTAGCCGAACCTCTTTTGTCAAATGCGATGCAAAGGTACAACATTTTTCTGAAACCACCAAATTTTTTCATCAACTTTTTTCTCATTTCATGCAAATCTCTCACTTTTTGCGATAAACATCATCCCATCATCTCAAATGCCGCTCTTCTTCCCTACCCTGTCCATATTCTGCAGACACACCACTATCAAATATAGTATCAAAGAAGATATATAGAAACAAAAAAGAAGGGCATCCCAAAATTATCATGAGACACCCTCCATATTCTATAGTCTTAATCTTATTTCAGCAATACCTTCTTTCCATTTATGATATTCATGCCTTTAGCAGCCTTATCCAATTGCTGACCTGATATTGAGAATATCTTATCCTCGGAAATCGTAGCAGAACCTTCAACTGCATCTATACCCGTAGTTAAATCCTCAACAATCGTAAATCCGCTCCAATAGTTAGCAGCCTCATATACTGCTTTATAACCAGGAAGTACGTGAAGTATAACATTATCATAATCATTAAAAGTATGGCCTTCAATTTCCTGCGGAGTTGTTGCATAATTAGTTATAGAAGAGAGAGCACCACCCTTGAACTGCATTTCTCCAATACTCGTCACAGACTCTGGAATTATGATTGAGGTAATACTGCTGCAACCTAAGAAAGTGCGTTCTTCAATCCTCGTCACAGAGTTTGGAATAGTAAAAGATGTGAGACCACGACAACCTGAGAATGCATACGCTCCGATGCTGGTCACAGAATTAGGGATAACAATTGAAGTGAGCCCTGAGCAATCAGAGAATGCACCATACCCAATACTCGTAACAGACTCAGGGATAGTTATTGAAGTAAGGCTTGAGCAACCAGAGAAAGCTTCATACCCAATACTTGTAACAGTATTAGGTATTGTGACGGAGGTGGCATAACGACAACTCACAAAAGCATCACGTCCAATACAGGTCACACCGTCTTCAATTACAATTTTCTTGACATTATCCCAATCCTCTGACCAAGGGATTTCAGCACGAGACTGATAATCTGGCATATCAGTTCCAGATATGGTCAAAGTGCCATCATCTGACAGCGTCCACGTTATCTCTGCATGAATCGCAGAGAACGAACCAACAGTTAACACGATGAGTAAAAACAATTTCCTCATTTCTGATTTTCTGAATTTTAAAAGGTTTATGTTATTAATTTACAATTCTTTTCGGCGTGCAAAATTACAAACAAATTCCTTAATACAATAACTTATTACGTTTTTTTAAGCATATCAAACAAACAAAGTAACAATCAACTTATCAATAAGTAACAATTTATTATTACCAAACGAAAAGAGGGCATCTCATGATGAGACACCCTCCCAAAAACATATGATAATTTTCTATTTCACCAATACCTTCTTTCCATTGATGATATTCACTCCCTTTGCAGCTTTATCCAATCGCTGACCAGAAATTGAGAATATCTTATCCTCGGAAATAATTGCTGGACTTTCCACTGCATCTATAACTGTAGTCGCATCCTCTACAATATTGAAGTTCTTCCAGAATTCAGCAGTCTCATATGCAGCCTTGCTACCAGCAGGCACATGGAATGTGGTGTATGACGGAAAAGTAACATTTGTAAATGCAGGTGGATTTTTCGAAAGAATAGTGACATTAAGCAACATCCAGCACTCCTCGAAAGCATCATCTGCTATACTCATCTCTGAATTAGAGATCGTTAGATTAGTCAGGTTATTGCAAGTACGAAAAGCCTTCTTTCCTACACTCTTTACAGATTCAGGCAAAACAATAGATTCAAAAGCATTGCAATAATAGAACGCCTCTTCTCCTATGCTTGTTACAGAGTTTGGAATTACAACAGAGGTAAGTTTATCACAAACATAGAATGCACGATCTCCTATACTCGTTACAGAGTTAGGTATATCAATAGAGGTTATGCCCGAACAACAATAAAAAGCATCGTTTCCAATACTTGTCACATTGTTTGGAATAACAGTATTCTTACAACCTTGAATCAGCGTATTCGTATTTGTCTCTATGATAGCATTACAATTATTCCTACTGTCATATTTAGTATTTCCTTCTTCTACAATTATTGATGCAAGATTACCACATCCACAGAATACACAATCCCCAATATTAGTTACGCTTTTAGAAATAGTAATAGATGTGAGACCTGAACAATCAGAGAAAGCTTTATCCTCAATGCTTGTTACAGAATTAGGGATAGTAATTGCAGTAAGGTCAGAGCTGCCATAAAAGGCACTATTTCCAATACATGTCACATCATCAGGAATAACAGTATTCTTACATCCCAAAATCAAAGTGTTTGATTTGGTTTCTATAATAGCATTGCACTTATTTCTACTATCATATATGGTATTCCCTTCTTCAACAACGATAGAGTTTAGGTAGTTACAACCTAAGAAAGCATCCTCTCCCAAACTCGTCACAGATTTAGGGAGCGTTAACGAAGTCAAACCTGTGTTCTCAAATGCCTTTTTCCCAATACTCGTCACAGATTTTGGGATATCAATTGATTTAATGTCAGAATAGCCATCAAAAGCATAGTTTCCAATACTTGTCACATTGTTTGGAATAACAGTATTCTTACAACCTTGAATCAAGGTATTGGAATTTGTCTCTATGATAGCATTACAATTATTCCTACTATCATATTTAGTGTTTTCTTCTTCTACAACTATAGAACTAAGAGAATGACAACAATCAAAAGCCAATTCTCCAATACTTGTTACAGACTTAGGGATTGTTATTGAGGTCAAGTTGGTGCAACAAGAGAAAGCACCTTCTTTAATTTCAGTTACAGAACTAGGAATCTCTATCATAGTCATTCCACACCAATTGAATGCCATCATTCCTATACTCGTAACAGACTTAGGGATTGATACGGAAGTGACACTCATACAACTACGGAAAGCCTGATCTCCAATATTAGTCACTCCGTCTTCAATCACAATTTCTCTTACATTTGAACTCTGCCATGGAACAGGATTAGTTTCGGAATAGTTTGGCATATCTGTTCCTGATATGGTCAAAGTACCGTCACTTGACAGTTCCCATGCAATCTCTGCATGAATCGCATTGAATGAGAACACGGTTAATAAAACAAGTAATAGTTTTTTCATTTTGGTTTTAAACTTTTATTTTATTGTTGAATTTTAATAGACAATGTTATATGTTTAATAATCCAAATGCAAAAGTAACAATAATATCTGATATCTCCAAATCTAATCATCAAAAAAACAACTAAGTTTCATCATCAGGAAAAGACAAGGCAAAAGGTTAAAGGTATTATTTAACAAAAAACATACACACCCTACCCTCGGATTAGCGTCTTTATAAGCCAAACTATATATATAATATAATTTATTATATTATATATATAGTTTGAGCTGAAGAGCTACCCAAATGAGTGTGTAGGTGTCATACAAAAAGGTTAAACTTTAACTTTTAACTTTCCCAAACATAGCAAATGCTTATATATCAACAGATTACAGCGCAATATCACCTTTAATTATAGAACCAAATATTAAACATTTAGCATAACGAAGCCCTAAATACGATTCAAATTCGCTTCTCCTTCGCTACAAAACCGTTGTAAAACCGTTGTAAGTCCGCTCCCTATATCGGAGATACAGAGGGAAATGAAAAGGTTAAAAGTTAAAGTTTAACCAAAATCATACACACCCTACCAAATAAAAAGGCTCGCCACTCCACAAAGGAAGCAACGAGCCATGATTATTGAAGAGATTATAAAACTAAATCGATTAGTCAAGCCACTTTACGTAGCAGAAGTCCTGACGGTGTGGCAGCTTGTTATTCTTCGGGAACATACGGACAGCGGTCTTGAAACTACCGGCATGATTTACCTCAAAGCTGCACTCGAATGTGTAGAGGTTGCCCTCCACCTTTACAAGCTCGAAAGGAACAACATTCATAACACGACGATCGGAAGCGTCCTGATCATTCTTCAGCATGACGAGTTCAAGGCCTACAGCATCTGTGAGTCCCTGCTCATCGATGACATACTGAATCTTGTAAGACTTACCAGTCTCTGCACCATTAGCAATAACAGATGTATCAGATGCCACAACCTTGATGCTGTCCCAACGCTCTGCTACAGTCTCCTTCCACTGAGCAATCTCCTTTGCCTCCTGATAGCCATTGGCATTGATCATTGCAGAACGCTCAGCGAGCTTGATGTAGAACTTAGCGTAGTAGTCGTCGAGCTGACGCTTCATTGTATAGTGAGGAGCGATTGTAGCGATTGAGTTCTTGATGACCTTGATCCATTCCTCAGAGTAGCCCTGCTCGTTCTTGTTGTAGTACATAGGAGTGATCTCGTTCTCGAGCATACCGTAGATAGTAGCGGCATCGAGCTGATCCTGGTAAGCCATGTTCTCGTAGGTGCGCTCCTGCTTGAGAGCCCAACCTGCACCTGGACGATAGCCTTCAACCCACCATCCGTCGAGTACTGAGAGGTTTACAACACCGTTCATCTCAGCCTTCTCGCCTGATGTACCAGAAGCCTCAAGAGGACGTGTAGGAGTGTTCATCCAGATATCAACACCAGAAACAAGACGGCGGGCAAGCTGGAAGTCATAGTCCTCAAGGAAGATGATCTTACCGAGGAACTCAGGACGCTGGCTGATTTCGTAGATACGCTTGATAAGTCCCTGACCTGCACCATCAGCAGGGTGAGCCTTACCTGAGAAGAAGAACAGAACCGGACGCTCAGGGTTGTTCACAATCTTAGCAAGACGCTCAAGGTCGGTAAAGAGAAGATGAGCACGCTTGTAAGTAGCGAAACGACGGCAGAAGCCAATCATCAGGGCGTTAGAGTTGATACGGTCGAGAAGTGACAATACACGTGTAGGATCACCCTGGTTCTTTAGCCAGTTCTCTGCGAACTTCTCACGGATGTACTTCACGAGCTTTTCCTTCAGAGCCATACGTGTCTCCCATATCTCTGCATCAGGACAGTCATAGATGCCATGCCAGAGAGATTCGTTTGACTGGTCGTTATAGAAGCCCTTCTTGAGGTACTTGTCATAAACCTTACGCCACTCTGTAGCGCACCATGAAGGGAAGTGAACGCCGTTGGTTACATAGCCCACATGAGTCTCTTCTGGGAAGTATCCGTTCCAGATTGGAGCGAACATCTTCTGTGAAACCCAGCCGTGGAGCTTAGACACACCGTTAACCTCCTGACAGGTGTTACAAGCGAATGTTGACATACAGAAACGCTCATTGTCGTCGTCTGGGTTTGTACGTCCCATACCGATGAACTCCTCCCAAGAGATACCGAGCATCTGAGGATAGCCGCCCATGTACTTTCCGAAGAGTTCCTTGTCGAAGTAGTCGTGACCTGCAGGTACAGGAGTATGAACCGTATAGAGAGAAGAAGCGCGAACAACTTCGAGAGCCTGCTGGAATGTGAGGCCTTCCTTGATATAGTCAACAAGACGCTGGAGGTTGCAGAGAGCTGCGTGTCCCTCGTTGCAATGATATACCTGCTTTGTGATACCGAGCTTCTTCAGAGTGAGGATACCACCGATACCGAGAAGGATTTCCTGCTTCAGACGGTTCTCCCAGTCACCACCATAGAGGGCGTGAGTGATAGGACGGTCATAGTCAGAGTTCATATCGTTGTCAGTATCGAGCAGATAGAGCTTCACACGACCTACGTTAGCCTGCCATACGAGGGCATGAACCATATAGTTCATATAAGGAACATCAACTACCACCTGATTGCCGTTCTCATCGAGTGTACGTGTGATTGGCAGAGAGGTGAAGTTCTGAGCATCATAGTTTGCTATCTGCTGACCATCCATTGAGAGGGTCTGCTTGAAGTATCCGAAACGGTACAGGAAACCGATACCGCACATGTCAACGTTAGAGTCTGAAGCTTCCTTGATATAGTCACCGGCAAGCATACCGAGACCGCCAGAGTAGATCTTCAGAGAGTTGTGGATACCGAACTCCATAGAGAAGTATGCCACAGAAGGACGGTTCTCGTTTGGTTTTACGTCCATGTAAGAGCGGAAGTGATTATAAACCTCCTTTACGTTCTTCATGATAGCCTTGTCCTTCACGATTTCCTCCTTACGCTCGTAAGAGAGACGGTCAAGAAGCATTACAGGGTTGTGCGCAACCTGTTCGTAGAGATCCTCATCAAGGCTACGCCACATTTCACGTGCATCATAGTTCCATACCCACCACATATTGTGAGCAAGCTCATCGAGGCATTGTAACTCTTCCGGGAGGGTTGATTTCACATTAAACTCTTTCCATACAGGAGAGTTTGCATAATCTGCTTTGATTTTCATAACTATATATTTATTAGATTATGTAATATATTTACTATTTGACTATTTACTGTTTACTGTTTTTTCTTGCTAAGCGCAAAATCATACGCCTTCCAGTAGTACTTGATGAACTCGCTCCAGAGAGCCTTCTTCGAAAGCTTGTCGGCATTTGAGCGAGCCTTCTTGACCTGAGATTCAGACATATTGCTGAACTTGGATACAGTATCCTTTATGACATCTGCCACCTCTGAGTAGTTGTAGTCAGTACGGTGGATTGTCTTCACACCATCCTCTATCTCGCTGTAAGCGCCCTTTTCGGAGTTTGCCCAGAGACCGAAGCCTGCAAGGTCGGTTGTGATACATGGCACCTTGAAGGCAACAGACTCAAGCGGAGTGTAGCCCCATGGCTCGTAGTATGAAGGATAGATGCTGAGATCAATACCGATGATGAGGTCGTAATAAGGCTTGTTGATGATGCCGTCATTGCCTGTGAGATAGCAAGGCAGGAAGATGAGTTTCACCTTGTCCTCCTTACGGTTCCACATATCGTTGTACTTCATCATACTGAGCACATTGTCCTGATCCATGTTGTGAAGCCAATGCGAAACCATCGGAACATCAAGCGCTGTATCGAATGTCTTTCCGCTATTATAGCGTTCCTTCAGATCCTCACGCGCATCGCCAACCCATGCAGGAACCTGAACGAAGGCAACTACATTCTTGCCTAAGCGCGAGTCACGGTTAAGGCGGTTCATAGCTTCCACGAACACGTCGATACCCTTGTTACGGAACTCATATCTGCCACTTGTACCAATAATTAAAGTATCATCATCAAACTGACAGCCTGTCAAGCAGTTAGCAAGGCGAAGCAAAATCTTTCGAGCATCCTTGCGCTTCTTGGTAAAGGTAGCGCCCTTTGGCACGAAGTCATTCTCAAAACCGTTAGGCAGAACCACATCAACAGGCCTACCAATAAGTTCCTTACACTCCTGTGCGGTAATCTCGCTAACGGTAGTGAAGCAATCCACATTCATTGCCGTCTGCTTCTCTATGGAATGCTTTGACTGCATATTGAGTTCCTCTGCCATCTGATCTCCGTTATATGCCCAGAGATAGTCGTAGAGAGGCTTGTTATTGCCTGCGATGGAACGGCCTATAGAAGTAGCATGGGTGGTGAAGATTGTACCAATCTTCGGACAATGCTTCTTGATGTATAGGAGTCCCATACCTGTCATCCACTCATTACCGTGGTAGATCACGTTCTTTGTTTCGAGTTTGAAAAAAAGATAGAAATTCTCCACAACCTTAGCTGCAGCGTATGAGAACATGCTTGCCTCATCGTAGTCACCATATCCATGAAGTGAATCAACTTGGAAATCCTCCCAACACAAACCGTAAATGCGGTCCTTTTCTGCATAGAAAGGCTTGAAATCAACAAGAATCGATATTGGTTTGCCTGGTATGTCCCAACGGCCAATCTTTACGTTTATACCTCTCTCTGCTGCATACTTGCGCCAATCGGCAAGCAAACTGTTATCCTCTACAAAATATGGACTACCCTTCTCATTCCAGCAGTCAGGACCGATGAATATGATTCTATCAGGCATTGCATCCTGCAGAGTCTTTGCCCTTGTAGAAAGTACTGCGTAGATTCCTCCAACTTTATTACAGACTTCCCAGCTGCTTTCGAATATATAGTCTGGTGTAACCATTGAATCCATAATTAAATTAATACCAATCGAGTATACTCTATACTATAACTCTCAAATAGTTAGATATATTATATCTATAACTAAGTTTAAACTATTTGCAAAGATAATGTAAAAAAATCGAAAAAAAATCATTATCGTTAACTTTTTAATCAAAAAAGTCAGAAAAATTGATTTATATTGTGTACCTTTGCAAGCAGATAAGACAATTCAAGAAAAAAACAATGAAAAGTACGATTCTCTCCATATTACTCTCACTTATGTGTTTTTCAGCCTATTCACAGAGTGACGCTCCTTTCAAGGCATACATCTACAACAAGGAGTACAAGGTGTATATGCGTATTAATCTCTACGACAACGACATAAAGATTCCCGGGCAGGAGATATTCGGTGAAATCGGCGGTTTTCTGCGTAGTGACGATGATTCCCGCTGTTGGATCATCACTTCTGCCGAGATGAACGAGAAGAAGCATACCGCTAACCTCGAAATCATCAACGACTATGGTTCTGAGGATCTCACCGCTACCCTATCCTATAATCCCAAGGATAGCGTCTATACCCTCAAACAGAATGCAGGTTCAACCATCAAGATTGCCCGCAACCGCAAATGGGTAAAGCTCCCCTCTACTATGCAGTTCAAGAGGAAGTAAGCATTTATAAAGCACAATACCTACCTTCTAAAATCCCCTTGAAAAGAGATTTAGGAAGGTAGGTATTAATTTTTAAAGCCAAACTCCTCTTGTAAGAAATGGGACTTACAACGGATTTATAACGGACCTGTAACGGACCTGTTACTTCTTATGACCTTTAAGTATATTCTCGATTTCTGCATCAGGAACATTCTCGTTCAAATCCCTGAAGAAACCTCCTAAACGAGCTTTGGAAATATGAATAATATTACCATTCGGATGAATAATCACGAAGAGAGGACATAAATTCAATCCATAGTATTCTTCTCCTATGTCATGTGCAGAATTATAGTCATTCCATTCATGAAAACTCACATTAGATTCCTCTTTCAACCAGCTATCCTTATCATCTGCTGAAATCGCAATAACTTCCGCCTTGTCTTTATTACGATTGTAGAATCCATCAAGGATAGATTTCGCCTCTTTACAAGGCTCACAGTCTTGTGAGGTAAACATCAATACTATATATTTCCCTTTAAACTCAGAAACCTTATGCTCATTGCCTTTTCGGTCATAAAGCGTAAAGTCTTTCATCGGACTAAATAGTTGCGCTTGTTGTGCCCATAAACTTTGGGCAGTCAAAACACAAGCGAAAACAAACATGAGAACTCTCTTCATCTTCTATAATTTCTTTAATAATTAAACTTTCATAACTCACAGAGTGCAAAAATACAAAATAATATAAAATTTTTACAAAAACAGATGAAATTTTATATTTTTTTAAGACAATCGGCAATATCAGGCTCTTTTATATTATGTACAAAAAAATAGGGAGAAATCACTTTCTCCCCATTAATTACTTATTTCATAGCTTTTTCTCTATTTTATGGAGCTGGTATTATTAAAATTCTGCGAGACGATACGAGGATGAATGTCTTTTATCTCATCTTCTTAGCTACCCACAACACCCAAGAGTCGATATTGTCCGTGAGTTGCTCCGGGTAGGGCAATGGGATTATAACGTCGGGTTTATGACCAGGATCACGATCTTTACAGGCTGTCTCGAAAGTATCAGGGACAGTCATCGGACAATTCAATTCAATATTGCTGTTGGGCAAGCGGATAGGGATACAGTTGCCCGACTGCTCGCAACCCATTGTTCGCTCCTTGCCATAGACCTTGGCACGGCAACCATTATGACTACGCACAAAATGGACAGGTGACTCGCCTGCACTAGCACTCATATTATCGACGATAATGGCACCCTTGCGCACCAATGGTTCGTACCTTTCAGTTCCAGCTTCCAACAGGGACCATGTTATGAGACTACCCTCATCGGCTCTAAGAGCTTCCGCATAGACCGATTTAATATGATCCACATTATCCATCTCGTCACACCACATCTTCAATACCTTCCGATTCTCAAAACTGTTTCGAATATAAGAACGTTCCTCTCGTTTCAAACCAGTCGAACCAAAAAATTTAGTAAACAACTCACTATAATGGTCGCTACCTCCACCATTGCCACGCAGGTCAAGAATCAGGTATTTGCAGCCCGATTGCTTGAACTCATCGGCTTTTTTGTTCAACCATTCCCAAGTAGGTACCACACCGTTACAAGAAGGCAGACGAAGCAGATACGTATCGGCATTGACCTTGCAGCCCACAGGTTCAGGAGCATATTTAGCTATATGTTTGCTATAATCGACCAAGGTTTCCGATTGCAACTTACGGAAGAATGACGCACTACAACTGGTATGGCGGTCGAAATCCTTATAGAACCAATAGATATAACGACTAACTGCCTCATCCGCTGATATTTCAGCACGCATCATACGCGCGAACAACGAATCTTTCATTGCGTTATATTCATCGGCATAACCATTGCGCATCAATACAGGGAAGATGGCATTGTTCCGTTCTGTTGCATCGATGGCAAAGTCGAATGTCTCGAAGGCCTTTTGTATAGAGTCCGGCTGTTGACCGTATTTCTCCATAAAGCCTTGAAGCATGAAACGCGAAACATCTTTCTTCATCCGAGGCACATCGGTGCCGAACACCTGTTGTATATTCTGGGGTAATCCGCAACGATCCCAAACGGTGTCGAAAGGACGACCATCATCTCCAATGCGCGTGACAGAGATTGTTTCGTCGTCGAACCAATGAATAATCATGGCCTTTCCATCGCAATCAATCATTTTGTCGTTCAAATAGTTACATGCCGTATAGACACATTGCATCTGTGCGCGAGGGAAATTAGGATTGGCCACAACGATGGCAGCACTATTGCTGCCAAATATTGTATATTGCTCACCTCGACCAGCCATAACCCAGTATTGCGACGTAGCAGAACCCTTTGTTTGCACACCACGCAGTTTCCATACGCCTTGCAATGGGTGCGTCTTGGCACCTAACTTCATCTGTAACAGGTTCATAGCCTTTTGCATAACATCGGCGGAATCTACCTTCTCGTAGAGTTCATCGATATTTGTTTGGAAAGGGAACAGACGCGAATCTAAACCATTCCGGTCATTGAACCATCGCAAGGTGAAAGTGCTGTCGGAGGTGGCAAAAGTTTGGAGTCCCTTATTCTCTGTTTTCGACAAGTCACCCGTATAGGTCAAGGGGCTACCATCGGAATTGGAAACAACAAAATCAAAAGAATGGATGCCCAATTTCGGGGAATAAAAACTCATGGTAAGGGAATTGTTGTCAAGGCAATATTTATACTGCTTGAAATTCGCTTCAACGTGCTTGCCATCCTGCTGCACGATTTCATTTAGTTTATACAATCCCTTCGGGCCATCGGCAGATTGAGCCGACAAAGATAAGAAAGAAAAGCCCGACAAAACTACACCGATCCAACTACGTCTCCACATATAGAATTGTTCTATCATATTTTATATTAGGTTTATGTTTCAGGTTCTATTATTCAATTAAAATTACTCAAAGTTCAGTTTTTCGAGAGCAGATCTCAGACGCTCAATCTCACTCTTGCGAATAGCAAGGGTTATGGAGCAGGTATTGTCAAAATTCTGTGATACGATACGAGGCTGAAGGTCTTTTACCACACGCATAACGCTATTCATCATAGGATATGAAAAAGTATAAGTAAGCTGTTCCTCAACAAGTTGCTCTACAATCTCCGAATGTGCCAAAGCATCCTGAGCAGCCTCGCGATAGGCAACAATCAAACCGCCAGTACCGAGATTGACACCTCCGTAATAGCGTATCACGAAGATAGCGATATCACTAACCTCATTACTCAGCATAACGCCGAGAATTGGCTTTCCTGCCGTGCTTGAAGGTTCTCCGTCATCATTAGCCCTGAATTCTGCGCCCTCAGCACCAAGACGATAGGCATAGCACACATGACGCGCATCATAGTATTTCTTCTTATACATCTGATGCAACGCCTTCACCTCTTCAGCAGTACGCACATGATGAGCATAGGCGAAGAATTTGCTACGCTTTTCGGTGTAGTATCCCTCGCCTATGTTATCTGTTATAGTCTTGAAAACATCAGGACCCTCTAAATCCCCCTTAAAGGGGGACTTTTCTTCATTCATATTCTATTACTATGCCTTCCAAGTCTCCCTTTAAAGGAGATTTAGAGGGTCTTTTAGTCCAAAGAGTGAATAATCAGACCTGAACGCAACTTTGGCTCAAACCAAGTAGCCTTTGGAGGCATGATGTTTCCGGAATCAGCGATATCCATGATCTGCTTCATACTTACTGGATAGAGAGCAAGAGCGGCACGCATCTCACCGCTATCAACACGGCGCTTCAACTCACCAAGACCGCGAAGACCACCTACGAAGTCGATACGCTGGCTTGAACGGAGGTCGCCAAGCTCAAGGATATCCTGAAGGATGAGACGACTTGAGATATCTACATCAAGAACGCCGATAGGGTCAGAATCATCGAATGTACCTGGCTTTGCATCAAGTGAATACCACTCGCCATCAAGATAGAGAGAGAACTGATGAGCGTGCTGTGGACGATATTCCTCCTTACCCTTCTTCTCTACGACGAAGTTCTTGGCAAGCTTCTCTAGGAACTGCTCAGAAGTATTTCCGTTAAGATCCTTAACAACACGGTTATAGTCGAGTACTGTGAGCTGACTTGCCTGGAAAGCAACAGCCATGAAGTAGTTGTACTCCTCATCGCCCCTATGGTTAGGATTCTGCTTTGCCTTCTCTGTACCAACGAGAGCGGCAGCAGCAGAACGGTGGTGACCGTCAGCAATATAGAGAGCCGGCATCTTAGCGAACTCCTCTGTGATTGTCTTTATGTCGTTGTCGTCGCTTACAACCCAGAGTTTGTGTCCGAATCCATCGATTGGAGCTATGAAATCATACTCAGGCTCTGTTGCAGCATACTTCATGATAAGGTCGTTGAGAACCTTGTTATCAGGATAAGCGAAGAAAACAGGCTCGATATTTGCATTGTTCACACGAACATGCTTCATGCGATCCTCTTCCTTGTCACGACGGGTAAGCTCATGCTTCTTGATAACGCCCTTCTCATAGTCGCCAGAATACGCGCCGATTACAAGACCGTACTGAGTCTTCTCCTTACCGCCATTAGCAGGAAGATGAGAAGTCTGAGCATAGATATAATACTGCTCCTTGTCATCCTGTACGAGCCAGCCGTTATCCTGGAACTTCTTGAACTGACGAGCAGCCTCTGTATAAACCTTCGGGTCATACTCTGATGTGCCAGGCTCGAAATTAATCTCTGGTTTGATGATATGGTAGAGTGACATCTCGTTATCACCAGCCTCTGCACGAGCCTCTTCTGAATCAAGAACGTCGTAAGGGCGTGACTCTACCTTTTCTACTAACTCCTTTGGTGGACGAATGCCACGGAATGGTTTTACTATTGCCATAATTTAAAAGCCTATATTTTATTATTGTTTATCCAGCAAAATAATGTATCTAACATCCTTGGTTAGGCTACTGCTATTGCCTCAATCTCAATCTTGCCACCCTTTGGAAGTGCGGCTACAGCGAAAGCAAAACGTGCAGGGAATGGAGCCTCGAAGAAATCCTTATAGACTTCATTTACGGCTGCGAAATCGTTGATATCGGCAAGGAGAACAGTTACCTTGACTACATTCTTCATTGACAGACCAGCTTCCTTGAGGATATTACTGATATTTGTGAGGGACTGGCGAGCCTGAGCCACCGCTCCACCCTCGGCAAAATTACCGGTTGCAGGGTCGATGCCCAACTGACCACTAACATAAACTGTTCCATTAGCCTCGATAGCCTGGCTATAAGGACCAATGGCAGCAGGTGCATTTTGTGTTGCTATTGCTTTCATATAGTGTTGTTTAGTGAAGTTAAAAGTCTAATGGCAAAAGACGAAAGGCAAAAGACTTTAAACCTTAGTCCTTAGTCTTTAGACTTTAGACATTAAAAATATTGAATGCAAATATACGAAAAACCTCGCAAATTGCAAAATGTTTAGGCAGAAAAATAAAATAAGGAATAAAAAATGAATTGTTACTCCATTCTTTATTCCTTGTTTCCTATGTTGTTTATCTAAAACTTGCTCTTACTTGTTCACCTGGAACTTTGTGCAACCCTCAGCGAAGTATGCGTTGATCTGCTTTGCAGCAGCGATACCAGCGTTAGTGTTAGCCTCTGCTGTCTGAGCACCCATCTTCTTAGGTGTAGAGAAGTAACGGCCCTCGAACTTAGCGAAGTCGTCGTTAGCGTCTGGCATGATATCTGTGATATACTTCAGATCCTCACGCTCAGCAAGGAGCTTGAGAAGACCAGCCTCGTCGATAACTTCCTTACGAGCTGTGTTGATGAGGATACCACCCTTCTTCATCTTACCTACGAGATCGTAGTTTATGCTCTGCTTTGTCTCTGGAGTAGCAGGGATGTGGAGAGAAACGATGTCACAGGTCTCGAAGAGCTCTTCCTGATTCTTAGCAGCCTTAACGCCTGCAGCCTCGATAGCCTCTGCTGGGCAGAATGCATCATAAGCAACAACGTCCATACCGAAGCCCTTAGCAATACGAGCTACGTTACGGCCTACGTTACCGAATGCGAGGATACCAAGCTTCTTACCAAGGAGCTCAGAACCTGCCTTGCCATTGTAGAAGTTACGTACGGTGAACACGAGCAGACCGAGAACGAGCTCAGCAACTGCGTTAGCGTTCTGACCAGGAGTGTTCTCTACAACAACGTTGTGAGCTGTAGCAGCAGCGAGGTCAACGTTATCGTAACCAGCACCTGCACGAACCACGATCTTAAGATTCTTAGCAGCATCGAGAACCTCTGCAGTAATCTTATCTGAACGGATGATGATTGCATCTACATCAGCAACAGCCTCAAGAAGCTGAGCCTTGTCTGTATATTTCTCGAGAAGAACGAGCTGATTGCCTGCACCCTCGATAACTTCCTTAATACCTGCAACCGCAGCAGCAGCAAATGGCTTCTCAGTTGCGATAAGTACTTTTGCCATAGAAATAAAATGTTTTATCTAGTTAAATTAGAAAAACTAGACATTCTAGAGCGTCTAGAGACTCTAGAGTGTCTAGCTTTAAAATATGCTTTTTTAGTGCTGAGCCTCAAACTCCTTCATGCAAGCAACGAGAGCCTCACAGCCTTCGATTGACATTGCATTGTAGCAAGAAGCACGGAAACCACCTACGTCACGATGGCCCTTAACACCTACCATACCCTTAGAGGTAGCGAATGCGAGGAAGTCGTCCTGAAGATCCTGATACTCTGGCTTGAGTACGAATGTGAGGTTCATGAGTGAACGGCTTGACTCCTCTGCTGTACCAACAAAGAGCTTGTTGCGGTCAATCTCACCGTAAACAATCTCTGCACGCTGCTTAGCGAGCTTCTCCATAGCCTTTACGCCACCGTGAGCCTTGATATAACGAAGGTTCATAAGAGCAGAGTAGATAGGAACTACTGGAGGAGTGTTGAACATAGAACCCTTCTTAACGTGTGTACGATAGTCGAGCATTGTTGGGATCTGACGGCTAACCTTACCGAGAGCGTCCTCCTTAACGATAACGAATGTTACACCTGCCATAGAGAGGTTCTTCTGAGCACCACCGTAGATCATAGCGTACTTGCTAACGTCAACTGGGCGAGAGAGAATATCAGAAGACATATCAGCAATCAATGGAATTGGAGAATCGATATCCTCACGAAGCTCAGTACCATAGATTGTGTTGTTTGAAGTGATATGCAGATAGTCTGCGTCTGTTGGAATTACGTAGTCCTTAGGAATATATGTGAAGTTCTTATCCTTTGAGCTTGCAATCTCGACAACCTCACCGAAGAGCTTAGCTTCCTTCATAGCCTTTGTAGCCCATACACCAGTGTTCAGGTATGCAGCCTTCTTCTCAAGGAAGTTGTAAGGTACCATACAGAACTCAAGCGAAGCACCACCACCAAGGAACAATACCTTGTAACCCTCTGGAATATCAAGGAGTTCCTTGAAGAGAGCCTCGGCTTCGTCAACGACTGGCTGGAAATTCTTAGCACGGTGGCTGATTTCCATAAGTGAAAGTCCTGAATTCTCGAAATCAAGACAAGCTGCTGCGGTCTGCTCAATAACCTCGCGTGGGAGAATTGAAGGACCTGCATTAAAGTTGTACTTCTTCATTTGTTTTATTTATTATAATATAAATGGTTATCTTAAATATTCTATTTAGATTTGCGGTGCGAAATTAATAAAAAATCTCGTAATAAACAAGAAATTATTGCACAAAATGCCCTTTTTGTGCCATTTTTATAGTTTTTTCGGGCTTTTTTATGATAAAATGACACATACGCTTGCTAAAACTCCATAAAGAAAGATGTTGGCGGCGGTCATTCCGAGAACCTTGTTCAGTTCCCTACCCTCGCCTATGCTCACCATTTTCCGCCATGTCATGAAATGCTTCACGAACATCAGTACGGCAAGAACGATGAAATACAACTTGCACCCCACTAAAAACATTATGGCAAGGGCAATTGGCACGACAAGAAGGAATATCACCTCCGTAGCTTTTTTCCCGATGAAAACGACCAAAGTGCGCTTTCCCGCGCGTCTGTCATTCTCTATATCCCTGTAATTGTTTACAAGCAGAAGGGTATCAACGACAAGTCCGCAGCCTATCGACATCAAAAACACGCGAGGAAACTCCGTAAACACCACCTCTGGCACTTCTACGTAGTACGTGCAGCATACAGGCACTATTCCGAAGAACAGCAGCACCAGCACATCGCCCATCGCGATATACGAGAGCGTTGTGGTATAGAGGAAACAGAAAACCACGCAAGCCGCTCCCACTGCAATCATCTCCAATCCTCCATATATAATAAGAGGTAAGCCAACAAGACACGCAAGCGCAGTTGTAATGACCAACGCCTTCTTCATCGCCGTATCCGTAACCCATCCCTGTGCACAAGCACGTTCAGGACCGAGACGTGTCTCATCGTCATTTCCTCGCTTGAAGTCGAAATAGTCGTTGACAAAGTTGGCATCAATCTGCATTACGAAGGCAAAAAGGAAGCACAACAAAGCGGCAACATACCTGAAGCCTTCACCGCCTGTATGGTTCCATGCCATCGCAGTACCTATCATTACAGGCACAGCCGCCGCAGTAAGCGTCTTAGGACGTGCAGCAAGCACCCATGCCTTGAATGAATTGGTCTTTATTTCTTCTTTTTCCATTAGTTTTTTATCAAATCTCTTGCAAAATTAAACATTATTTGCTACATTTGCAAATATTTTTCTATAAAAAATGGCAAATGGCAAAAGACGAAAGGCAAAAGACTTTAGCCCTCAGACTTTTGACCTTTGACCTTTGACCTTTGACTTCACACTATGCAGAATCCGAGTCTTGACCTCATGGAATTTATCGAGCGCAACATACTGCCTCGCTATGCAGCCTTCGACAAGGCGCACCAGATGAAGCACGTCACACATGTTGTGAGGGCATCACTAAAGCTTGCCAACCAACTGGGTGCCGACGTGGATATGGCATACGCCATTGCAGCCTATCATGACTTAGGACTCGAAGGTCCGCGTGCCATACACCACATCACAAGCGGAAAGATACTCATAACCGATGCAAGGCTCAAGAAATGGTTCTCTCCTGCAAAGCTGAAACTGATGAAAGAAGCAGTAGAAGACCACCGCGCCTCTGCTTCCCACGCACCTCGCAGCATCTATGGCAGAATAATAGCGGAGGCAGACAGAGAGATTTCTGAGGATAGCGTATTCCGCCGTACCATTCAGTTCGGTCTTGAGCACTATCCGGAAATGAGTACAGAGGAGCATTGGCGTCGTTTCAAGGCTCACATGGACGAGAAATACTCAAGCCACGGCTATATTCACCTATGGATTCCTGGTTCTGAAAACGAGAAGAATCTCGCGGAAATACGAAAAATAATAGAATCACCTACCCTTCTCCGCCAGAGATTCGACAAGTTTTTTGCGGAAGAAATGGAGGCAAAAAAGTAAAGAAAAACGAAGTAAAAAATATAACAAAAAAAAATAAGCGTTGAATCATTAAGACTCAACGCTATTTTTTGTGAGGTGCGTGGCGGAGTCGAACCGCCTTAGCTGGTTTTGCAGACCAGAGACTAAACCGTTCATCCAACGCACCAGACTTAATCTGAACGGGCATCTTTTTCAAATGCGATGCAAAGGTACAATTTATTTTTTAGAACAAAGAACGAAAAACAAAGAAATTTAAGTGCGCTCTTATCGCTATTGATTTATATCAAGTCGTATTCACAACAAGCCTACTCTGTCTGAAAATGGACTATCACGTGACAGTTTCTCTGCTTTTTTGCCACATATCACCCGAAACCATTTTTCGAAAGGCAAAAATACAGGCTCGACAGACGTATCTAAAACATTCACACAACGAGGATATAGATCTATCATAAAGAGTATTTCAAAAATATATCATAACGTGAGTTCGACGACCTCTTCGACGTTCAGCCCTCGTAGTCTTGAATTCGTGAACTCACATTATTTATGCGTTTAAGAGTAAGACTTGCTTCCGTTTCCCATCATCTTTCCTCACGCTGTGGTTTCAACCCACACCGTCAGAATATATCTGAGATTCGCAACGGAATTTCTTGAGTATTTCTCTGAAAGTCATAGTTCAGGTTTTGTTATTTTGGGGATTTTGGGTTTATATACAATTTCAAACGCAAAGTAGTGATAATTCCAGAAACCTCCAAACATTTCTCCGAAAAAAGACTAGGTACACATAGTACACATATTCCACATTTTCTACATACACACCCTCTGAAACACGCTCTTCTTCCCAATAATAATATATATTATTTTATAATATATATTATTATTGAAGTAAAAGTGAGGGGGAAAGGGATATTGGGTGTCTGTAAAATATATGTGGAATATGTGTACTATGTGTACTTTTTCTTGATTTTCAATACAACATACTGAAAAAGTGAAAGTTACAACACTTTAATACTTTTTAACAAAAGAAATTCAAAAAAGCCCTCAAGACTCTTGGGGAATGTGAGTAACTTTGCATCAAGAAACAAAGCCCACCCTTTCCCCGTGAAGGGGCAAGGGGGAGCAGCTCACGAAAGGATTATTACAATCCCCTTGTCCCTCTACGGAGAAAGGGTGCCCGCAGGGCGGAACTTGCGAAGATTGATGAGCTTTTGCGAATAAAGGGGTCGTAGGTCCGTTCCACCTCCGTTCCAAGTCCGTTTCAAGTCCGTTCCCTATATCAGAGATATAAAGTCCCTACTCCATCCCACCCTCGTAGCGACGAGGTATCAGGAAAAAAGAAAAGAGCCTACCCCAATGGCGATTAGGACAAGCTCTTTCTTAGCTATAAAGGCACTATATGGCAGTTACGGTTTCTTTTCCTCCACCGGTTCCTGCATATCCTTCTTTGACAGTTGAATCATCTTGCGCGCATAGTCAGCTGGATAGCCGGGACGCTCAACAGGCTCGATAAGTCCGTACTTGGTCTTGAGATACTTTCCGTCCTTCATCTTCCTCACCGCCATGTCGTTGTAACGGACAATGAGTCGAACTGCAAGATCCTTCCAAGTAGAAAGCATCTGCTGCGCCTGAGCATTGGAATAGTCGTTGAGGAACTTCACAGCATCGGCAGCCGACTGAGCATACATATCCTTCGCCTTTGACTCTATCTCTCCCTGCTTGGCGAAATAACTGCTTTCAAGACTGTCACGATAGCCTTTCAGCTCTGGGAAGAGCATAGAATAGCGAGGGTAAACCATATTGCTCACCCAGTTGCAAACCCAGTAGGCATTCTTGTCAGAGAACGTTACATCATCAGCCCCAGGGGTGTTGTAGCACTCAGGCAAAACGGTATTGCCGCAATAGATTGGAGTATATGCCACCATATTGCCGTCGTCATTACCCCACCATAGGCATCCGCCAATCTCGCGAGGCAGCCAAGAGCGCATCTGCGATACATACGTAAAGCCTGTCTGCTGGGTACTTACAGGACGCTCCGTGAAATATTTCTTTCCATCCACCTCGAAAGACAATGGTGTTGGCTGATAAGGCATCTCCCAGATACCACCTCCGATAGTGCCTCTCACCTCAAGCGGAGTACCCTCATAATGGTCGCGCATCGCCATCTGCAAGTCCTGCACGGAGAGTTTCTTGTTAGGAACAACCCAAAGAGGAAGCGGCTCTGCATCCTTGTCACGACCTTCAGCCCAAGGCAGATACTTATCCATACCGTCAACAAAGAAACGGAAGAAAGCCCACACACGGGCATCACAATAGCGACGGCCAGAGAAGTCAGGAGCAGCGTATGCAGCATTCCAAGAGAAATCGGCATCCTTACCTGTAAACCACCCTTTTGAGCGTGCGTACTTGATGCAGTTCTTTGAGAACATCACATTCTCCTTGTCCTTCTGATTGAACGTGGTGATACGGCTCTGATTGGCATGAGCACAGATAGCATCATCAGGAATACGCTGGGCAACCCATACCACGCCTTTAACGCCTGCGCCCTGCATCTCCATGATCCAAGCCTCGTTAGGATCACAGATAGTGAAGGTCTCGCCCTCGGAGTTATAACCGTAGGTCTCCACAAGACTTGTCATCACCTTGATAGCCTCACGGGCAGATTTTGAACGCTGAAGGGCGATATATATGAGTGAGCCGTAGTCGAGTATGCCAGTAGTATCAACCATTTCCTCACGGCCACCATATGTGGTCTCTCCGATTGTCACCTGATACTCGTTGATATTACCTATCACGTTATACGTCTCCTCTGCCTGCGGAATCTCGCCATGATACTTGTTGGTGTCCCAGTCGTAGATTTTCAGCATCTCACCCTTAGGATGCTTTCCTGCAGGGGAATGGTACAGGGAGAAGAAAGCGCCGTATGAATCGGCATTATACGTACACATCACACTACCGTCGGCACTTGCCTTCTTACCGACGATGAAATTAGTACAAGCCATTGCCTGCACAAGACTTACAGCTAATAATAATAATAGAATATATGTTTTTTTCATGAAAGTTTGAAAACAAAATTAGGAGGAAAACTCCACTTGCGCGGAGTGGTGTTTTGGAAAGTAAATTAGGAATAAATTAAACCAGTAAATTATTATCAGTAAATTTTATTCTATAAATTATCAATTGGAATTTCCCAGCTGCATATGCAGCCCAATAATTTACTGAATATAATTTACTGATAATTTACTTTCTAAAAAAGTCCCCACGCAAGTGGGATTTACTTTCTTACTTTATTATAAGTTTGTCAGAACCGGCAGCCTTGAAACTCATGTCGAGTCCCTTCACGCTATGCGTAAGAGCACCGAATGAGATGAAGTCAACACCAGCCTTGGCGTATGGAATCATTGTGTCGAATGTAATACCGCCAGACGACTCTGTCTCACAACGACCACCAACGATCTCTACAGCCTTTTTGGTATCCTCCGGAGTGAAGTTGTCGAACATGATACGGTCACAACCCTCGGCAAGAGCTTCATCAAGCTCCTTCCAGTTGCGCACCTCACACTCGATCTTCAAATCCTTGCCGTGATCCTTGCAATACTGCTTTGCACGAGAGATGGCATTGTGTACACCACCACAGAAGTCGATGTGGTTATCCTTGAGCAGAATCATGTCGAAGAGGCCGATACGATGGTTCATGCCACCGCCAATCTTCACAGCCTCCTTCTCAAGCATACGCATACCAGGAGTAGTCTTACGGGTGTCGAGAACACGGGTCTTGGTACCGGCATCGATAAGAGCCTGCTGATACTTGTGTGTCATTGTGGCAATACCGCTCATACGCTGCATGATATTCAGCATAAGACGCTCTGTCTGGAGCAAGCTCTGTGTCTTACCCTTCACGCTCATCACGATGTCGCCAGGCTTAACCTCTGCACCGTCATTGATATACACCTCAACCTCGAGAGTTGGGTCAAAACGGTGGAACACCACCTTTGCCACCTCTACACCTGCAATGATACCAGGCTGCTTGATGAGGAGCTTACTTTCACCAATGGCATCAGCCGGAATACAACAAAGGGTGGTATGATCACCATCACCGATATCCTCTGCAAAACTCAAGTCAATGAGCCTGTCGGTCAATTCTTCTACACTTAACATCTAATTTATTTACTATTTTGCTATTTACTATTTTTACTTCTCCTCTCTTTACACTTTCTCCCTTAGAAATATACGCCAAGAGAAATCTTCATACCAACGGTAGAATAGTCTTTATGCCTTCTGATACTCTGGTCATAATATACTGAAGGCTCAACGGTCAACTTATCATTGAGGAAAAAGCAATAGCCAGCCTCAATACCAGGCATGATGTCATTATGTCCTTTAGAAAGGATCAACTTGGCATTAGCACCGAAGAAAAGACCATTCTCTATAACATAGAAGCGACCACCAACACCTCCCATGAGTGTAGCATGACCACCCTTGCCAGGATGATGCATACCAGCCTGTACGTTAACCATCCAGCAGTCCTCAACGAAGTAGCCACCCATAGCACCAACGTCAAACTTACACTCCTCTTTACCGTTATGACTGAGGTTCAGACCTGAAAGCGATGCGTTCACGTACATTTTACCAGCCTCGAACTGTGCCTTTGCCACCATTGTCATGGTTAGCATGGCGAGCATGAATAGAATCTTTTTCATTATTAATTCCTTTCTTAATTTAGGTTTATGTTAAGTATACACACACATTTATTCTTCTTTTTTATCCTCTGGCTTCAGGCTCACCTTCCACTTTAGGAAAATGCCAAGAAGGACGGCACACATAACCGCTGCTGCACAATACCCAATCTCAGGTGCAAGTCCCAATGCAGTCTTACTTATCACGATGAATGATGTGCAGACAGCAGTCATGAACAATGCAGGGATGAGAGTAACCCAGAAATATGCAGGACGGTTCTTTGCAAGATATACGGTCAATGTCCAAAGAGTGAATACGGAGAGAGCCTGATTAGCCCATCCGAAATAGCCCCACAGCACATTGAATCCACTTGCGTTCTCCATCTGCCAAATGAGCAAACCCATCGTGGCAAGGAAGAGAGGAATACTGATGCTCAGACGCTTTACAATACTCTTCTGATCCATGTGAAGCCAGTCGGCAATGATAAGACGGGCACTACGCAGAGCAGTATCACCACTTGTAATAGGTGCAGCAACAACACCGAGCATGGCAAGAATACCACCAGCAACACCAAGCCAGTCGTTACATATAAGGTTCACCACAACAGGAGCACTTGTATTATACCCATTCTCTGCTGCTATAACTTCATAACCTGCAGGATTTCCATAGAAGAAATATGAAGCTACTGTTGCCCAGATAAGTGCAACGATGCCCTCGGTTATCATAGATCCATAGAAGATAGGACGGCCGAGATGCTCATTCTTCATACAACGAGCCATAAGAGGACTCTGCGTAGCGTGGAAACCGCTAATTGCACCACAGGCAATAGTAATGAAGAGTGCTGGGAACAGATCATCGGTAAATGTCTCAGGATGCGTAAGTTTACCAACACTTACAATACCTGTTTCCCAAAGCTCTGGGATATCATACCATCTTACGAAGAGCACCACCATCAAGGCTGCTGCCATGAAGAGGAGCGAGAATGCGAATACTGGATATATCTTACCGATAATCTTATCCACAGGCATCATTGTAGCAATGATGTAATATGCGAAAATAAGAATAATCCAGAGCATTCCATAGCCATGTGTAATATCTGTAAGAATGTCAGCAGGACTCTTTACAAACACAGCACCTACAAGTCCGAGGAGCAGCACAGTAAAGACGAGCATCACGTTCTTAACGCCATTGCCGAGATACTTGCCTACAAGTACTGGAAGTCCGGCACCATTGTTACGTATGCTGAGCATACCGCTTAGATAGTCGTGAGTAGCACCTGCAAAGATGCAGCCGAAGACAATCCACAGATAGGCAGCAGGACCGAACTTGGCACCCATGATAGCACCGAAGATAGGACCGGTGCCCGCAATGTTCAGAAACTGAATCATGAAAATCTTCCAAGAAGGAAGAAGAATGTAATCCACTCCATCGTTTATACGCAACGCTGGAGTAATACGATCATCAGGTCCGAAGACCTTCTCAACAAATTTACCGTAAAACAGATAGCCGAGTATCAAGAGTACAAGGCTAATACAAAATGTTATCATTTTACCCTTATGTTATTGTATAATTTCTGAAATATTTGCAAATTACGTGCAAAGATAACAAAAACATTTGGAAAAACAAACAAATAATGCTAACTTTGCAGCCGAAATGAAGAAATTAACAGTTTTTTTTGCATTTTTAGCCTTCTCTCTCGGCAATGCAAAGGCTCAGACACGGTATTACAACGTGTCGCCCGTAACGATTCAATCGCCTGTTGACGTTCCTCTGCATGAGGTACGTGCTGTATGGCTTACTACGATAGGAGGTCTTGACTGGCCTCATTCATACGCTCAGTCAGGTGCTGCCATCACCCGACAGCAGAACGAACTCCGTACCACTCTCGACCGTCTTCAGAAGGCAGGCATCAACCTTGTCTTCATTCAGACTCGTGTACGTGCAACTACCATCTTCCCCTCAAATATGGAGATATGGGACGGATGCCTATCTGGCAGACCTGGCACTTCCCCTGGCTACGACGCTTTGGAATTTGCCATCAACGAATGTCACAAGCGCGGTATGCAGCTTCACGCATGGGTAGTGACCATACCTGTAGGCAAATGGAACGGAGCGGGATGCAAGCACCTCCGCCAGACAATTCCACACCTTCTCAAAAAAATTGGAGATGAGGGATTCATGAATCCGGAACTGCCGGGAACAGCCGACTATCTTGCACGTTTCTGTGGAGACCTGACACGTCGCTATGACCTCGATGGCGTTCACCTCGACTACATACGCTATCCTGAGACTTGGGGAAGAATTGCCAACAAAGATCAAGGTCGCCAATATATTACAAACATAGTCAGAGCTATTCATTCTGCAGTAAAGAGAGAGAAGAAGTGGGTTATGCTAAGTTGTTCACCACTTGGTAAATACGCAGACCTTCCAAGGCAATGGGCTCGTGGATGGAATGCCCGCGATATCGTATGTCAGGATGCAGCACAATGGATGCAGACAGGACTTATGGATGCCGTATTCCCTATGATGTATTTCCGCAACAATGACTTCTATCCTTTCGCAATCGACTGGAAGGAAAGAAGTAACGGACGCATCGTAGCTCCGGGTCTCGGAATATACTTCATGTCACCAAAGGAAAAGAACTGGCCTTTGAGCGACATATCACGTGAGCTGCACGTACTTCGCCAGTACGGACTCGGACACGCATACTTCCGTTCAAAGTTCCTTACAGACAACACCAAGGGCATATACGACTTTGCGGCAAACACCCTTTGCCCCTACCCTTCCCTTATCCCGGCACAGACATGGTACGGTTTCAGGAATCCGGAACCGCCACGCTCTATCAGCGTAAACGAGGCAAAGGACTACCGTCCAACGGCTGTCCTTTCATGGGAACCGGGACGTGATAACTCCGACGGTCCTTACCTTACATACAACGTGTATTCTTCCACGCATTTCCCGGTAAACACGCGTGATGCACGCAATATCACCATGGTAGGCGTTCGCAGTCTTTCCGCACTCGTGCCAAAGGGTATGTACTATGCAGTAACTGCCGTTGACCGCTACGGCAACGAATCCATGCCATGCCAGATAAACGGCATACAGACATCTTTCAATGTTCCAGAACATAGACAAGCTCCACGTCAGGTATCTGCACCTCAAAAGCAAGTTAAGCAGATAGCCAACTGTCCTTTGCTTGAACGTAGCAATACCATTGAGCTTCGAGATCTCTGTAACACTTTCGAGATATTCAGGCAAGAAGGTATTATCGTTATTGAGAATCTTCAGGGCGAGGTGCTGTACTCATACCCAATCGTCCGCACAATCAATATCTCAAGACTTCCAAAGGGCGTGTATGTCGTGAAATTCATTCACAAGAAGAAGAAAAAAGGCACACATAGACTTTGCTTCTTGAAGAAGGTTTAGGAAAGTGTAAAGTAGATAGAGTAAAGAATAAAGTAGATAGAAAAAAGTGAAAGCCGTTACGACTTTCACTTTTATTCTTTTAAACGGATGCGTCAAAACTTCCAGATAACACCAAAATTCACATCTCCGCTATTTCCGCAGAACCCGAATCCATTGCTTGTGGAAGTAGTTTTATTCTTACTATGTCCATATTCGATATAATCACTTTCCCTATCATATACTCTCTTACGATAAGTATAGCCAAAGAAACCAAGGTTCAGCTCAAGTCCCACATGGTCAGATAGTTCTATCAACATACCGGGACGAAGTCCGACATCACAGGAATTGGTGCTGTTTTCCATTTCATCAGTTCTTACATATCCATCTTCATTTTGAGCCCATTCGTCTGTATTCGATTTGCTAAATCCCAAAGAAATACCACCATCCACATAAAACGACACTATGCCAGACTTTGCAAATGTATAGCGAACATATGGAGTAACAGAGAAACTATTACCCTTTGATTTGGTAGAGAGATAGTTAGCATTAGTGTATGAATTAGACTCGTCATGGGAATTCCAATGCGAATAATCAAGCGCCAATGCAATTGCCCACTTGTCATTGAGATTATATCCCACCTTCGGGCCGAAAAACAATCTAACAGGAGTATTTCCCGAGTCACCGATAGTATTTTCCACCTCTGAATCATTCTCAAATCGGGAAAATCCGACACTTCCACCTACCCATAACTGGGCATTTGCCGAGAGGGAACACATGGCTACAACAACGGCTGTAATAGTTTTCTTCATCTGAATTAATAATAATATTGGTTTATAATTAGTAAAACGAATAGACTTATTCTGATGCAAAACTATACATAATTAAAAGAAAAGTTTCAGGATTTTCCCTTTTTCTATGGAGGGTATTCCCCAACACTTAGAAGGGATTTCCCTAGAAAAGTATTCTATCACGATATTATTTTAGTGCTCTTTCAGAATGTATTTTCGTCGAACTCACGTTAAATTAAGGAATTAAGCAGAAAGCGGAAAATCGAAAAGAAATAATGCAAAGTGAAAACCATAATGGCTTTCACTTTGCATTATACGAGTCATGAATTTCTTAATGGAGTAGTAAAGAATCAGTGTTCCCTATTTCCGCATAGGTTTACTTTGAATAGCGATTTCCTACCACTTCCCAATTTATAATCTGCCAAAGGGCAGCGAGGTGGTCAGGACGACGATTCTGATAGTCCAGATAATAGGCATGCTCCCATACGTCAAATGTTAGCAATGGCTTTAATCCCTTTTGAATAGGATTGGCAGCATTTGTCTCCTGCGTGATAATCAGTTTACCATCCTTATCGGCAGACAGCCATACCCATCCCGAGCCAAACAGCGTAGCGCCTTTCTTTTGGAACTCATCCTTGAATGCCTCGAATGAGCCAAAGTCACGAACGATAGCCGCTGCCAATTCACCTACAGGCATATTGTCAGCCTTGGGTGCGCAAAACTGTCCGAAATACAGATTGTGATTCAGTATTTGACCTGCATTATTCAGTATTCCACCATCAGCCTTACACACGATCTCCTCGAGAGAAAGACCAGCCAACGGACTTTCCTTCAACAGTACGTTGAGATTGTTCACATATCCAGCAAGATGCTTTCCGTGATGAAACTCCAGTGTTTTCTTACTTATCACCGGCTCCAAAGCTTCTGGAGCATACGGTAATGCCATTAATTCAAATTTTTTCATAACAAATTTAGATTTTTAGTTTATTTGGTTCAAAATATAGTACATATTGAGTAAAACACAAAATAGATTCGCGTTTTTTTACTTTGCCAATAGGGTTAGGAGGAATCGGACATATCCCTTTTCTGTCACTTCTGCCCTAATACCGATGGCAAAGGCATTTGTCGCAGTTCCATTCTCACGAAGGATCTGTCGAATGATGAGATAATCCACATCGGTGGTAGCAAGCGAGAACAATGCCTCGGCTTCCGCCTTGTTCATCCTCACATTAGGACAGTCAATGGCAAGCGTGATATACTTCCTTCCCGTATTGGAACCTCCCGTCATCATAACCTCCGCAGATGGAGTCTCACGGTTATTCTTACGCTTCAAGAGAAGCACGAGATAGTCCATAAGTTGCCTATTGGCAATAATATCTACGCTCTTGACATCATCGGCAAAGTCAAGCTTAAGCTCTGTAACCTTAAACGGCAACATCGGATATGTTATCTCCGATGCGTTGCGTGTACACTGACTGCAAAGCATGGAATAGAGATTACGATAATAGCCTACGGTCTCAGAGAGTTCCTTGACACCCTGCTTGTCAAATTCCTCGCTTGCCATGACCTTGCTATTGTCCTGAGCTATACGCGACGGGAAATACATCGTCTCGTGCTTCAATGCACTCAGAGTATTATCAATAACATTGTTTGAGACATAGAGACGGTCACGCTCACGCTTCATCCTTACAATTTCCTCTTCCTTCTCACGGCATACACGCACAATGCTTTTGCGATTGTGGAGCACATCGCGGACATAGAACCACCAGAATACAGCAACAAGGACAAGGAATAGCAGGATAAGCACCCCGACAGCAATATTGTTTGTATTCTCAGTACGCTCCATCGTTGCACAATAAGTGCTTAGGGTTGAGTCCTGCGAACATTCCTTATATAATTTCGTATAAGCATTGTTATTGGCTGCATAGAGTTCCCAGTCATTAAGGGCAAGAGCCGATACAGCAACCTCATTACGCACATAGATAATGATTTCATAATCAGCTGGCACTTTCTTATTCCACCAACGCAGTTCTGCACCATTATATGCTATTGTCAGCGTGTCATCTTTATTGACATTGGCAAGTGAGCGATATTCGGCATTTATATACCTGAAACAGGAATCAGCGAAACTGATTGCCTCAGAATAGCGACCTTCTACATTGGCGTTATAAACAGAATCCGGCCATGTATTCTCCATTACATTAGCATTCTTTGCAAAGCCAAATGCTGGAATCATGGCAAGGAGCACAACCAATGTGGCACGTACGGCCATAGGCAGACGGAAGAATATGCGAGTTCCCTTGCCTTTCTCACTTTCAGCCTTTATCTCACAATGTGAGAACAACTCACTAGTCTTACGATAGCGGTCCATGATTCCACGACAGTTCATGAGTCCGAAACCATGACTTTTCTGTTCGTTGAGGTTCTCCTTCTGATCAATAATCGTTCCATAGTCAAAGAGATGGTCAGCCTTCTCCTGCGTCATACCCTTGCCAGAGTCGGCTATAGATATTTCCGCATAGCCATCATAAGCATCACACTTAGTAGCGGTGACAACAACCTCACCACCCTCAGGAGTGAACTTGCGGGCATTATCAACAATGGTGTTTATAAGGAAAAGCGTCAATACCCTGTCTGCTTTCACGCTTATATCCGTATCTTTAACCGAGAGTTGTATTCCCTTGTTACTAAACGACTTGACATTCATCTTGATAATGGAGAATAACGACTGCAAGGGGAATGTCTCAATATGGAGAGAGACCTGTCCCTTACGCAATTGCACCCAAGATGTAAGGCGGGCATTGTTCTCAAGTATAGACTTGCAGATATCCGACACATATTCGAGATTCCCATTCCCAGCCTTTTCCACCGTATCAACACTGTGAAGCATACGGTCGATTAGCGGCATGATATTCTCGGCATACGAAACCTTTGCATGTTGCTCCACGTTGATTCGCATGGCATCCTCAGTCTGAAGACACAATGCCTGCAGATTCTCATCAAGTTCCTCAAGTCGCTCATTATGCTTGTATCTGTCTTTGTTCTTCCTATGATAATGGATAAGCACAGCAACTACAACAACGAGTATGGCAAGCACGACGACAATAGAAGCAATAAGCCATTGTGTGCGTGAAACAAGGGCAGAGAGAGCATCCGCACGCGCCTCAAGTTGCCGATCCTGACGCGTGGAGTCCTGCATATCAAGATACTGGTTACGATAGTAGTCACTTGCCTGCTTGTCTCCCAATGCAGAATAAGCCATTGACATCTTCTCACTGATAGATGCCACGAGGTCGGGAGCCTGAAGGATAAGAGAATCCTCAACAGCATTAAGGAGACAAGAAAGTTCTGCCTCATAATCGCTAATATTATGATAGCATGATGACAAGGTACGCCAACCTCCAGCAATCTGATATATGTCACCATATCTCACGAAACATTGCAATGAACGCTCTGCAAGATTGCCTGAGAGCATTGAGTCCGGCACACCATCGTCGTTGAGATAGCGTATGCAAGGATCGTCATCACGATGATAGGCAGCGAGTTCCTCAGGGTTGGCAAGGTGCTCGGAAAGAGACTGCAAAGAGTTCGCCTCCCAAAACAGATAACCATTGTGACGAGCAAGCATATAGCACTGCATCAGACAATCAAACTCCCTATGCGCTATTTCCGCAGCACTACCATCACGCAATATTCCACCAGCTCCGATATTATACAGATAGGCAAGATATTGTGCAGTATCGTTATTGAGTTGGATATCCTTGTCCTTAGCAATACTCAGCAATGCTCCTGATGACTCTATAGGAAGATTCACATAGTACAGATATGTGGAAAGCACGATACCATACTCACTTCTTGCATAGGTGTATTGTCTGCGCTTCCTTTGGGATTCATCCTCAATATCAGAGTGTATACTCGCCATGTATCTGTCTGCCTCATTCTTATGGACATAGAAATCCTTGTTCTGTGAACGGCGCTGACATAAACGCATACGCTGCACCTCTACACAGAGGCGAGTAATATCATCCTCGGCAAGAGAATCGGCACGCGAAAGTAGCGTATCACTCTTTACATAATCCATACGCGTAATGGTGTAGAAAGCCTGATTGAGCAAAGCCTCCGACATTCCTGCCCTATATTCTATCTTCTCAGCCTCTTTATATGCTTTATTTGCATAAATGCGGGCAGAATCAACATTCTTATAACGCATGTCATAAGAACGGTCATTGAGATTGTCAACATAATCCTTGTCAGAACTGTCTGTAGAACAACCACATACAATGACAAATAAAAATACAGAGAAGAATAAATATTTACGCATAGTTATTATTTTTGAGGGGAATGGAAAACCTAGACATTCTAGACAATCTAACTCTCTGGCAAATCTAGAAACTCTGGCAAATTCTGCCTCCAGAAGAAAAAAACTGGAACTCCGGCAAGCACAGAGACTCCCCGAATTCCAGTTTTATGGTTAATTAGTCAAAGACTTTTCTTTCTTATTACTTACGGGCACCAAGGCAATAACCGAGTGCTTCCTTGCACTTATCGGTAACATACTGCCAGTCCCCTGCAGCTACTTTGTCCTTTGGGAAGAGCTTAGAGCCCATACCTACACAGAAGACACCGGCAGCAAACCACTTTTCAAGGTTCTCCTTCTCTGGAGCAACACCACCAGTCACCATAATCTTTGACCAAGGCATTGGAGCCATAAGTCCCTTGATAAGGTTTGGACCAACAACATCTCCAGGGAATACCTTTGTGAAATCGCAACCTACCTCCTGTGCCTTACCAATCTCAGATGGTGTGAGACAGCCTGGGCAGTATGTCACGCAACGACGGTTGCAGACAACGGCTACATCTGGGTTGAAGAGCGGACCTACAACGAAGTTAGCACCGAGCTGAATATACATAGCAGCTGTAGGAGCATCAACAACAGAACCGATACCGAGAGCCAACTCTGGGCACTCCTTAGCAACGAACTTTGAAAGTTCTGAGAATACCTCCTGAGCGAAGTCGCCACGATTTGTGAACTCGAACGCACGAACACCACCTTCGTAGCATGCTTTCACTACATTCTTTGCAACTTCAACGTCCTTGTTATAGAAAACAGGAACCATAGGTGCCTCGGCGATTTTCGCCATCACCTGAAATTTATCGAATTTTGCCATCTATCTTGAAAGAAAATTAATCATTTATTAGGATTCCACTCATATGGATTATTCTTTTGAAAGTAAATTACAAGTAAATTTGACCAGTAAATTATTGAATGGTACTACCACTTGAAAAACAGCAATAAAAATTTTACTGAATATAATTTACTGAATTAATTTATTTACAATTTACTTTCCCTAAACTCCACGTAAGTGGAGCCTGTTTTATTAATTGTTAATTCTATTATCGCTGTACACGACCATTAGCAGAACCACCGGCAAGAGCCTCAACCTCTGCAACTGATACGAGGTTAAAGTCACCGTTGATAGTGTGCTTGAGAGCAGAAGCAGCTACAGCGAACTCAAGAGCCTCACCCTGATTTGGCTTAGTGAGAAGTCCGTGGATAAGACCGCCAGAGAAAGAGTCACCGCCACCTACACGGTCGATGATAGGATTTACGTCATAACGCTTTGACTGATAGAACTCCTTACCATCGTAGATAAGAGCCTTCCAACCATTGTGTGTTGCAGAGAAAGACTCACGGAGAGTAGAAACTACATACTTGAAGTCGAATGTCTCCTTCATCTGCTTGAAGATACCCTCATAGCCGGCAGCATTAGTCTCACCACCTTCAACATCAGCATCTGGCTTGAAACCGAGACAAAGCTCAGCATCCTCCTCATTACCGATACATACGTCAACATACTTCATAAGAGGACGCATGATAGAGATTGCCTTCTCTGAAGTCCAGAGCTTCTTACGGAAGTTGAGGTCAACAGAAACAGTTACGCCATGACGCTTTGCAGCCTCGCAAGCGAGTTTTGTAAGCTCTGCTGCCTTATCTGAGATAGCAGGAGTGATACCTGACCAGTGGAACCAGTCAGCACCTTCCATGATTGCATCGAAGTCGAAATCCTCTGGATTAGCCTCAGCAATGGCAGAGTTAGCACGATCGTAGATAACCTTTGATGGGCGCATAGAAGCACCTGTCTCACAATAGTAAAGACCGACACGATTACCGCCACGGGCAATATACTTCGTGTTTACGCCATAACGACGGAGTGCGTTTACAGCAATCTGACCAATCTCATGCTCAGGAAGCTTACTTACGAAATAAGCATCATGACCGTAATTGGCACAACTGATAGCTACATTTGCCTCACCACCACCCGGGATGATACGGAAAATGTCCGTCTGAATGAAACGATCCTGACCATTTGGAGAAAGACGAAGCATGATTTCGCCCAAAGTTACTACTTTTGCCATAGTTAATTTTGAAGTTGATTTATGTATTATGATTTAAAATTCCCAAAGTATATTTTCCGCAAACTTTGTGCGACCACAACGCGGATTTCGTGTGCAAAATTACGTTTTTTTTACGAAAGCAAGAAATATTTTGAGGAAAAATACACATTTTCCATGTTTTTTATAAAAAAATTCAATTGTTAATGCACACAATTCGTTTTTTTTCATTATTTTTGCACCCATAATTTTAAATCTTAAATCACCTTCAACTTAAGGAATGTCACAGAATATGGATATCAACGACCTCAACGACGAACAGCCAATTGAGGCTGCTGCCGAAAAGAGAAAGGTAGGACGTCCCAAAGGTTCCACAAACGGTAGTGGAAAGAAGAACAAAAGCACAAAGAAGACGAAGTCTGCAAAGAAGGCGTCAGCTAATCAGGAGAACAAGCGTCAACGTAAACGCGACAATACTGGTTCACTGCGTATCACAATCCGTGATATCGCAGAGAAGGCTGGTGTGAGTGTCGGTACCGTTGACCGTGTACTGCACAACAGGCCTAATGTTTCACCAAAGGCATTGGTAAAGGTTCAGAAAGCCATCGAGGAGATGAACTATGAGCCTAACATGTATGCAAGTGCCCTTGCCCACAATAAGGAGTACAATTTCTACTGCCTTATGCCAAAGCACGAGAGTGAAGCCTACTGGGAGGAAGTTGAGGAAGGTCAGCTCCATGCCTGCGAGATGCGACGCGACTTCAATGTGCACGCGCACATGTACTACTATAAACGTAAGGATGAGCAGAGTTTCAGGGAGTGCTATGAGGCAATCCTTGCAGCTCAACCTGATGGTGTCGTTGTGGTTCCTGCCAAGTTGGAGGTTACACGTAAGTTCACAGATCAGCTGCATGAGCTCAACATTCCATTCATCATGCTTGACTCATACATGCCAGACCTACGCCCACTAGCATTCTACGGACAGGACTCATTTGCCAGCGGATATTTCGCTGCAAAGCTCCTTATGATGATTGCATCAAAGGAAAAGAGAATCATGCTGATGAAGCAGACAATCGACGGCGTTCATGTTGCAAGTAAGCAGCAGGACAACCGCGAGGTAGGTTTCCGTCATTATATGAAGGACCACTTCCCTGACATCAAGATTGTGGAGGTTGACCTTCCTTACGAGTCTTCACGCAAGGAATACACACAGATTCTGCAGAATTTCTTTGACAACAACAAAGATATCCATCATTGCGTGACACTCAATTCTAAGGCACACCTCGTAGGCGACTATCTTCTGAAGAACAATCTGCGTAATGTCCAGATTATGGGTTATGATATGGTGGAGAAGAATGCAAACTGTCTGCGTCAGGGCAGTATCTCATTCCTCATCGCCCAGCACGGATACATGCAGGGATATTACAGCATTGATGCACTTGCAAGAGCCATCATCCTGAAGAAGAACGTAAACCCTGTGAACTATATGCCTATCGAGGTTATCTTCAAGGAGAACGTTGATTTCTATAGAAGAACGCAGATCTAAAGAGAATGAAACAGGCATTTCTTAAGATTAATCCTGCTGATTCGGTGGTTGTATGTCTCAGGGCTATGAAGACTGGCGAGACCATTACCGACGGAGACAAGGAGATAAAGCTATTGCAAGATACTCCTGCCGGACACAAGGTTCTTCTTACCGATAAGAAAGAAGGTGAGGATATCATCAAGTACGGCTATCCTATCGGTCATGCAGCCAAGAATCTCAAGGCTGGAGAATGGGTAAACGAGAACAACCTCAAGACCAACCTCGCAGGAACTCTCGAATATACATACAATCCTGTAGATGAGAAGCTCAATATCCCTGTTGAGAACCGCACATTCAAGGGCTATATCCGCAAGAACGGTGATGTCGGCATACGCAATGAGATTTGGATTGTTCCGACTGTCGGCTGCGTAAACGGCGTTGCCGAGCAGTTGGCAAAACGTCTTGAAACCGAAACTCGTCTCGACGGCATTGATGCTGTTCATGCCTGGCATCATAACTACGGATGCTCTCAGCTTTCAGAGGATCACGAGGCTACACGTAAGATTCTTCGTGACATCGTGCTTCATCCAAATGCAGGTGCCGTGCTCGTTCTCTCCCTCGGATGCGAGAACAATCAGCCAGACGACTTCATGGCTATGCTCGGTGATTATGACAAGGAGCGCATCCAACTCGTAGTTACACAAAAGGTTGAAGGTGACGAGGTTGAATACTGCATGGACATTCTCCGTAAGATGTACGGGATATGCAAGGAGGACAAGCGCGTTGATGTTCCAGTAAGTAAGCTCCGCGTAGGACTCAAATGCGGTGGTTCCGATGGTTTCTCAGGCATAACAGCCAACCCACTTGAGGGCGAGTTCTCCGACTGGCTCGTTGCACAAGGAGGCACAAGCATACTTACCGAGGTACCTGAGATGTTCGGTGCTGAGACAATCCTAATGAACCGTTGCGAGAACCGTCAGCTATTCGAGCAGACAGTATCTCTTATCAATAACTTCAAGAACTACTTCCTCTCACATGGTGAGCCTGTTGGCGAGAATCCATCCCCAGGCAACAAGGCTGGTGGTATATCTACTCTTGAGGACAAGGCGCTCGGATGCACACAGAAATGCGGTCGTGCTCCAGTAAGTGGCGTACTCGAATACGGTGACCGTTTGCAGACTTCGGGTCTCAACCTTCTCTCCGCACCAGGCAATGACCTCGTAGCCGCAACAGCCCTTGCTTCCGCAGGATGCCATCTGGTACTCTTCTCTACTGGTCGCGGAACTCCTTTCGGAACTTTCGTCCCGACGATGAAGATTTCCACGAACTCCGACCTCTACAACCGCAAGAAGAACTGGATAGACTTCAATGCCGGACAACTCGTTGACGGCAAGACAATGAAGGAACTCGTTCCTGAATTCATCGACAAGATCCTTGCTGTTGCAAGCGGTGAACCTGCACGCAATGAGGTCAACGGATATAGCGAGATTTCAATCTTCAAGAATGGAGTAACGCTGTAGAAGCCCACCCACGGCCCCTCACCCACCTTTCAGGCACCCTCTCCCCAAGGGGCGAGGGAAAAGTTAGTACTTCCAATCACACCTTTAAACTGACAAAAGTAACTTCCTCCTCGCCCCTTGGGGAGAGGATGCCCAAAGGCAGGTGAGGGGCCGTTGTTGTTTTATATTTATGCTCAATCTCTCTCCTTTAATCGTCTTCGTAGTCCTCTATCTCGCAACATCAATCATTGCGGGTGATTTCTACAAGCTACCAATAACCGTGGCGTTCATGCTTTCGAGCATATATGCCATAGCCATATCACGAGGCATGTCATTGGAAAAGCGCATCGAGACATACAGTCGCGGCGCCGGACAGAAGAACATGATGCTCATGATATGGATTTTCGTGCTTGCAGGTGCTTTTGCAAAGTCGGCAAAGGATATGGGCAGCATTGACGCAACCGTTAATCTCACCCTGTCCATACTTCCTGCCAATATGCTGCTTGGCGGACTGTTCCTCGCTGCATGCTTCATATCCCTGAGCGTGGGAACAAGCGTAGGCACCATCGCAGCCCTGACACCTATCGCCGTGGGCATAGCCCATTCCACAGGCTCAAGCGTGGCGTTACTAACTGCCATCGTCGTAGGCGGCTCTTTCTTCGGAGACAACCTGTCATTCATAAGCGACACAACAGTAGTTGCCACCCAGACACAGGGCTGCAAGATGAGCGACAAGTTCAAGGCGAACATACGCATTGTGGCTCCTATCGCCTTTATCACCTTCATCATCTACATGGTGATGGGAAGGAATATAAGCGCACCGAGCACCATTCCCGATGTGGAGATTATCAAAATCATCCCATATCTCTTCGTTCTGGTCATCGCTCTTTATGGTGTGAACGTACTCATGGTGCTTTCAATAGGCATACTCCTAACCGGCATCATAGGAATGATTTCCGGTAACTACAACTTCATGTCATGGTTTGCAAGCATGGGCGACGGCATCATCTCCATGGGCGAGCTGATCATTGTCACGATGATGGCAGGCGGACTTCTTGAACTGATTAAGGAGAACGGCGGTATCGTGTTTATCATCAATAAGATAACACGCTTGGTCAATGGTCGCCGTGGAGCAGAACTTTCAATCGGAATACTCGTTTCGCTGGTCAACGTATGTACTGCCAACAACACCGTGGCGATAATCACCGTGGGCAGTATAGCCAAGGATATAGCCACCCGTTTCGGTGTTAAGCCGAAGCGTGCTGCATCCATCCTCGACACATTCTCATGCGCCACACAGGGACTTCTACCCTACGGAGCTCAGATACTGATAGCAAGCGGACTTGCAGCCGTCAATCCTATCAACATCATAGAGTATCTCTACTACCCTGTCCTTCTGGGTATCGGTGCTTTGATTTACATCATATCGAAAAAGTAACGGCCCCTCACCTGCCCTATGGGCATCCTCTGGCACATACTCGGAGATACTCAATCTCCGACTTCCCCAAGGGGCGAGGAAAAAGATAGAACTTCCAATCATGCCCCTTAGCGGACAAAGGTAACTTCCACCTCGCCCTTGGGGGAGAGGGTGCCCGCAGGGCGGGTGAGGGGCTTTAATTTACTCTCTTATGTTCCCTACAATCCAGGAAAACTTCACCATACTGCTTCGTGCAGGAGCGTTCAGCATTACTGACGAACCCCTCAAACCCATGTCCAGTTTCAAGTGGAACAAACTCGTGGCTACCGCAAAGAAACTTGGCATCCACGGCTATATAGTGGCAGGGGCACAGCTATTGAAGGACGACCCTCGCCTACCCTCCGACATCAACATCCCGACGCCGAAGGAAAGGTTCGAGTATTCTGACACCGCCCTCTACGGATTCCTGTCCGCACGCCGCTACCGTAAGATAAGCGAGCAGGAGAAGCATAACATCGACTGCAGCACAGAGACGCTCGACTTCCTGCATCTCCTCGTCGCAAACATAGACCTCATCATCACGAGAGACATGTCATTATGCGGTATCATTGCAGTTGGCGAGTATCTAAGGACCAAAGGCAACCGCGTGGACTTCGTGAAGCTCAACCAATGGATTCACCGTCTCGGCATAGCACAGGCAGCCTCATTCATCGGCCACATGCTCATCGAGCTCTTCGATTTCGAGACCGAGGAACTGGAGTTCATGACAAGGACATACAAGAAACCGCTCATACACTATGAACGTCTCTTGGATAATGCCTTCAACCCGCAGCACAAGTTCCGACGTGCTTCAAGGCTTAATCTCGCATTCATCGAGACCTCAAGCTATCACCTGCTTAATTTCAAGACAAGAATTACTGATATAGAAGAATAAGACAAACCAAACAGCCCCTCACCTGCCCTACGGGCATCCTCTCCCCAAGGGGCGAGGAAAAAGTTAGAAACTGCGAAGCTGATGAGCTCGCGAATAATAATCCCTCAAAGACAAATCCCTATAACGATAAAAGGTAACATCCCCCTCGCCCTTGGGGGAGAGGGTGCCCGCAGGGCGGGTGAGGGGCTGTAGTTATTTTTATGCTCAAAATTAAACAACTCTACCCTATCCTCCGCAACCACCAGAAACTGTCAGAAAAGCGTTCGCCAATGCTGACGCAAGGCAAGGTGGCAAAGTTCATGGCATACCTCATGGTCGGCCTTCTGGTGATGTACCTCATAGGCTTCTCCATCTCCCTGGCACTCATAGCCACCGACATGAAGAGCACAACGGCATACGAGTTCATGTACTCGTTCCTGCCCTTCACCATGACGCTCGACTTCTTCGCGCGCTTCATGCTCCAGCAGACACCGTCGCAGCAGGTTAAGCCATACGTGCTGCTCCCTATCCCGCGATATACGTGCATCGACTTCTTCATCATCCGCTCATTGCTATCCTACGGCAATCTGGTCATGCTGTTCCTCTATGTGCCATTCGCACTCATGGCTGTCGTATTCGCTGAAGGCATAGGTCTAACCATATTGTTCCTCTTAGGCTTCTATGTCATCGAACTGATCATCTCGCAGGCATATTCCATATTCCGAACCCTCGTAAGCCATAACATGCTGTACTGGATAGGAATAGTCCCAATACTGGCACTCGTGGCATCCCCGCTCTTCTTCAATGCCGACTGGACGCTAACCGTGAACTTCGAACACCTCTTCCGCGGCTATGCCCATCTTGGCGGTTGGATATGCAAGGGCAATATCATTGCATGGTGCTCAATGCTCGTCATCCTCGGCATCGTGACAGCCATAAACCGACGCCTACAGCACAAGCTCGTATATGCAGAGCTCTCACGCGAGGAAAAGGCAATGAAGGTAAGCACGAAGCAGAGCTTCAAGTTCCTCAACGAATGGGGAATAATAGGCGAGTTCCTACGTCTGGAAATGTTCTCCATACGCCGAAACAAGAACGTGCGCAAAACCTTTATCTCATCCAACGTAATAGTACTGATGCTCAGTCTCGTATGCTCATTCAGCTCCGTATATGACGACCTCGGAATGGTGCGTTTCTGGCTGATATACAACTTCTCAATCTACGGAGCCATGATGCTGCTGCGCATCATGACATACGAGGGCAACTACATCGAGCGTCTGATGATGGGGCACCATGCCATCGAGAAGCTGCTCACCGCCAAGTTCTATTTCTACAGCGCCATACTCCTGTTCCCGTTCATTCTGATGATACCGATGGTCATCATGGGAAAGGCAAGTCTGCTCATGCTCTTCTCCTACATGGCATTCACTGCAGGCGTAGGCAACTTCCTGTTCATGCAGCTCGCCGTATATAACAAGCAGACAGCCCCGCTCAACCAGAAGTTCATAGGCAGGACAATGGTAGAGAACAGTTGGATCATGATACTCATCGAGGTACTCGCCTTCACCATGCCCCTTCTTCTTGTCAAGATATTCATGGTCTTTGCATCCGAGAACACCGCCTACATCATCCTCCTTGTCATCGGCCTCACATTCATCGGCACCCACCGCCTATGGCTCGGCAACATCTACAAGCGCCTCAACGAGCGTAAATACGAGAACATCGAGGCAATGATGGCGACAAGATAGGTGTGACGGAATGAGAGTTAAAATGATACTACCTGCATTGCAGGAAGCAGAAAGTCCTTATTGGCGACCAATAAAATATTCGCTATTTCCACCTTTGGGATTGGCTACACTCGCAGCATATTTCTCGGATGATGACGATGTGGAGATTCAGGATCAGCATGTGGAGAAGCTGACATTGGATGACACGCCCGATTTAGTCTGTATCCAAGTATATATCACCAATGCATATAGAGCATATAAGATAGCTGACAATTATCGCCAAAGAGGGGTGCATGTGGCAATGGGCGGTCTTCACGTTACCAGCCTCCCAGATGAAGCAGCACAACATGCCGATACCATACTTTTAGGCCCAGGAGAAGAGGCTTTTCCACGCTTTATCAAGGATTTGCGTGAAGGTCATCCTCAAAAAAGATATGTGGCAAGTTGGAGGAGTATAGAGAACATCCCTCCTGTTCGTCGTGACCTCATAAAGAGGGAAAAGTATTTCGTTCCCAATTCACTTGTAGTATCACGAGGTTGTCCACATCATTGTGATTTCTGCTATAAAGATGCTTTTTACGGTGAGGGCAAATCGTTTTATACCCAGAAGGTGGACGAAGCTTTAACAGAGATTGACAGGCTTCCTGGCAGACATCTTTATTTCCTTGATGACCATTTATTGGGCAATCCCCGTTTTGCATCCGAGCTGTTCGAAGGAATGCGTGGTATGGGCAGAGTGTTCCAAAGTGCAGCTACAGTTGCTTCTGTATTAAACGGCAACCTGATAGAGAAGGCTGCAGATGCAGGCTTACGCAGTTTGTTTCTTGGTTTCGAGACATTTTCCCCGGAGAACCTTCGCTCAAGCAACAAATTGCAGAATCTATCAAAAGACTATGTGGCTGCTGTGGAACGACTGCATAGTCTTGGCATCATGATTAACGGCAGCTTTGTTTTCGGTCTTGACCACGATGACAAAGATGTATTCCGCAGAACTGTTGATTGGGGTATCGAACATAGTATAACAACTGCCACTTTCCACATTCTCACTCCTTATCCGGGTACACGTCTTTTTCAACAAATGGAACGAGATGGCCGTATTACATCTTACGATTGGAGCAAGTATGATACCCGAACAGTTGTTTACAAAACTGTTGGCCTGACGGCAGAAGAATTAAAACAAGGTTACGACTGGGCCTATCGTGAGTTCTATTCGTGGAATAACATCTTCAAGGCAAGCTTTGGTCATGACAACTTCAAACAGCAGTTGGCTCATCTGTTCTATATGGGTGGCTGGAAGAAGTTTGAGCCATTCTGGAATTTTATGATTCAGTATGGCAACCTCAATCGCATGTTACCCATGTTGGAAAATCTGTTAGCCAACACTGGTGGCCATAGAAGCAAGAAGAAATCATCAAATCTTGGTATGGAACTTCTCAAGAAAGCCGCTCTATGAGAGATGTTTTTTCGTTGCATGATTCTACTATGCTATGCCACAGCATTTGATACTTGTCCCTCCACTATACCATTCAGCAAAGAGCTTATCCTAATCGCCATTGGGTAGGCTCTTTCTGTTTCTTCATGGTGCTCGTCGCTACGAGACTTTCTCGCTGCATCCCCTTTGAATCTCCCATACAGGGAAGGGATTTGAATGGGATTTGAATGGGATTTGAATGGGATTTGCAACGGATTTGAAGCGGACTTGCAACGGAGTTACTTAAATGAAAAGTGAAATGAAAAATACAGATTAGTATTTCCGCTCGTGGCCTTTGATTGGAAAGCGTGACCGCCATCCCCCAACACCTAACCCCCATCACCCAAATCCCGAGTGCAAAGTTACAACATTTTTCCCGAAAGCCACGATATAACACGATAAAATAAATGTTAGATTCTAAAAATCTTTACTTTATGTTTGTAACTTATTGATACACAACAAGAAATTTTCGGAATATTTTTTCGAACACCCCAATCTAACATATAACCGTTAGATTCATAAGGGAGGGGGTAAGTGTGTCTTATATATTCAAAATAATAATATAATAATTATTATATTATTATTTTGAGGTTAGGAAGGATGTGTCCTACTCTCACTATCCAATCTAACAGTTATATGTTAGAAACCCCATTCTGAGCCTCCTGTTAGGGGGTAAATCTAACATATCTTGAAATATGATAGTTTCGTGATTACTTACAAACACGCTTTTTTCACTCGTTTCTACGAACACGAAACACGCAAAAGGAAACGAAATTCCCGTCTTTTTCCAAGCATTTCATGTTATATCCTTGTCTTTATGACGCTGTGGTTTCAACCCACACCGTCTTCCTTCTTGTTTGTTTGAGCACACATCTAACATGTAACTGTTAGGAAAAACAGGGACAGGGGGTAACATAATGCCGACGCTGAACGATTCGTTCACCGTCGGTTTCAGAACTGCGATAAAGAAAAATCCTTGGGTAAATCTAACACGAGAAGATAAAACCACATTCGTGATTTACTAATCTGGTTTCAAATAGTTAACGTGAGTTCGACTAATTCATGCGGACAAGTCCTGAAAGAACGACACCTATTGATTTTTTCTATGATTTTCTTATTTTCGCATTTATATTCTGTATCAAAACATGATGCAATCAAGTGGTGCACCGATTCAGTGCGTTGGTTTGTAGTTAAAGAGCAATGAGGTGGCGAATCCCCTCCCCATCGGCTCAGAGAAAGAGCTTATGCCCATTTTGGACATAAGCTTTTTACAATACAAATATCAAAGTTTTACATTTAAGAAACACACCCACACCCTACTATTCGACCGTTCCCCTCCTTTTTTTCGCTTTTTTCGGGATTTCTTTACATTTTTCGGATTATTTTTTGTAACTTTGCATTCTGAAATCAGAGACGGGCACCGCTCTATGAGCGACAAGCCCTATTTTTTCATGCAAAGAAGCAACTCGAATAGTCTAAAGACTAAGGTCTAAGGACTAAGGTAAACAGAAATTGAAATAAAACAAATATATAACATGTTACGTATAGCATTACAGTCCAAAGGACGTCTTTTTGAAGATTGTATTGATCTCCTCACAGAGGCAGACATAAAGGTTAGCTCAAGCAAGCGCGTTCTGCTTGCAAAATCAGGAAACTTCCCACTCGAAGTTCTCTATCTCCGTGATGATGATATCCCACAGAGCGTTGCTATGGGCGTTGCCGACATCGGTATCGTAGGTGAGAACGAGTTTCTTGAGCGCAACGAGGACGCAGAAGTGGTTAGCCGTCTCGGTTTCTCTAAGTGCCGTCTTTCCCTCGCTATTCCAAAGGCTATTGAATATACTGGTCTTGACTGGTTCAACGGCAAGAAGATTGCAACTTCATACCCAGGTATCCTACGCCGTTTCCTCGCAGAGAAGGGTATCAATGCCGAGATTCACGTAATCACAGGTAGCGTGGAGATTGCTCCTGGCATCGGACTCGCAGATGCTATCTTCGACATCGTTTCAAGTGGTTCTACACTTGTAAGCAACAATCTCGCTGAGGTTGAGGTTGTTACTGAGAGCGAAGCACTCCTCATTGCAAACAAGAATCTCTCTGACGAGAAACGTGAGGTGCTTAAAGAGATGCTCTTCCGTTTCGAGGCAGTTAAGAGCGCAGAAGGTCAGAAGTACGTTCGCATGAATGCTCCTAAGTCAAAGCTTCAGGACATCATCGCCGTTCTCCCTGGTCTCAAGAGCCCAACAATCATCCCTCTCGCTGACGAGGACTGGTGCTCTGTTCATGCCGTTATCGGTCAGAAGGTGTTCTGGGAGATTATCGGCAAGCTCAAGGAACTTGGTGCACAGGGCATCCTCGTTACTCCGATTGAGAAGATGATACTTTAGCCCACCCAGTCCCTCCCAAAGGGAGGGTTCCTCCCCCCTCACCCCCTCAAGGGGGAGTAGTTAGTAATATTGGGTAATAATAATCCCCCACATAGGGATTTATACTATAAAACATCCTTCCCTTTGGGAAGGCTTGGTTAGGCTTTTATGAACATTATTAAATACCCCTCACAGGAACAGATAAAGAAGATTATCGAGCGTCCGCACCTCGATGTGTCTCAGCTCAACGCCACCGTTGCTTCAGTCCTTGCTGACGTGAAGGAGAACGGTGACAAGGCAGTCATTGCATACGAAGAGAAGTTCGACCATGTTAAGCTCGCATCCCTCGCAGTAACAGAGGCTGAGATTGACGAGGCAGAGGCTCTTGTGTCTCAGGATCTCAAGGATGCACTCATCCTTGCGCATAAGAACATTGCGAAGTTCCATGAGTCACAGAAGTTTGAGAGCACTAAGGTTCAGACTGCTCCCGGTGTGGTATGCTGGCAGAAGAGCGTTGCCATCGAGAAGGTAGGCCTCTACATTCCGGGCGGCACGGCACCTCTTTTCTCTACCGTACTCATGCTCGCTACTCCTGCGAAGATTGCAGGATGCAAGGAGATAGTGCTCTGCACACCTCCGAACCGTGAGGGTAAGGTGAACCCTGCCATCCTCATGGCTGCACGTGTGGCTGGCGTAAGCAAGATATTCAAGGCCGGTGGTGTTCAGGCTATCGGTGCAATGGCATACGGCACGGAGTCAGTTCCGAAGGTGTATAAGATATTCGGTCCGGGCAACCAGTTCGTTATGGCAGCAAAGCAGCAGGTATCACTCCATGATGCAGCCATTGACATGCCAGCAGGTCCTTCTGAGGTATGCGTCATTGCCGATGAGACAAGCAACGCAGCATTCGTTGCAGCCGACCTTCTCTCTCAGGCAGAGCACGGAATAGACTCTCAGGTTATCCTCATCTCTACCTCCGAGGATATGATTCATAAGGTAGAGGCTGAGCTTGAAACACAGCTTGCAGCACTTCCACGTCACGAGATTGCGGAGAAGACACTTGTCAACTCTAACTTCGTACTCGTACACGACAAGGAGGAGGCTATGGCTCTCAGCAATGCTTACGCTCCTGAGCACCTTATCATCGCTACATCCGACTATGACGCTCTTGCAGAGAAGGTTATCAATGCAGGTAGCGTGTTCCTAGGCAACTATGCATGTGAATCTGCCGGCGACTATGCCAGCGGAACAAACCATACGCTCCCAACCCACGGATATGCCCTTGCATACAATGGTGTCAACCTCGACTCATACAACCGCAAGGTGACATTCCAGCATTTAACGGAAGAAGGAATACGGTCTATCGGTCCTGCCGTGGTGTGCATGGCAGAGAATGAACAGCTTGAAGCTCATGCCAATGCAATGCGCCTGCGTGTGAAAGAAGTTAAGTAGATGTCATATACTAAAGACGAACTCTTAACTCTCGTAAGAGAGGCAGGCAGTGAGATGACGCTTCGGCAGAAGTTTCGTCTCACTGTGCTTTTATCCATACCTGCCATAATAGCGCAGTTCTCATTCATCGCCATGCAGATGATTGACGCTGCCATGCTCGGGCATCTGAGTACGGATCAGGCTTCTGCCGTAGGACTCGTCTCCACCACCATCTGGCTCTTCGGCGGGCTTTCCTCTGCCTTTGCTGCGGGATTCTCGGTACAGGTGGCGCATCGTGTCGGGGCAGGCGACAACCAAGGCGCACGAAGCGTGATACGACAAGGTCTGTTCTCCGGACTTATATTCGCTTCACTACTCGGATTGGCAGGTGTCATAATCGCTCCTCACCTACCCCACTGGCTTGGTGCTTCTGATACTATTTGCCACGATGCATCCCGATATTTCACCATATTCTGCTGCGGTCTTCCTCTCATCATAACGAATAGCATTTCAGCAGGAAGCCTTCGCTGTTCGGGAAACGTGAAAGTGCCAAGCATACTGATGGTTATGATGTGTTGCCTCGATGTCTGCTTTAACTATCTTTTCATCTATATAGCAGACATGGGAACTGACGGAGCAGCCTTTGGAACTCTTGCAGCATACGCAATAACAATAGTCTTCATGGTGGGATATATGACTCTCAAGGATAAGCTCCTTAACTTCCGTCAGGATGAGGTGCTTGATTTCATTCCGAAGGTGAAGATATTGAAGAAAACAGGCAGAATCGGTTTCCCTATCGGATTGGAGCGCGGAGTAATGTGTACGGCTCAGATTGCCATCTCAAGCATCATCGCCCCTCTCGGAAGCATAGCCATAGCAGCAAATTCATTTGCTATCAACGTAGAGAGCCTTTGCTATATGCCGGGACATGGAATAGCAGAAGCGGCAACAACGCTCGTAGGACAGAGCAAAGGAGCAAGCAAGCGCAATCTCATGCACTCTTTCGCATGGATATGTATGGCGCTCGGTGTCGGTATCATGGCATTCATGGGATTGATTATGTGGCTTTTCGCCCCTGAGATGATGTCGCTCATCACCCTCGACGAAGCGGTAATAGAGTTAGGTACCGAGATTCTGAGGATAGAAGCATGGGCAGAACCGGGATTCGCAGCCGCCATTATAGCGATGTCGGTATTCGTAGGAGCGGGTAAGACGCTAATCCCATCGCTTATGAACTTAGGCAGCATCTGGATAGTCAGGGTATCGCTCACCCTCCTACTCGCCCCTACCATGGGACTCAGAGGTGTATGGATTGCAATGGCTATCGAACTATGCTTCCGTGGCATTATCTTCACCGCAAGACTTTGCACAAGGAAATGGTCCTTTATAAAGGACAGAAGTAAGAAATAAAAACGAAGACCCCTTTCCCGCCCTTTGGGCACCCTTTCCCCGTGGAGGGGCAAGGGGATAGAAACAATCCTTCAAAGGAAACCCTAACAGCGAGAAAAGGTAACTTTTCCCTTGCCCCTCACGGGGAAAGGATGCCTGAAAGGCAGGAAAGGGGTCGACTAAATGAATATATGCAGACAATAACAAACAAGGAATTTGGAGGTGAGCGCCCTCTATACGCATCCCACGACCTCCGTCTGGAGAATGTCACGATACATATCGGAGAATCCAGCATAAAGGAGTCAAGCAACATCGAAGCAGAGGATTGCCGCTTCGAAGGCAAGTACGTGTTTTGGGAGACACGAAGTTTCCGCGTTCATAAATGCCTCTTCACCGAAAGTGCACGCTCATCACTATGGTACTCTTCCGACTGCCGAATGACCGACTGCAAGGTTGAAGCACCGAAGATGTTCCGTAGAATGAAGGGAATATATGTTGAGAACACAGACTTCCCTAATGCAGCGGAAACACTATGGGACTGTTCTAACATAACATTGAAGAATGTAAGGATTGCGAATGCCGACTACCTCTTCATGCACTCTCACGACATACGCATAGAGAACTATCGTCAGGACGGCAACTACTCTTTCCAATATGCGAAGAATGTGGAAATTCATAACGCCGTCATAAACTCGAAGGATGCCTTCTGGGAATCGGAGAACGTGACGCTTGTTGATTGCGAGCTTAATGGCGAATACCTTGCATGGTATGGCAAGAACATACGACTCGTGCGTTGTCACCTCACAGGCGAACAGCTTCTCTGCTATGTTGATGGTCTCAGCCTCGAAGACTGCACCTTCGGCGAGGATGCCAACCTCATCTTTGAATACTCTACCGTAAATGCCACCATCAATGGCAATGTGACAAGTATAAAGAACCCAACTTCTGGCACAATCACCGTAAACGGAAAATGCGGTGAGGTTATCTTTGATGAAAATCAGAAAGAGCCGAAGAATGCGAAGGTAACGGCCTCTCCCCCCGCCCTCCCCCGTAGGGAGGGAGCCGGAGCGCCCAACAATTAATGACAAAACAAATTAGTAATTTATAATTTCAACCAATTCCCCCATTGCCGAATTGGCTCCCTCCCTACGGGGGAGGGCGGGGGGAGAGGCCGATATACATGATGAATTTTGACACCCCCATAGATCGTCGTGGCACAAACTGCTATAAGTACGATACGATGCCATATCCTGACACCATCCCATTATGGGTGGCAGATATGGACTTTGAGACAGCACCTGTCATCATGGACGCATTGAAAAAGCGACTTGAGCATGGTTGTTTCGGCTATACTGCCGTACCAGATTCGTTCTATGAGGCTACGATAAACTGGTTTGACAAGCGTCATGGCTGGAAACCAGAACGCAACTGGTTCATATACACATCAGGTGTTGTTCCTGCCATTTCTGCCATCATCAAGGCTATGACGGAGCCTGGCGACAAGGTATTGGTGCAGACTCCTGTATATAACTGTTTCTTCTCTTCCATCCGCAACAATGGATGCATAGTGGAAGAAGCACCTCTCACGCTCTCTGGCAATGATTATATCATCGATTTCGAGGACTTCGAGCGTCATTGCGTTGATGAAAAGGTAAAAACATTCATCCTTTGCAATCCTCATAATCCTGCAGGACGTGTATGGAGCGTATCCGAGCTTCAGAAGATGGGCGAGATATGCAAGCGCAATGGTGTCTTCATCATTGCAGACGAGATTCATTGCGAGTTTGTGAACCCTACTCTATCACGCACAGCGGAGCTATCAGCCATCACAGGTGAGGAAAAGCCTAAGTATCATCCGTTTATGGCTGTAAGCGATGCTCAGTGTGCCGTTTGCGTATCACCTTCAAAGGCATTCAATATTGCTGGACTTCAGATTGCCAACATCATAGTAAAGGACGATTCCATACGCCGACGTGTGGATCGTGCCATTAATATTAACGAGGTGTGCGATGTCAATCCATTCGGTGTCATTGCCCTTCAGGCTGCCTATACCCAGAGCGGCGAGGAGTGGCTGAATGCCCTCAATGATTACATCTATGCCAATTACGACTATGTTCGACATTGGCTCTCGGCATATCATCCCGAATGGAAAGCCGTCACACTCGAAGGCACCTACCTTATGTGGGTGGATGTCTCTGCAAGCGGAATGGATGGCGATGCCTTCGCAGAGAAGCTTCTCCATGACCACCATATATATGTGAACTCAGGTTCTCATTATGGCAAGGCAGGAAAGAACTTCATCCGCATCAATCTTGCCACACAGCGCAAAAGATTGGAAGAAGCGTTTGCGAGGTTGAATGGAAAGTAAATTGCCAATAAATTATATCCGGTAAATTACATGCGGCATCCGCCGCTGGGAAAATTTCAAGTAATATACTGATTTAATTTACTTCTAATTTACTTTCCATCCCACAAAAACAGCACCGCAGGGTGCATTTCATTATAATTTGTAATTAGTAATTTGATTTTAAGCAATATGAAATCTCTTCAAGAATTAACACGACCAAATATCTGGTCACTCGCTCCATATAGTAGTGCACGAAACGAATATAGCGGAAAAGCCGCACATGTGTTCCTCGATGCAAACGAGAACCCATATAACGATCCTAACAACCGCTACCCAGACCCTCTCCAGCTGCAAGTCAAGGAGCGTATCTCGCAGCTCAAGAACATTCCTGTGGAATGTATATTCCTCGGCAATGGTTCTGACGAAGCTATCGACCTCGTATATCGCTGTTTCTGTGAGCCAAAGGTGGATAACGTTGTTGCCATCGAGCCAACATACGGAATGTATAAGGTATGTGCAGACATCAACAATGTGGAATACCGTCCTGTTCTCCTTGACGAAAACTTCCAGATCGAGGCTGAAACCCTTCTTGCTGCTTGCGATGACAATACAAAGGTTGTGTGGTTCTGTTCTCCGAACAATCCTACAGGCAATGCCATAAACCGCAAGGCTATATTCGATGTATTGGAGAAGTTCCAGGGCTTTGTTGTTGTCGATGAAGCATATATCGATTTCTCACGTGAAGACAGCATCACGAAGCTTTTGGATCGTTTTCCTAACCTCATAGTGTTCCAGACACTCAGCAAGGCATGGGGATCAGCAGCCATCCGTTGTGGTATGGCATTCGCATCAAAGGATATCATCAACATCTACAACAAGGTGAAGTATCCTTACAACATCAACCGTCTCACACAGGAAGCCGCTCTTGAGCGTCTGAACAGCACTTTCGAGGTTGAGCAATGGGTTAAGCTTCTCCTACAGGAGCGCAGCCGTATGCTCACGGCTTTCGCAGAGCTCCCAATGTGCAAGCGTATCTACCCTACTGATGCCAACTTCTTCCTAGCGGAGATGGATGATGCGCAGAAGGCATACGATTATCTCGTGGATAAGGGTATCATCGTACGTAACCGTACACGCATCACGCTCTGTAAGAACTGCCTCCGAATCACTATCGGAACAAAGCCGGAGAATACAGAACTGCTTGCTGCATTGCGCACGATGTAATTTTACTTGAGACATAGATATAAAAAACAGAGAGTGAAGAAAACACGTTCTTCACTCTCTTTCTGTATTGAAACCATTAAAACTCAATTATCCCCCTCTCTATATTTCTTATAATACTTGCATTTATTTTATATACTTCCTACCATTAGTGATATAGATATCACCACTACGAGGATTCACCTTCTGACCAAGAAGATTATACATATCAGCATTCTCTTCAACGGTATTGGTAGTAAGTTCATAGATTGCAGTGCTGACACCATCGTCAAGTATAATCTTCATTGACTTGCCTTTTGAATAACTTGTATCAGTAGTATCAAACCATGCTCTGTAAGGACTTACCTTTACAGTATTCTCTGCCCACCAGAACTTATTCTGAGCGATGAAATAAACGTGCTTAAGATCTTCCCGCATTGTGTAGGTACCCTTCATCTTCCAGTTAGAGAAAGTCTCGGCCTCATTGAGAACAGGATTGATTGATGTGTTTGTTCCGCTAATAACGATCTGGTCGCCACTATTCTTCTTCACTACCATTGGAGTGCCTGCAGGGATAACACCTGAAGGATATTCAAGGAACATAAGCTCATCGAAACTTGCTCCATTGAGATAGTAGAGTGTATAGTCCTTATTGGTAGAATCATAGTCAACATCGAAAGGAACGACTACAGTACCCCAGTCTGCTGACATATTACGAGTGTAGTTAATCTTACCATAGGTCTCTGTAGGATAATCAGCAAGTTCCTTTCCATCAGGAAGATCATATACACCACCCTTGAACCAGAAGCTAACGGTATTATCCTCATTCTGCATGATGTCAGTGATACCGAAACCATCCACCATATCATTGCCTGTGTAGTTCTTGAAGGAATCAACAGAAGTAACCTCATCTAAACCAGGATAAATGTCGGCTCTCAAGCTGTTCTTATAGTCACCAAGAGTTATTGACGGATTTTCCGTATATGTATAGTAGCCTAAGATTCTGCCATCAGCAGGCAGGAGAGTTACATTTGGATGTCCGTATTCATTATTAGGAGTCATACTGAACCCATTTGCAGAAGAGGTGATGTGCATGATAAGCATACCATTGCCATACTGCTTGTTAAGGTAGTAGTTCCATTCATCATAACCAGAGTGCTCGATTGTGTAGTACTCGTATGGATCAGCAGGATTAGTAATCCTGTAAGCCTTTCCACCCTTGTTACGTGGAGCAAGCGTAATATTCTGTGCACCTACAAGTTCCTCTGCATCTTCCCAACCCATATACTCACGTTCCCAAGCTGTATATTGGCATGGCCACATTCCGTTATACAGATTCTCACCACCATCCATAATATCCCAGTCCTCAGGACCGCAGTTGTCGAAATCAACATTGCCATTTGCATCCTTTGGCTTGTAGCCCAAAGTCCAGTAAAGATCAGGAAGTCCAAGACCATGACTCATCTCATGACAGAAGACACCGATACCGGCACGTACAGGCTGTCCCATATAACTGTTTGCTGCAAGTTCATTAGCAACACCTATTACATTGACAATCTTATCATCATTAGTTTTGATTGTCCTATTATACCAACATGCTGGCCATACGTCATTTCTATTACCACTGAGGTTTGCACCTGTTCCTGCATAGAGTACATAGACGAGATCCACATTACCGTCATTATTGCTGTCATACTGTGAGAAATCGATATCTGCATCGGCACTTGCAACAGCCTCCTTCAGCAAAGTACTGGTCTTACCGTTTGCCTTACCATAATAGTCGTGATTGTTAGCTGTTTCATAAGGACCATAGAGATCGAAAACAGGAGTGAACTTTCCATTGCTGGCGTCTATGAAATACTGACGTACAGAACTGTATCCCTGAAATCTTGTCTCTGAAGTATAAGGAGTTCTTGTCTCGCCGTTAAAGTATTCCTCAAAGACCTCGTATAGTTTCTCCTTATCACCATCACCGAGAACGAACTGCTTGTCGGTATAGTTCATAAGGATGATAGGAATATGGATTTCACCCATGTGAGGGCTGAAGTTCTTCTTATCAAGACGTACAACGGCATTTCTTCTCTTCTTAACAGAATTATCGGCCTGAGCGAAGAAAGTAGTCTTGTCCTGTGCAGCAATAGCAGCATTCTCAGCCTCAGTACGGTCATCTTCATCATGTGCCAAGATACCGGTACTTACAAGTTCACCTTTCTCAAGCTTGGCAATATAGTAGTCCGAACCTTCGCGCACAAGAAGCGCTCCATCTACTGTCTGGTACCATGAGAAATCCTCATCGCCCAAGAGTTGTATTGTAACAGCCAGACCATCAGACTGAAAGACTAGCATCGCTGTTCCTGCAGATTTTGCAGCCCATATATTAGTTGCTACGAATAATGATACGAAAATAAATGTAAATAGCTTTTTCATAGAATATAAGGTGTTTGGAAATATTTTGTGTAATTTTTAATCTCGTAACCTCTTCTTTACAGAGGCAATATATAAGGTATCAGGTCTATTGGGTTATTTTGTGTATTGTAATAATCTTCTCTATCCGAAGCCTTCTGACCTGTGTTCTATCGTTCGTTTATCCACTTCAGGATTTGCTCGGCGTGATTCCTTGTTTTTATCTCTTTTGGCTGAAACACCTTTTCTATTATTCCCTGTTCGCTAACAAGGTAGGTGGTTCTCAGGATTCCTATTGTCCTTCTGCCGCAAGCGACCTTCTCGCCCCAGCATCCCAACTTCTGAAGAAGGGTGGTTTCCGTGTCTGCTATCAGTGGAAAGTCAAGTCCTTGTGTATCCGCAAATTTCTTCTGGGTTTCCATTTTGTCCTTGCTCACACCTACTATACTATATCCCGCGGTTTCCAATTCCTGTTTATGGGATTGCAACGAACAGGCTTCTGCCGTGCATCCGCTTGTATTCGCCTTAGGATAACTGTATAGAATCAACTTCCTTCCTGCGAAATCGCCGGCTCTAATATCTTTCCCGTTTTGGTCTATGCCAAGAACATCGGGGATCTTATCTCCTATATCCATAGTCATCGAGTTTTTAATGGTTTACTATTCTGGTTTCTGTGACAAAGTTACTTTTTTTTTTCCATTCCACCAATTATTTTTTGCATTATTTTACATTTTTTTTTGCTTTCACAGAAAAAATGTGTAACTTTGCAGCATAATATAACAATTAATTTGGGAATTGAAGAAGAAATTTATATTATATGTAACATTTTTGCTGATAACCTTCGGCTTCACGGTACAGACATTCGCACAGCCTGTCCCAAAACCTGATTTTGATGCCTATTTCCGTACATTATATGAGAATGCCATTCAGTATAACCTTATAAACGACAGCATTTTCTTACCAACCGACAGAAAGTCATGGGTTAAGCTTTTCCTTCGCCGTTCCGACCGTTTTCGCGTTATGTTCAAGGAAAACAGCCAGATGATCAGGCACATGGAAGACTATGTAAGTCAGGACACATCACTTATCGATACCACTATATACTATCCTATCAGCCGTACATTGCACGACATTGTCAGCAAGCAGATATTAGACCCTTTCATACTTGAGCCTTTCATAAACAAGATGCTGCCTGACTACGAACAACGCGGCGGTACGGATATGTATTATATATACAATGCCATTGCAGAGTTGAATTATCAATATGCATTGTCATCAGACACAGCCGGACTTCGTATTCACACCAAATACCATAAGAAGATAATAGCGTGGAAATGCGACAATCCAACAATAGACTATTACAAGCTCAAGGCAATATCCTATATAGCATTGCTCCGTAACCAGCTTGTGCAGGAAGGCGTAATCTCAATTGATGAGTTCTACTCCAACTACGACCGTGCCATAAGGTTTAACGACTCAATACCTGCAGAATACCGTCACGACCCTGTTATCCGCACAAACATGGCATGGGCAAACATACGAAAGGACAACATCGTACATAACTACTACCTTTATTATCACCCTGTAGGAACCGACAAGACAGCCGACTCCATATATCACGACTATATCGTCAAATATGAAGGCAGACCAGTAAAGGCTCTCTCAAGGCAGATATTCACATATCTTATTATAAAGATGGGATTTGAACCGGAGAATGCGAACCACTACACGCTACTCGCAGACTCCCTTTTCAACAAGACATATCAGTCAAAGATAGACCAGATGATTGCCCAGCGAATGATCTATCCTGGCGATTTGGTACAATATCTCTATGACCTTATATATATGGTAGATACCTCTACCCTACCATTCGAGACCAAGCACGACCTTATGTGCAAGTATCTTGAATGCGCAAAGAAGGTCATTACTATCATCATCATGAACAATTCACAGATGTCCTACTCCGCAGTAAGACCTCTGGAGAAATTCACGACCTACAAGCGCGTAATGAAATACCTCTCCACAGGTGAACGAATACGCAATCTCTATCAGTTGTCAGTAACAACATCCGTCACAACATTCGCCCATTCACGTCTCGTAGGTGAACTTTCACGAGTGATTCTGAAGGGTGTCATTACACATCACCCGGAACTGCTTATCGGTACTCTCGACATTAAGTCAGAGAAAGAGGCCATTGCAAGAGCCGCAGAACTTGACAACTTCATAGTTCATGCAGCCAACTACCATGACCTTGGAAAGAATTCCATGATAGGACTTATAAACAACGATTTTGCACGACTCACAGAGCACGGATACCGTATCATACAACAGCATCCTGAGCTTGGTCTCAAATATCTTGAAATCGACTCTACTTTGGCAAGATACCACGACATAACCCTCGGTCATCACAAATGGCACGACGGAACAAGGGGCTACCCGAAAAGTTTTGACAATACCAAGAGCCCTATATATTTCCTCATTGACATAGTAACGCTAAGTGACTGCCTTGAGGCGGCTACCGATCGTCTTGGCCGTAACTACAGCAAGACAAAGGTATATGACACTCTTATCCAGGAATTTGAGAAAGGAGCAGGTACACACTACAATGCCGAACTTGTGAATCTCATAAAGGAGCATCCTGATGTATATTCAAAGATGAAATACATAGTAGAGAAAGCATGGATTAACAACTACTATGACATCTACAAGAATTTCTTCGTGGAAAAGTAGAATTAATCATGCTTATTCCCGAATTAGATTTTGTACAATAATCTTAAGACTCAACAATAACCTAAAAACTTAAACTGAAATGGAAATAACAAAAGAAAAGAAAATGTATCTCCGCATAAGAAACCTATGCGGAATCCTTGGTGTTGTACTTCCGTGGCTCGCCCTACTCTCAGCAGGTATTGCCGAACACCCAAGCAAAGAATGGTGGTGGAGTATCTCTGCCACATACTACCAGTCGCCAGCGGCTCTCATCGGAGTGCTTACACCAGCCTGTCTTGTTCTCATAACATATGTAGGCTATGACAAACTCGACAACATCATAACCACGCTCAGCGGAATCTTCGGACTTGGCATTGTGCTGTTCCCGTGTAAGGTTCATTGGATAGAGGCAGGCACACACGTAGGTTTCTTTCAATTACCGATTCAAACGTCAAACATCATCCACACAGCTTGCGCTGCTATATTTTTCCTTCTACTGGCTTACAACAGTGCCTTTCTCTTCACCAAGACAGGCGGAGAAATGACAGAACGAAAGAAGATAAGAAACAAGATATACAAATTCTGTGGATGGGGAATGATAGCCGTTGAACTGTGTTTCGCTATCATGGTGATAATCCCTACCCCAGGTTGGGTGACAATGATAATAGAGATTATACTACTCCATCTCTTCGGATTATCATGGCTCGTCAAGGGTGAAGCCTTCAAATGGCTTAATGACGAAGAACCTTTAAAAACGACATAACAAAACTCCCGATAGCAAAGCTCATTGCCATCGGGAGTTTTTCTATATATATATGTGATTCTTACTTTTGACTGTTCTCTTACTTTTTTTCGTCTTTCTTCTCTCGCTTATATTCCACCTTCTTTATATCACCAAGCACATTAAATCTATAACCCAATGAAATCTGGAACACATTATGAGAGCAGCTCACACCTCTTCCTGAAACTGCTGTACCAAGACCGATACTATATTTGACTCCGAAAACACAATGGTCAAACTCATAGTTCACACCGATAGGCAAAGAAAGTACGCCACGCTTTGCACCAAGATCTTTATTAGCACAAATACCATCATAAACAAATTTATCAGGATTTTCATCCCTTAGCCTTTCTGTAATTTCAGCAGTATTCTTCAGTTCAACCACTCCCGACTTCATGCCATAGGAGTACTCAGCCTTAGCACGCAACTTAATAGCAGGCTCAACACCAACATAGATGCCAAGTCCTCTAACCGGATAGTAAAATGCAGTCAAAGGCAGAGCCAAATAGTCTGTCTTCACAGTCCAAGGATCATCCGTGATACCTTGCTGAGAATAGATTGTACCGAGACCAAAAGCAAACTGACGATTGATCTGATACTCAAAATCAACTCCTGCGGCAAAGGCTATACGACTGTTAGACTTTCCCGAATTAGACATGGACGCAATATTAACACCCATCTTAGGAGTGATAGAGAACAAACCTGGCTGCATCTGAGCAAATCCAGAGACGCAAGCAAGCATCATGCCTGCAATCAAAATAAACTTCTTCATTGATTTGTCTTATAACTTGTTTCCAATATACCGCAATTTCTTCAAAGAAGCTATCCCCCAATATGTCCATAATTTACCATAAAAGAGGTAAAGACTCCATTTTTTACTTTTTCGTGTGCAAAGTTAGCAAAAAAATCCCAACTTCACAAACTATTACGTATAAAAGTGTGCAAAACATTTGGCAGAATGAGAAAGAATATGTACTTTTGCACCAAATTTTATACAAAACCCATAAAGATGAAAAAGTTTTTAGCTATTGCAGGCATTGCGCTTACTAGTATTTCAGGATTCGCCCAGAACGAAGTGGGCACTCTCACCGTTACTCCAAAAATCGGTATAAACGCAGCCAATATGTCAACATTCGAGAAAAGTGACTACCGTGTCGGCTTTGCTGCTGGCGCAGAACTTGGTTACCAGATTATCCCTGATTTTTCAGTTTCTTTCGCTGCTATGTACTCACAGCAGGGAACAAATGCACACACCGAATGGTCTGACGGTACGATAAAACTCAATTACCTCAATCTCCCTATTATGGCAAACTATTACTGGGATTACGGAATCACCCTCAAAGTGGGTCTTGAGCCTGGTATCAACCTCAATAGCAGGGGTACAGTGGTAAACGTCAACGGACAGAAACAAGAATGTGACCTTGATGGCGCTCCTCTGGACAATGAAGGTAATGGTATTCTTGTCAAGCCACTCGTTATGGCACTCCCTGTCGGCATCTCATACGAGAAGAACAACTTCGTCTTCGACCTCCGCTATAACATTGGACTTACAGAAGCTCTTAAGTTCAGCAACAAACGCGCAACAAACTTCGTATTCCAGTTCACTCTTGGATACAAGCTTCCAATCAAATAATCTCACTACAACATTAATAAATAATAAAGGGGATAGCTCAAATCTGAGCTATCCCCTATTCTATTTGTACAGTCGTATTTACGAACGCATGTGAACATCAATCTGCTGGAATGGAATCTCAATACCTTCCTCTCCAAGTCTATTGTATATTTTTTCCGTAGTATCAAACTTCACTCCCCAGTAATTGGCAGATTCCGTCCAAACACGCAACTGGAACACAATAGCACTTGCCCCCATTGAAGTCATAGGGATAAAGGGCTTCATGGCATCCTGTGTCATAATCCTGCTATCCTTCGCGCAAATATCAAGGAGAACCTTACGAACAGCCTCTGGCTTAGAGCCATAAGCCACCTCTACATCGATATCCACACGACGGTAAGGCTGTTTTGAATAGTTCTTCATACTGCCTGTTGACAATCCTCCATTCGGAATAATGATGGTCTGATTATCCACGGTTGTGAGAATAGTACTGAATATCTGAATCTGCTTTACAGTACCACTATAGCCCTGTGCCTCAATGAAATCACCAACACGGAACGGACGGAACAGAAGTATCATAACACCACCGGCAAAGTTCTGCAGCGTACCACTCAACGCCATACCGATAGCAACACCAGCAGAGGCAAACAGAGCAACAAACGAACTCGTTTCAATTCCAAGCACACCTACAATGGCGATAACGAGCACAAAGTACAGGCAGATGGTCATCAAACTGTCGAGGAACGAATACAGAGAAGGCTCTATCTCCTTCTTCTGCATTATCGTGCGAACAAGTTTCGTCAGTTTGGAGATGATAAACCTACCTACAAAATAGATAACCAAGGCGGCAAGGATATTCTTGCCTAAGGTCATGCAATACTGCAACGCAGTGTCCAGAGCCTTATCACTCAAAAGCTCCGAAGCGGTCTTCGATAAATCAAGTTCTTCCATATAATCTATGTTTCTTTTTTGTTTAGCGCTACAAAGATAAGAATTTCCTCACAAACCGCCAAGACATTTGCACAAAAAAAACGACATATAAGGTCCTTCCGGCAACAATATATTCATTATGTATACAATTGCTGTTAAGAATTGTTATTATTTTAATTAGATTGTGTTTTCTCGGAAAAAACTTATACATTTGCATCTGAATTATAAAATGGAACACTATAAATCAGCATAACGAATGTTTTTTTCGTTTTGACATTACTTTAAGCTATTCTATACTCAAAATAAACTATATTTGCAATGATTTACCGATACAACTCGGTGACTTTGACTATTACGAATAATTATTTATAGCGTCAGAAATGAAAGTACTAATAATAGAAGATGAGACTACTGCCAGTGAGAATCTGGTGGAAATGCTCAAAGAAATAGATCCTACAATAGAGGTGCTGCACGTGTTGGAAAGCGTACAGCAAACGGTACGATGGTTGAATACCAATCCCGCCCCTGACCTTATATTCATGGACATTCATCTAAGTGACGGTTCTGCATTCACCCTTTTCAGCCAGATTGACGTGCAGACACCGATTGTGTTCACAACAGCCTATGACCAGTATGCTCTTGATGCCTTTGCAGTTAACAGCATTGACTATCTGCTAAAACCCATCAAGACTGTGGAACTGACACGTGCCCTTGAAAAATTCAAGAAATGGGGCAAGACCGACGTAATAGCATATCTGGAACATATGATGAAGCTGAATCCAGAAGGTCAAAAAACAACAGGATACAAGCAGGTATTACTGATTCCTAACAAAGACAAGCTACTGCCAATAAAGACCGAAGATGTGGCATGTATCTACAGTACGGACAGGAAGACACAAGTATATTTGAAGAATAAGAAAATTCTTGACTATAACCGTTCGTTAGACTCTATTATCGGCAGTTTAGACCCTACCCTTTTCTTCCGCGCAAACAAGCAATATATAGTGGCACGCGATAGTATCACCGAGATTATCATCTGGTTTGACAGCAGACTGTTACTGCGACTGCCGATAGAACTACCAGAACCACTTTTCATAAGCAAGAATAGGGCAGCCGAATTCAAAAACTGGATGACACGAGCTCAAAAGAATACTACACCTTGAATATATAAGAATCAAGAACAACATAACAGACACATAAGCCAGAACAGAAGCCTTGGGTGGTATAGTATCCACTCGAGGCTTTTTCCATATGTTTGTTATATATTCCTGTAAGTGATTTGCACTCAGAAATCAGAGACGTCTACCAGCTTGCAGCAGACATTGACCATTTCTTTCATGCGAAGAAGCACTCAGAAACTATGCAAAAAGCATAGATTAAGTTTAAAAAACATAAAAAAATATATCTATATCGGATTTTATTTGTACCTTTGACCCCGTCAATTGTATTTTTGCAACCTTTGAGTCTTAGAAAACACATAGGAATCGCCAACTTGCTTTAGCTTGTTGAGCATTGCGAAAAAACCTGACAAAACATAGTTCATAAGGATAGGCATGAGGATTTTCCACCTCAAACAATAGGATTTTTCCTACGCTAATTAGGGACAAAGCCTTTGGAAATTTGCTGTTTTGCCTTAATTTTGCACTCAGAAAGGCATGCAAAGCTTTCTATCTTTATGAATAACAAAAGTAGAATATTAACGTAACAAACAAAAAACAAAAAAGAAAAGAATGAAAAAACTTATCGCATCTGCGTTGCTCGTTGCTTCAGCGGCAACAGCATCTGCACAGATCCAGTCTATCGATGCCAAGAGCAGCGTCCGAAATGACTTCGGCCTTGGCGTTGGTATCACAGCGGATCTAACGGACAACATTGAATTCTCCCCTTCTGCAAGCTACTATTTTGCGGGCAGCAGCATCACAAACCTGCAAGCAGAAGCAGACTTCCACTACAAGTTTGATGTCGGAGACGAATTCACAGTGTATCCAATCCTTGGTGCTGGTCTTGACTACGACAACACTAAAGATTCTCACAGCGACCTCAACTTCCTTTTGAATATGGGTTGCGGACTAAAAAAGGATTTTACAAGCACCCTCGCCGGTTTCGTTGAGTGTAAGTATCAGTGGATTGGTGGACATGGTCGAGACGGAGCATATCTAACCGCTGGTGTAAAACTCGCCCTATAAGGCGATTATAAATTTTAAACTATTCAATTATACTCTACTCCATCAGCCTTCTGGCTGGTGGAGTCTCTGTTTCCTTATACTTTATCCTTTACTCTTTACCCTTTCTACTTTACATACAATTTCACATTCCCCAAGGTTATTGTATCACCCTCGTGAAGCTCTGTTCCCCATTCACTTACAGGAGAGTCATTGACAAGGGTAGGAGTCTCGGGAGTGCGCAAACAGTATTTCGGCCTACCGGCATGCACATTGACACATCTTCCCGTACATGTGTTACAAGGAATAAGACGACTGCTAAGCAATCCCTTTGGGCATTCTGTACGCTCCTGACCATGATTGAGCTTATATGTGCCTGCACTCCCAATGATATTGCATTGGAAAGGATCTACAGACCCATCGTCTATCTTAACTGCATTCCACACTTGCTTGCACTTACGTCCGATGTTGATAATACCGGTATGCTCTGCTGCAAGTTTATCAAGGTCAATTAATGAAACCTCTCCGTTGACATAGAATTCTAATTCCATAATGTATATGATATTAAGTAGATTGATTATTTCACACGATACGACTTGAGCAATTCCTTCTGCTCCGAAGTAATTCTATAACTCTCAACTGCCTTCTGAATGGCCTTGTTATGAGTCCATTTCTCCATAGTATGTCCTTCAATATATGGAAGGGTTGCCTCCCATTGCTTTGCCAATGCCGTAGCAAAATACCATGCCATCATCATCTTTACATAATAGTGCTCATGGCGAATCTCTGCAACCCATTTGAGATACTCTGGTTTGAAATCCTCATCAAGATAGAAACTCATAAGCATCTCTATGCCAAAGCGTTTGATAAAAGGCTCATCAGATGCCATCCAACGTTTGATGTCCTTAATAAGTCTTGTACGGTTTTTCTTCTGTTTGAACGCCTTTGGGGATAGCAAATCGCACGTTGCCCAGTTATTTACGTATGGCAGAAACCGCTCAATTTCCTTAAGGCACTCGTTATAGTCTTTCAATTCCGAGATTATGAATCCATGAAGATTCATCTCGTCAAGATACTTATGAGGCAATACAGCAAGGAACTCTCCTACCCTTTCGTCCTTTGCCAACTGCTTGGCAAGTTTACGAAGATCAGGTGTCCTTACGCCTATAATGTCGTTTACGTCCATTCCTGGCACAAGCTTTGCGTGAAAGTCGCGATACTTCAAATCCTGAAGCGCAAAGAGATGTTGCTGTATTGTCTTTTGCATAAGAATAATATTGAAAGGAGTACAAGTGTGTACTCCTCTGATTAATTTATTAGCATACCGCCATCAATGATTACATCATCATTGGTTTGTTGCTTTGCACCCTTTCCTTTACGTCCCTTGCGCTTCTTTGGCTGCACCTGTTTCTTGGTAAAGAGTGAAGGGTAAGCCTTGTATGTCCAGTTCTGGAACTTACTGATACATGCAGATTGCACATTATAGATATCCTCAGTAACAGCGGCCTCAGCCTTATGGCTTGAGGCAACGGCATCAGAGCCGAGATATTCCGTATATGCGTTCATGTCCTCAAGCGCTACAGTATGATAGATAGCGTTGATTTCGTCCTCTGCAAGTTTATCTATATTAGCCACCTGAGTATAGGTGGCAAGGACAGAACGATAATCCGCAGTACAATCGGAAACGAACTTCTTGAGGTTCTTCTTCTTTTTCTTCTTACCAGTCTTATCGGCTATTGCCTGCAAGGTTTCATCTACGAGTTTATCACGATATGCAGCATCCTTGCATTGCTCCAAACCTTCAACTGCACGCTTGATATTATCCGAAGAAGAACTATTAACAAGAGTTTCTATCTGCTGTAGTGTCAGTTCCTTTCCATAATAATCCTTCAGTATTGTTGCGAGATCGGTTTCATACTGACGTGGGAAGTATTTATCCAATGCCTTGTCAAAATCGGCATCACCGTTCTTATCACGGAAAGTATCTCTCATCATCTTCCTCATCTGCGTGGAAGCAAGTTTGTTGTTTATGAGAAAGTCACCTGAATTCTTGATGTAAACGCCAAGTTGAGAAACGTACTTGGCATCTGTGTTTTGTGCGAGAACTGGCAATGAAAGCATCCATACTGCCAAAATCAAAAGTTTTTTCATTATTTCTGTTCAATTAATGTTTCTGGCACAAAAGTACTAAAATCTTCCCATACCGACAATTGTTTTCACATTATTTCAAGAATATACACTTTCATTATGGCAGTATCACTATGCGTATATGGTCTTTGATATGATACATCCAGTTACCCATGCCATTCTGCGAGTCTGCAACAAGTATGAGAGTCTGGCGACCGTCATTGAGTTTAGGACCAAGACACATGCCCTCATAATTTGACAGATTCATCCTGCCAAGCCTAAGCCGAGTAACAAACTCGCATATCAATTCCTTCCTCATAACATTTTCTTCCCCTACCCTTGCCATCGGTGTATCAATGTTAACAGACTTCGATTGCTTCGGTTCAACGATATATAGCTTTATCCTAACCCAAGAGCCATATTGTTTCTTAGGAAAGCATCCCTCACGCTCCATCACGATTATACGTCCATCATCAAGTGCAAGAAGAGAAGGAACACCATATAGTGATGTGGCAGTTTTGTCCGTTGCTTTCAGCAAATCCATCTGATAGATATATGACTCCACAGGTTTTAAAGTATTGTCAAAGCCTACGAAGCGCAGGCGATTATGAATCAATGGATTATGTGGCGATGACAGCTTTCCGTCAGCTGGAAGAGTTGACTCCGTGGTTGTCCAGAAACGTTTCTGCTTGTCATTGTATGTCAAAGCCTCAAAACCAAGATTTGGCACGATTTTATCCCTCTTCATAATAGAAGGAATGGCAAGTTCACGACCTGTCAATCTACCCTCAATTGTATATTCCAATATCCGCTGTTCCTCCTCTCCAGAAACGAACACGGTATTAGCTTCGGGGAAATATGCGACCCCTTCACAGTCACGTTTTGTATTTTCTCCTTTGGTACGCCGTTCCTTCATACCCTCTGGCTCAGAAAGCATAGCCTTCAGGACCTTACCATTCTCACGATCAATGTCAAGCGTAAGGAGCTTGAAGCCATCCACAGCATCCTTGTCGTCAACAATGGCATATATGTTATCCCGAACATGAGAGATACCACTATAATTACCAGGAGCAATGCCCCACTTATTGAGTTTTGTTTGTCCACATACCTTCACCTGTTGGGCAAATGAAGAAGACGTGAATATAGCGATAGCCAAAGCAAATAGTATCGCCTTATATTTTTGTATATAATCATTGATTATCATATCATAATATTTTTGATTCTGAGTGCAAAATTAATGATTTTTCCCTATAAAAAGCAATAATCAATCAGCAATTATCCTTTATCAACAAATTTGTTTGGATATGTCTACGGAAATATCTATCTTTGCGGATAAATTAAAGATTATAGAGCAATACAAAGTGGCAGGCAAATCAACATACAGATGCACCCAATGTGGCTATTCATGCGACCATTACAAAGGCAGGGGATTCTTCGGACAAAAGATCTCCATGGTGGTGTGTATGCATTGCCATACCATCCAACCACTTACTGTTGGCGGAATGATAGCCGATGTAGCCCCCAGTTTCTCGTCAGAATACGGACGACTATGCCCACAATGTATGAGCGATGACATAAAGCTCTGGGATGAGAATACATGCCCCAAATGCGGTGGTAGAATGCTTGATGAAGGGGATGAAGAATTCTGGACTTAACTTTTTACGAGAATCAAACTAAAACCCAAAGATAAACAAATGAGAAAAAACTTATTAAGAATATGCTTTCTATTCGCAATTGTTGCTTGCGGAAGCATTGCCAAGGCACAGTTACCTAATGAGAAATTCGGTAAGCCATCAGATTTGGAATGGGAATACAAAGGATGGGGAGATGCCATTGATGCCGATGCCATCGTTCTGTGCAAGACCATGAAGGTGACATACGAACTCACCGACCAATTCGGTTCTATGACAGAGAATGTTACCGAACTGAATATGGAGAACATGCAGTTTCTTGGCAACAACAGAATTGACGAAAGCGGTATCATAGTAAACTATGAGGTCAAGCTCCGTACTAAGATTATGAAGCCCGAGGGTGCCAAGCATGCCAATATCGATATTACATACAGCGAGGGTAATCTTGAAAAAGACAACAATAACTTTGATGAGATGTCAGATCTAAAAATCATGATCTTCACCAAGAACGAGAAGGGAAAGGTTGAGAAAAAGAAAATCAACACGAGCAATTTCGTTAAGGAGCGTGTTGATGACAGCTATGTCGTATTGCACGTCGTAGTACCTGACGTTCAGCCAGGTAGCATCATTGAGTATAGTTATAAGATCAGAAGTCCAAGGGCTTCATTCCTCTACGATTGGGTATTCCAAGAAAGTATTCCTATGTTGCACACAAAATGCGACATGGAGATACCGGCATTCCTTAAGTTCAATATGAACGTCCCTATCAACAAACTTATAAAGTCGAATGTAGAGGCTGGAATGCTTACATACGACCAGAATAGAAGTGATATGAAGGCAGCCAAGCGTTGCAGAACGAACCACTACACAATAGTTGGCGATAATATTCTACCAGAAGGACAGCCACTCAAGCACAACCAAGGTGGTGACGACACAAAAGAACAGGTAAAGATTGCCAACTTCACAAGTCAGATTACAGAGCGAGAACAACCTGCATATCTGCCTAACGGAGTTACACATCTGAAAATAAAATAAGGTGAATTCTGCGAACTCACCTTATCATATATTCAAAACGGTCAAATTTTGTGTAGCCAAGCGTTTCAAGGAACGCTTGGCTCTTGTTTCTATCGTCATCGGTGTTATAGTTAGGAATATGCGGAAGTCGAAGAGTAATACTTGATAGCAACTCTGGATGCTCAGAGGCTATCCATTTGAGATTGTCAATAACCCGCTCATTGCTGATACCAGAATATGCCTTATAGATTTCTGGATTCATGTCCTTAATGTCAATAATCCATTCCTTGACGAATGGCAGGACTTCTTCCACGTTCTTGCGTGGCACATTAAGACTCGACTCTATTGATATGCGCCATTCCTTTGGACATTGCTGACAAAACTCCTTGATATATGCGCTATTGAGTAATGGCTCTCCACCACCAAAGGTTATACCTCCGCCTGTAGCGAGGAAATAGAGTTGGTCAATACGTACCTCATCAATAAGCTCCTCAACAGTACGCTCAATACATTGCGTATCTTTTGATAGGCTCTGCGGATTGAGACAATACTTACAGCGTAGAGGACATCCGTGGAATGCCACAAGTGTTGTAACGCCTTCACCATCTATCGCCAAACGATGACGAGAAATGCCTATCATTCTGCCTATAAGTTCTTGGGATAACATAGTTTTAATTACGCAGACACATAGTCATCGGTATTGTATATTTCACTTTTACAGGCTTGCCATTATGTCTGCCAGGATTCCATTTCGGCATAGCTTCTACGACACGAACAAATTCAGCATCATATAATGGATGGACAGGTCGTACAACCTTGATATCTGAAATCGAACCATCTTCATTTATAACCAGAGTACACACAATACGACCTTGAATGCCCTCTTCTTCAACCTCTTTAGGGTATTTGAAATTCTTTTGTACAAATGCCATCAAAGCAGCCATTCCACCAGGATATGTTGGCATTTCTTCAACAACATCATAAACACCATTCTCGTTCGGTTTATATTTATCGTAACTATCACTTTCTGCTTCGCCATTGCCTTTTTCCACAGAAAAACCGTTCTCCTTAGAAGACTTTGGAAGAACCTCAACATCCCCTTTAATAACAGGAGCAACAAATTTAACACTCGATTTTACCTTGGACACAGAAGTACCATCATCTTCAGGACCAACCATACCAGTAGTACAATTTTCAGGGGTACGCTCCACTTTTGGCTCTTTCGGTTGAGGAGTAATATCTTGATAGATAGTATCTCTTGTCAGTTGTTCTCCCTGAGTTTTATTATTGAGATTACAACTGCTCAATGTGAACATTCCTACAGATACACCTGCCAATACCACAGCCTTACCGAGCATTTGACGTTGGTGTAACTGCTGTTCAAGATAGCGAACCTCAGCCTCACACTTTGGACAAGTGCCGAGACAATCGCCCTTATACTGACATTCCTCAACGACATACTCAATATCATTCGCCTCCGCTATCTGACGACGAATCTCCTTGAGAATCTTGCAAGTCTTCTTTCCTTTTGCCATAATTATCACTTGTTTATTTTAGTTGAATCATTGAGATTATCCAAACGAAAGGAAATTGGAAGTATAAAATCTGTTTTTACAGGTTTGCCCATTAATTTGCCAGGATTCCATTTTGGCATTATCGAGATAACTCTTTTTACCTCAGCATCAAGTAATGGATGAACAGAATCTCTAACCTCAATATCATTTATTGAACCATCTTCTGAAACAACAAATTTACATACCACTCTTCCTTGAATGCCTTCAAACTCGGAAGCTGCTGGATATTTTATATTTTCACCAAGAAACTCTATTAATTTAGAAGTCCCTCCAGGAAAACAAGCCATAGAAGGATAAACCTGAAATGTATATTCTTCCTTCGTTTCTTCGAGCAAACTATATATTTCCTGTTCACAAGAACATAATGAAAACCAAGAAATCATCATGAACATTGAGAAGAAAAGCCATTGGAGATATCTTCTTAGAGGATTTATCATAATTTATTCCTTTTTTACAGTTATTGAATCAGAGGCGTTCTGCAAACGGAAAGTGATAGGTAGAATATATTTCACTTTTGATGGTTGACCATTCTGTTTCCCGGGAATCCACTTAGGCATAAGAGACAATACACGAACAGCCTCCTTATCGAGAAGGGGATGAAGAGACCTAACAACCTTGATATCAGATATTGCTCCATCCCTACCAACAATGAAGCTGCAAATCACCCTACCTTGTATGCTATCTTTTATCATTTGCTCAGGGTATTCTGTGTTTTCTGTCAGAAATTTCATCAAAGCAGAAGTTCCACCAGGATAAGAGGGCATTTGCTCAACTATCTCTCCAAGAATATTAGCAGCAGGTTCTTTACCTCCTCGTATTATCTCCGCTTCTTCAGAAGTATTTATCTGATCATACATCTCATTTCCGCATGAACTAAGGCTAAGCAAGCCAGCAGAAATACCCGCAACCATTACTGCCTTACCAAGCATCTGTCGTTGGTGCAACTGCTGTTCAAGATAGCGAACCTCAGCCTCGCACTTTGGACATGTACCAAGACAATCGCCTTTGTACTGGCATTCCTCAACGACATATTCTATATCGTTCGCCTCCGCTATCTGACGGCGGATTTCCTTGAGAATTTTGCAGGTTTTCTTTCCTTTTGCCATAATGAAATGTTTTATTGATGAGTGCAAATATATTCGCACGAAATCAAAAGGGCGAGTCAGTCCCAAAGGCTGGCGCACGGTCTTTGATTTGATGAGTGCAAATATCATTCGCACGAAATCAAAAGGGCGAGTCAGTCCCAAAGGCTGGCGCACGGTCTTTGATTTGATGAGTGCAAAGTTAATGATATTATTTAGGACTTCCAAAGATTATTCATATTTTTTTCTGATGTGTTGCAATCACTTTTTCTTTACAAACAATTCATATACCACTGATTACCAAGCAATTTCAAAAGACTACTTTTCTTACAAGAATAATGTCATTGCAACAAAAAAAGAAGTGTGATATGATAGAAAACAGAAAGACAACCTCCTATGTAAGTCCCTTATACCTCCTATGTAAGTCCGCTCTTCCTCCGAACCAAACTCGGTGAAGCTCTTATTCTATATAAGAGAAAAAGCGGAGGTTCACCGAGTTTGGTCCGGAGGAAGAACGAAGGCAAAGCGAATTATCAAAGATATGTGAATTACATGAAGAATTGCAATTATTAGAACGGAGCTCCCTCCGGTATTTCTCCGAATGGGGTATCAAGAGCCGAATTACGGAATTCTCCCACACCATCAGGAAGCGGAGCAATGTTGGATACATCCTCCGGATTGGCAAATCGTGTGAATTCACCACGGAAGTTGAGAAGAACAGTACCCGTACTACCCTTACGATGCTTGGCTATAATAATCTGAGCCATACCACGAAGGTCATTTCCCTGTTCATCCTGCAAGATATGATAATACTCTGGACGATGAACGAAAAGTACCATATCGGCATCCTGCTCTATGGCACCAGATTCACGCAAGTCAGAGAGCTGCGGAACCTTTCCGTCAGTACCCGGACGCTGTTCAACGGCACGAGAGAGCTGTGAGAGGGCAAGGATAGGAATGTCAAGCTCCTTGGCAAGTCCCTTGAGAGAACGTGAGATCATACTTACCTCTTCCTGACGGCTATTGAAGTTCATGCCGTTAGCATTCATAAGCTGGAGGTAGTCAATCATTATCATCTTCACACCCTTCTCACGCACCAGTCGGCGTGCCTTTGTACGAAGTTCGAATACAGATAGACCCGGGGTATCGTCAACAAAGATAGGTGCGTTTGAGAGTTTGTCAATACGAGCATCGAAACGCTGCCACTCATCCTCAGAAAGCTTACCGCTCAGAATCTTGCCACCAGGAATCTCACACACGTTGGATATGAGACGGTTGACAAGCTGAACGTTATTCATCTCAAGAGAGAAGAAAGCTACAGGTATATCATAGTCAACGGCAATGTTACGGGCAAGCGAGAGAGCGTAAGAAGTCTTACCCATGGCAGGACGTCCTGCAAGGATGATAAGGTCGGATGCCTGCCAACCTGACGTTATCTCATCAAGCTTATAGTAGCCAGTAGGAACACCTGTCATACCGCCATCGTTCTTAGAAGCCTTCATGAGCAAGTCCTTTGCCTGAAGCACAACAGGAGCAATCTGGGTATAGTCCTGACGCATGTTCTTCTGCGAGAGTTCGAAGAGCGAGCCTTCTGCCTCCTGCATGAGTTCATCTATGTCCGAGCTTTCATCGAATGCCTTCCCCTCTATGTTGCTGGCATAGTTGATAAGCTGTCTGGCAACATATTTCTGGGCAAGGACACGAGCATGATACTCGATATTGGCAGAAGAAACAGTACCGGCAGAAAGTTCTACGATATAACCTGGAGCACCAACCTCATCGTGAGTGCCTTCCTGTTTTAGTTCCTCGATAACGGTAACAATATCCACAGGCAACTCACGAACATTGAGTTGCTGTATGGCGTGGTATATCTTTTGATGACGCGGGTCATAGAAAGTTTCCGCACGAAGGAGTTCACTAACAACTGAGAAGGCATCAACATCAATCATAAGTGCACCAAGCACACGCTTCTCAATCTCGATATTCTGAGGAGGCATATGACCAAGCGCTGTATCAATCTGATTCTGCTGACGTTTAGAGCGAGTATTCGACTTTGCTGCTGGCATCTATTTTGATTTACTATTTAGCTGTTTATTCGCAGAAGCTTATCAAGCTCCGCAAGTTTCTATGTACTATTTTTTCCAGTTTGCAAAGATAAGAAAAATTTCCCGATAAATATATATGTACATAAATTATTTATATAAATTTAGACAAATTCTCCTATAATGTTTTTCACACTCGAATTTATTTAGTAACTTTGCATGTGTAAATAGTACATAGTAAAATTGTAAATAATCATGATTGTTTTCCCTTGTGCAAAAATAAATCTAGGTCTGAACGTGGTTGAGAAGCGTCCAGACGGTTATCATAATCTCGAAACGGTATTCTACCCTATCCCACTTACAGATGCCCTTGAGGTTACTCCTATGGATGAAGAATATCCTCTTGAGAGCAACTATGACCTGAAAATGAACGGTCCGGAGGCTATGGAATGTCGTGATGAGGACAACCTCGTGTCAAAGGCTTTCTGTCTGATAGCCAACAAATACGACATTCCGCGAATGCACATCCATCTGTACAAGGGAATACCTTCACAGGCAGGACTTGGCGGAGGTTCAAGCGATGCAGCGTATATGATCCGCATGCTCGACGAATACTGCCACCTCAACATGGGCTATCAGAATATGGAACACTATGCAGCAAAGCTCGGTGCCGACTGTGCCTTCTTTATCACAGCCGAACCAGCATACGCTACAGGTATCGGCGATGAACTGAAGCCTATCGCAAGTGACAGAGAATGCAAGAACTACTTGAGAGGCTATTGGCTGGCTCTGGTGAAGCCTCCTGTTGCAGTTTCTACCAAGGAAGCTTATTCAAACATCAAGCCTCGCCAACCGAAGAAATGCTGTCGTGAGATTGTGCTCCAACCTATCGAGACATGGAAGGATGAACTTGTAAACGACTTCGAGGAAGGTGTCTTCGCCCTTCACCCCGAACTGGCAGACATCAAACAAGCCCTCTACGACAAAGGCGCTCTCTATGCATGCATGAGCGGTAGCGGTAGTAGTATATTCGGTATTTTCAAGGAGAAACCGAAAGGTATAAGTGAGCTTTTCCCTGAAAGTAAAACTTACGTTATGGAACTGTAAGTAACTGGATTAATGATGATTAGAACAAGGAATAAAGTTTAATACGAACAACCATTATTCCTTAATCCATAACCCCTTTACCAATAAAAAATGGATAACCAGAAAGAACTATTCCCTGTAGTGGATGAAGATGGCAATGTAATTGGAAGTATCTCACGTGGAGAGGCACATAACGGTACAAAAATTCTGCATCCCGTAGTGCATCTTCACGTATTCAACTCAAAGGGCGAATTGTATCTTCAGCATCGTCCGGCATGGAAGGACATACAACCCGACAAATGGGACACAGCCACAGGTGGACACGTGGATTATGGAGAGAAAATGGAAGATGCACTTCGCCGAGAGGTAAGGGAAGAACTCGGAATAACTGATTTTGAGCCAGAATTCATCTGCAAGTACGTTTTCGAAGGAGCACGTGAAAAAGAACTTGTCTATGTTCACAAAACCGTATATGATGGTGAGGTTAAACCAAGCGAATCCGAACTTGAAGGAGGCAGATTCTGGTCAGTTGACGAGATTAAAGCTAACATCGGGAAAGGCGTATTCACGCCTAATTTCGAGGATGAATTTACAAGCAAGATTTTGCCTTTAATATAACGTTATTATAAACGCCAAGCCACGAAGACACAGAGAAAAAACTTTGCGTCTTTGCGACTTTACGTTAGAAAAAAAGCAAAAAAACAAGCAACGAGCAAAAATAACCGCATTTTTTTTGAGTTTGCAATTATTTTTTGTACCTTTGCACCCACAAATCAGAGACGGGCATCGCTCTGCGAACAACATGCCCTATTCATTTTTAAAATAAAACAATTATGGACGACTATCACGCGACAAGCACTAATATGTGTAGGGCGTGAGGCAACCTTTCCCAATAGGCTGATCCTCATACCTTATTATATATTAGTTATCGTAGCAAACTTGAGAATCAGCTAATATGAAGACTTTTTGGAACACCAAAGGTGGACTCCACACTATCAATGAGTGGGAGCCCAACTGCTGGATGCAGATAACATGTCCTACCGACGAGGACAGGAAGATGCTGGAAGAGCAATATGAGATTCCTGATTACTTTCTGTCTGACATCTCGGATACGGACGAGAGAGCGCGTTATGAGTACGATGACGGTTGGATGCTAATCATCCTCCGTATTCCATACGTCAAGGAGGTGCGTTCGCGTACACCTTATACAACTGTACCTCTCGGTATCATCCACAAGCGTGACGTTACAATCACGGTATGCTACTACGAGACGAACATGATGATAGACTTCGTGAGCTTTCAGCAGCGTCGCGGTGAGGGCTTCGTGGATTATGTAGATATGATTTTCCGTATGTTCCTCTCAAGTGCCGTGTGGTATCTGAAGCGACTCAAGCAAATCAACCTGATCATTGACAAGGCAAAGCGTGATATGGATCATAACGTGGACAATTCATCGCTGATCAGCCTGTCACGTCTTCAAGACTCTTTGACATACTTCCTCACCGCCATTCGTGGTAATGAGACATTGCTTCAGAAACTGAGATTCAAGCTTCAGGTCGATGAGCTTGACGCAGACCTTATCGAGGACGTAAACATTGAGATGAGCCAGGCACGCGAGACAGCCCGCATCTATTCAGAGATTCTTGACTCTACAATGGAGACATACCGAGGTATCATTAACAACAACATGAACACGGTGATGCGAACTCTGACTTCCGTGAGTATCATCCTGATGTTCCCTACCCTCATCTCGTCTCTCTTCGGCATGAATCTCGTAAACGGAATGGAGCATAGCCTCTTCGGATTCCCTATCGCTTTGGCAATTTCCTTAGTCGTTTCCGTAGGCTCATGGGCATTCCTTCGTTTCAAGAAATTGCTGTAAAAAGCAGCCATATTACATTATTTTGATACTATAACAGACATGAAACTGCAAAAAACAAGGATTTATTTTTGCAGTTTCATTTTTTTTATCTATATTTGCAAGGTATTTGTGCCTCTGCAAATTAGAGCATGCACCCAAACTTGTATTTGAACATCGAATCATTAATCTAAAAAAGTAAATGATGGACTCTCAAGAAGAAGAAAAGCGCATCTATGCTACCAAGCAAGAGGTGCTCGACCGCGTTAAGGAACTTGCACAGGAAGAAAACCCAAGCAAACAGGAGATTGACCACTTGAAAGTGGCTTTCTATCACCTTCTCAATACTGAGCGTGAGGCTCAGCAGAAGGCTTACATCGAGGCTGGCGGTGATCCTATGCAGTATGTCGTGCCAACTGATGAAGACGAGCAGGTCTTCAAAGCCGAAATGTCAATCATACGTGAAAAACGCCAGAAGGCTTTCCTTGCGCAGGAAGAAGAAAAACAGAACAACCTAAAGCGTAAGCTGGAGATTATTGAGCGTATCAAGACTCTCGCTAGTTCTCCAGAAGAAGCTAACAATGCATATCAGGAGTTTAAGGCTCTTCAGAACGAATGGAAGGAAATCAAGGCTGTTCCAGCAGAGAATGCCACAGATCTCTGGAAGACATACCAACTTTGCGTAGAGCAGTTCTACGACCTTCTGAAACTCAACAGCGAGGCTCGCGAGTATGATTTCAAGAAGAACTACGAGATGAAGACCGCCCTCTGCGAAACAGCAGAGAGACTTGCTGAGGAAGAGGATGTTATTAGCGCATTCCACCAGCTTCAAGAGCTCCACAGCCAGTATCGCGAAATCGGTCCTGTTGCCAAGGAACTCCGCGACGAGATCTGGAACCGCTTCAAGCAGGCAAGTACGGTTGTTAATCGCCGTCATGCTGCTCACTTCGAGGCTATCCGCTCTCAGGAAGAGATAAACCTCACAAAGAAAGAGGAACTCTGCGAGAAGGTAGAGGCTATTGCAAATGCCGCAGCAAAGAGTTCTGCAGAATGGGAGGAAAAGACCAAGGAGGTCATCGCCATTCAGGCAGAATGGAAGACCATCGGTTTTGCTCCTCAGAAGATGAACGTGAAGATTTTTGAGCGTTTCCGTAGTGCATGTGACGCATTCTTTAACGCTAAGAATCTGTATTTCAAGGAACTAAAGGAGAAGTTCAGCGAGAATATCGCCAAGAAACAGGCTCTTGTTGAACAAGCTCAGGCTCTTGCCGACTCAACCGACTGGAAGGCTACTTCCGACAAGCTCATACAGCTTCAGAAGGATTGGAAGACTATCGGTATGGTGCCAAAGAAACTTGGTGACGAATTGTGGAATAACTTCCTCAATGCCTGCAACAAGTTCTTTGAGGCTCGTAATGCCGCTGGTGCTGGTCAGCGTAATGAGGAGCATGAGAACCTTGAAAAGAAGAAGGGCATAATCGAGCAATTGAAAGCTCTCATCGAGAGCGAGGAAGAAGGCATACAGCAGAAGATGCAGGCTCTTACTGGCGAATACAACGGTATCGGTCATGTGCCTTTCCGCGAGAAGGATGCTCTTTTCCGTGAATATCACGACACTCTCGATACTCTCTACAAGAAGTTGAACGCATCAAGTGCCCGTCGTCGTCTTGACAAGTTCAAGAGCAATCTCAAGGATGCTGCTCAGCGTGGTGAGAATGCTGTTAATGATGAGCGCACTCGTCTCCAGCGCCGTTTCGAGACTCTCAAACAGGAACTTCAGACATACGAGAACAATCTCACATTCCTCTCTGCAACAAGTAAGAAGGGTAATAGTCTCATCGACGAGATGAACCGCAAGATGCAGAAGCTCCGTGATGATCTTGACCTCGTAAAGGCAAAGATCAAGGCTATCAACGAAGCAGAATAAAAAGTCATCCCTTCCCCAAGGGAGTTATAATAAATGAATGTCGCTTATGGGACAAGACCATAAGCGGCATTTTTATTGTGCTATGAAAGCATACACAAAACAGGCTATTTCAAAAATTTCAATTATTTCAATTAAAATGGGGCATACCTAATTGTGTGTATTGCCCCTAAACAGAATGCATCTGCTTGTTATTATCAGGAAACGTGTGTCCTTTTTTATTGAAATTATTGAAATAATTGAAATTTTGAGGGTAGCAAAGCCTTTGTCCTGCCTCTTATATTGCTCTTATGCTGCTCTTATTGAGGAATTATTCTATCGAAGAAAAATCATTAGCGTTTCTTGAATACGTCTCCTTTCCAAAATATGCAATTGTTTTTTACTTTTGCATATTCGTCAACAACATAGTATTGTTCAAAAAAAGAATTATTCAATGCTGGTAAATCAATAATAATGCTATTTACATTCTCTTCTATTTTTATATTTGTGTATGAATCAAGACATACAATACCATAAAATCTTCCATCAGTAGAATGTGGCATTATTTCTTCTGGATTAATCCAGAAATCAAATTCTTTAATATTTTTTGGTAGTTTAATGGCAGTATTACCCTCTTTATATTTGTAACGATAATACTTAAAATTATTATCACCGATTCCTATTATAAGCGTTTCGTTACATGGAATCCGGAACGCAACAATAATACTATCATTAATTGTGCTATCTACTGCTTGTGATACCTTCATACTTAAAAGTGCAGTATTAAGTGGAGATTTCGAATTGATTTTAATAAAATTCTTGTCAGCCCACTCAAATGTACACTTTGCCAATGTGTCATTACTCCAAACAGGGAGATGCTCCTGTCTTATTATAAAATTGAGTTCATCTTTTTTAATCTCAATTTCATATCCGCTTTCATTAAAGTAGTGACCGGACAAATCTTTTTCCTGCGCCCAAAGATCAACATTCAAGCACAAAAGATAACACAGAATATAAAACATTTGTTTCATTTTATCCACCAAGTATTTTGTTGTCCTTTTTCAATTTTCTGATTTCTTGTAGATAAGGGGGCTATCTTGTGCAAAAGTAAGTCCGTTCTAATACCGTTATAAAACCGTTCCAAGTCCGTTCCCAGAAATCGAACAAAAAGCGTAGGCATAGCGAAAGGAGAAAAAACTTTTTTTGCACAAACCCTACACCCCTACATCGTCACCCTATATAACCAACACGAACACAGAGTGTTACAAGGATTTCAAATATACGCAAACCCTACACTAACCCTACATCAAACCTACATTTTATGTAGGTAATTGATAATGGATAATTGATAATTAATAATTTGAATAGTATTATAAGCGTTCAAGTCAAACTAAATTATACATTATCCATTATTAATTATCAATTAACCTGAATTCCTGAAAAATTCAGGTTTTAGTGTAGGGTTAATGTAGGGTTAGTGTAGGGTTTGACAATATTTGAAAACGCTGCAAGCTTTTGTGCATCAACAGTTTGCAATACCTACCAATGCAGGGGTGTAGGGTTAATGCAAAAATGTTTTTTCTGAAGCTAATCAGGCATTATTCTGCAAATAATGCTGAGCCTCAAGAGCAGCCATACAACCGCTTCCTGCTGCTACGATAGCCTGACGATATGTTGGATCACAAACATCACCGGCTGCAAAGACGCCTTCCACATTTGTACGAGGAGTTCCTGCGATGTTCTTGATATAACCCATTTCATCAAGGTCAATCTGGCCCTTGAAGATATCTGTATTAGGCTTATGACCGATAGCAAGGAAGAAACCGTCAATAGCAACATCATACTTCTTTTCATCAGCCTCACCCTTGCGATATACGAGATGCATACCCTCTACGCCATTCTCTCCATAGAGTCCTGTGGCATTATGCTCAAAGAGAATCTCGATGTTCTCAGCATCCTTAACACGCTGCTGCATAATCTCAGATGCACGGAGATAGTTCTTGCGGACAACAAGATATACCTTCTTGCAAAGTCCAGAGAGATAGAGAGCATCCTCACAGGCAGTATCGCCACCACCTACAACAGCTGTTACCTTCTTGCGATAGAAGAATCCGTCGCAAGTAGCACAAGCACTAACGCCCAGACCATTATACTTCTCTTCGTCGGGAAGTCCGAGATACTTCGCCTTAGCGCCAGTAGCAATAATGACAGTATCAGCCTCAAGCTGCTTATCCCCATCGATAGTAACGATATAAGGTTTCTTGCTGAAATCAACAGCGGTAACCTCACCATCACGAATATCACAGCCGAAACGCTCAGCCTGTTCACGAATCTCCATCATCATCTGATTGGCATCAACACCCTCAGGATAACCAGGGAAATTCTCAACGACTGTTGTCTGAGTGAGCTGACCACCAGTTTGCATACCACAATACTCTACAGGTTGCAGATTAGCACGACCAGCATAAATAGCAGCAGTATATCCGGCAGGACCGCTACCTATGATTAAGCATTTAACGTGTTCCATCTTTGTTTTAAGTTAATAGATTCGTATAAAAAATAAGAAATAAAAGATATTGACAAACCTGTTTTTAGTAAAAACGATATCTCTTATTTCTTATTCTATTATTTAATTATTTCAAGCAAGAATTACAGCATAGCTGCAATTTGCGCATCAATCTCAGCGACAGGAGTAGTAGGCTCGAAGCGAGCAACAACACGTCCGTTCTTGTTGATGAGGAACTTAGTGAAATCAGCTGTGATATCGCCTTCCTTCATTTCCTTGAGGAACTTATATAGAGGATCAGCATCATTACCATTCACCTTAACCTTCTTGAAACGAGGAAACTCCGTGTTGTAGTTGTCCTTAGCGAATTTGTGAATCATCTCATCAGTTCCTGGACAAGACTTGGTTGGCTGGTTGCTTGGGAAATCAAGAACAGCGAAGCCCTGTGCATGATATTTCTCATAGAGAGCCTCAAGTTCTGCATACTGAGGAGTAAATTCACTCTTGATAGCTGTGTTTACGATAAGAAGCACCTGATTGGCATAGTTACGCAGAGGTTCTGCATTGCCCTTTCTGTCTTTTACAGAGAAGTCGAAAACTGTGTTCATTATATTGTTTAAATATTCTATATACACAAATGCAATTTGCAAAAAAGTGCATTAACCCGCATATGCAACTACGAGTAAATGCACTTTCCTCTTTCCTTACGAAAGGCTTGGTAGAGAATATCTCTTATATATTGAGAATAATCTTACTTCTTGATCTTACCGTAGCGGTTCATGAAGCGGTCAACACGACCTGCTGTATCAACGAGCTTGCTCTTACCTGTGTAGAATGGGTGTGAGCTGCTTGAGATTTCGATCTTTACTACTGGGTAAGTCTCGCCTTCAAACTCTACTGTATCATTAGTCTTGCATGTAGACTTTGTAAGGAACATATCGCCGTTGGACATATCTTTGAATACGACGGGGCGATAGTTTTCTGGATGAAGATTCTTTTTCATTTCTGTTTTAAATTGTTATTGATGCAAAATTGCGGTGCAAAATTACTAAAAATTATTGAGAATAAGGAATTAAGATTTAAGAATAGCTCTCGTAATTAAGTAAAATTAACATAAATCAATCATCAATCTACTATTCTATGGTTGTCAGGCTTGTTTCTTCATTGACCTCAACAACCGTCTCTGACATCTTTGCCTGTTCTGCGGCTCTCTTCAATGCAGCTCTACGAACAGTAAAAGTCTTTAGCATATTGACAATCATCACCAAACCGCTTATTATCATTGCCCATCCGAGGAAGAACAATGGAGAAGATGCTATTGTAGCAGGATGAACAAGCGCAACTATGGCACCAAGAAGCATCAGAATAGGCATAATCCAATAACCCCACCCTACTCTGCCATAGCGGTTTACCATTATCAGATCTGCAATAAGATATACAGATGCAAGCAAAATGATAACAGCAAATATAAAGGTAAGTCCATTAAGGAAGGTTTCTGGCATAGAGGCAAGTACAACACCAAGAACAAGACTGCCAATACCGACAATAGGGAATGTAGGCATACTCTGCTCAACAACATTGCCATTAGCATCCATGAGGGAGATACCATCAGCAATCTTTTCCCTTATCTTCTGCACATGCTTACGCTGAATGTAATAAGATATACAGGAAATGACTCCTGCCATAAAGAATATTGCACCAAGACCTATGGTCATCCATGTAACCATATCCTCACGATATTTCACGACAAGTATTCCTGCAAGAATAATCAGGGCAGGTGTTAAAAAGATAATTAGCTTTCTCATTTTATTATAACAATTACGAATTACAGGTTTTAAATTAAGAAATAGCCACTTATGCTTTTTTGCATAAGTGGCTACAAAAGTACAAATTTTATTTTATCTTACCAAATTATAACGTCAAATTTGCACATCTCCCCTCAACATTTTCAATTCACCTAATATTTTTTAAACTTTTATTATCTACGACCACCATGTCCTCCTCCATGAGAGCCTCCACCGTGTGAGCCTCCTCCGTGAGATCCTCCACCACGAGAAACGCTACTATGAGAACTGCTGCTGCGAGAACCGCCATAACTGCTGCTACTACGTGAACTGCTGCTGCGAGAACCACTATAGCTACCAGTTGAAGTGCTGCGACTTGGAGTAAAAGAACGTGTTGAAGACTCGCTTCTTGAAGATGAGCTGCGCTCAGAACTGCGATTGAATGACCTGCGCTCTGGAGCTACTCTATCAGAAGAAGATGAAGAGTTGAATCCCTGACGGCCTACTGTAGTACGGGTGCTACTCTCACGGTTTGAACCAATACGAGAATTGCCTGTATTACCATCTCTACGAGGCTCAGTACTGCTATTACGATGATGCTCTGAACCACCACGATGACTATCTCTATGAACATCAGGTCTTTGACCTCCACGATTAGGTTCTGCTCTATGAGTTCCACCATGACGAGGCTCTGCCCTGTGATTACCGCGAGTTCCACGCTCTATACGTCCACCGCGATAGTCTCCGCGATTCCAACCATCACGCATACCAGTAAACTTCGCACGATGTGTGCCACGATGAGCGTGTGTGAAGTTGGTGTGATACCATGAACGACCACCGTTGCGATGCCATCCATGTCCACCTGTATATGTTACATAGAAATGAGGACGACCGAAATAGAAGTAATCGCGATGTGGATAGCGGGCATAGATACCGAAGTGCCAGTAACCGCCCTCCCACCACAATGGGCGATAGAAATAACTTGCAGCGCAGAAAGCCTCATACTGCCAGTCGAGAAGTATATATCTCAGATCCTCATTACGATGAATCCAATACTCAGCAAATACATCGTCATAAGTATTTACGCTCATAAGATAGTCAAGGTTAATCTCATATGCAGCCTCATACTGCTCTTCATCGAGGTTAAGCTCGTATGCCATCTTATCGGTAAGGAACAGAGCCTGCTCGCGAGCCTGCTCGTAACTCATTGCATTAGCCTGTGTGAAGAATGTGCCCAGAAGAGCTACCATTGCGATTATATATTTTTTCATAGCGGTATATTTTTTAAGTAAATACTCCTATTTAATAATAACAGAAACATGATTAATGATACTTCATCATCTGTTTCATGTTGCAAAAATACAAACAATTCCTTGGGAACACAAAGGTTTTTCCCTAATAGGAAAAGGAAATTCCCTAAAAGCCCCCCACCCCATACTTCGTGCCCCTAATCTGTAAAAACAGGAAAAACTATTGTTTTCCATATTATACGCCCGATTTTGCAAAGTCCACATTACAAAATACAGAAAATAACAACATTTTCTTCATTTTTTTCATAAAATCCTTGCAGGAATCCAAGAAAGGTTATACTTTTGCAGTGTACTACAACAATAGTACACCATAACAATAATAAAAATTATCAATTTATGGGGTAATCATTCTTAATGTTCGCTTGTATTAAATACATCGGACTTCAAAAAAAGAACAAACAAAAAGAACAATAATAAAAAAATAAAAAGTATGATACGAATAGACAACTTGTCCTTCATCTATCCAAAAGGACGCAAGAACATTCACACAGACCTAACGCTGAATCTCGAAGAGAACAAAATCTACGGTCTTCTCGGCAAGAACGGCACAGGTAAGTCAACCCTACTCTACCTCATCGCCGGACTTCTAAAACCAACAAAAGGTACCATAACAATGGATGCAACAAACGATGAGACAGGAGAAGCGGTAAGCTACTCAACCTTCGAGCGTCATCCAGAGGTGTTAAGAGAGACCTTCCTCGTTAATGAGGAATACACACTTCCACCTCTCACTCTCGACGAGTGGTCAAAATCTCTCGGAGTTTTCTACCCAAACTACAGCGAAGAGATGTTCCGCCAATGTCTTGCAGACTTCGACATCAAGGGAAACCCTAAGCTCACCACCCTATCAATGGGACAGCAGAAAAAGGTAATAATCTCCTTCGCATTAGCTTCTGGCGTAAAATACCTCTTCATGGATGAGCCAACCAACGGACTCGACATCCCAAGCAAGGTACAGTTCAGAAAGGTAGTTTCCAGTTGTATGACGGATGAAAGAACAATCATCGTCTCAACCCATCAGGTTCACGACATAGAGTTCCTTCTCGACCACATCATAATAATTGATAACGACCGTCTTCTGCTCAACGCCTCAACAGGCGAGATAACAGACAAGTTCGTCTTTGAATACCGAACACCGGGAAGTCCAACAGATGGTGTCATCTATCAAGAGCCTACACTTCAAGGAAACGCTACAATGGCATATAGAAAGAGTACAGATTCTGAGACAAATCTCAACCTCGAACTTCTCTTCAACGCCACAGTTGCAGGTCTCTTCAAGTAAAATCCCAACTTAGAAACAAGGCCGATATAAGACCTTTACAGCGAACGGACTTACAACGGATTTACAACGGACTTATAACGGACCTGAAGCAAACATACATTTCAATCTTAAAAAAACAATCATTATGAAACAATATATTTTTCTCCCAATAGCACTCGTTGCAACATTGGCAATACTGCTTCTCTCTTCTTGCACGATATCATTTGGCTCATCAGGTGAGGCTATAGAACCAGGCGAGTTGACAAAGGAAACAAGAAAGCTCGATACCTTCAACTCTATTTCTGCAAAAGGCTCAATTGAAATTGAATACGTAGTATCTGATTCCTCATACATAGAGATAGAAGCCGGCAAGAATTTACTTCCTCATTTAAAGACCGATGTAAGCGACTGTAAACTGGATATTCATCTTGACAATGCAGGAGGCATATCATTCTTCTCTAAAGACAACCGTACTTTCCACTTCCGACCAAGTGATGGTATTAACAATCCCAACGTCAAGGTCAAGGTATTTTCTCCAAGCTTAGAAGATATTCAAATCGCTGGTGCTACAGACTTCAAGGCTGACAGCCTCAGCACTACAGAGCAATTCAAAGTAAGTAGCGCAGGTAATGCAGACATCAACATCAAGCACATAGCTTGTAACGAGGCAAAAATTGAGATTGCAGGTCAAAGCGATGTGAAGATTGGAAACATCACCTGCAAGAATATAAATATTGAAACAGCAGGTCAAAGCGACTTTAAACTCAATGTTAATGGTGCAGACAACACAGAGGTAAGTGTTGCTGGTCAATGCGATGCAGAAATAACATTCAACAAATGTAACAGAGCAGGCATAAATGTTGCGGGAGCTTCTGATCTAACACTCAAAGGAACACTCAATATCCTCGACAAGCATGTTGTAGGCCATTGTTCTATGGACACAGATGAGCTTAAGCTCACAAACAAGAACGACAAATAAGTAAAGGTAAACATCTAAACAACATACGATTATGATTAAGCAAATCATTCTACATAAATTTCTTTTTGAGAAGAAAAACGTTATTGCCTGCACAAGCATAATGGGTGCTGTGATTCTGTTCTTCGCAACAATAGGTGCAGACACTTATATTGATGGCTCAAACATCAAGCGTGTAGACTATACCCATGCCGTTGATTTTGCGAACGCTGCAATCTGGTTCTGTTTCCTATATACAGCCAGCCGTATGTTCCGCGACCTCAACAACCGAAAGACTGCCATTCCTTTCCTGATGCTTCCTGCATCAAACAAGGACAAGTTCCTAGCCAACTGCATTATGGGCATAGGAGGCACATTCGCCATGTTCATCGTCGCACTCATAGGAGCAGACATTATACAGGCATTGTTCAATCTTGCAGTAAGGTTCACAACAGGTAGTATAATAGTGAATTACGTTGAAGATCTTTTCGAGGTATCTCCAAACCACATCAAAGATAATATCATAACACTATTTTTGCTTATCTGGGCACACGCTGTCTTCACATTAGGTTCAACAATATTCCGTAAGCACAGTTTGACCAAGACAATTCTCTCACTCTTAGGAGCATCTTTGATACTCACGATGATTATTGGAGGCTTAGCAGGGCTTGCAGCAAGCTCTAACAAAGAGATTACTGTTCACTTCCTCGTTGATCCTATGGTAACATTCCACATCTCAAGTTATGTAATCGTCATCGGAACAGCAATAGGTGCATACTACTGGGCATATCGTCGTTTCTGCAATAAGACAATAGTATAAGCCTCTCCCTCCTTAGAGAGGGAACCGTAGGGCCAACGAAAGGCATATTAATTTTTTTAATTATTAATTTGCACTATGTTCACATCAGATAAACCAATATACCTGCAGATGGCCGACAGAATGAAGGACGAGATATTGTCAGGAACATATTCCGACGATATGCGAATACCTTCAGTCAGAGAGTATGGCATTCTGCTTCAGGTAAATACGAATACGGCTGTGAAATGCTACGAGCAGCTATCCCGCGATGGAATCATATACCAGAGACGAGGAATGGGCTACTTTGTAACAGCCGGAGCACGCGACCGCATAATGCAACAGCGTAAGGAAGAGTTCTTCAAGACTACATGTCCGCAACTGAAGAAAGACCTCGAACTCCTCGGCATCACAATCGAGGAATTTATTGAACGCATTAAATAAAAAAGCCCCCAGCCCCCAAGGGGGAGCCTGTTGATAGTAAATATCAGCGATAAAAGGTATATAAAAACTCCCCCTTGGGGGGCTTTCAATTAATTAACAAATGATAAGACTCAAAGAAATAAACAAGACCTACAAGGGTGCTCAGCCACTACACGTACTGAAGGGAATTGACCTTCACATCAAGAAAGGTGAGTTCGTCAGCATCATGGGAGCCTCAGGCTCAGGAAAGTCAACCCTTCTGAACATCCTCGGAATCCTCGACAACTACGACACAGGCGAGTATCTTCTCAACGGTGTGCCGATCTGGGGACTAAGCGAGACAAAGGCAGCCGAATATCGAAACAAGATGATCGGATTCATTTTCCAGTCGTTCAACCTCATATCCTTCAAGACAGCCGTTGAAAACGTGGAACTGCCTCTCTTCTATCAGGGAGTAAGCCGAAAGAAACGCCATCAGCTCGCACTTGAGTATCTCGACAAACTCGGGCTTCTTCCCTGGGCAGACCACTACCCTAACGAGATGTCGGGAGGTCAGAAACAACGAGTGGCAATAGCTAGAGCCTTGATTACCCATCCGCAGATTATCCTTGCCGACGAACCTACGGGAGCCCTCGACTCAAAGACGAGTGTAGAGGTTATGGATCTTCTGAAAGAACTCCACGAGAAAGAGCACATGACAATCGTTGTGGTAACTCACGAAAGTGGCGTGGCTAATGAGACGGACAAAGTGATTCACATAAAGGATGGACTTATCTATAAGGTAGAGGATAACTACGATCACCACTTGGTATCAAAAGATTACGTGAAATAATATTTTCTATGGAATTAATCAAAGAAATATGGTCTTCTGCTAAACGCAACAAACTCCGCACGTCCTTAACTGGATTTGCCGTTGCATGGGGCATCTTCATGATCATCTTCCTACTTGGAGCAGGCAACGGCCTCATCAACGCCCAGGTGAAAGAACAGGACAGTCATGTGAAGAACTCCATGAAGATATACGGAGGACAAACCTCCAAAGCTTACAACGGTCTGAAGGAAGGACGATGGATAAGCCTTCAAGACAAGGATATCAACACGACCAAGAATTCATTTACGGAAAATGTTGACCTCGTTGGTGGTGAGATTCGAGAATCCTCTGGCCATAACATCTCCTACGGAGAGAATTATGTATCGCCAACCATAACAGGTGTTGCTCCTGAATATAAGCAAATCGAGAAATACGAGCTTCTGCACGGACGCTTCATCAACGCTCTCGATATGAAAGAGCAACGTAAGGTGATTGTCATAAGCAAGCGTATTGCAAAGGAACTTGACAAGTCATACGAGAGGCTTCTCGGTAAATACGTAAAGGTTGACAACTTCGCATTCAAGGTTGTAGGTATCTACAAAGAAGACGAAAGCGAGCAGACTTTGGAAGCCTTCTGTCCTTTCACCACCTTCAAGACTATGTTCGGCAAGGGCGACAAAGTCGGAAACATCATCTTCACATTCCACGGAATCAACACTCAGGAAGAGAGTGATGCCTTTGAGAAGAAATACCGACAGGCAATCAACCGCAACCACGATGCTGCACCAGATGATGAGAGTGCTCTATGGATATGGAACCGCACGAGCGATAGCATACAGATGGAAATGGGTATCAGTATCATCCGAACAGCCCTCTGGATTATCGGTCTTCTGACGCTATTGAGCGGAATTGTGGGAATCAGCAACATCATGCTCATTACCGTAAAGGAACGTACGCATGAGTTCGGAATCCGAAAGGCAATAGGCGCAAAGCCAATCTCCATTCTCAAGCTCATCATTACCGAGAGCATCATCATCACCTCCTTCTTCGGATATGTAGGTATGATGGCTGGAATCCTCGCAAACGAATGGATGGATGCAACAATCGGACACGAGATTGTCGATTCTGGAACATTCCAGGCTACGATGTTCCTCAACCCAACCGTAGGACTCGACGTCTGCATCGAAGCAACAATAATAATGATCGTAGCTGGCACCATAGCAGGTATCATCCCGGCATGGAAGGCAGCAAGGATTCGTCCGATTAAAGCCCTGATGGCAAATTAAAATGGTAAATTGTAAATGTTTTTATGTCAAATATAATTCAGAAAATAAGCAGAGCCCTTCCCGATATTGATACCTATCGAGAGATTCTCGACACGCTTACGCGAAACAAGAGCCGCTCGTTCCTTACGGGATTCGGAGTCTTCTGGGGAGTCTTCATGCTCATCATCCTTATCGGAGGTGGACAAGGCCTGAAGGAACTGCTCACAAAAAACTTTGAAGGGTTTGCCTCAAATACGATGCTCGTCTTTTCCGACAAGACAACAAAAGCGTATGACGGCTTCAGAAAGGGACGACAATGGGAGCTAACAGATGTTGACCTATATCGAATGATACATCAAGTTCCTGAACTCGATGTCGTTACGCCAATGGTCTTCGCCTACTCCACTCCCGTTATCTATGGCGATAAGAAGAGTACAGGCAGCATCAAGGGAGTTAAGCCCGACTACGAGAAAGTACAGGCATCAAAAATGCGCTATGGTCGTACTCTCAACGATATGGACGAGCAGCAAGAACGAAAGGTCTGCATCATAGGCAAGAAGATATACCAGGATCTCTTTTCTCCAGGCGTAGATCCTTGCGGAAAGAGAATCAAGGTTGATAACGTGTATTACCAGATTATTGGTGTTGACTTCAACAGTTCGGCAATCAACATAGGTGGTGAGGCTACCCAGACAGTCACAATTCCATTCTCTGTCTGCCGAAAGAGATACAACTACGGCAATCAGGTTCACGTGATAGCTATGACAGGCAAAACGGGTGTCGTAATGAGTACGCTAACCGACAAGCTCAGAGGTATCGTGGCAAGAGCCCATCATATTGATCCTACCGACGAGCACGCAATCTCGGTCCTCAATACAGAGGTATTGTTCGGAATCATCAACAGCCTCTTTAATGGCGTGAACTTCCTCATCTGGCTCATCGGTCTTGGAACAATTCTCGCAGGAGCCATAGGCGTCAGCAACATTATGATGGTGACAGTTAAGGAACGAACAACGGAGATAGGCATACGAAGAGCCATAGGCGCAACGCCTAAGATGATACTCTCGCAAATCCTCTCAGAAAGCCTTCTTCTAACGGCCGTCGCGGGAATGAGCGGCATCCTGTTCGGAGTTATCATACTCCAGATGCTCGAACTCGGCAACACAACCGACGGCATCCTTGAAGCCCACTTCCAAGTCAACTTCTGGACAGCCATCTTCGCAACAGCCTTTCTTTCTATCCTCGGCACAGTAGCCGGTCTCGCTCCAGCATATCGAGCTATGGCAATCAAGCCTGTCGATGCTATGAGAGACGAGTAAGCAGCAAAGCTGCAATTAACAATTAATAATTAACATGCCCATCACACTCCGGCTCCCTCCCTCGGGAGGGCGGGGGAAGGGGTCAATAATTTATAAAAATGAAATATTCAAAGCTTATAATCGCGGTTATCGTCGCACTCATCTTCATCGGAACATTCGTATTCCTTTATCAGAAGTCTCAGCCAGAACCTGTTGTATATAATGAGTTCACCACAAAGATGGGTGATGTCAGCAAGACAACCCTCATTACTGGTAAGATTGAGCCTCGTAACGAAGTAAACGTAAAGCCACAGATCTCAGGTATCATTACCGACATCTACAAGGAGGCTGGCGACATAGTTAAGGCTGGCGAGGTTATCGCAAAGGTAAAGGTTATTCCTGACATGAGCCAGTTGAGTAGCGCCGAATCACGTGTTCGTCTTGCAGAGATCAATGCAAAGCAGGCTCAGGTTGACTACGACCGCGACAAGGTTCTCTTCGACAAGCACCTCATCACAGCCGAGTCTTTCGACAAGGTTAGCCAGACTCTCCATCAGGCTCAGGAGGAGGTAAAAGCTGCTACAGATGCCCTTGAGGTAGTTCGTGATGGCGTTTCAAAGAGTAACGCAAGCGCGAGCAGCACCCTTATCCGCAGCACTATCTCTGGTGTCATCCTCGACATTCCTGTAAAGGTCGGTAATACTGTCATCCTTTCAAATACATTCAACGACGGTACCACTATCGCAACCCTTGCCAACATGAAGGATCTCATCTTCCGAGGCAATATCGACGAGACTGAGGTCGGACAGCTTTCAATAGGCGTTCCTATGAAGATTACTATCGGCGCACTTCAGGACGTTAAGCTGAGCGCTTCTCTCGAGTATATCTCTCCAAAGGCTGTTGAGAATAATGGTGCCAACCAGTTTGAGATTAAGGCTGCAATCGATGTAAAGGGTGCTAAGAATCTCCGTTCTGGATATAGCGCAAATGCAGAAATCGTACTTCAGACTGCCAAAAACGTACTCACAATCCCTGAGAGCGCAGTTGAGTTCAGCGGCGACAGCACCTTCGTCTATCTCGTAAAGGGTAAAGGCGAACAGAAGACCTACGAACGTCACCCTGTCACAATCGGTATCTCTGACGGCGTGAACATCGAGATCAAGAAGGGTCTCAGCCAAAAGGATATCGTTCGCGGTCCACAGGTTGTAGCAGATACTAAGGACAAAGAGTAAAGAGTAAAGTGTAAAGATTAAAGAAATGAAAACTCTCATATTATCAGCACTCATGTCTCTTGGCGCAACATCTTCGTTTGCCCAAAAGCAATGGACACTTCCCGAGTGCATCAACTATGCCATAGAGCATAATATAAGTCTCAAGCAACGTGATAATACACGTCGTCAGAATGAGCTGAACCTCAATACGGCAAAGAACTCTCGACTCCCTGACCTCAACGCAGGAGTATCTGAGAATCTCGGTTTCGGACGCTCTCTCGGAATGGACAATACTTACAGCAACAACAACACAAGTAATACGTCGTTCCAGATCAGCACCTCAGTTCCTATCCTCACAGGCAACCGCATCGAGAACACTATCAAGCTTAATCAGCTCAATCTCGAAGCCTCTACCGCCGACCTTGAGAAGGCTCGCAACGACATCCGTACACAGATTGCCCAGCAATACATTCAGATTGTTTATGATAGCGAGATCCTTGCCGTAGCACAGCGACAGATCGGCATAGACTCCCTCCAGCTCTACCGCCTACAGGAGATGGAACGCAGCGGAAAGGCTACTCTCACAGAGGTACTTCAGCAGCAGTCAACAATGGAGCAGAGTCGCTTAACGGCTACACAGGCAGAGAACACATACCGTCTCGACCTGCTTGCTCTCACACAGTTGCTCGAACTCCCATCTCCAGAAGGATTCTCAATCGTAATCCCGAAATTACCAAGTAATTCCGACAACATCATAAACATCAACCCTGAGATTATCTATCAGGAGGCAATAGCCGTGAAGCCGGAAGTACAGGCTGAGAATCTCCGTCTCAAGGCTTCTGATGCCAACATCCTTATTGCAAAGTCTGCCAAATACCCTACCCTCTCGCTCAACGCAGGACTCGGCACCAACTATTACAAATCGTTCGGAAGCAATAACGGAATGAAACAGGATAGTTTTGGTAGTCAGATAAAGAACAATTTCAGTCAGAACATCGGTCTTCAGCTCAACGTTCCAATCTTCAATAGGTATGCAACACGCAATAGTATTAAATCTGCATCTATCGACAAGGAGAACCAACAGCTTGCCCTCGACAACGTGAAGAAAACGCTCTACAAGGAGATTCAGCAAGTATATTACAATACCGTTGCAGCCGAGGCGAAATACAAGAGCAGTCTTCAGGCAGAGGTAACGAGCAAGGATGCCTTCAACTTCACTCAGGCAAAGTATGAGAACGGTAAGGCAACCATCACCGAGTTCAACGAGTCAAAGAACAATATGATGAAGGCTGAGAGCGACCTCGTTCAAGCACGCTACCAGCTCATCTACCAGAAAGCTCTTATCGATTTCTATCGTGGTAAGGAGTTAAGGTTCTAAAGAAAATAAAAGTTTTGAGTTAATAAGTGATGAAGAAAAAATAAATTGGGACGATTTAACCTCAGATTTCTGAGAAGTTTTGGACACACGAAGAAGGAGTGATGCGGGCATCATGACTGATGAATGGATTCAAAACAGCCAGAAAGATGAGCCACCCCCCCCCAAAAAAAAATCACTTTATAAATCGTTCCTATTTATTGTTTTATCATCACTAATATATTAGGTAAATAAATACTCTTATATTTGTGCACATCCCCCTTTTGCTGTAGAGATTACAGCAGAAGGGGATTTTTCTTTCCCTCCCATCATTGGATATAGTCACATCCTATTTCTCGAATTTTGGCTTTACCCCCAACAAGACATCCAACACGACCTTTACACGTGCCAGTTTCTCCCTGAGTATTATCCTAAAACTCTTCCTGTAAATAGGATAAAGAGCATTATAGGCAATAGCATTTACACCTACATTCTCTGCAATATACAAGGCACGAACATTATGAAACTCTTGTGAAATAATCGTCACACTATTAAAGCCAAACACATTTTTCGCCCTAACCACAGAATCCAACGTCCTGAATCCTGCATAGTCAAGCACGAACCTATCCTTTGGAATACCAAGTGCCACAAGATCCGCCATCATCGTCTCTGGCTCATTATAGTCTTTCTTGCTATTATCACCACTAATCAGTATTGTATCAATCTTACCTTTTGAATACAACTCATACGCAGCCTCGATGCGTCTCTGGTAATATTCGTTATCTCTACCGAAAATAGTGTATTTTGAAGTGCCAAGCAATAATCCGACATTACGATGAGGTATCTTATTCACATCATCATAATGACGGCCCTCAGCAACATCCTCTACCCTCTTATCGCAGAACAGAACACAAGCAACAGCACAAACAGCCAATATCACAGTCGTTAATGCCAACCTCCATTTCCATTCATAGACAAAAGTCCAAATCCTTTTTAATATTTTCTTCATATCACTTGCAAAAATACAAAATACGTCTCACAATAAATCAGGAGCTTTGCAATCGCGAATCTTATTTTTTTAACATCCATTCCCCTGGAAATGAATCACCTTGTTCTGCTTCAAGTCAATCTGCACATGAATAAGAATATTACCACCATCATGTATTAAAGGAATATCTATCTTACATGACGTGTATGGGAAACAGCCATAACCTCCATTTGCACACATCTCAACACAAACAAGCAGTTCTCTATCCTTGATAACACCATAATATTGATGCATATATTTATTGAAATCATATGGCTCACTACCACAACAAGAACCAAAAAAGCCTTCCTCCTTCAGATACTCTCTATGTGCCATATATTTCTTGAGAATATAACGAGCCGCCAACATCTGATCCTTAGTCAGCACAACAGCCTTGTCATCGTTATACTTGCTATCGTTATAATTTTTGAAGAAATATGAGGATTTCATGATTATATCCAAAGAATCTGCGGGATAATCAACATGGCCCCTTTCTATTTTCTTTTCAAACTTATCCATCCCGTTCGGATATTTAATACTATCTTCCTTACATCTCCTTGGATCTTCGCCAGGTCCCCAATCAAGATGTTTATAGACAAGTACTCCATCCACACCAGGGAAATCTGTCAGTACAAGACGCTCATCATTCAGTTCAAGAATCTTGGCTTTAAGCACTTTGTCATTATCATCCACGAGACAAAGCATATCTCCTTTCACTTCAACTTTCTTGTAATGGTAGATTGTATCACTTATAACAGGATCAACGAAGTTCTCACATCCAAACTTTTCCGAACTGGTAAAGATGAGATTAGTGAACCCCATACCATTAAACTTCACTTCATTTTGAAGCTGCCAATAGGCATAGATATCATTGGGACGAGACACCCCACTATATTTTTCACACGAAACGCAAAGCATCATGCAAATCACAGCAAGCAAACAGATAAAATTTTTCTTCATTTCTTAGTTTGATTTTATTCATTTGCAAAAGTACATATCCTTTTTAATATTTTCTTCATATCACTTGCAAAAATAGACAAAATCCTCGATTCCTCCAAAATATTTGCCCGAAAAATACAGTTTTTCCTCCTATATATGTCCCATGCAAGTCCCTTCTAACAAGGAAAAGAGCCAAAAAGGAAGGCACCCCTTACGAGATGCCCTCCATATCTAAATTATAAAGCATTTATCTTCAGTAAATAAAATACTACTTTGAAGAACGGACAGGGCGAACTGGATACCCAGTAGGGCGAGGTCTGACTCCCCAGCTGTCGCTGTACGAATCGACAACGTAAGCAGCCGTCGAACCTGTTTCCTCAACCGAACGAGTCCAGTAAGTGCCCATGTCGTTATGCGAACACTTTCCGTACCAGTATTCGCCGGCTTCTGGAAAAAAGAGAGTCTTACCGTTCTTTTTACTCGTTACCTTCACGCCATCTACACCATTCAAAGTCGTCTGCTCAATGGTGGTATAGTCAGAGTTTTTCAGTTCATTGAATTGATCAAATGATGGCATACACCAGTTACTGCCCCAATTGGCAGTAGCGGCATCATCCTCAGGAAGAAGTTCGAGCTTGTTATCAACCACCCCCCAGTAGCTGTTTGTACAATACTTAGTCACATTGCCTTCTTTGGTACCCCACTTGTAGTTTTCGTACTCGTATGTTGCCTTTGGCTCAATCTCACCCCAAGCGAAATAGTCACCAAACTCTTCTGGCTTGCTTGCACCTACATTACAGGTAGCCCATAGTGTGCCACTTGGAAGTCCGAGGTCCACGTATTCGTGCTTGTCGGCAACGACATCATTCTTGTTTTCATCGTCGTCATCATCACTACTACATGAAACA
>CACZCN010000004.1:0-217256 GCA_902779665.1 uncultured Prevotellaceae bacterium | reverse complement strand
TATTCTATATATAATAAGGTATATAAACTCCTTAGAAATATTCTGTAAAATTTTTGGCCATGCACTAAAATCCTTATTGTTACCTGTTACTTGTTACTGGCAGGGATTTTGCTTGCCTGCCGAGCGAGAGTATATTATAGTTTGTAGTCATATAAGATAAAGACAATGAGGCCGTTACGCACAGATTATAGGGCAGAGCATAGGCGACTGACAGTCTCAACAACATAACAACAAGCATTAATCACAGGCAGATTTCCCTTATTCAGCATGCTAAAAAAACGCGGAAAAAAGCTCCAGTAACAATAATTCCGTTAATTTCAATAGCAATCACAAAATGCACATTATCCTTCAAAAAGAACGTGAAAAACATTCCAAAAACCATCCCTCAAATTAACAGCGGCTTCAATGGGATTCTGCGAGAACTTTCTGTTCCCTAAGATGCAGCTCCTATCTTCCCTTCTGCCTCCCAAGCAAGTCCGTTGTAACTCCTATGATCCTTCGCTCTTCCTCCGTTGATCCTATAGTTCCGGAACGGACCTGAAACGGATTTGGAACGGAGGTACAACGGAGGTACGACGAAGGCATTTCTACCCTTGCATTAACAAGTAACAGGTAACAATAAGGAAAATAGTGCAAGCCTACCTCATTTCAGACATAGCAACCTCGTCTGGATATGCTCTATTGAGTGGTAATGATGCTAACGAGGTAAAAGCAAAGATAATAAAAAGGGCTGATACCTCATGTAAGTACCAGCCCAGGGGTTATATAATCATTTTGTCTGAACAGCAATAAATATCAATATTGTATATTCAGAAGGTTTTATTTTTCTTTTTTCAGTTGCTTGACAGGGAAAGTGAAATATGTGTCAGGGAAAGGCTCATTCTTCAAAGTGAAGTGCCACCATTCACTATCAAGAGGCTTGAAACCATGACGAAGCATCGCATTACGCAGAATCATACGGTTGGCAAACTGCTGGGGAGTTATAGAGCGCCCGACAGGTGACTTGCTGTTATCACCCGTGTATTTACCTGTTTCGGGATTTCCACAGAAATCAGGATGACTCTCAGGACCGAACCAATCGAAAGTACCGCCCATGTCAACTTCCTTTTCCGTATTCATATCAAAAAGCGTGAGGTCAACGGTACTGCCACGAGTATGACCGCTTTTCTCGTATATGTATTCCTGCTCAAAAAGCACGCTTTTGTCGAGGTCAGGATAGAAATATCGCTTCATCAGAGTATCTGGGATATTAGCTGCCCAACGCACAAAGTGGTCAACACCCTTTTGCGGACGGTAGGCATCGTATATCTTCAGCCTATACCCAAGTTTTATTACATCATCGCTTACAGCACGAAGGCTATCAGCCGCCTGTTTGGTAAGTAATGCCGTTGGTTCCTCATAGCCATCAATACGGGTGCCCACGAAGTTGTACGTACCATAATAGCGTATCTCCATTATTGCATCGGGAACAACATCGGTAAGAGTAACGAACTGACTGTTATCGTCGGTTGTAGTTGTAGCTGCGCTCTTCTTTTCTGTTGCCTGCTTACAGCTGCACAACATCGCCACAGCCAGCACATATAACACAATATGCAATTTCTGTTTCATAGATTTTAGGGGTTAGAAGGTTAGGAGGTTATCAGGTTTTCAGGTCTTTGAAAGTACAGAATTGCCTGGAGGGCAACACTATGAGTAACCGAGGTGCATACTTGACGAAGGAGAGGATGCCCTCGGATAGGAAACAGACTCTACCAAATTCCAGCCTGGAAGGCTGTACATGATTGACTTTTACACATTATTTTCGCTATGTACTGCCCTCCAGGCAGCATTAGGAATATGAGACTTAATCCCCGCACATTCTCGTTTCACTCGTATGTACGGGGTTACGAATAGTGTTGCCTTTCAGGCAATTCTAAACTCCCGAAAATTGAACTTAGAATTTATATCGCAAGCCAACATGGATGATTCCCTGTTCTCCAATACCGAACTCACTAAAACCGCGCAAGGTAGAACCACCAGCCTCTATGCCTATAAATGAGAACTGCCAGTTCATATGAGTATCGCTTTCGTTAGTATCTTTTTCCGCCGGGTCGTCATAATCGTGTTTCTCATTACGGAAGGTAACACCAAGGGCAACCTTGGAATAGAGACCGAAATGCTCCTTACGCAACCAGTCACACTTTACGGAAGGCATAAACGTAAGATAGGTATTCTTGTAAACAGCATCCCTCGTAGTTTTACTGGAATAACGATCATAGACATCCTCCGTACTCTCACCATAGGCACATACGGCACCAACGCCAAGCCAGTTTTTCACATGATAGTAATACTCGGCACTTATAGGACCGAAATACTTCTCGTTTTCGAAACTTGCACCAGCTATGGCTTCACCCACATGCTCGAAGAAATCGAGAATATCAGAGTTTGACCCTAAACCATAACTGACCGCAACTTCATGTTTCGTGTCATCATAGCCTTCCTGTGCATTCACATTCAGTACAGTCATCATGGCGACTGCAACCATTACTAAGATTTTTTTCATAAGAAATTTAATTTATTATTGTTGAACATGGAATTATTCATTACACCGACTCAATTCAATCCTCGATAACGGTTATGAGTATTCGCTTATAGAAATCACTCTTAATATCAATCAAATATTATCATGATGTTGCTTAGTAACATCACTTTACAATCATCCAACATGGTATTAAGATACAAGACACCTCCCATGCTTTTTATTTCTTGGAAGCCATATCTTCTAATTCCCTTCGGAGTTCACTATCTTTTTTCTGACAACATATACTTATTAAGGTACCTCGGAGTTTACTTCCATCCTTATCAGACATAAACTGATAATTCATACTCCCTTTTTTTACCACTTTATATAAAGTTTCATTTAATTCTGCTTCAGCAAAATAATGAAAGTTTTTTTCATCTTTAAGTTGATTGTGTATATATTCAGTAAGATAGCCTATTTCCCAAAAAGTTGGAACATAAATATTCTTGTGGGAATTGTTTTTCTCGGCATAACGAGATGTACCTTGTTGATCTGTTATTTCTAACCCCAACTCTTTTAATTGCTTATCCTCCATTATAACGACATTAACCTCTTTTATACGGTCTTTTGTCATTGCGATTGTGAGACCAGCTTCTTCCAATTCGCTCATGTCGTTAATCTGCCATACAGAAATATCATTATCTTCTGTATCCAGATCAGATACAGATACAGCATCAAGACATCCTTTGCTTTCCCATTTTTCTGGTGCGATGCATCTTAAATAGTACATTTCTCTGTAATGATTTCTTTCAATTTCTTGTACTTCACACGGAGCATCATCTCACACGGTTCGTCAAATGCTGTTATGATATCCAGAGCTTCTTTATTACACCAATGTCCTAACAGACTAAAAGTTGCCGATTTGACGACATATGATTTGTGATTTTTACAACATGCAGCTATTGTCATTGCAATAGGACGAACTTCCTCAAAACTAAACTCCAAAAAGAGCCTAAGTATACCAACAACGATTTTCTCATTATTACAGTTACTATTAAAGATTTGTTGAACCCATAATAACACATCTCCTTTACGATTAGGATAGGATAAAAATAGACTCTTTAGGAATTCATAAGCATTCTCGTCATTGTCATCATTAGTTTTTGCTAATAGCTTATTTGTAAAAGTCAGCGTAAGAGAATCAAGTTTTTCCAATATATCTTCTTCATCAGGTATATTGGTAGCACTATCTGATTTAGATATTAACGAGGATATTCCAACTCCAGAACGATTAGGATTTGAAAGCTTTATGGAATTTCTAAAATACACATCAAAGTATGAACGTCCAGATAATCTGAATTCTCTTTTTTTATTTTTTGTTGAATAGAACTGAGAATCAAGATCATCCCATGAAATCGACTCACCTACCTGTGTCCAAGATTGTGAACTAGAAATATTATTTTTAGTTACTTTCCTTGATATTATCATCTTTATTCTGTAAGAAGTCTGTTATATTTGTCTATAAGTTGTAAAGAATCTGTTTGGATTTTATTTAATATTGATTCTATCAATTCTCGATTGAAGTCTATATTTTGTCCAACCATAGTATTAAAATCTGTTTCAACAAGAATTCTATCCAAAGGTAACTGTTCAAATGATGTTTGGAATACAGAACGCGATATCGTTGAAACTTGATTGACAACGATATTGTTTTCTCCTGATAATGTTTTCCTTATCACATTACGCAATCTCCACTCGACAACATTTTGAGAGTCATCAACCAAAAACTTACGGTATGATGAAGCGAGATGTTCGTCGTCTAAGTCAAAACAAACATTCAAACATAATGCCAATCTGTTAATTTTCCATTCTGGATAAAGATTTGTAAGCCTTGTAATAATACTATTAACTTTTAATACAAAATCATCAAGTGGCTCCAGATTGTCTTCTATTGATATCTTGTTTCTCAATATATCAATGCGACCTGGGCCAAATGCTATCTTGAAAGAGTCGTTATCGGACCTTAGATCAATAGATAATCCTTTAATGGGTTGAAGACCATTGGGAGTGATTTGGAAACTCATTTGCTCATTCGCAGATGGCAACAAGGCAAAATCTTGCATAAGAGGATTAAGAATTGTCAAATCTCGATTGTTCATCATACGATTATCGGAGATGAAGACCGTAGCACGACGATTTATCTGTTCGTTCAACATAAAAATTGAATTATTTGCTTAAGCTTTTCACTTCTATTCTAAAAACTATGTTTACAAAGATAAGCATAGTTTTATAGATTCATATCACAAATTGTATTCTTTTATAATACTTTAACACCGGTTTAACTTTCCTTTACATCAATTCTATTCCATCTTCGGTAATAGTGATAAGTCTTCGCTTATAGAGGTCGCCAATGGCACGCTTATAGGTCTTCTTGCTGACACCAAACTGCTCCTTGATTTCCTCTGCACTACTCTTGTCGCCCAAACGGCAACGACCTCCACGATATTGCAGATAATGAAGTAATTTCTCTGCAAAGTCCTCAGTATGCTGTCTGCCACTTTGCTGAAGGGCGATGTCTATCTTGCCGTCAGGACGGATCTTTGTGATATATGCCTCTACCCTATCGCCAGTATGGATGTCCTTGAACACCTGAGAGTCATAAAGCAAAGCACCATACTTATTATCAATAATAGCCTTGAAACCGAGGTCGGTCTTTTGCCAGATGAGAGCTGAGACCTTAGAACCAGGCAGCAGCAACCCCCTCCCAGCCTCCCCGAGGGGAGGAGTGGATAAGTCACCTTTTTCTCGCTGCGAGAGAATCGTGTCTTCTTTTTCCGCAGATGGTCTATATTCCTTGGCAAGCTTATCATTCTCAAGCCATTTCTCTACTTTGGCAGATGCCATGATGCGGTAGCTTTCCTCGTCAAGATGAACGTGAACGATGTATGAGCGACCAACCTCCATGCGCTTTTTCTGCTCACGGAACGGACAGAAGAGGTCTTTCATAAGTCCCCAATCAAGGAAAGCACCAAATTCATTCACCCAGGCGACTTCGAGATAGGCAAAATCGCCAACCATAGCCTTCGGTTCAAGAGTGGTAGCCACACGGCGCTCCTCATTGTCGAGATAGACAAACACCTCTATCTCATCACCGACTTCAAGGTTTTCAGGCACATAGCGCGCAGGGAGCAATATCTTGCCCTCATCATCACCTTCAAGGTACATGCCGAAATCAACCTTCCAAGCTGCTTTCAGCCGGTTCTTCTGTCCTAACAGTATTTTCTTCATTGTTGTATATCACTCCATCTTTAAGGTGAATGCATCTGTCGGTTATCTGTGAAAGTCCCTCATCGTGGGTTACGATGACAAAGGTCTGGCCGAACTTATCTCTCAGGTCAAAGAAAAGCTGATGAAGCTCCGCCTTGTTCTTTGTATCGAGCGAACCCGAAGGCTCATCGGCAAAGATGACAGCAGGATTATTGACCAAAGCACGAGCAACGGCGACACGCTGTTTCTCACCGCCTGAAAGTTCAGCAGGCTTATGCGATGCACGGTCAGCAAGTCCCATGAACTCAAGCAGTTCCTCTGCACGGGCTTTTGCTTCTTTCTTGCCTTTTCCTGCAATAAAGGCAGGAATCATAATATTCTCAAGGGCTGTGAACTCAGGCAGGAGCTGATGGAACTGAAACACGAATCCGATATGCAGATTGCGGAAGTCAGACAGTTTCTTGCCCGATAACTCATTGACAGAGACACCATCCACAATGACAGTGCCGGAGTCAGCCTTATCGAGCGTACCCATAATCTGGAGGAGAGTGGTCTTGCCGGCGCCGCTCGGTCCGACGATACTCACGACCTCACCCTTGTCAATATGCAAATCAATGCCTTTGAGCACCTGTAATGAACCAAAGGACTTGGTAATATTCTTTATATCAATCACTCTATTTCAATTTTAAAATATACAATTTAGTCTTCCTTTCCAGTAATTTTCTTCTTCATATATTCCCAGAGGCTCTCCTGCTCAGTATGCTGTGCAGCAGCGAAGGTCATTGCATCCGGCTGACTTCCATACTGGTCGGGGAATATAATCATCACATTTTTCTTGTGATAGTAGCGTGTGAGTTCGTCAGGCAGGCGCTCCATAGCCGACTTGTACGAAACAGTACCCTGACGGGCTGTGATAACCACGAGCATCTGATGATTCTCAATACTTTCAGCAAGTGAGATAAAGCCGTTCCAATGCTCCATCTCCACATACTCGGCACGCATAGACTTATGCCTTGCCTGTACGAATTTTGTTATGAACTCCAGAGTATTGCTTCTACCATGGAACACGATACGGCAGCCAAGACGCTCCGTAAGTCGTGACAGGCGTTCAAGCCAGCGATAGAAGCCGGGCTCAAGCTCCGCACGTGAAGGCACGGCAACCTGAAGGGCACGCAAAGTGTTCAAAGGTATCACGCATCGGGCAATGATGATCTGACGGTTAAGTGAGTGGAAGATGCTCTGTGCGAACTGTCCCCAAAACTTACGTGTGGAGTTATCGTGGATATGCTGCCCGAGGATGATTTCCGAGCAGTCGTATTCCTTGAAAGCATGGTTGATGCCGTTGGCAATGTTGGTAGCTAGACGTACCTGTGGAAGAACAGGCACATCGGCAGCGGCTGCCTTCTGCTGAACGTGCTCAAGAAGTTGCTGTCCCTGTCGCTGGTTAAACGCTGCATCCTCATCGTCATATACAACGTTAAGGGCTATCAATCCACGGTTCAGACGGCGGTTGCGCATCATTATGGCGAGGTCGAGCAACGTATCGCAGGTCTCAGGGTATTTAACAGGGATGAGTATTTTCTCATCATCGCCCTTGGGTTCCTCGAAGTTTGCGCCCTTGTCCTGCTTTTCCTTCAATACAATGGCACGAGCGGCATTATCGGTCACGATGGTTGAGATGATGCAGGTGAAGAGAATCATAATCACCACGCCGTTAAGCACGCTGTCATCAAGGAGGAACTTGCCCGGCTCCATCTCAAGTTTCAAGCCAACCATCACGATGGCAATAGCACCGGCAGCATGGGCAGATGTAAGTCCGAACATGAAATGCCCTTCCAAACGGTGCATACGGAAGACGAATGCGCTAAGATATGCCGCAAGCGCCTTTCCGATAGTTCCGAAGACCACCATACAAGCCATTATCATGATGATGTCGCCACCGGCAAAGAGCAGTCGCACGTTGATGAGCATACCTACACCGATAAGGAAATACGGAATGAAAAGGGCATTGCCGATGAACTCAAGTCGGTTCATAAGAGGCGATACCGTTGGGATGAACCTGTTGAGTATCAAGCCTGAATAGAAAGCTCCGAATACGCCCTCAATACCTATTAGTTCGCTTGCAGCGGCACTAAGGAACATCAGCGAGAGTACGAAGATGAACTGCATTACTGCATCGGAATACCTTCGGAGGAAATATCTCGTGAGGCGGGGGATTACATAGACCGTAACCGCGCAATATGCAGAGAACTTTACGGCAAACAATGCCCAGAAAACATATCCTGTTCCTCCCGTGGCACTACCCACAAGGGCAGCCATAGAAACAAGGGCGATGAACAGGGAGAGCATTGATGCACCTACGGAAAGTGTGGTGGCTGTATGTTTCTGCAAGCCGTACCTCGCCACAACAGGATAGGCGATAAGAGTATTACTCGACATAATACATCCAATAAGAACAGATGCCATCGGACTGTATCCGAGATACCACGTGCATGAGAAATAAGTCAGGACAAAGGGGATGCAGAAAGACAGAAACCCATATCCAAGAACCTTGCGATAGTCGTTCTTAAGTCCTTCCATATCCATCTCAAGTCCGGCAAGGAACATGATGTACAGGAGACCTACCCTACCGAACAGCTCAAAGCTCGAATCGCGCTCAAGAATATTGAGTCCGTACTTGCCCACAATGATACCGGCAAGCACCATTCCGATGATATGGGGAATACGCAGTTTTCCCATGACAATAGGTGCAACAAGAATGATGCAGAGCACGACGAAGAATATCATCGTGGGATTGGTTATGGGGAAATATTGCGAAATATCTAGCATTGATTTATGTTTGTTTTCACCTTTTTTGACTGCAAAATTGCAAAAAAATCGGCAAAATAGCGAATAATCCCCCGAAAATTATTAATTTTGTACCGCAATTTTGAGATTTTTTATAACAACAACTAAAAATTAGAAGAAATGAAAGTAGCAATTGTTGGTGCAAGTGGTGCAGTAGGACAGGAGTTCCTTCGCGTCCTTGATGAGAGAAATTTCCCTATGGATGACCTCGTTTTGTTTGGTAGTGAGCGTTCTGCTGGTACCAAATACACATTCCGTGGTAAGGAATATGAGGTCAAGCTTCTCCAGCACAACGATGACTTCAAGGATGTTGACATCGCATTCACAAGTGCTGGCGCAGGTACATCCAAGGAGTTTGCAGCTGACATTACTAAATATGGTGCTGTGATGATTGACAACTCAAGCGCATTCCGTATGGACGAGGACGTGCCATTGGTTGTTCCTGAGTGCAATGCCGAGGATGCTCTCAACCGTCCACGCGGTATCATCGCAAACCCTAACTGTACGACTATCATGATGGTAGTGGTGCTCAAGCCACTGGAGAAGCTCTCGCATATCAAGAGAATCCACGTAGCTTCTTACCAGAGTGCTTCAGGTGCCGGTGCAGCAGCTATGGCAGAGCTTCAGCAGCAGTATAAGGAGCTTGCCAACAACGAGCAGCCAACCGTTAACAAGTTCGCTTACCAGTTGGCTTACAACGTAATTCCACAGATTGACGTCTTCCAGGACAACGGCTATACCAAGGAAGAGATGAAGATGTTCAACGAGACAAAGAAGATTATGCACACCGACGCAAAGTGTTCTGCAATGTGTGTACGTATCTCTTCACTCCGCGCTCATTCTGAGGCTGTATGGATTGAGACAGAGGAGCCAATCTCAGTAGAGGCTGCTCAGGAGGCTCTCCGCAATGGCGAGGGCGTGACACTCGTTGACGATCCAAAGCGCGTAGGAGCAAAGGCTAATCCTGATGCAAGCAAGGAGACAATGGAAGGTCTGCCTTACCCAATGCCTCTCTACACAGCCGGCAAGGATGATGTCTATGTAGGTCGTGTACGTAAGGACCTCTCAGATCCTAACGGACTTACATTCTGGCTCTCTGGTGACCAGATCAAGAAGGGTGCTGCTCTGAACGCTGTTCAGATTGCCGAGTACCTTATCAAGGTTGGAAACGTAAAATAATGACCGATTTCAGTTTACTGAACAAAATAGACTCACCGGAAGATCTTCGGAAACTTCCGGTGGACAAGTTGCCTGAGGTTTGCCAAGAACTGCGCGAGGATATCGTGCAGGAGCTCTCGGTAAACCCTGGGCATCTTGCATCTTCACTCGGCGTAACGGAGCTTACCGTAGCCCTCCATTACGTCTTTTCCACTCCTTACGACCGCATTGTGTGGGACGTGGGGCATCAGGCTTACGGACATAAGATCCTTACGGGCAGACGCGACGTTTTCTATACAAACCGAAAACTGAACGGACTGCATCCTTTCCCTTCTCCTGACGAGAGCGAATACGACACCTTCACCTGCGGACATGCCTCTAACAGCATTTCTGCAGCACTTGGTATGGCGGTTGCAGCCAAACTGTCGCCCGACACCAAACAACCATCGCCGAAGGTAGTTGCCGTAATCGGTGATGGAGCTATGAGTGGAGGATTGGCATTCGAAGGTCTTAACAATGTAAGTTCTTCGCCAAATGACCTGCTCATCATCCTCAATGACAATAACATGTCGATTGACCGCTCCGTGGGCGGAATGAAGCAGTATCTTCTCAACCTCACCACCAATGAGTCATACAACCATTGGCGCAACAAGGCTGCGGAATGGCTTACAGGCAAGGGATTCCTGAATGATGACCGTCGCAAGACTATCATCCGACTGAACAACTCCATCAAGTCGGTTCTCTCACAGCAGCAGAACATCTTCGAGGGATTCAACATCCGCTATTTCGGTCCAGTTGACGGGCATGACGTGAAGGAACTCGTAAGGGTTCTCACACAGCTCAAGAACATGCGTGGACCTAAGCTCCTGCATATCCACACAAAGAAAGGCAAAGGCTATAAGCCTGCCGAGAATGCTGCAACGATATGGCACGCTCCGGGTAAGTTCGACCCAGATACTGGTGCCCGCATCACTCCTAATGATGAGAATAAGCCACCTAAGTATCAGGATGTATTCGGTGAGACTCTCGTAGAGCTTGCCAAGCAGAATCCACGCATCGTAGGTGTAACTCCTGCAATGCCTACGGGATGCTCAATGAACAAACTGATGGAGGCTTTCCCTGACCGCGCATTCGATGTAGGAATAGCAGAAGGACATGCTGTTACATTCTCGGGAGGTATGGCAAAAGATGGTCTCATCCCTTTCTGCAACATATACAGCGCATTTGCCCAGCGTGCCTATGACAATATCATCCACGATGTGGCTATAATGAAACTGCCGGTAGTATTCTGTTTTGACCGTGCCGGACTTGTAGGCGAGGATGGAGCTACGCATCATGGAGCTTTCGATATGGCTGCCCTGAGACCTGTGCCAAACCTCACTATCTCATCCCCAATGGACGAGCATGAGCTTCGCCGACTTATGTTCACAGCACAACTACCAGACAAGGGGCCTTTCGTCATCCGTTATCCACGCGGCCGTGGCGTACTCATTGACTGGCGATGCCCTCTTGAGGAGATAAAGGTAGGAACGGGAAGAAAGCTCACCTCAACGGAAGGTGAAGGCGAAGGCATAGCAATCCTCACCATAGGTCCTGTGGGAAACACTGTGGAGAAAATGCTATCTTCCGACACCCAACACCTGCCTCCTGTCACCCACTACGATATGCGTTTCCTGAAGCCTTTGGATGAAGATATCCTTCACGAGGTAGGTAAGAATTTCAAGAAGGTGATAACCGTGGAGGATGGTGTTCGCAATGGTGGACTTGGTTCTGCCGTTACAGAGTGGTTTCAGGATCACGACTACCAAGTCAAGGTGAAACGTCTCGGATTGCCAGACAGCTTCGTTGAGCAAGGCACAGTTGCTGAGCTTCATCACATCGTAGGAATAGACGAGGAAAGCATCGCAAAAACTTGCGCTTCGCTTTAGTAAGAAAGTAAATTTTTCCCCAATTTACTTTCCCAAATATCCGCGCAAGCGGAAGCCTTTTAAAAAAAATTTATTTCTCTAAGACGTGAAAATCGTAATTGCAGGCGCACGCGCCATTGGTACATATCTGGCAAAACTCCTCTCTCGAAACAACGAGGAGATTATCCTTATCGATGATGATGAGGACAGCCTTGATAATATCTCTACCAATTTCGACGTTCTCACACTCCACGCCCATCCTGGCAGCATCAGCGCACTACGTCAGGCAGGTGTGCATGAATGTGACCTTTACATAGCCGTAACACTTGACCAGCACGTCAACCTCGAATCGTGTGCCATTGCCAAGGCTCTCGGAGCGAAGCAGACGGTTGCAAAGGTGGAAGACTATGAATTTGCCGACCCTGAGAACCACGATATCCTTCAGGCTTCAGGCGTTGACTCCGTTATATACCCCGAACTCCTCGGTGCGAAGGATATCATCAACGGACTAAAAATGTCATGGGTACGTCTGCGATGGGATGTGCATAACGGTGCGCTTGTGATGCTCGGCATCAAACTGCGTGAGACAGCAGAGATTCTAAACCGACCACTCAAGGAGATATGCGGACCAGAGGAGCCTTATCTCATTGTTGCCATAAAGCGTGGTAACGAGACCATCATCCCTAATGGTAATGACGAGTTGCAGGCTAACGACCTCGCATATTTCATGACCAAGCGCAACTACATTCCTCTTATCCGCAAGCTAGTGGGCAAGGAAGGATATGCCGACGTGAAGAACGTGATGGTAATGGGCGGCGGCAAGACTGCCGTTAGAACAGCTTCTACCCTGCCCGACTACATGAATATGAAGATTATCGAGAAGGATCCTGCACGTTGTGAGCTTCTCAACGAGCTGCTTCTTGATGCCGACCGTGTACTTGTTATCAACGGTGACGGACGTGATGTTTCTCTCCTCATAGAGGAAGGCATAAAGAACACTCAGGCATTCGTGGCCATAACAGGTAATGCCGAAACCAACATACTCGCCTGTCTCACAGCTAAGCGCATGGGAGTGCGCAAGACCGTTGCTATGGTGGAGAACCTCGACTATGCGGCAATGGCAGAGAGTCTCGACATCGGTACAATCATAAACAAGAAGGCTATTGCAGCCAGTCACATATACGAGATGCTGATGGATGCCGACGTATCAAACGTGCGCTTCCTTATGAATGCCAACGCCGATGTTGCCGAGTTCGTGGCACAGCCGGGCTCAAAGGTGACAAGAAAGAAGGTATATGAACTCGGAATACCTTACGGAATGACAATCGGTGGAATTGTGCGCGACGGTGAAGGTATCCTAGTACGTGGCGGTACGCAGATACAGGCAGGCGACAACGTGGTTGTCTTCTGTCACAATGCCGATATGAAGAGAATAGAGAAATTTTTCCTTTGACCCTCTAAATCCCCCTGCATAGGGGGACTTTGGTTATCAACATTGAACTTCCGTAGGGAGTGATGTTGAAGATTAAGTATCTTCTAGTATGTGTCAGCCAGAAGGCGACAGAGGAAATGACCATATAGCTCTAAGTGTATAAAACATCCTTCCTTTTGGGAAGGCTTGGTTAGGCTAATGAATTTCAAACTAACATATAAGATTCTCGGTTCACTGCTCTTCCTTGAGTCTGTGTTCATGATAATGTGCCTTGGTGTATCTCTGATATACCAAGAAGATGACACGTTTGCATTCATTCTGTCAATACTAATCACACAGATGTTCGGTTTCGCTTTCCGCTATCTCGGCAAGGACGCAACCAACACTATGAGCCGACGCGATTCCTTTCTTGTTGTCACACTGGCATGGACTCTGTTCAGTCTCTTCGGCACCCTGCCATTCCTCATAGGCGGCTACATAACCAATTTCACGAACGCATTCTTCGAGTCTATGTCGGGTTTCACGACAACAGGCGCCACTATTCTCAATGATGTGGAATGTCTGCCTCACGGAATACTGTTCTGGAGAAGTCTGTCACAATGGATTGGCGGTTTGGGTATCGTGTTCTTCACTATTGCCGTATTACCGTCAATGGTAGGAGGTTCCGTAAAGGTCTTCGCGGCCGAGGCTACGGGTCCAATCAAGACCAAGCTACACCCACGACTATCCTCTACAGCAAAGAGTATCTGGATCATCTTCCTCAGTCTGTCAGTTGCATGCGGAATAAGCTATTATCTTCTCGGTATGAATGTCTTTGACAGTATCAACTATGCCATGACCACTCTTGCCACAGGAGGTTTTGCCACGCATAACGACAGTATCGAGACATTCCAGTCACCGGCAATGGAATATGTCAGCACATTATTCTGTTTCCTTTCCGGACTGAACTTCATCCTTCTCTATCGCAGCATCATCAAAGGTGAAGTGAAGAATCTCATAAACAACGTGGAGGTGAAGTTCTATGTCGGCATCACCCTCATCTTCACATTCTTTATCATGGTGATGCTCATAACACATAACGGCTACGACTATGAGCACGCCTTCCGCTGCGGAATATATCAGGTAGTATCATTCCTCACCACCACAGGTCTCTTCAACGATGATGCAGCCCAATGGCCTCATGTCACATGGGTAGTACTTGCCGTGTGTATGTTCATTGGCGGATGTGCCGGCAGTACAAGTGGCGGTTTCAAGGTTGTAAGATGTATAATGCTCTTGAAGGGAGTTCGCAACGAGTTCCGACAGATGCTGCATCCACATGCCATACTACCATTACGCATAGGCGCTACCAATGTTCCAAACCAGAAGCGCGTAACCCTACTCGCTTTCCTTACCGTGTATTGTCTCATGTGCATCTTCTGCGCATTTACGATGATAGCGGCAGGTGTCGATAACACCAACGCCATCACCATCACCATATCCACGCTTAGCAACGTAGGTCCTACGCTCGGAACAGAAATCGGTCCGACGATGTCATGGGATGAGCTTCCCGACTTTGCCAAGTGGATTTGTTCACTCCTTATGCTCATGGGACGTCTTGAGATATTCTCTGTACTGATAATATTCACCCCAGCATTCTGGAAGGAACAATGACCTAACCCGTCCTTCCCCAAGGGAAGGCTCCTCCCCCCTCCCCCCCACATGGGGGAGTAGTTACAATATTATCCCTTACGAAAACATAATAGCCCAAAAATAGGGAGTACGTTTGTACTCCCTATTTTATATAGTCCTTTGCTACCATATCATAGTAAAGGGCTTCAAGTTCGCCGAGGCTAAGCTGCTGTACAGAATGTTCAATCATTCTGATAAGTTCCTCACGTCGGCTTTCATCATTACAAGATTCAAAATTCATATCTATACAATTAACAAGTAACAAGTAACATTCCCCCCATAACAATACAAATGTAACTACTCCCCCTTGGAGGGGGTGAGGGGGGTGGAGCCTTCCCTTGGGGAAGGACGGGTTAGGCTTTTAATCATGCTCATAATCTTCTGACATCTTCTTCATGTCCTGATATGTCGTTTTGATATCATCCCATGTGATGTCAATGCAATCCTCAATCTTGCGCTTATTTGTAGTGTGAGAGATTAGCCAGTCGTAGGTCTTCTGAAGATAGAACAGACGAGCAAGAACACCATGATTACCACCCTCAAGCCAGTCAAAACGCAGAAGCTTATCCAGCCCTCTCTCCTTAAGATAGTTCACTACCCTCTTCGACTCCTTTACGCCCACGGCTCTATCCGCAGTTCCATGCATAATCCATAGAGGCAACTTTCCAAGTCCGCTCATATCTTTTAGCGAACAACCGCCACAGAGAGCCATAGCAGCCGCCACCTTCTCTGGATAAGAGCCTACGAAATCCAGCGTACCATAACCGCCAAGACTCATACCGAGCACATATACACGAGTAGAATCCACATTATAGTTTGCCTTTGCCCATTCCAACAGATCATTTAGCTTAGACGGACTCCACGCACCACCCGGATTCTGAGGCGCAAGCACAAAAGCAGGAATCACCATACCCTTGTCAATGGCATGAAGCACACCATACCTGCGCACGCGCATCAAGTCCTTACCGCACAAGCTCGCACCATGAAGGAAGATGACAAGCGGCATCTTATGCTGCTCCACCTTATAGTCCTCCGGAATGAAATACCAGAATTTATACCCGTCAGGCACAGCATCCGTCAACTTCAGATACTCACCCGCCGTCTGAGCCGAAACCGATCCTATACAGGCAATCATCATTGTCAGCACAACCATAACACGTTTTATATTCAAGATATTCATTACCATTGTTTAGAAAATAAATATTAGGTCAAAGGGGCAAAAGGCTTTTGACTTTAGACTTTTGACTTTAGCCATTATCGTGGCAAAGTTAAGAAAAATCTCCAAGACAACCAATACTTTTTAGAAATTTTAGACAAAAGAAAAAAAATATCACTATCTACAAATTCTACACACTTTTCTTGCAAGTATAAAAATAAAATAGTATTTTTGCAAACGAAAGAAGAACTTGAAGCCTTTCTCGAAGCTCTTTAACATACATACTTGACTTCACAAATGAGGCTAAAGTTTCTTTAGCTATAAACTAAAACATTAAAACATAAACCAAAGAAAGAAATTTAGACAAATAACATATTAACAACATAGCAGCATCAGACTATCATTGTGGTATTCCAAGAATAAGCGTCCCAAATATTTATTCCGAATAAAACCACATCAATGATGGTTGGCTTTGGCGTATATGCGTCCTTTTAGCCATCCGCGTATCAAGATAGAAATGATGTTTGCACCCGATTGGGTGTAAGCATTTTCTTATACGCGGATGAGGTTCAGAAGGGACGCTAGCCTCGGAATACCATAAGAAGGGCTTGCACCTTTTTTATGTGTATATTCAAGCCACAAATTGATTGATAGTTTGAAGAAAAGAACAATCAATTATGGCAGCAATAAACGACCTAATAGCTCGAATACAAGACCCAAATCTACGCCTAAGTATAGAAAAAGAACTAAAAGAATTAACCAAGCAAAAGAAGTTCGGTCTTGTTTTTGAGAAACATATACCAGAGATGACTTTACTCTACGACTACCCTATCAGTCGTGGATGCAAGGTTATCAAGAAAAGTGATGATGATAAGAAGCTCTCTGAGGATATTCTTTGGGAGGTGAAGAAGACAAGTAAGGGGAAGGCCACTTGTGTACATACGGTTACAAATGAGGAACAGTCTTTTAATATTTCTGACCTTATTTGCGTGGCAAAGAATGGTGAGCCTATCTATCCTTGTTTAAATTTTGTCGATTCGATTCAAAATGCGCCTAATAGTGATTTATGGCATGCTCTGATAGAGGCAGATAACTATCATGCTCTTCAACTTCTTGCCTATATTTTGGCAGGTATGGTGGATTGTATCTATATTGATCCTCCATATAATAGTGGCGCTCGCGATTGGAAATACAATAATGACTATGTAGATTCTCAAGATAAATATCCTCATAGCAAATGGCTTGCTATGATGGAAAGTCGTCTATTACTTGCTAAGAAACTACTTAATCCTGATAATTCTGTACTTGTTGTTACAATTGATGAAAAGGAATATCTTCATCTTGGATGTTTGTTAGAAGAGATATTCTCAGAAGCAAGAATCCAGATGATTAGTAGCTGTATTAATTACACAGCTACAGCAAGAAGGAATCAATTTGATAGAGTTAATGAGTTCATTTTCATTGTCATGATTGGCAATTGTCAGATATTTCCGCAAGACGATAGCAAGAACTTCAAGCAAAACGATGAAGTAAATTGGAGAAGTTTAAGACGTCAGAATGCATCTAATATCAGAGATGTACAACACCCTAATCAATTTTATCCAATTTATATTAGTACAGAAACAAATACTATTGTAGAAGTCGGAGAAAACTTGCCTTTTGGCGACCCGATTGAAAATGCAAAAAAAATAAAAGGCTGTGAAACTGTTTTTCCTATAAAAGATAATGGAGTTGAAATGATGTGGGGATTGTCTAGGGACTCTTTCTTAGACAGGCTCTCAAAAGGGTATGTAAAAGTTGGCAAACACACGCCAGATAAACCTCAAAAGTATGTCCTATCCTTTCTTGAAAAGGGAATGATAGAAGGCATAAACAATGGAGATGTAATTATTACAGGAAAGAGACAAGATGGGAGTGTGATTGCTGTTTATAATACGCAAAGGAAAGTTATGCCCAAAACGCAATGGACAATTAAGACGCATGATGCAAGAGAATATGGTACATACTTATTGGATAGGACTATTGGAGAAAAAAGATTCTCATATCCCAAGTCCCTGTATGCCGTCCATGATGTACTTCGTTTATTTGTTGCAGAAAAGCCAAACGCACTTATCCTTGACTTCTTTGCAGGATCAGGAACAACTCTCCATGCGGTCAACCTCTTAAATAAAGAAGATGGTGGTCATCGTCGCTGTATTATGGTTACAAATAATGAGGTAAGTGCGGATGAAGAAACTGTATTTAGAGAAAATGGTCTTCACAAAGGTGATGAAGAATGGGAAAAGTTTGGCATTGCTCGTTATGTGAATTGGCCAAGAACAAAATGCTCAATTGAAGGTGTAGATGTTAATGGACAGCCATTGCAAGACGAATATGTAACTTCAAATACCCAAGAAAAAAAGCTTAAGCGAGCCGTTAAACCGTTGTCATTTGACATTCCTGATGGAAGTGAAGGTATAAAAATCAAGAAGCAGATAGTGGCTCTTATCAACGATAAGAATATGCCACAAAATTCTGTTGCAGATGAATGTCCTTATATTGTAAAAAAGGATGCTTCTACTGCAATTTTGTTTGACATGAATAGTTTTGACGATTTCTTCGATGAGATTCATGAAGACATTGAAACAATTTACATTGTAACAACAAACAACAAAGCATATAATGCGGCAAAACGAGAACTTGAAGAACTACCAGAAAGGACCAAGACGATTCCTGTTACAATTCCAATGTCTGAAGGATTTGAAGCTAATGCAGTATTCTATAAACTTACATTCTTAGACAAGGAGGCAGTTTCTTTAGGTACGCAACTTGATAAATTATTACCTATACTATGGATGAAGGCAGGTGCACATGGTGTTTGTCCTACTTATGTTGAAGGAGAATATAAAGTGTTCACTGAGAATAGAATGGCGATACTTATCGATGAGTATGGTTTTGATGAATTGAAAGAAGAACTTGCACAGCACCCAGAAATTGAAACAGTTTACATCATCGAAAACTGTGAAGATAATTATCGTGCATTAGCATCTCAAATAAATGTAAAGAACACCTATCAACTCTATAGAGATTACCTTGATAACTTTAAGATTAACATAGAAAATAGATAAATGGCTTATGTTAGTAGATTTATTTGAATTTCAGCAGAAGGCACTTGACGAGTTGCGAGATCGACAAAGGAAAGCGCAACGCAGATACATAGTAGATGGTGATAAACATATCATCCCCTTTACAGCTCCTACTGGTGCTGGAAAGACTATTATCATGTCGGCATTCATTGAAGCACTCTATTGTGGCGATTCACATCAAGGTGCCCAGAATGACGCTATAGTATTGTGGATTAGCGATTCGCCTGAACTCAACGAGCAAAGTAAAATGAAGCTCTACGCAAAAGCAGATAAGTTAACAATGCGTCCTGTTGTAACAATCGACGAAAGGAGTTTCAAAGCAGACAAGCTGCAACTTGGCACAATATATTTCGTGAATACTCAGAAGTTTGGAGAGAACAGTAACCTTGTGAAATACAGCAATGACCGTAACTATACAGGATGGGACTTCATGCGTAATACTGTAGAAGAATATGGAGATAAACTTGTTGTCATTATTGATGAGGCACACAGAGGAGCAAAGACAGATGCGGAACAGATGACTATCATGCAGAAGTTCATTCTTGGTTCTGTTGCTGATAATATGCCTTCAATGCCTCTTGTTATTGGTATGAGCGCCACTCTCGAACGATTTTACACACTTGCCAATGCTTCTGATTCTACCCAGATGTCAAAGGTAGAGGTAACTCCTAATGCCGTTCGTGAATCTGGATTATTGAAAGACAAAATCAATATTCATCATCCTAAAACGGATGAAATAATTGCAGAGATGACCTATTTGGCACAGGCTGCCAAAGACTGGAAAGACAAATGTAAACATTGGGAAGCATATAAGCAACACGAGGATGTTGATGTATGCCCTGTTCTGGTTGTGCAAGTAAAAAATGGTAGGAACGAAGTTGTATCTGAAACAGACCTTGACGAATGTATCCGACAGATAGAGTCGAATGCAGGGATTACGCTACAACATGGAGACGTTGTACATACGTTCAATAATAGTGAGACCATCAATATGAATGGTCTGGAAGTTAGATACCTCGATCCTTCTCGAATTGCAGAAAACAAAACGGTAAAGATTGTTTTCTTTAAGGACAACTTAACTACTGGATGGGATTGTCCTCGTGCAGAGACGATGATGTCATTCAAAGTGGCTTCTGGCTATACAAATATTGCCCAATTGCTTGGAAGAATGGTACGCACACCTTTACAAAAGCGAATAGAGACAGACGATATTCTAAATGAAGTAAACTTATATCTCCCAAACTTCAACTCAACAACAGTAGAAAGAGTAAAACGAGAATTAGAAGGTACAATACCTACAGAGGTTGAAACAAATCCAACAGAGAAACAGATATTAGAACTACGTGGTAATCTTCCTTGTGGCATTTCGCGCAAAGAAGTGTTTAACGCCATAAACAATGCAACAATTGACACGTATGCAATTCCTAAAAACGGAATAACAGACTATCGTACTGCACTTTTCAAACTATGTCATCTTCTTGTAAGAACAAGGATTTACCGCGATGCAATAAACAAGCTATTGGATGACATTGTCGAAAAGATTACTGCTTTCATTCAGCAACTTGAAGACAATGGTCTGTATGATGAAACCATGAATAGTGTACGTTCTATGAACGACATGGTAGTATCACTTGATGCATTAGGAACTACAATTACAGATGAAAATGCCGGAAACCATTTGATTCTTACAGAAACAGACATCTATAACTGGAGTGAAAATGTAGAAGCGAAATTCGGACGTAATGGTGTATTGACAGCATATAGACAACATAGATTCGGAGAATATGACAATACAGATTTGCGTCTTCATTTCATTCTATATGTAAATGACCAAACATCAATAGAAGAACTTAATTCATATTGCAAGGACAGATTCCATGAATATGTTGATACGTATCGTCATGACATTGTATCTCGCGGTGAAACTGAAAAACGTGAATACGAGAAGATTGTCAAGGCACACGTTTCAACTAATCCTTTTGATTTATGTCTGCCTGACTTAATAGTTACAAACAGAAATGAAAGAGGAATAGCATATAATGACCATTTATATTGTGATGGCAATGGAGAAGCCGTATTCAAATTAAATGAATGGGAAAAGGATGTACTTGATGCAGAAAGGCAGAAAGATGGCTTTGTTTGTTGGATGCGCAATATACCGAACAAAGATTCTTCTCTCTGCATTCAATATAAAGTAGGTACACAATACAAACCACATTTCCCTGATTTTATTGTAGTAAGACAGGTTAATGGTAGCTTTGAATTCTACTTGCTTGAACCTCATTTTACTGGATATGCTGATTCTGTACCTAAACTGAAAGGAATGGCAGCTTATTCAGAACGGTGTTCTTCTGTCAAACGTAATGAAATGATACGTGTAATTGAGAATTCTACAGGAAAGAAGATAGAAACTCTCAATGCCAATTCTTCTGCCGTAAGAAATGACATTTATCATTTGAACGATAACGATGATCTTAACAATCTTTTTGCGAAATACAACCAATAAGTTGTCATCGCACCTCCCTTCCTCCTCCCTTGTAACTCCTATGTAAGTCCCATTTTCCTCCCATTCATAGAAGCGGATTTGGAACGGACTTGAAGCGAAGGAAGAGCGGACCTACAACGGAGGCAGAACGAAGGCATAGCGAAGGCAAAACAATTAACATAGACTCCTACAAGAAATCCAAATCGGATAGGCATGTTAATTATTAATTGTTAATTCAAATAGGTGTAATACTCTTGAAAAGAAAAAAAACAAAAAGTTTTTAGAGGGGGTATTACACCAATTGATGTTATGTGCAATATTTTTGTTGATTATCAGCACGTTATCTTTGGTGTAATACCCTTGAAAGTATTACACCAATTTCGAGAGTTTGGTGTAATAGTGGTGTAATACTTTCGCGAGTATTACACCAAGGATAAGACTCTATTAATCAAGTTATTAACATACTCAAAACTGCAAAGGTGTAATACTATGCGTTGAAAACTTTTTTCATTTTTAAACCCCTAAGTATTACACCAGTATTACACAAAAAAAAGAATTGCTTTATGCCGAAATACATAACATTCGGAGATATCAACGAGTTACGTATTTCGGTCAAGAAAAGACGAATAATTATCGAGAAAAATTTATTGAAAAATGTTTGGAAGTTAAAGAAAATATACTTACTTTTGCAACTCGAAATTGTGAAGAACATGTACCTAAATCAAGGCTTACATACATTAAATTCGAAACAGAAATCTTTCTACTTTTTATTAATAACATTATTAACAATTAAAAACCTTTTAACGACATGGGAAAACTTTCTCTTGCAGAACAGGTGCGTCTTATTGAAGACTTCCTGAGTGAAAACTTCGCCTTCAGACATAATGAGGTGAGCGACATTTTTGAGTACAAGGTGCTCAAACCGGAAATGGGCGACATGCCCGCAAATACTGACTATGAGCCTGTTAGCGACGAGGCTCTTAACTCTATCATCCTTGAGGCGATGAAAGCTGGTATAGAAGGTAAGGTGGCCGACCTTATCAAGCGCATCATCTGCTCAAAGACTACTGAGAGCTACAATCCGTTTGTTTCATATCTCAACGGACTCCCAAAATGGGATGGCGTGGATCGTGTAGGCGAACTTATTCATCGTATTCCAGGCGTTGACGCAGAAAAGGAGGAGTTCACACGCCGTTGGTTCAGATCAGAAGTGGCCCATTGGTATGGTCTTGACAAGATCTACGGCAATCAGCTCGTTCTCCTCTTTATTGGCAAACAGGGATGTGGAAAGGGTTCGTACATCAAGAAACTGCTTCCTGAGCATCTTCAGAAGTACTATCTCGACCACATCAACCTCACCAACAAGCACGACACAGACATGGCTCTTGCCAACTGCGGTCTTGTGAACTTTGATGAGTTTGACCGCTACACAGACAAGCAGCAAGCCACTCTGAAGTACATCATCACCAAGGCTGAGGTAAATGCCCGTAAGATTTATGGCAGAAACATCACGCTTCGTGCTCGCATGGCATCTTTCGTGGCTACAACAAATGTCACCCGACCACTAAAGGACAAGACGGGAACACGTCGTTTCGTGGTGCTTCAGATTCCTTTCGGCACTATCATTCCTAATCAGCCAATCGACTACGATCAGCTCTATGCACAGCTAAAGTATGAGGTGTGCGAAGAGATGAAGATTTATTGGCTCACTCAGGAAGAGAACGAGCGTCTGCAAGTGCTCAATCAGGAGTATTGTGCCATTGATGATTTCACGGCTATGATCAGCACATGCTTCCGTAAGCCGAACGAAAATGAGCAGAGCCGCGAGATGACGACTCTGGAGATTCTTGCTGCCGTACAGCAGAAATATCCGGAGATAGAGCTGACTCGCAGGAATCAGTCGCTTCTCGGCATCAACCTCTCATCGATGGGGATCACCAACCGCCGTCTCAGGAACGGCAAAGTCTATGATGTAGTGCAGATAGCAGCATAATCCTAAAACGACAAAAGACCCACGAAATGCGGGTCTTTTGTCGTGATTTCCTTGGCGATATAGAATATATTGAGTATCTTTGCAACAAATAATCAAATAGAATTATGACAAAGACACTAAGAAACAGTCTTATATTTTGTACAGCGATTGTTATTGCAATTGGTACAATCAAGTTCATGCAATACAGAGAATATAGCAACTACAAGGCACGTATCGAAGCTCTTATCCACAAAATTGACTCTTTCAATGTGGCCAACAACAAGTTGCCTGAGAGCCTTCGTGATATCAATATTGAAGAAAGTATGGGTGAAGGTCCTTACTATAACAAAGTGGATTCTAACGAATACGAGATTTATTTCAGTTTTGGTTTTGATGAATATATGATATATAATTCCAAAAACAAAGCCATTAAAAGCAAGAAATAAGCATGAAAAAGATAACTTTATTATTGGCATTAATAGTTGTAATTTGTAGTTGTGGCAAGAAAGACATAAAACCCAAAGGGTTTTGTGATTTTGAAGTTAGCAATATAGACTCGGTATGCTACTTCTACAACTATCATTCATCCAATAAAGACTTTCATTGGGAAAAGCATATTGTCATGGGTAAGGATTCCACATGGATTAAGGATTCTGTCAAGGTTTATAATCATGTTTGGGATTCTATCATGATAAAAAACACATCTACGATAAATGAGATAGCACAAGTACTGGCAAAAAGCGAACAAACATCAGCCGTAAAAGCCGCATGCACGTCAACGGTTAAGATATATGTAAATGGGGTTAAATACTCATATTCTATTCTTGGTGGCTATCTCAGAAACAATCAGAAATACTATAGCTGCAAAATTGATTTGGATAGTCTTTTTCAACAAAATAAAGAAAAGCATGAGTAATAACACACAAAAGGCTTGCCATAAAGCAAGCCTTTTGTACTATTAATTATCAATTATCCATTATCAATTTTCAATTAAACCGAATGCTACGCTTCGGTTTAGAGTGGGTACTCATCGAAAGCATAGAGAATGGTAGAGAGATAGCGCTCACCTGTATCTGGGAGGAGAACAACAACCTTCTTACCCTTGTTCTCTGGACGTGCTGCAACCTGTGCTGCTGCGAATGCTGCTGCACCAGATGAGATACCTACGAGAAGGCCTTCTGTCTGAGCAAGCTCACGACCTGTGCGGATTGCATCATCGTTGTCAACATCGATAACCTCGTCGATTACATCGGCGTTGTATGTCTTTGGCACAAAACCTGCACCGATACCCTGAATCTTGTGAGGACCGCTCTTACCGCCGTTGAGTACAGGTGATGTAAGAGGCTCTACTGCATAGATCTTCACGTTAGGGTTCTTCTCCTTGAGATACTTACCTATTCCAGAGATTGTACCGCCTGTACCTACACCAGCTACGAAGATATCTACCTTACCGTCAGTTGCATCCCATACCTCAGGACCTGTTGTTGCATAGTGACGTGCTGGGTTTGCAGGATTCTCGAACTGCTGAAGGATGACGCTGCCCGGAATAGAGTCGCGGAGTTCTTCTGCAGCCTTGATAGCACCAGGCATACCATCCTTACCGCTTGTGAGACGTACCTCAGCACCATATGCCTTAACGAGGTTACGACGCTCAACAGACATGGTCTCTGGCATTGTGAGAATAAGGTGATAACCCTTAACTGCGCTTACGAGAGCGAGACCTACACCAGTATTACCAGAAGTTGGCTCGATGATTGTAGCACCTGGCTTAAGGATGCCCTTAGCCTCTGCATCCTCGATCATAGCGAGGGCGATACGGTCCTTTACAGAGCCACCTGGGTTGAAATACTCAATCTTTGCGATTACTGGAGTCTCAAGGTTCTTTTCCTGAGAAAACTTGTTAAGTTCGAGCAGAGGGGTCTTACCGATCAGCTCAGTGAGTTTTTTTGCGATTGCCATAATACTTTTTTCTTGTTATTGTTCTAATTTCTGAGTACAACGTGCAAAGCATCCTCGCACGAGAGAAATAGTAAACGTCAGCTGCAAGCTGGTGTACGTCTCTGATTTCTGAGTGCAAAATTACAGTTTTTCTATCATTTACACAATACCATAAATATGGTAAATTGATTTAACTCTAAATTATATAAGGTATATAAAACAAAAAAAGCCCCAGAAAACGGGACTTTCTTTTTGCGAAATACACCTTCCTTATCAAGAAACCGCTTGTGCGGCGTATAATTCAGAAAGTAAATCATGACATACATATTGATTCGTATCTCCTTATAAATAAGGTATAAGCGACAAGGGCCATTGCAGCAAAGAAGATACCTACGAGCGCACAATAGTTGTATTCCATGCCGAGGCTTATTGGTATTCCTCCAGCGAATGCACCTATCGCATTGCCGAGATTAAAGGCAATCTGTACCATTGCACCTCCAAGAAGCTCACCACCATCAGAATATCTCAGCAAAAGCAGTTGTTGCGGAGCAGAAACGCTGAAGAGTGCGGCTGTGGTTATCACCATACAAACGACAGAGACAATGGTGTAATGCGAGAAGAAAAAGATGATTCCAAGCATAAGAAACATAGTCATAACTCCATATCTGCCCATGTGACCGGGCCCTGCCTTGTCGGATATCTTTCCTCCACTGAGATTTCCTATCACCATTCCTGCTCCTGCAAGTACCATCATCAAGGTCATCATCTCAGTAGGGATGCCCGATACATTAGTCAGGAGAGGAGCGATATAGCTGTAGTAGCAGAAGACGCTACAATTTCCGAGAAGAGTTCCCATTATAACAAGCCATGGTGCAAGGTGTTTGAGGAATCGGAATGTGCCCTTGAAACCAATATTGGGAAGTGGTGGTATGGAAGGCACGAACCTCCAGATAGCAAGTAGCGTGGCAATGCCCCATACGCATGAAAAGATGAATACCAGTCGCCAAGAGAGAATCCCCGTGAGCCATGTACCAAGCGGAATACCTATGAGGTTGGCAATCGCCATTCCAACACTTACTACGGCTACGGCAAAAGCCGACTTACCATCAGGAGAGATCCTATCAGCAACAATACTTGTCACGCCGAAATAAGCACCATGAGGGAGTCCGGCACAGAAGCGTGCCAAAAGAAAAACACCATACGAAGGACTTGCCGCCATCATTGCAGAGGCAGAGATAAAGATAGCGCAAAGTACGAGAATGATACGCTTTAACGGCCATGTGCGTCCGAGCATCAGAAGCATAGGAGCTCCGACGCAAACACCGAGAGCGTAGGCGGAAATAAGATGTCCGGCAACAGGGATGGACACACCGAAATCACCTGCCACATCAGGCAGGATTGCCATCATGACGAACTCGGTAATGCCGAGTCCAAAAGTGCCCATCGCAAGAGAAACAAGGCTTCTTTTCACTATACGATGATATCAAGCTGGGTCTTTAGTGCAACAAGTTCAGCCTTTACATCCTGCAGCTTACGGAGCACCTTATCGGTTTTATCCACGCCCGAGCGATTGGCATGGAGCATTTTCTTTGCTGCAGCAATCTTGAAGCCACGCACTCTGATGAGGTTATAGATAACCTTTATGTCATCTATCTCCTTCATTGTATATTGACGAACCTTGTTGGCAGTTGTCTTTGGCTTGATATGAGGGAACTCCGTCTCCCAGAACCTAAGAGTAGGCTCCGTCACACCAACAATCTCTGCCACATCCTTGATGGTGTAATATACCTTTAAGTTTTTCTCGGACATATAGTTTGGAGTTAAGAGTGAATAATGAATAGTGAATAATACTTAGTGAAAATACTGGCAACTGCCGATTGGAATGTCCCCTACTGGTATCCACCAGTATTAAGTATTATTCTCTATTCACTTTTCACTATTCATTTAATTATAGCTCACAAAGCTCGATAGCCTTGTCGAGAGCTGCGGAGATGCCGTCAGGATTCTTGCCACCAGCAGTAGCGAAGAAAGGCTGACCACCGCCACCACCCTGAATGAGCTTGGCAGCCTCACGTACAATCTTACCAGCGTTGAGGTTGTGGTTCTTCACCATATCGTCGGAAAGCATAACCGTGATGCTTGGCTTACCACCAATCTTTGTACCAAGGGCACATACAAGTGACTCTGGCATAGACTCACGGAGCTGGAATACGATATCCTTACACTGCTGTGCATCAGCAGGAATAACAGCCTTGATGACATTAACCCCATTGATCTGCTGTACCTGTTCAAGGAGTTTAGCTTTGATACGAGCAGCAGCCTGTGCCTTCATTGACTCAACTTCCTTCTTAAGATCCTCATGCTCGTCAATGAACTTGGCGATAGCACCCTGAAGGTCCTTGGCATTGTTGAACATATTGCCGATAGCCTTTGCAGTATCTTCCATTGCGTAGAGCATCTCCTCACACTGCTTGCCTGTAACAGCCTCAATACGACGGATACCGGCAGCTACGCTACTCTCAGAAATGATTTTGAACATACCGATACGGCCTGTGCTGCTTGCATGGATACCGCCACAGAACTCGCAAGAAGGACCGAAACGAACTACACGAACCTTGTCGCCGTACTTCTCTCCGAAGAGAGCAATAGCACCAAGTTTCTTAGCCTCCTCAAGTGGAGTATCGCGATGTTCGTCAAGTGGAATGTCCTCACGAATCATTGAGTTCACGATGCGTGAAACCTCACGGAGTTGTTCGTCTGTTACTTTCTCGAAGTGAGAGAAGTCGAAACGGAGAGTGTCAGGACTTACGAAAGAGCCCTTCTGCTCAACATGATCACCGAGAACCTGCTTCAAAGCATAGTCGAGAAGGTGGGTTGCTGTATGATTGGCAGCACTTGCATTACGAAGGTCAGTATCAACACAAGCCATGAATGGAGCCGTAGGATCCTTTGGCATCTCCTTTACGATATGAACACTCTGGCCATTCTCACGACGTGTGTCGATGATGTTGACGGTCTCGTTCTCAGAAACAAGGACGCCCTTGTCGCCTACCTGACCACCCATCTCACCATAGAATGGAGTTGCAGAGAGTACGATCTCGAAATATGTAGCCTTCTTGACAGTCACCTTACGATAGCGGAGTATCTCACACTCATACTCGGTGTAGTCATATCCAACGAACTGCTGCTCGCCCGGCTTGAGTTCTACCCAGTCAGAATTCTCTACCTGTGCAGCATTACGAGCACGAGCCTTCTGAGCCTCCATCTCCTCATTGAACTTAGCCTCATCAACACTTACACCCTGCTCACGGCAGATAAGCTCAGTAAGGTCAAGAGGGAAACCGTAGGTATCAAACAGACGGAATGCCTGAGTACCATCGAGTACGTTCTTCTTCTCAGCCTTGAGAGCCTCAATAGCCTCAGAAAGCATAGAGATACCCTTGTCGAGAGTGCGAAGGAATGAATCCTCCTCTTCCTTGATAACCTTACCGATAAGCTCACGCTGTCCTGGGAGTTCAGGATAAGAAGGTCCCATCTCCTGAATAAGAACAGGGAGGAGTTTATAAACGAATGCCTCCTTCTGGTCAAGGAATGTATATGCGTAACGAACAGCACGGCGAAGGATACGGCGGATAACATAACCAGCCTTTGCATTGCCCGGAAGCTGACCGTCAGCGATAGAGAATGCGACTGCACGAAGATGGTCGGCAATTACGCGCATTGCCACATCAGTTTCCTCTGCAGCACCATACTTCTTACCAGAGAGACGCTCAATCTCCTTGATGATTGGCTGGAATACGTCTGTATCATAGTTAGAGTGCTTGCCTTGAAGAGCACGAACAAGACGCTCGAAGCCCATACCTGTATCTATAACGTTCATGCCAAGTGGTTCAAGGTGACCGTCGGCCTTACGCTCGAACTGCATGAATACAATGTTCCATATCTCGATAACCTGTGGATCGTCCTTATTGACAAGTTCACGTCCAGGAACCTTCGCCTTCTCTTCAGGAGTACGAGAGTCGAGGTGAATCTCTGAGCAAGGACCACAAGGACCTGTATCGCCCATCTCCCAGAAGTTATCGTGCTTGTTACCATTGATGATGTGGTCAGCAGGAACATGCTTGAGCCAATAGCCGTAAGCCTCCTCATCACGTGCAAGACCTTCGCTATCGTCACCCTCGAAGATTGTAACGTAGAGGTCAGCAGGATCGAGCTTGAGTACATCAACGAGATACTCCCATGCCATATCAATAGCACCTTCCTTGAAGTAGTCACCGAAAGACCAGTTTCCGAGCATCTCGAACATTGTATGGTGATATGTATCGTGTCCAACCTCCTCGAGGTCGTTGTGCTTACCACTAACACGGAGACATTTCTGAGAGTCCGCACGGCGGCGTGGCTCTGGGTCGCGTGTACCGAGGATTACATCCTTCCACTGGTTCATACCAGCGTTGGTAAACATAAGTGTTGGGTCATCTTTAATCACCATTGGTGCACTTGGCACGATGGCATGTCCTTTCTGTTCGAAGAATTTCTTGAACGAGTCACGGATTTCGTTTGCTGTCATCATTGAGATTTACTATTTTTTTATTTACGATTTACAAATTTATGATTTTAAGGTGCAAAATTAGCAAATATTCTTGATTAAACAAAATAAATTCCGCAATTTCCTAATATTTATAATATTAAAGTCCTGTTTTTGGCATAAATATAGTAATTTTGCAGTCGCTATCACCTAGCACCTATCACCCAACATTCAATCAAATGCATCGCAAAATTATCAATCTCGCCCTCCCATCCATTGTCTCTAACATAACCGTGCCGTTGCTCGGTCTTGTAGACACAGCCATAACAGGACACATGGGAGAGGCACGCTATATTGGAGCCATTGCCGTCGGTTCTATGATTTTCAACATCATGTACTGGCTCTTCGCATTTCTTAGAATGGGAACAGGCGGAATGACGGCTCAAGCATACGGAAGAAAGGACTTCGGCGAAGCTGACCTTACAGGACTTAGGGCAATCAGTATATCCTCGCTTATCGGACTAGCTATCATTGCATTGCAGTATCCCCTACTCCATCTTACGATGTGGTTCATAGCACCAGATGAGAATGTCACCCAACTTGTGTATTCATACTGCTATATCTGCATCTGGGGAGCACCGGCAAGTCTCGGTCTCTTTGCCTTGAACGGTTGGTTTGTAGGCATGCAAAACACTAAAATTCCGATGATCATTTCCATCACGCAGAATGTGGTGAACATCCTTATCTCACTCTTATTGGTATATTGGCTTGGAATGAAGATTGAAGGCGTTGCCTTGGGCACTTTGATTGCGCAATGGGCAGGCTTCTTTATGGGCAGTTTCTTCTTTCTGAGAAAGAGAAGGGAGATTCTTTATGATGGCAATTCACGCATATCATTATCGCGCATTTTCGAGCCATCAGCAATGAAGTCTTTCTTCACGGTGAACAGGGATATTTTCCTTCGCACATTATTCTTAGTGTCTGTAAATCTGTACTTTGTAGTTGCCGGGGCGAAAGGTGGAGAGATTATTCTTGCCGTCAATACACTACTAATGCAGCTATTCATTCTCTACTCATACATAATGGACGGATTTGCCTATGCAGCCGAGGCACTTTGCGGCCGTTTCTATGGTGCTGGCGACAACGCTTCCCTAAATGAAACGATAAGAAAGGTTTTCTATTGGAGTATGGGACTGACAGCTATCTATTCCATCGTATATGGAGTTGGCGGACTTGACTTCCTACGCCTTCTCACAAACGAGGAAAGCGTTATCTCTGCATCCGAAGAATACATCTTCTGGGCAATACTGATACCGATTTCCGGAATGGTGGCATTTGTATGGGACGGTGTGTTTATAGGTATGACAATGACAAAAGGAATGCTATCTGGAACATTCGTAGCAGCTATTGTGTTCTTCATTACATATTTCTCTCTCGAAACGACATTACACAATCACGCCCTGTGGCTCGCCTTCATTCTATACCTTACGGCAAGAGGCGTGACACAGAGCGTGTATTGGCATTTGAAAAAGATTAAAGGGTAGAGAGTAAAGGGTAATGTAGATAGTATTTCTACTATTATTCTCTTACTCATTACACCTTCCACTTTACTCTTTACACTTTATACTTTACACTAAAACTACTCCTCTCCTGGAACTATGAGCTTATAGCCCTTACCGTGGATGTTGATGATCTCAATCTGGTCATCATCCTTGAGGTGCTTACGAAGCTTTGTGATATACACATCCATAGAACGTGCATTGAAGTAGTTATCATCAATCCAGATGGTCTTCAAGGCGAAGTCACGCTGGAGAATCTCATTTGCATGGCTACAAAGCAGAGAGAGAAGTTCGTTCTCCTTTGTTGTGAGCTTAACCATCTTATCTCCATTGGTAAGGAGTTGCTTCTGTGTATCGAAAACGAAGCGACCAAGCTGATATACTGTACTCTCCTTTGTCTTCTTACCACGAACACGACGAAGGATTGCCTCTATACGGAATACGAGTTCTTCCATTGAGAATGGCTTTGTGATATAGTCGTCTGCACCAATCTTAAAGCCCTCAAGGATATCCTCCTTCAACTGCTTAGCTGTCAAGAAGATGATAGGAATCTCGAGATTGCTCTGACGTATATCAGAAGCAAGTGTGAAACCATCCTTCTTAGGCATCATAACGTCGAGGACGCAGATATCAAACTTATCACGCTGGAAAGCGCGGAAACCAGCCTCACCATCAGGGCAGAGCTCTGTTGTGAAGCCCTTAGCCTGAAGATACTCACGAAGCAACATACCGAGGTTCTCATCATCCTCGCAAAGCAGAATTTTTACATTTTCTTCCATAATAGTTATTATTTTTATATTTTGTTTCTTTACTCTTTACACTTTACACTTTCTAGCACAATGGCAACTTAATGATAAACTTTGTTCCCTTGCCAATCTCTGATTCTGCATGGATAGTACCCTTATGGAGATCCACAATCTGCTTGACATAGGCGAGACCAAGTCCGAAGCCCTTTACATCATGGCGGTTACCAGTGTGAACACGATAGAATTTCTCGAAGATTTTCTTCAGGTTCTCCTTCTTGATACCTATACCATTATCAGCAATAGAGAGATATACGTGTGTGGAATCATTCCATGTACGAACATTAAGATGAATATCCACATCTTCCTTCTTGTATTTAACAGCATTGTCCATAAGGTTGAACACCACATTCGTAAGGTGCATCTCATCAACATATACCTTTGAACTCGTTGCTGCCAGACTACTGTCTATCTTACCTCCAGAAGCCTCAACTTTGAGGGTGAACGTATTGATAACACCTTCTACAAGTTCGTTGAGCTCAAGTTCACGTTTCTTGAACGTAACCTTCTTATGGTCGAACATCGACATCTGCAAAACCTTCTCAACCTGGAAACGCAAGCGTTTTGTCTCGTCAACGATAACACCAGACAGATGCGAGAGCATTGTTGGCGACTTGGTTATGGTATCATCCTTCAACATCTGAGCTGCAAGTGATATACTTGATATCGGAGTCTTGAACTCATGCGTCATATTATTGATAAAGTCATTACGCATCTCAGAGAAACGCTTCTGACGGAAGATAACCACGATGGTGAAGATGAAAGTGATAAGCAGCACACCTGTGAAGATAAGTGCCGGTATCATGAACTTCACGCTTGAGAAGATATAGCTCGACATATTAGGGAAGTGGATGTTCACAACACCCATCTTCGAGTGGGGATCATTGCGGAAGAGAACCTGTGTATAGGTATTCTCCTCACCTTCATCCGTGTAGTCAGGACAACGGTAGACCTCTCTACCATCACTTGTATTGACCGAAAAATGATAAGGAATAGAGATACCATTGTTTAGAAGCTCTGCTCGGATATCCTGATCAAGCATCTTGAAGTTTATCCTCTCCTTCAATGGCTTGTCAGATGCAGTATAGAGAATGTTATATACCACCTCATCAAGCAACGCCCTCTGATAGACATATCTGTTTCGGATTATCTCCTGCATCGACTTTGCTGCCTCCGAGATCGAACTCTCCTTGTCTGAATGGAGGATCATAGCCTTGGGCACCTTTGAAGGCTTCAAGGTTATGGTTTTCAACTCAAAGGATGAGTATATCGTACCGTCTTCTCCTGCCACCGCGTATTGATGCGACTGCTGAATACCAGCATTCAACTTACCGCCAACGCTTGACACAGAATCAAACTTGATGGCACGACGCTCTGTGGCATTGACATCTTTTTCCAAGTATCTGAGCGTCTCGTTCATCTCCAGATTACGGGAAGCCTGATACAAGGCTCGGTTTACCGATTCATTGAACTGTTCTCGTTTCATCTTAGTCATCTCCTCAATATAGGAAATCTGCAAGTACAGAAGACCTACAAATGAGAGTCCCATGACAACGGCAACGAGCCATATAGTTGATTTCTTCATCTATTCTTTTCCTTGATTTCTGTGCAAAGATATTAAGATTTCCTGAATGCAAGTGCAGAATGTTAATTTTTATCGCTCATTTTTAACGTTATTAACATAAATATTTGCCTATGTTTTATTATTTATAATTATAAATTTAGCACAAAAGCAAAAATAAAGGTAAAAAGCGCAATCACGCTTTTTACCTTATATTTAAGTTTTCCAACATTTATTTCTTCATGCCATCAAGAACCTTCTTCATGAAAGTTGACAGATCACCAGCTAAAGAGACATTTGCCTTCTTATAACTTGCGAAGAATGGCTTTTTCTCAATAGCGTTAAGAGTCTGCATTTCCTTAAGGTCAACCTTTCCAACCAATGCTGTCAGAAGTATCGTATTCATATTTTTCTCCATGTAAGAGAACATACCATCCATCATCTTTGCCATCATCTCCATTTGGTCAGCAGAAATTCCCTCTGGAGCCATATCAGCAATAAGACCTTTGGCACAATTCTGATATGCCTTAAAGCTTTCTACAGAATTGTTAATCTCCAGCCAACGAAGTATTTCCTTCTTCAACTGAGGATCACAATCAGGTTCCTTCAAATCCTCTGGTGTTCCGCCAGTCATAAGAGCCTGCATCTGAGGCATTAATGACTGCATTGCCTCCTGTCCCTGACTTGAAGCTGCAGCTGAAAGGACCTTCTTCTGTATAGCCAACACCTCCGGCTGCATGAAGAAAGAAATCATATCACCAAATTCCTTCTCTGACATATTCTTACGGTAATGACCAGCCAACCACTCAGCAGCATCAGTCTTGAACTGTCCCTGGATATAACCGGCATTAACACTTGGTATCTGAGACATCTGCTCAAACATCTTGGCATTGAAAGAGCCCATAGCATCACTATTGATGAGCTTCATAATGCCATCAGAATAACCGTCTGCACGTACGTTTACAAACTGCATCAAGAGAGCAGCGATGAATGAAAGAATAATTTTCGTTCTCATAATTCTTTAGGTTTTAAGTTTATAAGTTTATAAAAAGTTATCTTTTTTATTATAGACGTGAATAATTCGGAAAGGTTTAGTCCGCAACCGAAATGACTTGCGGAGCGTATGAGACTTAGCGAATAAAACTATTGTTGCCTAATCCAATCAATCATCACATCAAGCACTTCTGGAGATATTGTTTCTTCTATCTCCGAATATTCCGTAGGAGACCCAGTCTTACAATGTTGAAACAAATGATTCAAGCCATCAAAGGCGACAACTTTATGTTTACAATTTGTCAGTCCTTTTTCTAACGCACCAAGATTATAGGTTGGATCAACTTGCAAATCAAGCTTTCCGTTAATAGCAAGAACAGGGCATTTAATCTTAGCCAAAGACTTGCTCATATCAATGGACAAAGAAGTACAGATATAAGGGACCAACGGCTGAGACATTACAGCCTGGAGATTGGTCTTTAGATCCATTGGCAAGGATTCTGGGATATCAACACCCATTGGCTGCCTGCCATTTGCCATTTCGTCGAACATCTTTCCGAGCACATCACAATATGTGACCAACACATCATCCGAGTGCCCCATACTCTTCAGTATCATCTTATTCTGCAGGAGGAGATTCTCTTTTCCAGAACCACTAACTCCAGCCATAGAAACCGCGAAGTCAGCCTTGTCCTCAGCAGCAAGCATCAAGGCTATAGTACCTCCGTCACTATGCCCAAGCACCCCTACATTATCAAATCTGCCACGAAGAAGATTGATAGCAGCAAGAGCATCTTCCTTAAAGTCATAAGTGGTGAATTTACCGAAATCCTTCGACTTATCTCCAAAGAAACGATCATCATAACGCAAAGTCGCAATACCCTTTCTCGCAAAAGCATCTGCAATAACAGCAAAAGGTTTATGCTCAAACAATTCCTCATCTCGATTCTGCTGTCCGCTACCCGTAACCATCACAAGTACAGGCGTTTTCTTAGAGAAACCAACCGGAAGAGTCAAAGTACCATTAAGTTCGATATCGCCATTCTTGAATTTCACCTCCTCGGTAGTATAAGGAAAAGGCGCTACTGGAGTCTGAGGACGGTTGAGTCTGGTTTCTGTCAGATTCAGCGGAAAAGACATCCCCATTTGCTTGAACACGCCCTTAATCTCCTTGCCTTCAAGTTTTCCCTCATAGCTTCCGCCAATAGTCGGGATAGAGATCTTCACATCTCCATTCTCGCTACGTGTCCAGTCAGTCTTTATACCAACCGCCCCTTGACTCGGAGAATCCATCGTGCAACCTTCCGAAGAGAAGTTGAACACAATAGGAAGTTTCGTTCCTGGCAAATTCAATTCACCTTTCCATCTGCCCTCTTGTGCATTAGCCACAAGAGAGCAGAAAATTGATACAACAATTAATAGTTTCTTCATTTTTCGTTATCGGTATTTTCTTGAGTTTCTTTCTTTTTCTTCTTTTTCATACGGCCAGACTTCTTCAAGGCCTCAGAGATAATCCACTGAAGCTGACCATTGGTAGAGCGGAACTCATCAGCCGCCCACGCCTCAATGGCATTCATCATCTCCTCGTCAAGTCGGAGAATAAAGTTTTTAGTCTTTGCCATATATTAATTACGAGTTACCTCTTTGCCCAAGTACGTTCCATAACTTCCAGAGCGCCAACAACCACAAAAAAACAGCCAAGCGATATCCAGATTACTATTTCGGGATTTGCAAAGCCCTTCACAAAATAGCACAAAATGGTAAAGAGTATGGTGACAAGCACCTTTAATGCATTTAACAGGCGAACCCGTCCGAGATTATACTTCTCAGCCTCTGGCCTCTTCAAGCATTTAATCAAGAAATCGCCCTTGCCGACAAGCATAAGAACACCCATCACGAACAGCAAGACACATACGGCTAACAAAATTCCGATTTCCATATTTCTGTCAATTTACCAATTATCATTTATTCTTTGCCCAAGTGTATTGAAGAGCAACGAGAATGGCTGCAACGAAAATAAACACGCCACCCAAAATCTGAACAAGTCTTACGTTTTGCATAAAGACTGCGAACGAAACGAAACACATGGAGCCTGAAAACATCATGAGAGCGTGTAACAATCGAATTCGTTTCACGTTATATCTTTCTGCACCAGGTCTGTTCAGAGGCTTAACGAAACGGTCGCCCTTACCAATAAGAATGAATATTCCAATAACAAGAAAAAGAACCGCGAAAAAAGAAGTGAAGATTATTTCCATATCACCTTGTGCGAGATTTAATGGTTGAGAGTACCACTATTGATAACTGGCTGAGCAGGCTCATCAGCACAAAGAACCACGAGCAGATTGCTAACCATAGCTGCTTTCTTTTCTTCGTCAAGATCAACGATATCCTCATCTGCAAGTTTGTCAAGAGCGAGCTTAACCATACTAACAGCACCATCAACAATCTTCTCACGAGCGGTAATGATAGCTGCTGCCTGCTGACGACGAAGCATTACAGCCGCAATTTCAGGAGCGTATGCAAGATAGTTAATACGAGCCTCAATAACCTCAAGGCCAGCCATTTGAAGACGCTCATTAAGTTTTGCGGTAAGAACCTCGTTAACCTCGTTGCTACCATCACGTAGAGTTATCTCCTTTGAGTTTGGATTCTCATCATCATAGGCATACATTCCTGCAACCTCACGAAGGGCAGAATCACTCTGAACAGCCACGAAATGCTCAAACTTAACCATACGAGCTCCGGCAGCATTACCTATCTGGGCATTTGCTGAAACATCCGTATCAATATCGAAAATAGCCTTGTATGTATCCTTGAGTCGCCAAACGAGAACAAGTCCTATAAGAACAGGATTACCAGCCTTATCATTCACCTTGATAGGATCAGCATTAAGGTTACGAGCACGAAGGCTAACCTTCTTTGAACTCATAAGAGGATTGAGCCAGTAGAAACCGTTCTTACGGAAAGTTCCGACATACTTGCCAAAGAATGTCATTACCTTTGCTTCATTAGGTTCGAGCATTGTGAAGCCACAAGAGCAGATAACAGCCATAATTACGAGCAGGGCGAAGGTTACAAACCAACCAGCACATGAGCGTTCAGCATCAGCAGCAACAATGCCTGATATCAAACTGAAAATCGCACATCCCCAAAGGATTATAGCGATAAAACACATCAAAAATCCGTTGAGCGAGCCACCAAAGAACTCAAACTCTTTTGTCTTGTTTTCTTCCATAATAGTAATCTATTTTATAGTTGTATTATGATATCACTTTGATATCACTTTGCAAAAGTATTTATTTTGTCTGAAAGCACCAAATTTTGCAAAGAAAATTAACAGTCATTAACTAATATCCCCCGTTCCGACAAGGCATATCCCTTCGCTTCTCCTCCGCTCTTCCTTCGCTCTTCCTCCGTACCAAAGTCGGTGCAAAGTCGGTGCAAAGTCGGTGAAGGAGCGTTTTTCGATAGGAGTTTCATCGAGTTTGGTTAGGAGGAACAAGGGAGTTACTACGAACCTACAGAGGAGCCACAACGGAGTTGCCGGCTATTACGACTGACAGAAGACTTGATTTTTCTAAAGACATCACGCATTTTTCACACTTCTTTACATTAAATAATGTGGAAAATGCAGTAATCTCATTTTTTTTTAGTAATTTTGCATGCGATTTTTCAAGACTATAAATGAACAACGAGATATTTATGACTGGAGGCAACCAGGGAACAGGATTTCAGATGGTTGCCGATTTTGATGGGGATATTGATTCACTCTTTGAGGTAAGCCATGATGGCGAGATGCCAATCATTGCTACCCGCAATATTGTATTGCATCCGGGGGTACTGACCCCGATAATGGTCACAAGGGAATCAACTCTGGCATTGGTTAAAAGGCTCAAGAAGAAGCCCGATCTGGCATTTGCCGTCATTTGCCAGAAAGACCCGAATATTGACGAACCGGAACTGGAGGACTTGTACGAGTATGGAGTATTCGGCAAGCTCGTCAAGATATTCGACATTCCGGGAATGGGTAGCAACGTAACCATCGTTATTCAGGCACTCTCAAGATGTCATCTCGAAAGCATCACGAAGAAGACTCCTTTCCTCATGGGCGAGCTCACAACTGCAAAGGAGCAGATGCCGGAGAAGAACGACACCGAGTACAAGATGGCTATTGACGACGTGAAAAAGAAGGCCTTGGAATACGTTCAGAACAACGAGGACCTGCCAAACGAGGCTCAGTTTGCCGTTACAAACATATCAAACGAGATTCTGTGCATCAACTTCATGTGCACAAACCTGCCTTTCTCTATCGACGAAAAGGCAAAGCTTCTTGGCATGCCTTCCATGAAGCTACGTGCTTTCCAGTTGCTTGGTTTACTCAATCGCGAACTGCAATTGCTTGAGCTGAAGAACAGCATACGCCATCGCACAGAGGAGAAGATCAACGAGGAGCAGAAGGAATACTTCCTGCGACAGCAGATAAAGAATATCCGCAAGGAACTTGGCGGAGACGGCCAGAGCGCAGAACGCAAGAAGCTGATGCGTCAGGCAGCAGAAAAGATATGGAGCAACGAGACAAAAACGGCTTTCGAGGAAGAGCTCAACAAGCTTGACGCCATTCAGCCGCAGAGTCCTGACTACAACATACAACTCACTTATCTTCAGCAGATTCTCGCCTTGCCTTGGGATTACCGTACAGAGGACAATCTCAATCTCGCACGTGCAGAGAAGAAACTCGACCAAGACCATTACGGTATGGAGAAGGTCAAGGAGCGCATACTTGAGTATATATCAGTTTTGAAACTCAGAGGCAATCTTAAATCGCCAATTCTCTGTCTCTACGGCCCTCCGGGAGTGGGTAAGACGAGTCTTGGAAAGAGTATCGCCGATTCTCTTCAGCGTAAATACGTGAGGATTTCGCTTGGCGGTCTTCATGACGAATCAGAAATCCGCGGTCATCGCAAGACATACATCGGAGCTATGCCTGGCCGTATCATCAAGGGCATTCAGAAAGCCGGCAGTTCAAATCCGGTGTTTATTCTCGACGAGATAGACAAGGTAACCCAGAACACCCATCAGGGAGATCCAGCTTCTGCTTTGCTTGAAGTTCTTGACCCAGAGCAGAACAACGCTTTCCACGACAACTATCTTGATATGGACTATGACCTCTCAAACGTGATGTTCATAGCAACAGCCAACGATATCAGTAACATACCGGGACCTTTGCGCGACCGTATGGAGATGATTGAGGTTAGCGGATATATCACCGAGGAAAAGATCGAGATAGCAAAGCGTCATCTTGTCAAGAAAGAAATCGAGGCTAATGGTCTGCCAAAGGGCGCGCTAAAGTTCAAGAAGTCGGCTATCGAGATGATTATTGAGCGCTACACACGCGAAAGTGGTGTGCGTCAACTGGAAAAGCAGATTGGCAAGCTCATGCGTAAGATTGCCTATAAATATGCCAAGGACGAGGAATATCCTATGGGACAGATTGACGAGGAGAAGGTTGTGGAATTGCTTGGCAATCCGCCTTTCTATCGCGATATCTATCAGGGAAATGACTATGCAGGTGTTGTAACAGGATTGGCTTGGACAAGCGTAGGAGGTGAGATTCTATTCATCGAGACCTCCCTATCAAAAGGCAAGGCAGGAAAGCTTACTTTGACTGGTAATCTCGGAGACGTGATGAAGGAGAGTGCCACTATCGCACTTGAATATGTGAAGTCTCATGCCGATACTTTGAATATCGACTACAGGATTTTCGACAACTGGAACATTCACATCCACGTTCCTGAGGGCGCAACTCCAAAGGATGGTCCTTCTGCGGGTATCACAATCGCTACATCTATTGCCTCTGCCCTTACCCAGCGTAAGGTTCGCAAGAACATAGCGATGACTGGCGAGATAACACTTCGCGGAAAGGTATTGCCGGTAGGTGGCATCAAGGAAAAGATTCTTGCAGCAAAGCGTGCAGGTATTACCGATATTATGCTCTGCGAGGCCAACGAGAAGGATATCAACGAGATTCCTGAGATTTATCGCAAGGGTGTGAATTTCCATTATGTCAAGGATGTTCAGGATGTATGGGCATACGCCTTGACCGATGAGAAAGTAAAAGATGCCATAGACCTGACTATCGCAGAAGAGGTTAAAGGTTAGAGGTTAGGGTTTAGAGATAAAAAATAATGACATTCGAATTACAACATACAGATCCATGTTCAGATGCCCGAGCAGGTATCATCACAACCGACCACGGACAGATAAAGACCCCTATCTTTATGCCTGTGGGAACTGTGGGATCTGTAAAGGCTGTTCATTTTGAGGAACTTCGCAAGCAGGTTCTTGCCCAGATAATTCTCGGCAACACATACCACTTGTATCTTCGTCCGGGACTCGACATCCTCAAGAAAGCAGGCGGTCTGCATAAGTTCATAGGATGGGAACGCCCAATTCTTACAGATAGCGGCGGTTTTCAGGTATTCTCTCTTACAGGCATCCGAAAGCTCAAGGAGGAAGGTTGCGAGTTCCGTTCACATATCGACGGAAGCAAGCATTTCTTCACCCCAGAGAATGTGATGGACACAGAGCGCGTGATTGGTGCGGATATCATGATGGCATTCGACGAATGCGCTCCGGGTGAGGCAGATTTCAACTACGCCAAGAAATCTATGCAACTGACTCATAGATGGCTTGACCGCTGTTGGAAACGCTTCAACGAGACTGAACCACTCTACGGATATAACCAGACCTTGATGCCAATCGTTCAGGGATGCAAATATCCTGAGCTTCGTAGGGAATCTGCCAAGTACATAGCAGATAAGGGAGCAGACGCAAACGCCATAGGTGGTCTTGCCGTTGGTGAGCCTACGGAGGTTATGTACGAGATGATTGAGGTTGTGAACGAGATTCTTCCAAAGGACAAGCCTCGATACCTTATGGGCGTGGGAACTCCTTGGAATATCCTTGAGGCTATTGAGCGAGGTGTGGATATGTTCGATTGCGTGATGCCAACTCGTAATGGTCGAAATGCTCTTCTCTTCACCTACGAAGGCACAATGAATATGCGCAATAAGAAATGGGAGGACGATTTTACTCCTATTGACACAGAGGGATGCGACATTGATATTGTAACCACAAAAGCGTATCTTCATCATCTTTTCAAGGCACAGGAATATCTTGCTCTTCAGATAGCCAGCATCCATAATCTGGCATTCTACCTACGTCTCGTGACAGATGCGAGAAAGCATATCGAGCAGGGTGATTTCGTGAAATGGAAGAACTCTGTTGTAGAGAACATGATGCGAAGAAGATAAAGACAGCTAGTCGTAATGACAAGAATCAGCATAAAAAGAATAAAGCGAAAGATAAAAGGCTCAAGGGCATTCCGTTGGCTGAAGCAGCTTATCCTTTGGATAAAGCTGTTGTGGCATTATGTCTGTGTGCCTTTTGCCTGGCTCAAGGAATTTGCGATCGTAAAGCATCCGAAGATATGGTACAGCTTTACGAGGATGCTTCCCGGACGACTTGACCGATACATCATCGGCAAGTTCATCGGCACATACTTCTTTGCCATATTGCTAATCATATCAATATCAATTGTCTTTGACGTAAACGAGAACCTCTCGAAGTTCACCGAGTATCACGCCCCATTGAAGGCAATAGTCTTTGACTACTACATGAACTTCGTGCCATACTTCGCAAATCTGTTCTCGCCTCTGTTCGTCTTCATTGCCGTGATTTTCTTCACCTCAAAGATGGCAGGAAACTCGGAGATTATCGCGATAATGGCAGCAGGAGTCAGTTTCAAGCGACTAATGCGCCCATACATGTTCTCGTGCGTATTGATTTCCCTAATGTCATACTACCTAAGTGCTTATGTCATTCCGCACGGAACGGTTATAAGGCAGAACTTCGAGTCGCTCTATAAGAACAACAAGAAGAACACGTCTGCAGATAATGTGCAGTTGCAGGTAAGTCCGGGTGTGATTGCCTACATACAGCATTACGACAATAAGATGAAGCGAGGCTATGGTTTTTGTCTGTATAAGTTTGAAAACAAGAAACTCATCTCACACATGACGGCTTTAGAAATTCAGTACGACACCATAGCCGATGAGAAATATCACTGGAAGACTTACAATTGGAAGATTCGTGAGATGCGAAGCATGAAGGAAAAGATAACGAGTGGAATGAATCTTGACACGCTCATAACGATGGAACCAACAGACCTCGTTTACAGTAAGGGACAGCAAGAGACATTCACCTCACCTGAACTGAAAGACTATATCTCAAAGCAGATAGACAGAGGTTCGGCAAATGTGGTTCGTTATCAGGTGGAATATCATAAACGCATAGCATCTTCTTTTGCTTCGTTCATTCTTACGATAATAGGAATGAGTCTTTCCTCACGAAAGCGCAAGGGAGGCATGGGTATGTATCTGGGTATTGGACTTGCCCTGAGTTTTATATATATCATGCTCCAGACGGTTTCATCAACATTCGCAATAAACGCCGGTACGCCAGCACCATTGGCAGCCTGGGCACCAAATATAATATTTGCCTTCGTTGCATACTTCTGCTATCGCAAGGCACCAAATTAAGACTATGTATTTCGACGAAACAGAATTAAACGATAACATTCTTGATGCCCTGTATGACATGCACTTTGACGAGTGTACGCCCATTCAGGCACAAACCATCTCTCCTATACTCCAAGGACGCGACATCCTCGGCGTAGCCCAGACCGGCACAGGAAAGACGGCAGCATATCTGTTGCCCGTCCTATCCCTTCTTGATGACGGACTTGATCCACATGACCGTCCATTCCCTGAGGATTCAATCAATTGTCTTATCATGAGTCCTACCCGCGAGTTGGCTCAGCAGATTGATCAGGCAATGGAAGGATTCAGCTACTACCTTGACGGTATATCAAGTGTGGCTGTCTATGGAGGAAACGACGGAAATAGATACGATCAGGAACTGAAGTCGCTCAAGCAGGGAGCACCTGTTGTTATTGCAACACCAGGAAGATTCATCTCGCACATGCAGATGGGTAACGTAGATCTCTCACGCGTTTCATTCTTCATCCTTGACGAAGCAGACAGAATGCTCGATATGGGTTTCTCCGACGACATCATAAGTATCGCCAAGGAGCTCCCGCCTACCGTACAGACCATCATGTTTTCCGCAACAATGCCTGAGAAGATCGAGCATCTTGCAAAGACACTTCTTAAGAATCCTGTTCAGGTTAAGATTGCAGTAAGTAAACCCGCTGAAAAGATTCAACAATCAGCATATGTTTGCTATCAACCTCAGAAGAATGCCATTCTGAAGTCAATATTCAAGGCAGGCAATCTGAAGCGCGTCATCATATTCTCTGGTAAGAAACAGAGGGTGAAGGAGATATTCCATGCTTTGAAGCAGATGAAAGTGGTATGTGGAGCCATGCACTCAGATCTTACACAGGCAGAGCGCGACGATGTTATGTACAAGTTCAAGAGCGGAGAACTCGATGTTCTTGTGGCAACTGACATTGTTGCACGCGGAATTGACATTGACGACATCCAAATGGTCATAAACTATGACGTTCCTCATGATGTTGAGGATTACGTTCACCGCATAGGTCGTACAGCCCGCGCAGATCGTGATGGCGTTGCATACACTCTTGTCAGCGATGATGAAATATGGCTCTTCAAGAAGATTGAGGAATTCCTCGAAAAGGAAATCACCAAGAACGCACTTCCTGAAGGCATCGGCGACGGACCGGAATACAAGGTCGTAAAGGCTATCAGGAACGGAAGAAAGAATTACAAATACTCACGCAAGCCAGTAGACAATGGCAAACCACATACAAAAAGAAGCAACAACAGAAAAACGGAAGCAACAACAACCTCTCCCAAACAGGACAGGAGGAGGAACAAAGTAGAAAAAACAAAGGGGAAAGAGTAAAAAAACAAGTGTTACCAACCAATTTAGGGCAATAATATGCAAAAAACGATTATTTCCTTTGGATTTCCATCTTTTTTGTCGTATCTTTGCACTCAGGAAAGCAAAGTCTCATTCCTGTATCCCTTATAAGAAAGCTTATTAGGGATCTAAATATCAAAACCTATTTTATGTCAAAGAAAATATTAAACAAAATAAGATATTGGTATCTATCCAAAAGTGCACTTCCATATTGGAGTCTCATTTGCGTAGATTTTCTGATTATCATCGTAGCAGCATTGGTAAGTACCTACGTTTGCGAAGGTCCCCGAGCTTTGATAAATTACTTCTGGGATCGAGTGTTTACATGGTGCTGTCTGTTGGTGTTCTTCTTCATCGGTATGCGAACATTCCACACTTACAGCGGTGTCGTAAGATATATGCGCTCAACCGATATGTTTCGTGTTTTATATGCACAGATAGTTGCCTTTGCATTGATACTTATAGTACGCCTTTTCTTCAGCAAAGACTATATCATTGCATCTACAGGGTTGAAGAACTATGCAACCACATTCTGTCTATGCGTCGCAGGACAATGGTCGATAAGACTACTGATGAAATCAGTATACGAATCATCATTTAATACAGGAATTAAGCGAGCTTTCATATTTGGCGTACAAAGAGGGGCAGAGGTTATTGCAAGTACAATTCAGGCAAGTCCATCAAAGCAATATTCCATCGTAGGATTCGTAAGCCCTAATGGTGATTTGGCAGACAAATACATGTTCGGCGTCAAGGTTCGCAGAATAGGTCCGAACCTCATTGAGCACATGAAGAAGGCTCATGCCACCGTAATGATTGTAAGTCCGCTACAGGCCGAGAACTTCAGAAACAATACAGAGCTGGTAGAGGAACTCATTAAGAACAAGATTCATATTCTGATGCTTTCCGAGGCAGAAGTCTGGACTCCTGAACAGGGTATGAAGCAAGAGCAGCTTCATGAAGTGGATATTGAAGATCTGCTTCCTCGTGACAAGATCGAGGTTGACCTTGATGCCATCAGTGAACTACTGAAAGGCAAGCGCATACTCATCACAGGAGCAGCGGGGTCTATCGGTTCTGAGATGGTGAATCAGGTTGCGAAGGCTAATCCTTCCGAGATGGTGCTCATTGACCAAGCAGAGACTCCTATGCACGATGTACGTTTGAAGATGGCACGTAAGTTCCCTAACATTAAGGCATTGACCATCGTAGGCAACATCAGCAATCCAACACACATGGAAGAAATATTCAGCGAACACAAGCCGGAATACGTATTCCATGCAGCAGCATACAAGCACGTTCCTATGATGGAGGATAACCCTGCAATGGCTATCCAGAACAATATCTACGGAACACGTATAATTGCCGACTTGGCAGTAAAATACGGAACAAAGAAATTTGTGATGATCTCTACCGACAAGGCGGTGAACCCAACAAACGTAATGGGATGCTCAAAGAGAATCTGTGAAATCTATTGCCAGAGTCTCAACAAGGCATTGCAGGAGCTCAAGGACGGTATCAAGCCTGAGAACTACGAGAGCATCAAGGACAAACTCATGCAAGCCGACGGTACTCCAGGTGTAACACAGTTCATCACCACCCGCTTCGGCAACGTACTAGGCTCAAACGGTTCCGTAATTCCTATATTCAGAGAGCAGCTCAAGAATGGCGGTCCACTAACGGTAACGCATCCAGACATCATACGTTTCTTCATGCTCATCCCAGAAGCATGTCAATTAGTACTCGAGGCAGGAACAATGGGACATGGGGGCGAGATTTTCGTCTTCGATATGGGCAAACCTGTTCGCATCGCCGACCTTGCACAGAGAATGATCGACCTTTCTGGTGCAAAGAACGTAGAAATCAAGTTCACCGGTCTTCGTGACGGTGAGAAGCTCTACGAAGAAGTACTCACCGACACGGAACAGACGAAACCAACCATCCACCCAAAAATCAAGATTGCATCGGTACGTGAATATCAGTATAATGAAGCCCTAAAGAATGAAGAGGAACTTCTACATCTAAGTTTCACTTACGATGACATGAAGATTGTGAAGAAGATGAAGGAAATCGTACCAGAATACAAGAGTCGACAATCTAAATACGAGGCATTGGACTAAGACTCCAGCAGTCTTTTATTCAAGAGATTAGTAAACTCATAATTTTTCAGTCCCCAGCGAGGTGCAATGAGCAATCCCGCTGGGGACTGACTCGTAAAGCGCTCAATAACAATATCATCACGAAGACGACGGATATACTCAACAAGCAATTCAATATACTCTTCCGGAGTAAACAAAGTACATTGGGCTATCAAATCCGGACGATGTTCAAGGATAGTACCTTTCGTTATCTGTAACTGATGTAGCTTCAGAATATCAATAGGCAATGAATTCACAATATCAATCTGACGAAGGATCTCTTCCCTACCCTCTCCCGGAAGACCCAGAATTAGATGTGCACAAACCGTGATTCCTCGCGCGTGCGTATTCCTTATAATATTAACACTACACTCCGATGAATGTCCACGATTTATTATACGAAGCGTATCATCATTCAAAGACTCCACCCCATACTCCATAGTAAGGAAGGTACGATGAGAAAGTTCCCCAAGATAATCAAGCAACTCATCCGACACACAGTCAGGACGAGTGGCAATAGAAATTCCAATTACATCCTCAACCGAAAGAGCCGCCTCATACATTCGCTTCAACTTCTCGATATTCCCGTATGTGTTGGTATATGACTGGAAATACGCGATGTATTTCATCTCCGGATATTTTCTTGCAAAAAAATCCTTACCTGCCAATAACTGAGCCTTAATATTATCGGCAGAAAGATCAAGACGTTCATCTTGAGATATTCTTCCGGCTGTATCAATGCAATATTCAGGATTGAAGGTGGCATTATTGCAATAGATACATCCGCCTTTTCCTATCGTTCCATCACGATTTGGACACGAAAAACCTGCATCAATTGAGATTTTCTGTACCTTACATCCGAAACGTTTTCTTACCCAATCACCATATTTATTATAGCAAATCATGCGAATTTAAAGAAAAATGTCATTATTTTTGATGATTTTATAACTTTTTGTACATATTTGGTTGCAAATTTACGAAAAAAATATTATCTTTGCACCAAAATTAGTAGAAAACTGTCAAATGAAGAAATTTTTTATTATGTGCTCACTCCTTCTCGCCACGACATTGGGTGTTGTAGCTCAGGGAAAGATAAGCATTCAAGACATCAACTCAGGCGTTTTTGCTGCAAAAAAAGTTGGTGGAATGAGAGCTTTGCCTGATGGTGAGACGTATTCAAGAATATCTGACGACGGTACTAAAATCATAGCTTGCTATTACAAAAACGGACAGCAGGCTAGCATTCTTTTCGATGTAAACAATACTGTTGGCGAAAAGGTCAAGGCATTTGACGACTATATCATCTCACCTGATGGCACTAAGATGCTTATCAAGACTGAGACGAAAATGGTATATCGCAGGTCTTCAATAGCAAAATACTATGTGTATAACATCGCCAACAAGCGTATGCGTCCGCTTAGCGACAACTCCGACGTTCAGAATCCTATCTGGAGCAACGATGGTAATCAGATTGCCTTTGTACGCAACAACAACATCTGGGTTAGCAAACTCCTTTTTGACGGAGCAGAAAGTCAGGTAACAAAGGACGGAGAAATTAATAAGGTAATCAACGGAATCCCAGATTGGGTAAACGAAGAGGAGTTCACCACCTCAAACAGCATGTGCTTTAATGCCGACGGCACTATGATTTGCTGGATAAAATATGAGGAAGCAAATGTAAAGGAATACCCTCTCCAGTTGTTCAAGGGTATGGCTCCTTCATACGACGCACTAAGCACATATCCGGGAGAATACGTATATAAATATCCAAAGGCTGGCGAGGACAACTCAAAGGTAAGTGCATGGAGCTACGATATAAAGAGCCATGTAACCCGAAAGATTGAACTCCCATTGGATGCTGAAGGATATATTCCAAGAATCATCCCTACTTCTGATGCCAATAGCATATTGCTCGTAACACTCAACCGCCATCAGGATGATATGCGCATCTACTCTGCTAATCCACGCAGTAGCGTATGCCAGATGATTGTTGAGAACAAATCAAGCAAATACGTTAAGGAAGAGGCCTATACCGACATGAAGGTTACAGACAACTACATCCTCGTGCCTTGCGACAAGGGAGAGAATATAACCCTCAACGTATATTCAATTACAGGAACTCTAAAGAGAGAAATCTCACTTCCTAACAAGGATATCACAGCGACATACGGCATTGACCAAAAGACTGGCGATGTCTATTTCCAGGCAGCCTCTCCTACTCCAAAGGATCGCCAGGTGTTTGTTTCAAAAGCTAACGGCAAACTTGAATGCCTTACTCCAGAGGCAGGAACAGCCGCAGCTCAGTTCTCTGAGAACTACAAATACTTCCTCAAGACATGGAGCGATGCCGATACACCTTATAAGTTCTCTGTCTGCAATGGGCAGGGCAAGGATATCAAGGTGATGGAAGACAATGCAACTCTGAAGTCAAAACTCAGAAATTATCCTGTAACGAAGAAAGAATTCTTCACTTTCAAGACATCAGAAGGCGTGCAGTTGGAAGGTTGGATGATAAAACCAGCTAACTTCGACGCATCAAAGAAATATCCAGTCATTATGCACCAGTACTCTGGTCCTGGTAGCCAGCAGGTTGTAAACAGCTGGGGAATAGGTTCTATGGGCAACGGCGGCATGTACGACTATCTCCTTGCAGAAAAGGGCTTTATCGTCGTTACAGTTGACGGTCGTGGTACAGGATATCGCGGAACAGCCTTTGAGAAATGCATCTACCAAAGAATGGGCGACCTAGAGTCAAAGGATCAGGTAGAAACCGCACTATGGCTCGGACAGCAGTCATTCGTTGACAAGAACCGTATCGCTATCTGGGGATGGAGTTTCGGCGGATTCAATACGCTGATGGCTATGTCAGAAGGCAGACCAGTATTCTGCTGCGGTGTGGCAATAGCAGCACCAACCGACTGGCGTTTCTACGACACCATCTATACCGAGCGCTATATGCGTACTCCAAAAGAGAACAGCGCCGGATATGACATCAACCCAAAGAACAGGGTAAACAACCTACACGGAGCACTACTTCTCGTACATGGTCTTGCAGACGACAATGTTCATCCACAGAACGCTTTCGAGTATAGCGAGGCAATGGTTCAGGCAGATAAGGATTTCAAGGAACTTATCTACACCAACCGCAATCATAGCATCCACGGTGGCAACACAAGAAACCATCTGCTGAGACAGGTAACCAACTGGTTCGTGGAGCATATGAAATAAAGTGTAAAGTAGATAGAGTAAAGAGTAAAGTAGATAGACTAAATATTTTTTTAACCAAATAAAAGTAAAACAAAAATGAACGCAAAGCAAGTCGTTGAAAATCTCAAGCAGAGATTTCCTAATGAGCCTGAGTACATTCAGGCAGTAAGCCAGGTACTTCCAACAATCGAGGAAGAGTACAACAAGCACCCAGAGTTTGAGCGCGCTAACCTCATCGAGCGTCTCTGTATTCCAGATCGCGTAATCGAGTTCCGCGTATCATGGGTTGACGACAAGGGCAACGTACAGACAAACATGGGCTACCGTATCCAGCACAACAACGTGATTGGTCCTTACAAAGGCGGTATCCGTTTCCACCGTTCTGTAAACCTCGGTATCCTGAAGTTCCTTGCTTTCGAGCAGACATTCAAGAACTCTCTCACAACTCTCCCAATGGGTGGTGCAAAGGGTGGTTCTGACTTCTCTCCACGTGGTAAGTCTGACGCTGAGGTTATGCGTTTCTGCCAGGCATTCATGACTGAGCTCTATCGTCACGTAGGTGCTGACGAGGACGTACCAGCAGGTGATATCGGCGTAGGTGGCCGTGAGGTAGGTTACATGTTCGGTATGTACAAGAAGCTCACACACCAGTTCACTGGTATGCTTACAGGTAAGGGTCTCGAGTTCGGCGGTTCACTCATCCGTCCTGAGGCTACAGGTTACGGTAACGTTTACTTCCTCGTAAACATGCTCAAGACTCGTAACATCGACATCAAGGGTAAGAAGGTTCTCGTATCTGGTGCAGGTAATGTTGCACAGTACACATGTGAGAAGCTCCTCCAGCTCGGTGCTATCCCAATGACAATGTCTGATTCTGACGGTTATATCTACGATCCAGAAGGTATCGATCGCGCTAAGCTTGACTACGTTATGGAGCTCAAGAACGTTGAGCGTGGACGTATCCGCGAGTACGCTGAGAAGTATCCAAATGCTAAGTACGTTGAGGGTGCAAAGCCTTGGTTCGAGAAGGGTTGTGAGATCGCTCTCCCATCTGCTACTCAGAACGAGATCAACGAGGAGGCTGCTAAGGCTCTCGTAGCAAACGGTGTTATCGCTGTTTCTGAGGGTGCTAACATGCCTACAACTCCAGAGGCTATCAAGGTATTCCAGGACGCTAAGATCCTCTACGCTCCAGGTAAGGCAGCTAACGCTGGTGGTGTATCAGTATCTGGTCTTGAGATGTCACAGAACTCAGAGCGTCTCCGTTGGACTTCTGAGGAAGTTGACAACTACCTCCACCGCATCATGGATGACATCCACGAGAACTGCGTTAAGTACGGTACAGAGGCTAACGGTTACATCAACTATGTAAAGGGTGCTAACGTAGCTGGCTTCATGAAGGTAGCTAAGGCTATGATGGCTCAGGGTATCGTTTAATCGACAATCCCAATATATTAAACAAAGAGCATTCTCCAAGCGAGGATGCTCTTTTTTCGTGCTAATATTTGGAGAAATCAATTATTTTGTTTACTTTTGCAGACAAGAAAATAATCATCACAAATATTAACCACTTAAACTTTAATAAGAAACAGAAAGATTTTTTTAGAATAAAATTAGACGAGCGGTAACGTTCCCCTATGCTGATTATAGTCTCAGACATTCTCAGCAAATAGTTAAACACTTATTTATTAACTTGGGTGAGCAACTACCGATTCTCTCGACATAATAATATAACATTGAGCTATTTGCTCTTGTTCTCTCAATCCGAAATCGCCAGTTTCAACAAGTGAGAACAGGAAAAGCAATAAGCTCCGTGTCCGTTTAGGGCATGGGCTTATCGTATCCTTTTCTACTTGTGCGGTGTTTGGCGATACCAGGATTGAGGACGAGGATTTCGGAAAGTCTGCGCCCTTTTATTTATTTCATATCATGAAGAAAAAAATTTTACTTGTTTTTCTTAGTGTAATCTCCTTTATTCAAATTCATGCGGAGATAACATGGAATCTATCAAATGATGGCACTTTAACCATATCAGGAACGGATATGCCCGACTACCGTAATGGTTATAATTATATGGAAATGCCTTGGTATTCTCAACGAGATGAAATCAAGAATGTTGTAATTGAAAATGGAGTGACGAATATTGGAAATCATGCATTTTTATCATGCTCAAATCTTGTCTCTATATCTATCCCAAACTCTGTGACAATTATAGGACAGTATGCTTTCAATGGTTGTTCCAGTCTTACATCTGTTAATATCCCTAACACTGTAAAGAATATCGGAATTTGTGCTTTTGAGTATTGTTCAGGACTCACTTTTGTCAATATCCCTAACTCGGTGACAAGTATCGAATATGCAACTTTCAAAGGATGTTCTGTTCTTGCTTCAATTGAGATTCCTAATTCTGTTAAGAAAATTGATGAATTGGCTTTCTCAGGCTGTTCAGCTCTCACCTCTGTTACAATTGGTAGTTCTGTTACGAATATCGGGAAGTCAGCTTTCGAATATTGTTTTAATATCAGGGAGATATATTCATGGAATACATTTCCTCCAAAATGTATTGCTGGAAATAGTCCTTTTAAAAATATAAATGCAAAGCATGTAAAGGTATTTGTGCCAGAAGGTACATCTGATGCATATAGATATTCTGAAGGTTGGTATGAACTAGTAAATTTCTATGAAATGGAATTCTCCCCTATTCTTTCAGAAGCAGAGCCTATAACCGTTTCTGATGGTGCGCCAACAGTTACAAAGGGATATTACAAGGAGAATACTGTAACTTATGTACGTGAAGGTGCGGCTATTAGCAAAGATAATTATGCATCTTTCTGTTTGCCTTTTGCTGTTGATCCTGCTGATGCTCAGTTTAAGGCTGTCTATGTGCCTGTGGGAATAGCTCTCTATAACACGGAAACAAATACTTTGCGTGTTGGTTTCTATAAAGCAAAGGATATTATTCCTGCGGGAACTCCTTTCCTTGCTCGGTTGGCTGTAGATGATAAGGTAGAGATAAAGAATGCCTTGCCTGTGAATTATGATGCTAATACTCCTGCCATTAAGACAAAGACGATTCGCACGTTTGATTTCTATGAACGTAGTGGAATAATGAGCGAGAATGATAGCTACTCTATTACTTTCTCTGGTTCATATAAGAAGGCATCTCCTGCCAATGCCTGCACATTCAATACGGATGGTAGTGCTGGACCTTCAGCAAGTGTTTCTCCATTCCGCGCCTATATCTCTCTTAGTAAGAACGCTACAAATGCAAAGATTATAGCCAGTTTCGAAGATGAGATTGAGACAACGGGCATTAAGGAATTGCTGATTATAAATGACAAATCACCAGTTTACGATCTTAACGGCAGAGTTGTGAATGAGAATGTCCAGAAGTCAGGTATCTATATCAAGAATGGTAAGAAATATATCAAGTAACTATGAAGAAAAGAAGATATACGAAACCCTCAATAGAAACTGCTGCGTTTATCAGTTCGGCATTATTAGTGGTAAGTGATAATGTTGGGTTGATAACAGGTGGTGGCAGTAATGCTGCCAAATCTGAATATGCAGACTTTGAGGAAGATATTGAAGAGTAAAAATATTAGGAATCGCAATTAGTTCTAAGACTTTTAGGGACACTCTCATATTGAGGGTGTTCCTTTTGTAATACCTTTTCGATAGACACACAAAAAAAAAACGCCAAAGAGTTTGAAGAGGGGGGTGCACTTTTGCGCATTTTAACGTATTTTCGTTTGATTATCAACGTGTTATACACAAAAAGAGGTAAAAGTGCCCCCCCCTCTATAAAACTCTCGCGAAAAAATGCACTTGTAATCCAAACACCGTAAAAAAGAGCATTTGTCACACCTTCACTATAGCTCCACTCTACCGTCCTTTCAGAGAAGGGAGGGAAATGGGACTTGCACCGACTTTGGTACGGACTTACAACGGATTTACAACGGACTTAGAACGGACCTGTAACGGACTTGAAACGGACCTATAACAATTGGTCTTTATATTCAACCGAGTGAGATTTCAGCCCATTAACTTTTCTGCAGGACACATTGCCAAAATGTGGTCAAGATGGTCAAGGTCAAAATGGTCATTTTCATTTTCGGAATGTGTCATTTGCTCACTATATATAAATATTAAATATTTATATATAGTGGAGGATTTTGACAACTCAGAAATCATTTTGACCAAATGACAAATGACCAAATGACCGCGGGGGGGTATAAAGTAAATTAACGCGACGAATTACGAGGACAAACAGCAAGCTGTTTGCCATATAGACAACTCATAGAACGCAAGTTAACCATAAACAAAGAGTGTGAAATTCAAAATGAACTTCACACTCTTTTACTTTATACTATCTACTTTATACTTTACTCTTTACTCTTTACACATTACACATTACACTTTACACCTTAATCTATCCTAAAGCATTCCCTTTGAACTTGGGAGCTGATAGTGGTAAATGTCGCGCTTTACAGCCATTTTGATGCTACGGGCGAATGCCTTGAAGATTCCCTCAATCTTGTGGTGCTCGTTGTCACCCTCAGCTTTGATGTTAAGGTTCATCTTTGCAGCATCGCTAACGCTCTTGAAGAAATGGAAGAACATCTCAGTAGGCATCTCGCCAATCTTCTCCCTATGGAACTCAGCATCCCATATCAGCCAAGGGCGACCTCCGAAATCGAGTGCCACCTGACACAAGCAATCATCCATAGGAAGGGTATAGCCGTAACGCTCTATGCCTCGCTTATCGCCAAGAGCCTTCAGCAGGCACTCACCAAGTACGATACCAGTATCCTCTATGCTATGATGCTCGTCAACGTGCAAGTCACCATTACAACGCACATACAAGTCAATCATACCATGCTTGCCTATCTGCTCAAGCATGTGGTCGAAGAAACCGAGACCTGTCTGGATATCACACTTACCAGTACCCTCAAGATTCACGCGAACGGTAATATCCGTCTCGTGAGTGGTACGGGTAATCTCGGCTGTACGCTCTCCTGCAAAGAGAATCTCCGCAGCAGCTTCCCACGAAGAGGAATCGCCGGCAGTAATCTTGAGGAACTTACAACCGAGGTTCTTAGCCAACTGGGCATCACTCTCACGATCACCTATAACGTATGAGTTTGCAAGGTCGTACTCCTCTTTGTTCTCTATATATTTCTTGAGCATACCAGTTCCTGGCTTGCGGTCAGGATGGTTGTCCTCTGGGAAATGGCGGTCGATAAGCATATCGTCAAAATCTATGCCCTCGCCATGAAGGGTTTTGAGAATGAAGTTATGAACAGGCCAGAAGGTATCCTCTGGGAAAGAGTCAGTACCAAGTCCGTCCTGGTTGCTAACCATAACAAACTCGAAATCCAGTTTCTTACGGATGAATGAGAGGTTGGTTATAGCTCCCTCAACAAACTCCAGTTTCTCGAAAGAGTCTATCTGCTCATCAGCAGGTTCTTTTATAATCGTGCCGTCACGATCTATGAAAAGTAAGCGTTTCATGTTTTTTATTTTTGGGGGAGTTCAAGGAGTACAAGACGAATGTATTTATCGTTTGAGATATTTGACGCATTTACTATCGTCTTGTACTCCTTATCATTCCTTGTACTCCTTACTACTCCTAATTAGAATTACTTATTCTGCTCGTCATAAACAGCCGAGCCATATTTATATATCAGACTTGCAGGAATGACCAGACTTATATATTCACTAACAGCAAGAGCGACAACGCATATAACCATCATCAATACATATCCTGAAGTCGGAATTGACACGCCATCATTATATACCATCTGAGATATGGCACTATAGTCATAAGCATAGCTGCATATCTGAAATGAAACATAAGGAATCAATGTCAGCAGAATATCCAGGAAAAAAGACATCAGGAATATTCCAAGGAAAGACCAGAAATTGCGGAGGATAAGCCTACCAACTTTAACCTTGTATTTCTTCTCCTCACGCTTTACCATATATCTTCCGAAATAGAACAAGCCAAATATTGCCAGAAATAACTGGAAAAACACTGTTCCATACACTCCTAATAATGCCAACCAAGTGCCAGTTTGAAGTTTTAGCTGTAATATATCCATTCCGACTTTCTTTCCGAGCGCGTAAAAAAACACATCGGACACAGCTATTATCAATAGCAATATCCACATTGCCTTCAATACTGTCTTCGGATTAGCTAAAACGAAAGTGAATCCTGCTTTCAAGCATGCCACAAAGCCACGAGACTGATAAATTGACTCCATAATAATAAAATCTATGACCCCTTTCCCGCCCTACGGGCACCCTTTCCCCGTGGAGGGCAAGGGATTTAATTACCTATGTTCGTTCAAGGGGTATGTTAGCGTTAAATACTAACCTCCACCCCCTTGCCCCTTCACGGGGAAAGGGCTGGGGATAGGGGTTTTATTTCTTTCTAAGTTCTTCCAACGAAGCCTTCAGAGCTGCAATCTTCTCGAGAGAATCCTGTTCCTTCTTACGCTCAAGGGCAACAACCTCTGGCTTGGCATTCTGAACGAAGCGCTCATTGCTGAGCTTCTTGCGAACACCAACGAGGAAGCCCTCAAGGTGCTTGAGCTGTGCCTCCTGCTTCTCGATCTCAGCAGCAACGTCGATAAGGTTGCCAAGTGGAACGGCATACTCAGAAGTACCTACCATGAATGCGCTTGCATCAGCACTCTTATCTGCTACAACCTCAATACCGTCAAGGTTAGCCATCTTGATTACAACGCTATCATATTGGGCATAGTCATTATTGCCTACAGCCTTCAGAGAAAGAACCTCCTTAGGAGCGATATTCTTCTGATTACGAACAGTACGAACACCTGCAACGATATTCTTTACCGTCTCAATGCCTGCGATGATAGCCTCATCCTCAGCAGTAACAGCATCAAACTTAACCGTACTTACCATGATGCTCTCGCCAGGCTTACGGTCATAGATATGTTGCCAGATCTCTTCTGTGATGAATGGCATGAATGGGTGGATGATACGCATCAGATAGTCAAAGAAGCAGAGAGTTGCCTCGTATGTCTGCTTATCGATTGGCTTCTGATAGCCAGGTTTGATCATCTCAAGGTACCAGCCAGAGAACTCATCGGTGAAGAGCTTGAACGCTGTCATCAGAGCCTCGTTGAGACGATACTTAGAATAGAGGTCGTTGATTTCTGCGTATGCGGTCTTCATCTTAGCCTCAAACCACTTGATTGCAATCTTACTTGCCTCAGGCTGCTCGATATCGGCAGTTTCCCAACCCTGAACGAGACGGAAAGCATTCCATATCTTGTTACAGAAGCCCATACCCTGCTGGCAGAGTGACTCGTCGAAGAGAATATCATTACCTGCAGGAGCAGAGAGCATCATACCCATACGAACACCGTCAGCACCATATCTCTCAATAAGATCCAATGGATCAGGAGAGTTACCGAGAGACTTACTCATCTTACGGCCGAGCTTGTCACGAACGATACCTGTGAAATATACATTCTTGAAAGGTATCTGCTTCTGATACTCACAACCAGCCATAATCATACGTGCTACCCAGAAGAAGATGATGTCCGGACCAGTTACGAGGTCAGATGTTGGGTAGTAGTAGTTGATTTCCTCATTGCCAGGGTTGTTGATACCGTCAAACAGGGAGATAGGCCACAGCCAAGAAGAGAACCATGTATCAAGAGCGTCCTCATCACGCTTGAGATCGGCTGCTGTTACAGAAGGATCAATAGCCTGTGCCTTCTTCAGAGCCTCTTCCTCTGTGAGAGCTACTACGAAGCGCTCCTCACCATCGGCTGTCTCAGGAAGGAAATATGCAGGAATACGATGTCCCCACCAAAGCTGACGAGAGATACACCAGTCCTGAATATTCTCAAGCCAGTTCTTATATGTTGTAACATACTTGCTTGGATAGAACTTCAGCTCACCAGAGAGTACTGGTGGAAGGGCGATATCTGCCATGTGCTTCATAGCAAGGAACCATTGCTTGCAAAGACGAGGCTCAACGGCTGTATCCTGATTACGCTCAGAATAGCCCACCTTATTGTCGTAGTCCTCTATGTGATCCATAAGACCAGCAGCCTCAAGGTCAATGGCAATCTGCTTGCGGACATCCATACGATCCTGACCAACATACATACCAGCAGCCTCAGAGATTGTGCCGTCTGGGTTGAAGATATCGATAATCTCGAGATTATGTGTCTTACCGAGGTTATAGTCGTTCACGTCATGTGCAGGAGTAACCTTCAGACAGCCAGTACCGAACTCGATATCAACATATCTGTCCTCGATTACAGGAATCACACGGTTTACCAACGGAACAATTACCTTATGACCGCGCAACCAATGGTTCTTTGGGTCCTTTGGATTGATACACATAGCAGTATCACCCATGATTGTCTCAGGACGTGTGGTTGCAACTACTGCATAGTAGCCCTTCTCGTCCTTATGGAAAACCTCGCCTTCCTCACCTGTGAGAACAACAGGGTTCTGATCTGCATCAGCTACATAATACTTGAGGTGATAGAGCTTTGATTTCTCCTCACGATATATAACCTCTTCGGTTGAAAGTACGGTCTGAGCCTTAGGATCCCAGTTCACCATACGGAGGCCACGATAGATATAGCCCTTCTCGTAGAGGTCAACGAACACCTTGAGCACAGACTCAGAACGAGGCTCGTCCATTGTGAATGCTGTACGATCCCAGTCACAAGAAGCACCAAGCTTGCGAAGCTGCTTAAGGATGATGCCTCCGTGTTCTTCTGTCCATGCCCAGGCATGCTTGAGGAATTCCTCGCGGGTAAGATCACGTTTCTTGATACCCTGCTGAGCGAGTTTGTTTACAACCTTTGCCTCTGTAGCAATAGAAGCATGGTCGGTTCCAGGAACCCAGCACGCATTCTTACCGTCAAGACGTGCCTTGCGGATAAGGATATCCTGAATAGTATTGTTGAGCATGTGTCCCATGTGAAGCACACCAGTCACGTTTGGTGGTGGGATTACGATCGTATAAGGTTCACGACCATCCGGTTTGCTACTGAATAGTTTGTTGTCCAGCCAATACTGGTACCATCGAGCCTCCACTTCATTTGGGGCATACTTACTTGCTAATTCCATTTATCTTGAATATTGTTTATTTTGTTTATCAATTTCATTAAAGGAAGCATCCGTACGGGCGCGTTCCTTATAATCGAGGTGCAAAGATACACATTTTTTCTCAAAAATTTGGGTATCTCACATTATTTTTCTACTTTTGCAATGAAAATCTTAAAACTATAAACAAAAATTGCATACAAGAGAAGAAAAACTTGAGGCATTTGGCAGATTAATCGATGTTCTCGACAATCTGCGTGAAAAATGCCCTTGGGATCGTAAGCAGACAAACGAAAGCCTGCGCCCTCACACTATTGAAGAGGCATATGAGCTTTGCGACGCCATCATGCAGAATGAGCCTAAGGAGATACAGAAAGAACTTGGTGACGTGCTTGAGCATGTCATCTTCTACTCTATCATAGGCAGGGAGAAAGGCGAATTTGATATTGCCGATGTCTGCAACAAGGAAGCTGACAAGCTCATCTTCCGTCACCCTCACATCTATGGCGAGGTAAAAGCTGAGACAAGCGATGACGTGAGTGCTGTTTGGGAACAGATAAAGCAGAAAGAGAAAGACGGTAACAAGAGCGTTCTTTCCGGCGTTCCAAGTTCTCTTCCAAGCCTAATCAAAGCCTATCGCATTCAGGACAAGGCCACTAACGTGGGCTTCGACTGGGAGAAGAAGGAGGACGTATGGGCAAAGGTTCATGAAGAATTAAACGAACTTGAAACCGAGCTTCGCAAGGAAGACAAGGAGCGCTCTCTTGAAGAGTTAGGCGATTTCCTCTTCTCTCTCGTCAATGCCGCACGATTATATCACCTCAATCCTGACACGGCTCTCGAAAAGACAAATCAGAAATTCACCCGTCGTTTCAACTATATCGAGCAGAAATCAAAGGAACTCGGCAAACCTATGACCGAGATGACTCTTGAGGAAATGGATGCCCTTTGGAATGAAGCAAAAGCTGGTGAAAAATGAATAATGAAAAGTGAATAATGATGAAGAAATCAATAATATTTACAGCCGTGTTTGGCTGTATAGCATTCCTCGCAAGCTGTAACGGTGGCAAGACCGATAACGCTGATGCACAAAGAGATACACTCAATGCCGGAAGCGCAGACTCCACAATCTATGGCAAGTGCGGAGAGGGCACGATGATGAACACTCTCGAACTCGTAACCGATGATGGCAAGACCCTCACATTCACTATAGACGAGGAGAATGGTAGTGACGTTCAGGGCGGTATGATGAGCGGCGACAGAATGGCTGTTACCTACTGCAAGACCGCAGACGAGAACATTGCCCATAAGGTCATCAACCTCACGACCCTGCTCGGCCGTTGGACTTCCCTCGACAAGAACTTCACCATCAACGAGGACGGTAGTATCGAGAGTAGCATACAGGCAGAGAGCAAGCCTTACACCGCTTGGACTATCTGCAACGCCAAACTCATTCTCAATACCGACACCTTCGATGTTCTGTCTCTCGGTGCCGATAGCCTCTCTTTGGAGAACTCAAGGGGAATATTCGTTTATAAAAGACAATAAAATTTACTATTTCACTATTTACAATTTACTATTTATGAACCATTTAGGTTATGTACTCTTTTCGCAAGTCCATGACCAAGTTTAAAATAGTAAATATCAGGAAATAGTAAATTGCAAATAGTAAATAGCTAAATAGTAAATAATTAATCGGTGCAACCATTCAAAGTACATATCCTAGGATGCGGCTCTGCTTTGCCTACAGCCAGACATACCCCTTCCTCACAGATTGTGGAGATAAGGGGAAAACTCTTCATGGTTGACTGTGGCGAGGGCACCCAACAGCAGGTAAGGAAATCGCGCCTCAACTTTACTAAGATATATGCCGTGTTCATTTCACATCTTCACGGCGACCATGTGCTTGGTTTGATAGGAATGATAAGCACATTCGGTCTGAATGGCCGCACCGCCCCACTCCACATCTATGCCCCTGGCGAATACGAGGAGCTGCTAAACCTTGAAATCAAGACCTTCTGTGGCGGACTCGGCTATGAGGTTGTCTTCCATGCCGTTGATACAAACAAACAGCAGGTAATCTACGAAGACCGTTCTCTCACCGTGGAAAGCATACCTCTTTGTCATAGAGTACATTGCTGCGGTTTCCTCTTCAGAGAAAAGGCCGGCTCACGACATATCCGTCGTGATATGATTGATTTCTATAATATCCCTATCTCGCAGATCAACAACATAAAGGCAGGATTGGACTGGACTTCCCCCGAAGGTGAAGTGATAAAAAATGAAATACTCACATCAGATCCTGACCCAATTCGTTCATACGCCTATTGTTCTGACACAAGGTACTTCCCAGAACTGGCAGAAAGGGTAAAGGACGTAACCTTGCTATACCACGAATCCACTTATACAGAGGACTATAAGGAGAAAGCCGTAAAATACCTCCATTCAACCGCAAGAGAGGCCGCAATGACCGCAAAAAACGCCAATGCCACCCAACTCATGCTCGGGCATTATAGCCAGAGATATAACACAGACGAACCCCTTCTGCAAGAAGCCAAGCAAGTATTCAAGAACACCATACTCGCAAACGAAGGGCTTATTGTTGAGGTGCGCCTACGTTAATAAATTATAATTTATTATTTTTCTGCTCCAAAACACGGATTATATTGTGAAATTTTATTAATTTTGCACTCACATAAAACTCTGGTTAACTTTTTATTAATACAAAAACTAACAATGGCACAATTACCAGCTTTAAGTAAACGCACTGCACCTAAGAGTGTAATGCCAGAAAAAATAATACAGTTTGGTGAGGGTAACTTCCTCCGCGCATTCGTTGACTGGATAGTATGGAATATGGATGCGAAGACAAACTTCAACGGTTCTGTTGTTATCGTTCAGCCAATCGACCGTGGTATGGTTCAGTGGCTCAACGGTCAGGATTGCCTTTATCACGTAAACCTTCAGGGACGCCTCAATGGCAAGGCTGTTAACCAGCTCGACCGTATCGACGTTGTAAGCCGTGCTATCGATCCATACGCACAACATTGGGCATATCAGGCTCTCGCAGAACAGCCAGAGATTCGTTTCGTCATCTCAAACACTACTGAGGCTGGTATCGCTTTCGATCCTGCCTGCAAGCTTTCAGATGCTCCGGCATCTTCATATCCGGGTAAGCTGACACAGCTGCTCTGGTATCGTTTCAACGCATTCAACGGTGATCCTTCAAAGGGCCTCATCATCATGCCTTGTGAGCTTATCTTCCTCAACGGCCATCACCTCAAGGATTGCATCCGCAAGTACATCGAGCTTTGGAAAGAAGACTTTGGCGAGAAGGCAGCCGCTTTCTCTGAGTGGTTCGAGAAGTACAACTATGTTTGCGCTACACTCGTTGACCGTATCGTTCCAGGCTTCCCACGTAATGAAATCGCCCAGATTCAGGAGAAGATAGGCTACAGAGACAACCTCGTTGTTCAGGCCGAGATATTCCATCTCTGGGTTATCGAGAAGGCTGAGAACATGACATGCGAGGAACTTCGCAAGGAATTCCCTGCAGATCAGGCAGGTCTCAACGTGCTTATCGCAGAGTCTGAGGCACCATACCACGAGCGTAAGGTTACGTTGCTCAACGGTCCTCACACCGTTCTCTCTCCTATTGCCTACCTCTCAGGTATCAATATTGTTCGCGATGCCCTTCATCACGAAGTCGTTGGTCCTTATATCAAGAAGGTTCAGTATGACGAGCTTATGCAGACTCTCAACCTCCCTATGGACGAGCTTCAGAAGTTTGCAGCCGATGTTCTTGAACGCTTCGACAACCCATACGTTGACCATCAGGTTACAAGCATCATGCTCAACTCATTCCCTAAGTTCCAGGCACGCGATCTCCCAGGAGTCAAGGTTTATCTCGAGCGCAAGGGCGAGTTGCCAAAGGGACTCGTACTCGGTCTTGCAGCTATCATCACCTACTACAAGGGCGGTACACGCGCAGACGGAGCACCTATCCAGCCAAACGACGATCAGAAGATTATGGATCTTCTCACACAGCTCTGGGCTACTGGCGACACACGCAAGGTGGCAGAAGGCGTTCTTGCAGCCGACTGGATATGGGGCGAGCACGGCAACCTCAACACCATCCCAGGTCTCACCGACATGGTTGAAGGTTTCCTGAATGACATACAGAGCAAAGGAATGCTTGAGACGGTAAAATCAATTCTTTAAGCCCCCCCAGGCCCTCCCTAAGGGAGGGATGCGATATAGTAAGATAAACCATTAACAAACATCACAATTATTAATCACCAAGCCTTCCTTAAGCGAAAGAATGTATCAAACATCTCGTCACATACTCCGATGTTATCAACATCCGACTACCCGTTGGGGAAGGCTTGGTTAGGCTTTATGAATAGTCATCTTTCCTCCCTCGCCAACAAATACGAGTGTGCGGATTTCCTCAACGGAGACCCGTCATGGTTCATGCACCAAGTAAAAGGCGACACGAACAGGGAGATACTGGCTTTCATTGCCTCTTCACTAAGCTATGGCAGCAGAAAACAGTTCCTGCCAAAGATTGAAAGCCTGAGAATCGAGGGTGACTATATTCAATGGCTGAAAAACAGAGATTACGAAATAATTGTACCACACACCGACGAGTGCTTCTATCGTCTCTACACCAAGGCTATGATGAATGATTTCCTCAATGCCCTCGCACAGATGATTGAGCAATACGGCTCTATGCGAGGCTTTATCATGAGCATAAAGAAATCAGACAAGAAATTATCAGCCCTCGATGCTGTAAAGGCCTTGACATCATGGTTTGCCACTCACGGAAGCACAGGCGTTATACCAAAGGATGCCACATCTTCTTGCAAGCGCATGTGTATGTTCCTACGTTGGATGGTGCGCAACAACTCACCGGTAGATCTCGGACTTTGGAGCGACCTTATCGACAAGAGCACGCTAATCATTCCTATGGATACTCACGTCCTTCAGGAAGCCACTAAATTAGGACTCATAACAAGCAAGTGCACAAGTATGAGTGCCGCCTTGAAACTCACACAGAAACTTCTCGAAATATGGCCTGACGATCCAGTCAAAGGTGATTTCGCCCTCTTCGGACTTGGCGTTGACAAATAATCTTCTTTCAAAAAGTTTAACTAAAATTTGTATTTCTCGGGATATTTTTATATCTTTGCATTTGGAAATCGGAGATGGGGCACCGTTCTACGAGCTACACGCCCTATTTCCTTCATGCAAGCCTAAATCTGCATAAAAAAAACGCCGATCTGAATATGTAAGTTTTCAGAATGGTAACAAAGAGTAAGTACCACATTTGAGAAATGCGTCGCTAACAACAAGCCAGATACCTCGCATTTCCTTTGTGGTTAAAAAGCATATCGGTTTAACTAGTTCGATTCGAGGTATTTATCGGACCACATGAAGTATTTTCGCTGTTATGAGAACAGAAACATACGATTTGAAAGGCAATAAAATATGCATTCCGATTGCGGAAAGTTATAGGGATTGTTTTACCTTAATCAAAAGTGACAGACATAGAATATCAGGAAAGGAAGAATCCACACTTTCGATTATAAAACACCTCTTCAGACCTTTCTCTTCTTCCCTACTATTTTGGCTCAGACTAACCCAATACAAAGGGTGGCTTTATCTTTTTTGCAGATTCATGTATGAAAGACAAAGCCAAAAGACACAAGTGCAGATACCAGGATCGGTTAAGATCGGATATGGTTTCTTTATTGGTCACAATATTTGCATGGTTATCAACGAGCACACGATAATAGGCAATAATGTAAATATTTCCCAGTTCCTGAACATAGGAACAAACCACAAAACGCCAGCTATCATTGGTGATAATGTTTACATTGGGCCTAATGTATGTATCGTAGAAGATGTAAAGGTCGGCAGCAATTCTACTATCGGAGCTGGTACGGTTGTAACAAAAGACGTTCCTGAGAATGCAACGGTAGCAGGAGTTCCCGCAAAAGTTCTGAACTATAACAATCCAGGCAGATTCGTGAATAGGCGTTGGAGTATATAATAATCTGCTATCTGGTTAATTATAGAATAGCAAATTCTTCAATACGACTTCGCTCTCCCTTCGTTCTTCCTTCGAACCAAACTCGGTGAACCTTCGCTCTATGTTCGTTCTCAGAACGGACCTTCACCGAGTTTGGTTCCTTTTCATATTGGAGTCACGACGAAATCACAACGACAAGTCTTTACATATAAATAACAATAACAAGAAAGGATTTTTTCTTACGGGCAAAAAAGCTATAATATACATCATATTTTCTTCCTGGATACTGATTTCTTGTAAGACACCCCGCCTTCTTCACTACGCTTCAGAAATTGGCGATTCAACATTTATATACTTATACTTACAAAATTCTGCATTACCTTCTGATGACAAAGAAACTACAGGCAGACTGAGCGAGTATAACGATCATGATATCATAGGCTATTACTATTTATGCTGGATTAGAGGTGACAGTCTATATTTAGACGACCAAGTCACTAGGTACGATCCTTGGCCAATTAAGAAAAATAAGAATCAAATCACTATTTATAGAAACAACAATAAAGATGGTTTGTTTTACGGCAAAGATAACATAGATAGTATTGTACTTCGACAAGTGTCCAAGTCCTATTTACTTCAGATGAATGAGAAATATCACAAAGAAATTTATTAAAATCATGCAAAATCTCTTCATGTAAACAAAAATTCAAAGAGACTATATTGTTATGAGAAATTTCTGATTCAAATATATATTAAAGTGGTGGTTCTTTGTTTTGATCTTTATAGGTCAAAGCATGCCTGATAAAAAATCATTAATGTCTTATATGTTAAAATAAAAATGAGTGGTTATGAGTCAGTTATTAAAAGATTTTATTAAGTCAGAGATTCACCCTATGATGAAAGAATTAGGGTATCGGAAAAAGGCCAATTATTTTTGGCGCAAGAATGATGTTTTTGTTTTTACCATCAATTTTCAGTCGAGTCAGTGGAACTTCGAGGGAAGGGATGAATTTCTTATTAATTGTGGTGTCTATTCCTTTGAAGTCGCAAAGGCTAATGGAGAAGAAACAGATTTCTCAAAGCTTTCTATGAGTGACTTACTGTTAGTTCAGTATAATAATAGACAACATTATTTTACAGCCCACCATCATTTTTCTTCTTTTATGTTGACAGATACAGCAGATGTATTAGAGACCGGAAGATTGGTTAGAGAAGAACTGAAAATGGTTTTGTCTTTTTTTAATTCCCTTACAGACAATAGAAAGCTACTTGATTGGTTTATGAAAGAAAAAGTATGGGTGCATCATAATAAGTTTCTTATTTATGCTTTCCAACAGGGGTATTGGGATTATGTAGACTATTTTATCAAAGACAAGAAGCTTAATTACGAAAAAGAAAATGATAGTGATTATGAAATAGAAGAGAATGGTCTAAAGATAGTCCATAAAGCTATTAGAATCTGGCCTCGTTTAGCTAAAGAATATCAAGAACTCTGCAAAAAGTATCATCATCAATTGGATTTCGAATTATAATCTTTTGCTATTTGCAGATTTCAGCAGCAATATCATTTAATTGAAGGCAACGCTGGTACATACCAGAATCGTCCACATGATTCCGGAGAACCATTGATTCAGGGATTATACAGCATTTAATATTTCTTCGAGTTTTGGATACACATTTTCCAAATTAGGCTCATGCCAGGAATGTAGCAATTCTATATGTTCCATAATTTTCTGTTGTATCTGACAGTATTTTTCTGGAGACACTAGCTTTGCCGCTTTCAGATATAGGTACCAATGAATACAATCGTTGCCTAGTTTAAAATGCTCATCTGCAATAATAGGCTCCACGTCGTTCTTGTAATAATCGTTAAGCGTCTTGTACTTGTCAAAAAAGCAGGTTCCAATCTCTACAATATCCCTACGCATGTTTTCAAGTCGCTCTTCAAACTCACTTCCATCAAATGGGAATGTATAATAATGCTCCCTATCGGGGAAATACATATCATGAGTTATCCCTACCGTATAGTGCGAGCGAAGGTCTCTCAACTCTTGTTGCGTTGTAGCACGAAAAGGTTCGAACCATCGATGAAGAACATCAAACCGTTTCAGGAAGGATACACGAATTCCAAGAGCATCCTCATACTTATCATCCCACCATCTGGGATAACCAAATAATTCTATCACTTCCCAATCTTTCCCGTCTTTTTTCTTAAATCCAATAGAAGTAGGTTTAAAACCGCTAAAATAGCTGTCTTCTGATAACAACCTAATTATTTCCTTTTTGTTTACAATTTTTGTCATAATAAATAATTTTATGCGCGAATCACCCAGAATCAGGAATCACAGAAGGGATTGCTTGAATCATTTTCATAAGCTGTCGTAGCTTCTTACGATACCCTTTTTGTAACGCTATGCAAAAGTAATGATATTTTTTCTTACTGCAAAATTATCCGTATAAAAAAAATGATTACGAGCCTCCCACTGGTATTCTGAGAATAGAGGAAGATTCTTCGTGAAATCTAGCCAGACGATCCAGTCAAAGGTGATTTCGCCCTCTTCGGACTTGGCGTTGACAATAACAGTAACAGGTAACGGGTAACAATAAGAAAAATAGTGTAAACCTATGCCTATATTTATTATTTATATATATAATAAGGTATATAAACTCCTTAGAAGATTTCAGTAAAATTTGGCCATGCACTAAAATCCTTATTGTTACCTGTTACTTGTTACCGGTCGGGATTTTCTTGCTTGTTGAACGAGACTCATATCTTGGCCGTAGCCATCTAAAGTAATGATAACAAGGCTGTTATGAACACTTCAGAAGGCTGATTATAGACTGCTGATAGTCTCAATAACATAACAATAAGCATTAATTTCTGGCTGATTCACCCTACTCTGTATGCTTGAAAAACGATGTAAAACGCGAAAATCATTCCAAAAACATTTCTCCAAAGTTAATACAGGCTTCAATGAGATTCTGTGAGAACTTTCAACACCTTCCGATGCAGTTGCGTTGTAAGTCCGTTCTAGGTCCGTTGTAAATCCGTTCTAGGTCCGTTGTAAATCCGTTCTAGGTCCGTTCATCCTATAGTCCTAGGAGCGGACTCAGAGCGAAGGCATAGCGAAGGCTTAGCAAAGGCATTACCCTTGCAGTAACAGGTAACAGGTAACAATAAGGATTTTAGTGCAAGTGTATCTCATTTCAGACATAGTACCCCCGTCTGGATATGCTCTGTTGGGTGGGGCTATGAATAATTCAGGTTAACCTTCTGAAAATGTAAGAGAAATAATCACGTGGAGATTTGGATTTATCATCCGAAAAGAACAAAAGGTCAACAAGGAAGAGCAAAAGATTACTCTGCAGCAGCCTTCTTGTCAGCTACCTTCTCTTAGAGATAGCCTCGTTAACCTTCTTCTCTGCCTCGAGAGCAACAGAAGAGCAGCATAAGAGTTAGATAAGAGAAAAATGCAAAGACAAAACAAAACTATTTCCTATTTTTCTTGGTTGTATTAGCTTTTTTGATTACTTTTGCCATCACGAATGAGTAATATCCGAACATATAGGGTTAATCATTCAAAACATATGAGCAGGCATCCTTAAACATTTTTCCACATAATATTAGCACTCTATGTGCTAAGTTAGTCAAGTAAGAGTTTCACAAAAAAATCAATAATGAAATGAGAAAATTAACAATATTATTTGTATTGCTCATTTATAGCAATCTCGTTAATGCCCAATGCGTAATGGACTTCCTATATGACAGTCTTTCTTACACAAACGACATATGTAAAAAAACACTTATAGTGAAATATTTGTCTTGTGGTAAGAATCCAATAAATGGTGATACCAATAATGAAACCCATAAAATAAAAGAACAAATTAAATATATACCAAATTCTTCTGTTTCTTTTCTATATAAAGGGGAAAAATACAATATTAGTATTAGTAAATGAATGCGATATATCAAAATACTCTAAAGGAGATACTATTATGATTGATATTCTGTTCTATAAGAATATTAAGCAGCCATACAAATATAAAAATCCATTTTCACTAGTCTCTTCTGTAACTGAATACAAACCATCAAAAGAATCTGAATAAAAATTTCACTTGTGACCGTCTTGCTGATTGTTTTTTGATTATGTATACTTTATTTAGGTTTCCCACAGAATTAGGCTCGAGCATAAGAATCACAAATGCTAATCCAATGTGAAGCCAATAGATTTACAATTGCAGGATTGGACTTAAATTGAAGCTACTACCTTATTTCGTAAAACAAACGAGACAAAAGCATGATTTGCCGATAGATTTTATCATTGGCAAAATAAAAAAGTTTTCTTGGTTGTATTGGATTTTTTGTTTACCTTTGCACCAAAATCAATGAACAGAGAAAATGGTTCTTATAAAAGAGACGATTATGAAAAAAATACTATCTGCGATGTCACTAATGGCATTTTTGGCTTTCTTTTCAATAAATGTATCAGCTCAAACGATAAACAATGCTGATGATTTGAAAAACTTCTATGTAAAATACTTATCTGATGAATCACCAGAATCTATTGAGGCTCTTGTTTCAAAATACAGCACAAGTTCATTCAATAAAGAATGGAAAAGAATTGTAATAGAAATTGGTTTATACGATCCATTAACAAAGGGCTATTTCGATGACAACGAGTTAATAAAGAACACGCTCGTAATTAAAGACAAGCAAAACAAAAGTCAATATGAGGTTTCATTTAATGCCCGAGAATATCCAGACAATATAAAAACAGAAAGCATTATCGTTTTCGTAGAAAACGGGAAAATAAGTGGGGTAATGCGACCAGAGGACAAGTATTGTTTTCCTAAAGGCATTAATGACAAAAGTAGTAAATAAGCGTAAGGCTCTATGATTCAATAACAATCAAAAAATTCATAAATAAAAAAGTGAGGCATTCTTGCGGATGCCTCACTTATGTTTTTTTGCTGTAAGCTTAAGATTACTCTGCAGCAGCCTCTTCAGCTGGTGCCTCCTCAGCAGGAGCAGCCTCTGCCTCAGCCTTTGCAGCCTCAGCAGCAGCCTTCTTGTCAGCTACCTTCTTAGCGATAGCCTCGTTAACCTTCTTCTCTGCCTCGAGAGCAGCAGCTGCTGCCTTCTTCTTAGCGTCAGCGAGATTAGCCTTTACAGCCTCGATGCCCTTAACCTTGTCAGCCTTCCAAGCATCGAACTTCTTCTGAGCCTCTTCCTCTGAGAATGCGCCCTTCTTAACGCCACCCTTGAGGTGCTTCATAAGATAAACGCCTTCCTTTGAAAGGATGTTACGTACGGTGTCAGTTGGCTGAGCACCACACTCTACCCAGTAAAGTGCCTTCTCAAAATTCAAATCTACTGTGGCAGGATTGGTGTTTGGGTTGTAAGTACCAATCTTCTCAGTAAATTTACCATCACGTGGAGCTCTTGCGTCAGCGATAACGATGCTGTAAAAAGCGTAGCTCTTACGACCACCGCGCTGCAGTCTGATTTTTGTTGCCATTTTTTTGTAAAAAATTTGTTGTTAGAAATGAATTTTATGCCTCTAACTCGTAAAGGCGGGTGCAAAGTTACTAATTTTCTGTGAGATACAGATATTTTACTCGAGCAAAATACCAACAAATTAACATTTATTAACTAAAAGCCGATAGCAAGTAACTATTCTCTCTTTTTTGAGCGGTCACCATTTCGAGGCACCAAAGTTAATAGCCCCCAAAAACAACAAGAAAAAGGAAATACTACGAATTATTCTTGAGAAAGGCATCAATCTTAATGATTCCGCTCTCTGTACAAATGCCACGAAGCAAGGTACACACGAAACTCACAAACACCTCGCTCATATCATACATAGAATATTCCTCATGAGTGCGGAATACAAATGAGAGATGGCGACAGATTTTCAAGATGAAATCATAATTCACCTCCGGACGGAAATACCCTTCCTCTATGCCACGACGGAACACCTCCATCGTTTTCTCCTGATTGTCATTCTCAACATCATGGAACTTATCCGTAAGTCCAGGATAAAATTTCAAGTCCCTAAAAAACTGAGGGTTGGTATTAGAATAAATCTCTGTCTGGATTCTAAAATGCTCAAGAATAAGATCCATCACGTCATTATTCTGCATTTTAAATGCTTCCATTGTTGCATGATGCTCTTCCATTGACAGTCTGAGCACATCAATAAGCAAGGCCTCCTTGTTCTGGTAGGTCTCATAAAGAGTGCGCTTGCTCATTTTCAGAGCAGACGCAAGATCGTCCATCTTCACGGCACGAATGCCATGAAGACGGAAAGCCTCACGAGCCATAGGCAATATGGTGGCTTTCAATTGCTGACGACGATCTAACACCTCCATACTATCATTTTTTTTAGAATGGGAGATCATCTGCAGACTCACCTGCTGCCTCTTGCTGTGGAGGGAATGGTGCTGCAGGATTTGCATCGGCCATTGGAGCATCACCCATTGGAGCTGCCTGATTCTGCATTGGAGCAGTCTGAGCAGGAACAGCATTAGGATCAACCAGGCGCACGTCGAAGGCACGGATATCTGTAAACCAGCGGCCATTCCATTCATGAGCGTCAATATCGAAAGCAACGAGTACAGTCTGGCCTATCTGGATATTGAAGCGCTGAAGACGATCTGCTCCGAACACAGTGAACACCAGATGGCGTGGGTACTGTCCCTCCTGATACTCAATTACGAACTCCTGTGACTTCCATTCGCCACGGGCACTTACGCCACTACGCTCAGGAAGAGCTGCTATTACTTTACCTTGTAATTCCATTATTTTTTATTGTTGTTTTTGATTTAAAATCTATTTAAAGGTTGCAGAAAAAGACAATTCTTCAAATTGATGCCGTTTTCGTCTGCGAAATTACTAAAATATTTTTAAAATCGACAACTTTATTGGGAATATTTTTTCAAATAACACAAAAGTTTTGTATCTTTGTAGGCAATTTAACACATTTGAACAATAAGAAACTAAACAAATCATACAAGACTATGAGATTTTCAATTTCAAGCACAGCTCTAAACAGTAAACTTAACATTCTGAGCAAAGTCATAAGTCCTAAGAACAGCATCAGCATTCTTGAATGCTTTCTCTTCGAGGTACAAGACGGGAAACTCATCCTTACAGCTTCAGACAACTCTAATATGATGAAATGCACCGTTGACCTGAACGAGTATGATGTCAACGGTTCATTCTGCGTACCTAACAGAATTATGCTGACGGCAGTCAAGGAGCTTGCCGACCAGCCACTCGTCTTCGACGTAAACCTCGACGATTGCAGCATTCAGATGAACTATCTGAACGGTTCATATAAGATTTACGGTCAGAAAGCCGATGAATACCCACGTCTCAAGACTCTTGAAGGCGAGGCTACAACAACAACAATTCCTGCCGAGGTTCTTGCCAACAACATCAACCGCACTATCTTCGCAACAGCACAGGACGAATTGAGAATGGTGATGAATGGTCTGTTCTTCGACCTGACCGAGGACTACATGGCAATAGTTGCATCCGACGGCCACAAACTCGTAAGGAACCGCATCTACAGTTGCAAGACCGAGATTCCTTCATCTTTCATCCTGCCAAAGAAACCGGCAAACCTTCTCCGCTCTGTTCTCGGTTCAGGCGACTATGACGTAACAATCAGCTTCAACCAGACAAATGCAGAGATCCACTTCGCTGACGGTATGCTCTCATGCCGACTCATCGAAGGAAGGTATCCTAACTATAACAGCGTTATTCCAAAGGACAATCCAAACACCTTGACTCTCGACAGGAAGGCACTCGTAAGCGCTATACGAAGAGTCATGCCATTTGCAAGCGAGAGCACACAGCTTATCAAGCTTCGTTTGGAGTTCAATACACTTGAAATCAACGCTGAGGATCACGACTTCGCAACAAGCGCTCGTGAGACAATAGCATGTGAGTATGGCGGTATGCCTATGAGCATAGGTTTCAAGGGCGGTGCTCTGTACGAGATTTGTAACAACATTTCTTCCGATGACATCGTCATCGAACTTGCAGATCCAGGTAGGGCAGGTCTTATCAGTCCTTCACAGCAGCCGGAGGGCGAGGATATCCTCATGCTGATCATGCCAATGCTCCTTAACGATTAATCGGGGATGAAACTCAACTTGACAAAGCCTCTCATCATCTTTGATCTTGAGACCACAGGATTGGACATAAGCAAGGACCGAATCATCCAGATCTCATACATCAAGGCGATGCCTGACGGTACAGAGACACGCAGGAACTACATGGTGAACCCTGAGTGCAAGTTACCACCTGTGATTACGGAGATAACAAGCATCACCGACGAGATGCTGGCAGACAAGCCGACGTTCAAGGAACTTTCGGGAACACTCGTCAAGGACTTTGAGGGATGTGATTTCGCAGGTTTCAATTCCAACAGGTTCGACGTGCCGATGCTCGCAGAGGAGCTGCTACGTGCAGGACAATCATTCGACTTCTCCAAGTGCCGTCTCATCGACGTACAGACAATCTTCCACAAGATGGAGCGCCGTAACCTTGCTGCCGCATACAAATTCTATTGTGGCAGGAAGATGGAGGACGACTTTCAGGCACACCTCGCCGATCAGGACACCGAGGCAACTTGGAAGGTACTTCAGGCACAGCTCGACATGTACGACCCAGCAAAGCAGGAAGAAGAAGACCGCAAACTGGAGAACAACATGGATGTGCTCAATGAGTTCTCACGCCAGAATGACAATGTGGATTTCGCAGGCAGAATGATATGGGGCGAAGTGAAAGGTCCTGACGGCAAGCCACTTCTCGACAAAAACGGCAAGCCGAGAAAACAGGAACTATTCAACTTCGGCAAATACAAAGGCATGGCTGTTGCCGATGTACTTCGACGAGACCCTGGCTACTACTCTTGGATGATTGGCGGTGACTTCCCGCTTGAAACCAAGCAGTGGATGACAAGAATAAAGATGCGCGAGATTTATACAGTAAAAAATTAAAAGTGCGTTTCAATATCCATCATAATACTATCACAATCCGTACCATCGCAGTCATTGCGATGGTATGGTTGTGTAATGCCTTTTCGTCTGCTCAGGAGTTCAAGGCAAAATTCGCCATAAACCACAATGCCGTACAGATAGCCGACCAAGGCATCTTCGACAAACTGAAGGAGACTTTGGAGGAGTTCTTCAACAACCGCCAATGGACAAACCTACAGTTCAAGGAGAACGAGCGTATTTCCGCCAACTTCAACCTCACGATAAAGAAATTCTCGCAAGAGGAAAACTCATGGGGATGCACCGCCACTATTCAGGCTAGCCGACCTGTGTTTAACAGTTCTTATACAACGACAATCTATAACAACACCGATCAGAACTTCGATTTTCAGTTCTCGCAGTTTGACCAGATTGAGTTCAACGAAGAGAATATCGACAACCAGTTGACTGCTCTCCTTGCCTATTATGCCTATCTCCTTATCGGAATTGACCTTGACACCTTCGCGCCAAACGGAGGAGAGGAGATATTGCAGAAATGTATGAACCTCACCAACAATGCCCAGAATCTCGACTATCCAGGATGGAAGGCTTTCGACAACTCCAGAAACCGATTTGCTATAATCAACGATTATCTCGACGGAGCTATGGCTCCTTTCCGTCAGTTGCAGTACAACTACTATCGCAAGGGACTTGACGAGATGGCAAACAACGTAGAGCGAGGTCGCACGGAGATAACCACCGCCATTCAGGAGAATCTGAAGAAGGCACACGAAGACCGTCCTCTTTCCATGCTTCCACAGATATGGACCGACTATAAGAAAGATGAGTTAGCCAACATATATAAAGGAAAAGGTACACAGAAAGAGAAAGAATCAGTATATGATATCCTCTTTAGTATCAATGCCTCGCAAAACAATACGTGGGAGAAGATAAAACAATAGTTCAATGCTTAAAGAATTACATATAAGAAACTTCGCTCTTATTGACAGTCTGGACATTGATTTTGAATCAGGCTTCTCTGTCATTACAGGTGAGACGGGTGCAGGTAAGAGTATCGTGCTTGGTGCCATCGGATTGCTCATGGGACAGCGTGCCGATACCAAGGCAATAAAGACTGGTGCACAGAAATGCAGTATCGAAGCGCATTTCAATCTCTCTGCATACGACATGAAGGAATGGTTTGATGAGAATGAAATAGACTTCGATGCCGACGACTGCATAATACGTCGCGAACTAACAGCATCGGGCAAAAGTCGTGGTTTCATAAACGATACACCAGCCACCGTCCATCAGATGAAGGAACTTGGCGAGATGCTAATGGATGTTCATTCACAGCATCAGAACCTCCTTCTGCAAAAGGAAGACTTCCAGTTGAACACCGTTGATATCATCGCCCGGAATACCAAAGAACGCGAAGCATACACAAAGGCTTTCCACGAACTTAATGCTGCAGAGAAGGCTCTTACCGAACTAAAAGAAAGTATTTCCGAGAACCAGAAGAATGAGGACTTCATGCGTTTCCAGCTTGAGGAACTAACGGCTGCCAACCTTGTGGAAGGCGAGCAAGAGGAACTTGAACAGGAACAGGATAGCGCATCGCATACGGAGGAAATAAAATCAGCCCTATATGCTGCCGATACACTTTTGAATGGTGATGACAACGACATAATTGGTAATCTCAAGCAGGTTTGCGGTAGCATCGAGAGCATCACAAGCGTATTCCCACAGGTGGAAGAACTGTCGGAAAGACTTGAAAGCGCATATATCGAGATTAAGGATATCGCATCCGACATCAACAACGCACTTGATGACGTTGAGTTCGACCCTAAGCGTCTCGAATACATCAATGACCGCCTTGACACATTCTACGCTCTTGAGAAGAAATACTCAAAGAACACTGTTGAGGAATTGATAGAGGAACGTGACCGTTTGCAACGTGCCATTGATGCCATTGACAATTCCGATGAGGAATTGAAGGAACAGACCGCCAAGGTCACATCACTAAGAAAGGAAGCCTTGCAACTTGCAGAGGCACTCACCAAAACACGCACCAAGGCAGCCAAGACCGTAGAGGAGGAAATTCACAAACGTCTCACGGCACTCGGGATGCCTAACGTGCAATTTGCTGTTGAACTTACCAGCAACAAGTCTGAAGATTCATCACATCTAACCAAAGATGGTCAGGATAAGATAGCGTTCATGTTCTCTGCCAACAAGGGTATGGCATTGCGCCCAGTATCACAAGTGGCATCGGGAGGTGAGATTGCCCGCGTGATGCTGTCGCTGAAGGCGATGATAAGCGGAGCTGTAAAACTGCCGACCATCATCTTCGATGAGATTGACACCGGTGTAAGCGGTAAGATGGCTGAGAAGATGGCTGAGATAATGAAGGAGATGGGCGAGGCAAACCGTCAGGTAATCAGTATCACGCATCTACCACAAATAGCATCAAAGGGCTCATGCCACTATAAGGTGGAGAAGCACGACACGGAAAGCGGCACGACTTCCCTCATGCGCCGTCTCAACGATGAAGAACGTGTTCAGGAAATCGCACAGATGTTGAGCGGTGAGAACATCAGCGAGGCAGCACTAACTAACGCAAGGGAACTGCTGAAAAGATAAACGAAAAGGTAAATTGTAAATGACAAAATGAAAAAAATCACTATATTCATAACTCTTCTGCTCATGCCTTTCATGGCAATGGCACAATCATCTGCCGTTAAGAAGGCGGCAAAGAGCATGTTCAAGCTCACAACATTCGATGCAAACGGGAATCTGCTACATACCGGTTATGGCGCTTTTGTTGATGCTAACGGCACATGTCTTGCCACATGGGAGGCATTCATCGGTGCCTCAAAAGCGAATATCATAGATGCTCAAGGCAGGAAGTATGACGTGGATTGTCTGATTGGCGCAAACGAGATATACAATGTGTCAAAGTTCAAGGTCGTTGTTCCAGAAGAAAAGAAGATGGCAATCACACCTATCGCCATTGCACAAACAAAGATTGAGGCAGGCAGCGATAGTTGGCTAATTGAATATGACATCAAGAATCCTGTAATAAAGAAATATCAGCCATCAAAGGTAGAGTCATTCCAGAACGACCTACCATATTATATTTATGAACAGACGGCATCCGACGAACTTGCAGGTTCTCCTTTCCTCAACAACAACGGTGAATTGCTCGGTCTTATGCAACCGGCAAAAAAGCGCACGGATATATATTGCCCAAGTGCTCAGTATGCCATGTCAATGACCGTAAGTGGCTTTACATCAAAGCAAGCCACGATACGACTTACACAGATGCGCGTTGCACTTCCAGATGATTTCAACCAAGCCGTCGTTGCGCTGTTCATGAATCAAGGCAGCAATGCCAACGACAATATCTTAGGCATGGCGGATGAGTTCATCAGCAAATTCCCTACAGCATCAGAAGGCTACAACTCAAAGGTACTCTATCTGTCGAACAAGGGACAGTTTGCTGAGGCTGCAAGAGTTATGGAGGAAGGTATTGAGAAATGCGAAAAGAAGGACGAGCCTCATTTCGACTACTCAAAAATCATCTTCAACAAACTGCTTTACAGCAATGACAGTACATTTACCGAATGGACTCTAGATAAAGCCATTGCCGAGGTTGATGCCGCTATGGGAGTGAATCCGTTGCCTGTATATAACCTTCACAAGGGTAAGATTCTCTACACAGCCAAGAGATACGACGAGGCATACAACATTTTCATCGATGTGACAAAGACGAATATGAGAAGCGCAGAGTGTTTCTACAATGCTTCTCTCTGTCTTCAGGCGAATAATGCCCCAAAGGAAAAAGTTATCGAAATGCTGGATAGTGCAGTTGCATGCTTTCCACAGCCATACAAGGCGGATGCCGCTCCATACCTTATGATTCGCGGTAAATATCTTGACGATAATGGCATGTATCGTAAAGCGGCTGCCGATTATAGCGAATATGAGAAACTTATGGGACAGATGCTGAACGGCAAGTTTTTCTACCTCAAGGAACAGGCAGAACTAAAGGCAAAACTGTATCAGCCTGCCCTTGATGATATAGACAAGGCTATCACCCTCGCTCCAAACGAGCAGCTCTATTATGCAGAGAAGGCTATGCTTCAAGTTAGGGTAAACAAGATTGATGAGGGTATGGCTACTGCCCAACTCTGCATGACCCGCTTCCCCGAATATGGTGACGCTCATGCCGTTTACGGTCTCGCGCAGATACTCAAAGGTAAGAAGAAGGAGGGTTTGGCAACTCTTGAAAAGGCCAAGGAACTCGGTTCGGAAATGGCAGAGCCGCTTATGGAGAAATACTCAAAGTAAATTTCTGGTTATTCTAAACTGAAAAGACATGGAAATCAAAAAATCTGAATTCAAGATAAGTTCGGCAAAGATATCTCAATGCCCCAAGGACAACCTTATGGAGTTTGCCTTCATAGGCAGAAGTAACGTGGGCAAATCAAGTCTTATCAATATGCTTTGCAACCATAAGAACCTAGCAAAGACATCTGCCACACCGGGTAAGACCCTTCTCATTAATCATTTTCTCATTGAGTCAAAAGCTACCACACAACAGCCATCACCTACAAGCCAACAATGGTATATCATAGACCTTCCTGGCTATGGTTTTGCCAAGCGCTCAAAGAAAGTGCAGGATGAAATTGAGAACATGATTTCAACATATATCCTACAGCGCGAGCAACTTGTCAACGTGTTCCTTCTCATCGACATCAGACATGATTCTCAGAAGATTGACCGTGAGTTTATGGATTGGTTGGGCGAGAATGGCGTTCCTTTCTCTATCGTATTCACGAAAGCCGACAAACTCGGTCCTGTGAGGGCGCGCCAAAATGCGGAGAAGTATATGAAGACACTCCTTGATGTTTGGGAGGAACTTCCACCTTATTTTATTACATCATCAGAGAAGAAGCAAGGACGTGATGAAGTTCTTGACTATATTGAGGAGATTCTAAACTCTCCCTCCAACACCTAACATCCATCACCCAACACCCAAGAAAAAGTGCAACCACTACTTGACGTACAAAATATAAGCAAGCGTTTCGGAGAGAGGATTCTTTTCGAAAACATCTCTTTCTCCATAGGTGAAGGGCAACGTATCGGTCTCATAGCACAGAACGGTACAGGCAAGACAACCCTCCTCTCCATGCTCTGCGGTGAGGAAAGTTGCGATTCGGGCGATATCATTTTCCGAAACGGCATACGAGTAGGCTATCTTCGTCAGGAACCGAAGTTCCCAGAAGGTGCCACGGTTATGGAGGCTTGTTTCTCTGGCGTGGATAAGGATGACGACGCACAACTGAAGGCAAAGCAGATTCTCACACAACTACGGATACGTGATTTCGACCAGCCAATGTCACAGCTAAGCGGTGGTCAGCAGAAACGTGTGGCTCTTGCTCAGGCTCTCATTTCCAATCCCGACCTCCTCATTCTTGACGAGCCGACCAACCACCTTGACCTCGAAATGGTAGTATGGCTTGAGGGATTCCTGACACGAGGTAACCGAACCTTACTGATGGTAACCCACGATCGATACTTTCTCGACAATGTCTGTTCGGTGATTCTTGAACTCGACAACCACACTATCTATTCATATCGAGGATCTTATTCCTATTATCTCGAGAAAAGGCAGGAACGCATAGACGCGATGCGTGCCAACATTGAGCACGCCAACAACCTCTACCGTCGTGAACTTGAATGGATGCGCCGACAACCACAGGCACGAGGACACAAAGCACGCTATCGTGAGGAGGCTTTCTATGAACTTGAGAAAGTTGCCAAACAGCGAATAGAAGAACGACAGATACGTTTGAAGGCATCTACCGTATATATCGGTTCAAAGATATTCGAATGTCAGTATGTATCAAAGTCATTCCCTGCACGAGAGGGCGACCCGACATCCGAGGGGAAGACGATACTCGACAATTTCTATTACAACTTTGCACGTTTCGAGAAGATGGGCATTGTTGGCAATAACGGTACTGGCAAATCAACATTCCTCAAGCTCCTTCTCGGACTTGAACCTGTTGATGCTGGTAAGTTTGATATCGGTGAGACTGTCAGATTCGGCTATTTCTCTCAGGAAGGACTTCAGTTTGATGAGTCTCAGAAGGTGATAGATGTTATACGCGACATAGCCGACTACATAGACCTCGGACAAGGTCGTCACCTCACGGCTTCGCAGTTTCTTCAGCATTTCCTTTTTACCCCAGAGCAGCAATACAACTACGTGTATAAGCTATCTGGAGGCGAGAAACGCAAGCTATATCTCTGCACCGTACTTATGAGGAATCCAAACTTTCTCGTTCTCGACGAGCCTACCAACGACCTTGACATCAAAACACTTCAGATACTTGAGGAATATCTTCAGGACTTCCCCGGATGTGTAATCGTGGTAAGTCACGACCGTTACTTCATGGATAAGGTTGTGGACCATCTTCTCGTTTTCCAAGGCGAGGGCAAGATTAAGGATTTCCCAGGCAACTACACCCAATATCGTGAATGGCAGAAATTACAGCCAAAGGACGCTGCAACAACAGCTATCACTCAACAGCCAACCACAACAAAGAGCGGTCCTCGCGATCCTAACGCAGCACCACAAAAGAGGAGGCTCACCTATAAGGAACGTCAGGAGTTCACACAACTTGAGAAGGATATTGAAGCACTTACTGCAGAGAAATCAGAAATCGAAAATGCTCTCAGCTCCGGCACTATCGATGTTGAAAAAATCACGGAACTCAGCAAGCGTCTGCCAATTCTCAACGAGGAACTTGACGAAAAAGAAATGCGCTGGCTTGAACTTTCAGAGTTTGCATAGCTTTTTATACATAACTCCGTCATACCTGCTTATCATAGCAAATATGACGGAGTTATTCTTTTCCAAATTATTGTCTTACCCTATTTCTTTACAATCGTATCATTTACGGTAGCTGAAGCTGTATCTTCTACAACCGAGAACTCTGAAGCAGGTACGGTATCACCAAGTTCTTCATCATTCGAAGCGTTCTCCGAATTTCTTGAAATACACGAACTTAGGCATACTGCAATAATAATATTGAGTATAATAGCCCAAGGAAATATATTACGATTCATCATTTTACTAATCTATAATTATAAAACATCTATAAGAAAAAAAACGCCGGCACGATGTCAACATCGTTCCGGCGTCATCTCTTTTTTACCGTTCGGTAGATTGGCTTACTGTGCATTTGCAGAGTCAACTGCAGTTGTGTCAGCAGTAGAATCAACAGCTGTTGTATCCTCAGCAGGAGCCTCGTTAGCAGCCTTGTTGTCACCACATGATGCGAAAGAGATTGCAGCCATAGCTACGAACATAAAAACTAATTTCTTCATTTTCTTTGCTTTTTTAAAACTGTAAAACAATCTTTGTTTATTAAAACACTGCAAAGGTAAGTATTTTTTCAATACCAACAACATTTTTTTACGATTTTTTTTACCCTATTTTTGTAACTTTTTTGCAACTATTTGATTTTCTAGCATTTACAAATTGTAAATAAACGTTAAAGTTTTACTTTAACCGAAAAAAAGTGGTTTTTTAACACTTTTAAGGTGTTTGCGCACACATTTTTTTATTCCATGAAAATATAGAATCTGTGAACAGTTACACTACAAATAATCAAATTTCTTCTTAATTGTAATTTTTATTTCTTACCTTTGCATTCAAAAAGGAATTTCTTATTATATATAAGGTATAAATAATGATTGATACTTCCGCTTTTCAAGGTAAGACCGCCGCATATTACACATTAGGTTGTAAGCTCAACTTTTCCGAAACATCCACCTTTGGGCAGATGCTTCAGGATATGGGTGTGCGTACCGTTGAGAAAGGAGAAAAAGCTGATATCTGCCTTATCAACACCTGTTCGGTAACAGAGGTGGCAGACAGCAAATGCCGTCAGGCTATCCGTAAGATGGTGAAGCAGAATCCTGGGGCATTCGTCGTAGTGACAGGATGCTATGCCCAACTTGAAGCCGAGACGGTTGCAAAGATTGAAGGTGTCAGTCTTGTACTTGGAAGTAACGAGAAAGCAAATCTCATCGACTATCTCTCAAACGCATGGAGCGGTATAAATCATAAATCCGATGATAATATAGCGGAATATCATGCAGTCAAGACAAAGGAGATAAAAACCTTCCAGCACTCATGCTCACGAGGTAACCGCACACGCTATTTCCTCAAGGTACAGGATGGTTGCAACTACTTCTGCACATACTGCACAATACCTTTCGCACGTGGAAACTCACGCAATCCAAGCATCGATAGTCTGGTAGAGCAAGCACGTAAGGCTGCCGCCGAAGGTGGCAAGGAGATTGTCATCACAGGTGTTAATATAGGCGATTTCGGTCAGACAACAGGTGAACGTTTCATTGACCTTGTAAAGGCTCTTGACAGCATCGAGGAGATAAAGCGCTATCGCATTTCAAGCTTAGAACCAGACCTTATCGACGAGGAACTGATAGAGTATTGTGCCAAGAGTCGTGCTTTCATGCCTCATTTCCACATACCTCTCCAGAGCGGTTCTGACTCCGTACTGAAGCTGATGCATCGCCACTATGACTCGGCACTCTTTGCAGAGAAGATACGCCTCATCAAGCAACTTATGCCCAATGCATTCCTTGGTATAGACGTAATGGTGGGCACTCGTGGCGAGACTCCAGAGTATTTCGAGGAGACATACAACCTGCTTAACGAACTGCCAGTCACTCAGCTTCACGTATTCCCATATTCTGAGCGCCCTGGTACTGCAGCCTTGAAGATTCCATACGTGGTAAGCGCTCAGGACAAGAAACAGCGCAGTCAGCGATTGCTCGACCTGTCCGAGAAGAAGACACAGGATTTTTACGCAAAATACATAGGAACAGAGGCTGAGGTACTGTTTGAGAAAGCTCCTCGTGGCAAAGCAATGCACGGTTTTACAGCAAACTATATCCGCGTGGAACTTCCAGCAAGCAAGGCAAAGGAAGAATACGACAATGAGATCTTGCGCGTAAGACTGATAGGATTCAACAGAGACAAATCCGCATTAATCTGTGAGGTGATATGAAAAGAGTAGCCATCGTCATACTCAACTGGAATGGAGCGCACATGATGCGCACCTACCTCCCAACCGTCATCAGGAATACTCCAGAGGCAGAAATCATTATTGCCGACAATGCCTCAACAGATGATTCCCTAAAGATGTTGGCAGAGGATTTTTCAGACATCCGCACTATCATTCTTGATAGGAACTACGGTTTTGCAGAAGGATATAATCGCGCCTTGCAACAAGTGGATAGCGAGTATTATGTTCTTCTCAATTCTGATGTCGATGTACCCGAAGGCTGGCTCACTCCCCTACTCTCTTTCATGGATTCTCACCCAGAGGCATGTGCTTGTCAGCCAAAGCTTCACGCAATAAAAGAAAGAGACAGATTTGAATATGCTGGGGCAGCAGGAGGTTTCCTTGACAAATACGGCTATCCTTTCTGTAAAGGCAGGATTTTCGAGACTGTAGAGAAAGACAACGGACAATATGACGGCAATCACGAAATCCTCTGGGCAACAGGCGCTTGCATGATGATTCGCTCAAAGGACTATTGGGCAGTCGGAGGACTTGACAACCGTTTCTTTGCCCATAGTGAGGAGATTGACCTCTGTTGGCGACTGCGCCTTATGGGTAGGAAAATTTTCTGCATTAGCGATAGCATAGCATATCATCTTGGCGGTGGAACTCTGCCAAAGGGAAATCCTCGCAAGACATTCCTGAATTTCCGCAACAACCTCACGATGCTCTATAAAAATTTGCCAGACAACGAGCTATCCCATGTTATGCGCGTACGCTTCTTCCTCGACTGGCTTGCCGCATTCCAGATGCTTATCCTCGGTAGGAGTTGGGGAGATTTCAAGGCTGTATATAAAGCAAGAAAGGAGTTTTCCCGTTGGAAGCATGACTTCGATTCTGACAGACAGAAGATACAAGCCAACAAAAAGACAGACAACATCCCTGAACGTATCTCGAAAAGTATTCTCTGGCAGTATTATGCCAAGCGGAAGAAGACATTTAATGAATTAAAGACCCTCTAAATCTCCCTGCATAGGGAGACTTTTCATAAAGCAAACCACTATCGCCTCCCAAGTCCCCCTATGCAGGGGGATTTAGAGGGGCTAACATTATTTTAACATGAATAAGACCGAACGCTTCAACCATATCCTTGACTATTTCCGTCAACAGCCACGTCCAACCACAGAATTGGAGTTCCAGACAACATACCAACTTCTCGTGGCTGTGGTACTCTCAGCGCAATGTACAGACAAGCGTGTGAATATGGTAACGCCGGCACTCTTTCACGATTACCCAACGGTAGAGGATATGGCAAATGCCGACGAGGCAGAGATATTCGAGTATATCAAAAGCATCTCCTATCCTAATGCAAAGGCACATCATCTCATAGAGGCAGCACGCATAATCGTAAATGAATATGACGGAGAAATACCTTCGGATATGGACTTACTTCTCCGACTTCCGGGCGTGGGAAGAAAGACCGCCAACGTGATACAAGCGGTGGCATTCGGCAAAGCTGCTATGGCTGTTGATACTCATATCTACCGAGTATCACATCGCTTGGGCTTAGTACGTAAGACCGACAACAATCCATACAAGGTAGAGTTAGAACTAAAGAAACATATCCCGGAAGAGGACATCCCCGATGCTCACCATTGGTTACTTCTTCATGGCAGATATATCTGCACAAGCCTCAAACCTAAATGCGACAAATGCCCTTTTGATGAAATCTGTCCAAAACTATTAGAGAACAGTAAACTAAAGTAATTACAAATAATCTGTTTGGGGAAAATATGATGCCTCCAATCCCTTTGTAATTCCCTTTGTGATTCCCAAGCAAATCCCATGTAAGTCCCATTTTCTCCCAGCCAATGGAACGGACTTGAAACGGACTTATAACGGACCTGAAACGGAGGTGAGAGGGAAGTATCTTTTCGTGATTCCCGTGTTCAGAATGATTTTTCTTGAGAGTTTTGCGAGAGGGGGGTGCACTTTCGTCCATTTTTAGACATAACGCTCTGACAGTCAAGAGATAACAAAGCGTGTACCCCACCCCATCAAAGTGCACCTATGGAAAGAAAGATTTAGGGGGGGGGTACACGCAACGTAAATTACTTATAATCAGCAAGCAAAAGGGTAAAAATAGGCAAAAGTGCACCCCCCTATTTAAATTCTTCCAGTTTTTTTCAATGTATAATCCCTACATTACAAAAACATGAGGTATTACAATAATTACAATTACAATAAAAATGTGCTATACACCCCAAAATCGCACCAACTTAAAAAAGAATGGTATCACATTGCGTGATACCATTCTGATTTAGATAATGGAAACTTTATCTATATCCTTATGGCATTATTCATAAAATCCTTAAAATCTATAGTCAAAAAAAAACGGGAACAGCATTTTTCTTATACCTCTGCCACTATTTGGCATATTTACACTTTATCTTTGTAGCATAAAACTTAAATACTTATAGAACTATGGCAACAAAAAGAAAAATGGATTTGCTCACAGCAGTAAAAATGATTCTAAGGGGATATGAAGATTCGCATATTCCAATAGACAAGTTTTTACAACCATACGAAAATGGCCTTTTTACCCGTAACGGCAAAAAGGTCATTTTACTTGTTTCATCTCATTTATGAAAACATCAAAAAATCTTGAGATTTACCCCAAAACACTAACCTCCAAACTCTAATCTCTAATCTCTAAACTCTAACCTATAGTCTTCTTCCCTCTCCACCTTAGACATAGCATGGTGAGGTCATCGCTTTGCTCATAGTCGTCAACGAATCGTTTGATAGCATCGACAACGCCATCAGCCATATCCATCATAGTCACATCCTTCAGCAGATCTACCATAGCGAGCGTAGAAGCATCACCAAAGAGAGCCTTCTGACTATTCTCAGCCTCAGTTACACCATCGGTATAAAGGAACAGAGCATCACCTTCAGAGAGCTGTATCTCTTCTGATTTATATTCAAAGTCGCCAAGCACACCTGTAGGAAGATTTACCTCTGGATGCATAAAGGAGGTATTACCCTCATGAATCCAGATAGGAGGATTATGACCTGCATTACAAAACTCTACCCTACCCGTCTGCATATCAAGCACACCGCAGAAGAGAGTACAGAACATATCCTCGTCATTACCTTCGGCAAGTCCGTTATTGATAGCCTCTACAATAATAGATGCACTAGTGCTGTAACGGGCAACATTGCGGAAGAGATGTCCGACAACAGTCATGAACAAAGATGCAGGAACGCCCTTGCCCGAAACATCGCCGATGAGGAAATAAAGCCTATCGTCACGCATAAGGAAATCGAAGATATCACCACCGACCTCCTTTGCAGCCCTCTGCATTCCATAGATATCGATATCCTCACGTCCTGGGAAGGCAGGGAACACCTTGAGAAGCATACCCTGCTGGATCTTTGCTGCGATATGGAGATCACGCTCCATATTGGCTTTCTTCTCAGTCGTAGCACGCAGGTCTTCAATATATCTTGCCAGTTCCTGCTGCATAGAGACAAAGGAATCACGCAGATGCGCTATGTCAGAATGTCCTTTCACCTTAGGCAACTGAGTATCAAATTTTCCCTGAGCAATAGCATCTGTAGCATCTGCTATCTTGCCAAGAGGGCGCAACTGCCAGTTTACGGTTATCACAATAGCCAGTATGATAACAAAGAACAGCAGAAGAAGCGTAAAGATAGATATGCCCGTCACAGCCTTGAGGAGCACGGTATCGTCACGCAAAGGCACATCGCATACCACTCGCCATCCTGTAGCCTTAACATAGGCATTTCCACTACGAAGCATGAAGTCCTGAATGTTCGAATATACCTGCAACGCTACATTCTCGCCATTGTTTTCAAAGTCCGCAGGATAGTTCTTTGCGTTTTTCATTATCCTGTCACTATCAGTATAATATACATAGATATCATTACCTGTTATGACAGAAACCTTTGCTCCACTCTCATGCCCGACTTCCCTACGTGCAAGTTCATCAAGCCAGTCGAGCCTCACATTGGCACAAAGTGAAGAATATATATTTCCGCGTGAGTTCTTCAATGGTGTGATAAAACTAACCACAGGCACCTTGGCACTATCCTTTTCAACAAGATAAGGCTCGCTCCACATACCTACCCCACTTGAATCAACACGAGCCAGACATTTCTTAACAGCCTCAACCTCAGCAAGCTTATTTGTGGAAAGATAGACGGTATCAATCTGATCCATCTTACCAAGACTGTCTCGGAAAATAGTGGAGTTATTCTCAGTCATGCGTTTCTGCAAAGCCACAAGCGCACCGGTCTTCATCACGTTCTCTATATGATTCAAACGGTTATCAATAGAGGCCGTAATCATCCTGCTCATATTGATCTGGCGGTTACCATTGGTCACAAGACTCACACCAAACGTGACACTACGGATAAACAGCCATCCAACTATAACCAATATGATAATAAGCACCATATTGATACGGAAGGAAAGAGATGAGAAAAGTCTGAATTTCTTATGTTTCTTATTCTTTTTCATGACTAAGCAATGAGTAAGAAGGAACTTGCTATCAATATTTTCGGCACAAAGATAATAAAAGTATTTTATTTCTGCAAAAAAAGCTCTCACAAATAGTTTAATATGAATAAAAAATGCCGCTTACGGTAAAAACCATAAGCGGCATTGGCATTATTTATTTCAAAGGGAGATTTACTCGCCCTTCTCCATCTTAGCCTTGAGAGCAGCAAGTGCGTCGAAGTCACCGAGTGACTGAGCAGCAGCAACGTTCTGGATGTTTGCTGCATCCTCCTTCTTAGGAGCACGTGCCTTGCGAGCTGGCTTCTTCTCTTCCTCGCGCTCAGCCTCGAATGTACGAGAGTGAGAGAGGATGATACGCTTTGTGTCCTTAACGAACTCGATTACCTTAAACTCGAGCTCCTCACCAACCTGTGCGTCAGTACCGTCTTCCTTAACGAGGTGCTTTGGTGTAGCGAAGCCCTCACCACCCTCGTTGAGGAGGATAACTGAACCACGCTCCATCTTCTCAGCAATCTTACCTGTGTGAACAGAACCAGGTGTGTAGATTGACTCGTAAGTATCCCAAGGATTCTCCTCGAGCTGCTTGTGACCGAGAGAGAGACGACGGTTCTCCTTGTCGATGTCAAGAACAACAACGTCGATAGGCTCACCTACGCGAGTGAACTCAGAAGGATGCTTTACCTTCTTTGTCCAAGAGAGGTCAGAGATATGGATAAGTCCGTCAACACCCTCCTCGAGCTCTACGAAGATACCGAAGTTAGTGAAGTTACGAACCTTAGCATTGTGCTTAGAACCTACAGGGTACTTTTTCTCGATAGCCTCCCATGGATCTTCCTTGAGCTGCTTGATACCGAGAGACATCTTGCGTTCGTCGCGGTCGAGTGTGAGGATAACTGCCTCAACCTCGTCACCAACGTGAAGGAACTCCTGTGCTGAACGGAGGTGCTGGCTCCAAGACATCTCTGATACGTGGATCAGACCCTCTACGCCAGGAGCAACCTCAACGAATGCACCGTAGTCAGCAATAACGACAACCTTACCCTTGATGTGGTCACCAACCTGAATGTTAGCGTCGAGAGCATCCCATGGGTGTGGGGTGAGCTGCTTGAGACCAAGAGCGATACGCTTCTTCTCCTCATCGAAGTCGATGATAACAACGTTGATCTTGTCGTCGAGAGCAACAACCTCGTGTGGATCGCTTACGCGGCCCCAAGAGAGGTCTGTGATGTGGATGAGTCCGTCAACACCACCGAGGTCAACGAATACACCGTAAGATGTGATATTCTTAACAGTACCCTCGAGAACCTGACCCTTCTCAAGCTTAGAGATGATCTCCTTGCGCTGAGCCTCGAGCTCTGCCTCGATGAGTGCCTTGTGAGAAACAACAACATTGCGGAACTCCTGATTGATCTTAACAATCTTGAACTCCATTGTCTTGCCTACGAATACGTCGTAGTCACGTATTGGATGTACGTCAATCTGGCTGCCTGGAAGGAATGCCTCGATGCCGAATACGTCAACGATCATACCACCCTTAGTGCGGCACTTGATGTAACCCTGAACGACCTCCTCATTATCAAGAGCAGCGTTAACACGCTCCCAAGACTTGCTGAGGCGAGCCTTCTTGTGAGAAAGGATCAACTGACCCTTCTTGTCTTCCTGATTCTCTACGTAAACCTCTACAACGTCACCAACCTTGAGGTCTGGGTTGTAACGGAATTCGCTTGCTGCGATGATACCATCGCTCTTGTAACCGATGTTAACAATAACTTCCTTCTTGTCAACAGAAATTACTGTACCGTCGACTACCTGATGCTCAGACACCTTGTTAAGAGTTGAATCATAAGAGGCAGTCTGCTCCTCCTTTGATACTGTTGTGCTACCACCATTCTCGAACTGCTCCCAGTCGAAATCTGCAAGTGGCTGTACATTTTTAAAGTTTGACATGTTAATTAATAAAATAAAAAAGTGAATAATAACGCAAAGCGGTTTCCTTAACAGACCTGCCAAGCGCAAAATCGGGTGCAAAATTACAAAAATTCGGCGACATAACAAAATATCCGGCCGAAAAATTTGATTATCCAAAGAAAAAAAGCTAAATTTGCACAAGCAAACTAAACTAAACAGTATGAAAAAGTTAACCATCCTATTCATCTCACTCATCATGTCGGTATGTAGCACGAACGCAAAAAAGCCAAAGACGGTAACATTGAAATTCATTGAGACTACCGATGTACACGGCATGTTCTTCCCTACAAACTATACTACGGGCAAGCCTGTCGGCGGTTCTATGGCACGTGTGAGTTCATACGTGAAGAGCCAGCGCGCCTCTTATGGCGACAACGTGATTCTTCTCGACAACGGCGATATCCTTCAGGGACAGCCTACCAACTATTACTGGAACTACATCGACACTCAGGACGAGAATATAGCAGCAAGTGTGGTGAACTATATGGGATATGACGCACAGGCATACGGCAACCACGATATAGAGACCGGACATGACTGTTACGACAAATGGAATCGTGAGGTGAGATGCCCTGTACTTGCAGCCAATATGATAAACACGGAGACAGGCCAGCCTTACACACAGCCTTATAAGATAATAGTACGCGAAGGCATAAAGATTGCTATCCTCGGCATGACAACTCCAGCCGTTCCGAACTGGCTAAGCGAGAATCTATGGAGCGGAATACGTTTTGAGGAAATGGTATCATGCACCCGCAAATGGGTAAAGACGATAAAAGAGAAAGAGAATCCCGACCTTATCATCGGACTCTTCCACTCAGGCCTTAAAGGTGGCATAGAAAACGACGAATACGACGAGAATGCCACCCTTGCCGTTGCTCTGAGAATCCACGGCCTTGATATTATTTTCTACGGTCACGACCACCAGTCAAACTACGGTTTCGTGCGCCAGTACGAAGAAAAGACCGACGAGTACCCATTCTACTTTATCACGAAGGACGGAGGCCCGTCTTCTGCCGTCTCTCTCTCCAAGACCGACTCTGTACTCATCGTAAACCCGGGCAGTAACGCCCATAGCGTTGGTGAGGCAACCGTAACACTTACTTTGGATAACGACAAAGTGGTAAGCAAGAAGATCAACGGTCAGATTGTATCTATGAAGTCTATGCCTATCGACGAGGATTACATGAAATTCTTCTCCGATGACATAAGGCGACTACAGGAATATGCGACAAAGAAGGTCGGTACTTTCGAGAGCTCTATCAACATGAGCGATGCCTTCTTCGGTTCATCTGCTTTCATAGACTTCATCCTTAACCTCCAGATGAAAATAACAGGTGCCGATATTGCCTTCAATGGCCCTTTGGCTATGAACACGACAATAAATGCAGGTCCTGTGACAATGGCTGATATGTTCAACCTCTATAAATACGAGAACAAGCTCTACGTCATCAAGATGACAGGAACAGAGATAAAGAACTATCTTGAGATGAGCTATGCCCAATGGACTAATCAGATGAAGTCAAGCGACGACCATTTCCTGCTCTTTGCCGACAAACCAAACGAGCGCACAAACGGATTGAAGAACTTCTACGGGAACTTCGACTCTGCCAGCGGAATCGACTATACTGTGGATGTCACAAAGCCGGAAGGCCAAAAGGTCAACATCATCAAGATGAGCAACGGTCAGCCTTTCGGGGCAGACAACTGGTATAGGGTTGCTATCAACTCATATAGAGGCAGCGGTGGCGGAGAACTCCTCACCAAAGGTGCCGGAATTCCAAAGGAAGAGCTCAAATCAAGAATCCTCTCCCAAACAGAACTCGACCAACGCCATTATCTCACAGAAGAAATCAAGAAGCAAGGCTCTGTGAACCCAAAGCCAAACAACAACTGGCGATTCATTCCAGAAAGCCTTGTAGCTCCAGCAATACAGAGGGACAGGGAATTGCTATTCGGCAAACAATAAAACACTTATCACGAACAAAAGGAATCGGCTTGCAAACGTAATGTCTGCAAGCCGATTCTTTATATCAACATAAACCTCGTTTCAAAACCTATAGCCAACGGTCAACGCGAATGAATGGAAAGTTCCATCATCATACTCACAAATATCAGTAACACTAAGATTATAACGAGCATCAAAAACAAAGTTCTTAATCTCATAAGAAGCACCGAAGGGCAAAGAAATGAAGGTTGATTTATAAACATCCCTTATTTTAAAATCATCAATCTCAGTCTTACCTCTAACCTTTGCCGTTGAGAGGACATTAAATGTCACACCAGCCTTAACTGCGAGACCAGGAATTACGTAATAATTGCCGATAACAGGAATATTGAAATAATAATTGCTTGCTTTCTCAGGCGATGGGTCAAGAGCACGTTCGTAAAATTCTGAATCCGCATAACCATAATAACCATAAAATAATGAATGATATCGCCCAAAAAACACATCATCATTAATATTGTAACCAGTATAATTAAGACCAAGAGTTATACCGAGTTTCTCGTTTAACATATACATAGCCTCAACACCAGCCGTAAGACCAACAGCCCCATCAGCAGTTCCCTTATAATCGTCGAGAGTTGCTGTGGTGTAAGTAATGCCCACGTTAGGTTGCCATGTGAGTGAACCAGCTTCCGGCTGTGCAGAAGCAGAAATTGCCATAGTAGCAGCTAAAACAAACGCAAAAAATCTTTTTATCATATTTCTAATCTTTTTTGTTCCCAATTCTATCATAGATTCTAGGACACTTTTTAATTTCGAATACAAAAGTAATTATTTTTATTCAAATCCTAAACATTTTTAAACAAAAAAAAATGCCAATTACATCAATAATCTCCCAAAATACATCAACTGTGCCTTCTATGTAAATACCATATAAATACCATTAAAATACCATTAGCTATGGTAATATTATGGTATTATTATGGTAATATAATGGTATTATCATCGAATTCACTTAGGAAGAAAAACGTACAAGCAAAGGATTATGATTATATTTACCTCGTATGTGACTACGCTATAAAAAAGAACCAAACTCGATGAAAGTCCGCTCCTGAATAGGAGTTACATAGGACCTTCATCGAGTTTGGTTATGTTTTACTACGGAGATAAAGCAGTCTTTCTTTTACTTCACGCCTCTCTTGTCAAGAGCCTCTGAATACTTTGCAGCATTGGCAAGATGCTCTTTGTATGTCTTGGCGAAGTTGTGAGTGCCGGAAAAATCCTCCTTTGCACACATATAGAGATAGTCGTGATGCACGAGATTGAGAACAGCATCAATACCCGCTACGCTTGGAATACGGATAGGACCAGGAGGAAGTCCCTCATTACGATATGTGTTGTATGGACTCTCAACGCTCAGGAGCTTGGTATAGATACGACGAAGCTCAAACTGCTGAAGAGCGAACTTGATAGTAGGATCAGCCTGTAATGGCATGTTCTGCTTCAGTCGGTTGTAGTACATACCGGCAATCATCGGTTTCTCGCCGTTATTGGCAGTCTCCTCGTCTATGATACTTGCAATAGTGATAACCTCAACAGGATTGAGCTGAAGTTTCTCTGCCTTTGCCTTGCGCTCACTATTCCAGAAACGGTCACTCTCCTTCTTCATACGGTCAAGGAACTTCTCAATCGAAGTATCCCAATACACCTCATAGGTGTTAGGAACGAACATCGAAATGATTTTAGCTGTGTCAAGACCGTATTTCTCGCATACAGACTCATCAGAGATAGCCTTGAGAAAATCGGAATCGCGGAACATCATCATATTACCCAGTTCCTGCGCAAGACGTGCCTTGGTACGAACACTCGGCATAACGAGTCTCATAGGCTCCTGATGACCATTGCGGAGGTTGCGGAAGAAACGAAGGGCACTCATGTCCTCGTTGAGGAGATAGCGACCAGTACGGATTTTATCCGCATATCCCATGTGACGAGCCATAGTGCGAACGGCAGCAACACCTGTAGGAGTGGCTATATCCGATAGTTTCGCACTAACAGAATCCATATCATCATCGTCATCAATGTAGAGATATGAAACGCCTTCATTCTTTGCAATACCGGCAAAGAGGAAGTAGCATACAATGCCTATTACTACGACCAAGCATCCTATTGCAGATGCGAGATACGCTGTTTTTATCTTTTTCATAAAGTTTGTTTTATCCAATCATCTAGTAACATTCGGGCAATAGATAGCTTTTCGGGAATCTCAGGCAGGTTATCCTTGCGGAACCATGCCCCCTTTAGAAGCTCCTCTTCCTGAATCTTTATCTCGCCTGATACATAATCGGCATTAAAGCCTACCATAAGTCCACAAGGATAAGGCCAAGGCTGAGAACCAAAGTAACGCACGTTTTTTATCTTCAACCCTACTTCTTCAGACACCTCACGGCAAACAGCCTCTTCAAGCGTTTCGCCTGTCTCAACGAATCCGGCTACCAATCCATAGTGCTTGCTGCGGAAATTCTTGGCACGAACCAACAGTACCTCATCCTCTCCTTTATGAATAAGGACGATGACGGCTGTGGCAAGCTGTGGCCAAATCTCCTTTCCACAACCGGTACAGCGCTTTGAGATATCTGTCTCCATCTTCATAGGAGCGCCGCAAACACCACAGAACTTCGTGTTCTGATCCCAATAAAGGATTTCGTGACACTTACCCGCTTTTAGATAGAGTTCACGAGAAAGCTTATAGTAAGACTGGCGGAGAGGGCACATTTCATACCCCTCAAGAGATGTTATTGGATTATCAACCCTTACCGTCTTCACAAGCGTACCATCATCCATAGGGGTGATGTTATGCACATTATTCCATGCTTTCAAGACTACAGGGGGGTCTTCGCCTTTGGGAACCGTAAACTTTCCCTCACCTGTCTTCTGAAGCAGAAGATCGTCTTGACAGAAAATAAACCAAAGTTTCATACGCGCTAAAATTTTTCCGAGTGCGTCGCCGCAGCTATCATCCATTTCCGAGTGTAACGTACGAAACATACTCACTCGATGCAAATATTCGTGGCAGCTCAAAAGGCTGGCGCACGTTTCTAATTTGCGAGTGCACGAGTGCGCACGATGCAAATAGTGCAAGTCAGCCAACAAAAGGCTGGCACACGTTTCTAATTTGCGAGTGCACGAGTGCGCACGATGCAAATAGTGCAAGTCAGCCAACAAAAGGCTGGTGCACGTCTCCGATTTGCGAGTGCAAAGTTACAACAATAAATTAAGAATGAAGAAATTTTTAACATGAAAACTCTTTTAACACTTCAAGTTTACTGTTTTTTTCTCAATAAGAAACAAGCAAACAAAGGATTGGAACAAGTTCAAAAACAGCACGGATTTCTAATCAAAAAAAGCTTTTGAAAAAGCATGGGATTATAATCTCTTTCCGGTATGTTTTTCAAGACAAAAATCAAGTAAAAAACGCTTGCATTTTTCACCATTAAAACATCCCGAAAGAATCACTTCTTCTTTAATATTACAGTCATACAAAAAGCATGGAACAAACAAGTATTTTTTGATGCATAAAATTATAGGAATGAAACATAATAAAAAAATGACGAATCTATATAAAACAAGAAACGTCCTCACTTCACAGTGCGAACGTTCCAATCTCAATAGGTATTAGCTTCTTTAAGGTAAAAAGATTGTATTCAGGATAACGCTTGCAAAGTTAATGGTTTTTTATTTACTTTGCAAATTTTTTACAACTTTTTTTTGAGAAAAATCAATATTTTTACAATATCGCACTACTTTTGGCCATTTCTTCCGTAATTTTATACAAATTTGAACTATTCTTTGTTATTATGTGTAGCAGTTTCTAAAATTTACGAAAATGCACTATTTTATGTATCATTACAAAAAAGTAGCAATTTTGTAAATGCGATATTATTTGCTATATAAATGAAACGAATCTGCATCTTCGAGTACTGGGAACTTTTTCCTAAAGCCACGAAGTTCATCCATTCGGATCTCGTATGTAGCGCTTGCGATTTTATCATCTGGACAAGTTACAATTACCCTACCATACGCATCTATCATTTCCGTACCACCGCAATACTTGCACATCGGGTCTTCTCCCACCCTGTTTACGGCAGCTACAAAACATTGATTTTCCACGGCTCTTGCCTGTAGCAAAATATGCCACGGTTTGATACGTGAAGCTGGCCAAGAAGCAACGTAAAGAGCGCAGTCGTAAAGACACTCAGAAACGTCCTCGGATGGAGCATCGTAGCAACTATCTATTTTGTTACGGGAAAAAACGGGGAAACGAAGGTCGTAACAAACTTGCAAGAGAAATTTCACTCCTCGCCATTTCACAATTTTCTGTTCTTCTCCAGCAGAATAGTGAAGTTGTTCATTACCGTATGAGAAAAGATGTCGCTTGTCATAATACTCAACTTTTCCTTCCGGATAAGCCTCGGTTGGAGGCATGACGAAATAGAATCTATTACGTTTCGTCCCATCCTCAGCCTTAACCGAAAGACTTCCCGCAATAGCAGCATTCATCCTTGCTGCCATCTGTTTCATCCATGACAAGGAAGTAGTATCCTCGTCAACGGCATTGAAACCCGTACTCCACATTTCAGGGAGCACATATAAATCAGACAAAGGCGCAGCAAGGATTGCCGCCTCACTACGCCTTTGGTTCTCTGCAGGATCAGCCCAAGCTATATCCTGTTGTAATAGAGTTATCTTCATATTTCCAATATTTAGAGTGAAAAGTGAAGTGAAGAATTTAAGTTACATTTTATAGCGTAAAGCAAATCTCCACCTATAAACAATAATACTAATTCAAATTCTTCACTTTTCACTCTTCACTTAAATTATAGTGCCACCACGCTCTTCAGCTTATTGAGAGCTATCACCTCATTAGTCTTCTCCATATCGCTTGTGCGGAATACAAGCACGCCCTGACCATTGAGAAGGAAGGTGTAGATGTACGAAATTGCGATACCTGCATTTGAAAGAGTCTTCAAAGTCTCAGCCGCAGCACCCGGTTTGTCATCAACATAAAGAGCGAAGACATCGGTGAGCTGAAGGTTTATGCCCTCTTCCTTCAGAAGAAGGTAAGCCTTTGCAGGATTGTCACAGATGACACGATAGATGCCATATTCCTGAGTATCAGCAACGGTAGATGCAATAATCTGAATACCAGCCTTGCTGAGCATATCGAGAACCTTGATAAGCGTACCGCCCTTGTTCTCTATGAATATTGAAAGTTGTTTGATAGTCATAATAGATTAGATTTATTGATAAACGGTTCTCTTATCCACAACCCTGACAGCCTTGCCATCGCTTACAGGCAGACTTCCCTTTGGAACGAGCTTCACGTGAGGAGTGAGCAGAATCTCATCCTTGAGAGCACGGGTAACATCCTTCTGGAGTTTCTGCAAACGCTGATAATCATCCGTGAAGAGTTCCTCAAGCTCAACCTCAACGGTCATGTTATCGTTGTCGGCATCAGTAGTGAGGGTGATGAGATAGTTGGTTGCAAGTTCCTTGAACTGCATAAGTATCTTCTCAATCTGAATTGGGAAGATATTAACGCCACGGAGCACCATCATATCGTCTGAGCGTCCCTTCATACGGTCAAGACGCACGTGATTACGTCCGCAAGGACATGTACGGCCAAGCACACGGGTAAGGTCACGAGTACGATAACGCAACAGAGGCATAGCCTCACGATTAAGGGTTGTGAGCACAAGCTCTCCAATCTCACCATCAGGAACAGGCTCAAGAGTCTCAGGATCTACAATCTCCACGATATAGTAGTCTTCCCAGAAGTGAAGTCCGTTCTGCTCCTTACACTCGAAGGCAACGCCAGGACCGCACATCTCAGACATACCGAATGAGTTGTATGCCTTTACGCCCATCATATTCTCGATACGCTTACGCTGTTCCTCTGAATGAGGCTCTGCACCGATAACAAGCACCTTCAGTTTAGTATCACGACGAGGATCAACGCCTTGCTCTACCATTACCTCATGAAGACGGGTAACATATGAAGGCACAGCATGGATGGCTGTTGTTCCGAAGTCCTTGATGAACTTTATCTGACGGAGAGAGTTACCTGCTGCTGCAGGAACGGTAAGCGCTCCAAGACGCTCTGCTCCCAGCTGGAAACCGAGGCCTCCTGTGAACATACCATAGCCGGAAGAGTTCTGGAATACATCATCAGGTCTCAAACCGACCATATGCAGGCAACGAGCTACGGCATTAGCCCATTCGTCAATATCCTTCTGTGTATGGAGAATAACCGTAGGATTACCAGTCGTACCACTTGAAGAGTGAAGTCGTGTACATTTACTAAGAGGTACGCACGCGAAGCCAAATGGATAGTTGTCGCGCAAGTCCTGCTTTGTGGTAAAAGGAAGTTTACGGACATCATCAAGCGTCTGGATATCATCAGGCGTGATTCCTGCCTCTGCAAACTTCTTCTTATAAACTTCATTTGTATAGCAATGCTTGACTGTCGCCTTCAAGCGCTCAAGCTGTAATGCCTCGATTTCCTGTCGGGAGAGGCACTCCTTGTCTGGATGTAAGTATTCGCTTTTGTCTAACATTTTATATTTTAGGTTTTAACAAAATTAGATTTCGTAGTGCAAAGATACTAAAACCTATTGTAATATTTATCATTAATGTAATATTTTTTAGAAAAATTTGCCATTCTGATTATAATTTTATATCTTTGCACATGAAAAATCTAAACAAATACAACATTTTTCAACAAAACGGTATAAAAAACATGACTTACTTTTACAAAATGGCAGTTGGAGTGCTGCTATGCCTTTTCCCTTTTAACTATGCCACCGCACAGGAACAGAAGGAAGAGAGCAAGACCAAGGAATTTCTATCTGACGTATTGGATAGAATAGTCGTTCATGGCTATGCTCAAGCTGGCTATACGTATCAGGATAGGGACAGAGGCGGCGAAAAAGCCAACACATTCGACATGAAGCGCACGCTGTTCTTTGCACATGCTGCCATAACCGACCGTTGGTTTTTCTTGTTCATGCACGATTTTAACTCTCAAGTACAGGAATACTACACCGACTACCGAATCACCGACAATAAGGCACTCACCGTGCGTTTCGGACAGTTCAAGAACGCCTGCACATACGAGAACAAGCTCTCTCCTACTGACATGGAGGCTATCGACGTGTATTCTGAAGGCGTTACATACCTCTCTGGTTGTGGCTCAGACCCACTTCTCGGTGTTCAGTACGGTCGTGACCTCGGTGCTGCCATTTTGGGCGAGTTTGCCAATGGCAAGGTGAAATACGAGGTTGACGTGATGAACGGACAAGGTATCAACAAGAAGGACGGCAACAATGCGAAGGATGTTATCGGACGCTTGGAGGTAAGTCCAGTTGAAGGTCTCAACCTTATAGCAACAGGTCAGTTAGGTAAAGGTCACGCAATAGCGAAATCTATCTACAACCCGGAAATCGAGATCGGACAGAACTATAAGCGTAACCGTTACAGCATAGGTTTCGACTATAAGTCAAAGCCATTCAACATACATGGAGAGTATCTTGAGGGTAAGGATGGCAACGCTCTCAGCCGTGGTTACTATATCACAGGTTGCGTGCCATTGGTTCCAAAGAAATTTGACCTCGTAGGCTCATACGACTATTTCAATTTCAACAAAGACCTCGACATGGATCAGCATAAGGCTATCTTCGGTTTCCAGTGGTGGTATTTCAAGAGATGCCGCTTCCAAGTGCAGTATGTCTATAAGAGCGCATACACAGCAGGAGGCGAGTTCATAAAGAAGGGTAACAGCGCCCTTATGTGCCAGATGCAGGTTAGATTCAACTAATCTCCAAACACTAATCACTAAACTCTAAACTATAAACTCTAAAACATAATGCTAATAAAAATCATTCTTACCGTCATCTTCCTGTTGGTGACTATCGGTGTGGGAATATATTCCCGCAAACAGGCAAAAAGCGTTGACGGCTTCGTGCTTGGCGGCCGTTCCGTAGGGCCTTGGCTCACAGCTTTCGCCTTTGGTACGAGCTATTTCTCAGCTGTTGTATTCGTAGGTTATGCCGGACAGTTCGGTTGGAAATACGGTCTTTCCGCTTCATGGATCGGTATCGGCAACGCCATCATCGGTTCTCTTCTGGCATGGATAGTTCTTGGCAAACGCACGAAACTGATGACTCAGCACATCCAGAGCCGTACAATGCCCGATTTCTTCGGAACACGTTTCTCAAGTGAAGGACTTCGTGTTGTAGCTTCCATCATTGCCTTTGTATTCCTGATTCCATACACTGCCGGTGTGTATATGGGTATCTCAAAGCTCTTCGAGATGGGTTTCGGCATACCTTATTCATATTGCGCCATGATAATGGCTACCCTTACCGCTATCTATGTCATCCTCGGAGGATACAAGGCAACAGCCATCAATGATTTCATACAGGGTATCATCATGCTCTTCGGTATCACCACCGTTATCTATGTGGTGCTCCACAATCAGGGAGGACTTACAGAGGCTATAAACAAGATGGCAGCACAGGTGCCAACCGCGCACGACCTCGAAGATAAAAGCGGATTGTTCTCTTCATTCCAGTTAGGCGACTTCGCCTCATGGTTCGGTCCTAACCCTCTGAGCCTTCTCGGTGTGGTAGTGCTCACCTCACTCGGAACATGGGGATTGCCACAGATGGTTGGTAAGTTCTATTCTATCACAGATGAAAGTGCTATCAAGCGCGGAACTATTATCTCTACAATCTTTGCGCTCATCGTTTCTGGTGGTTGCTATTTCATCGGAAGTTTCGGCCGACTCTACCCAGAGCCAGCTTTCTCTCCTGAGAAGCATAAATACGCTTTTGACTCTATCGTACCTTCTATGCTTGAGACATTGCCAGACGTGCTTATCGCCCTTGTAGTGCTCCTTGTGCTCTCAGCGTCAATGTCAACGCTTGCAAGTCTTGTACTCACCTCTTCTTCAACAATGACTCTCGACCTTATCTATCGTGACAAGAAGTCAACCGACGATGAGGTTAAGGGTGGTGAGATTGACGATGAGGTTGCAGAGAAGATTGAGCGCAGAAAGGTTGTGATCATGCGAGTTCTCATCGTATTCTTCATTGCCCTCTCACTCATGATTGCCCTCAACCCACCACAGTTCATTGCACAGCTCATGGGTATCTCTTGGGGTGCTCTTGCAGGAGCCTTCCTCGCTCCATTCATGCTCGGACTCTACTGGAGAGGCGTTACAACCGCCAGCGTATGGGCTTGCTTCGCATGGGGCGTAGGTCTCACAGTTGTCAATATGATGCTCAGCAACTCTTTGCTCAACCCAATCGACTGCGGTGCAGTTGCTATGGTTGGTGGCTTCATCGTTGTTGCAATCGTTAGTCTCTTCACAAAGAAGATGGACACTAACACCGTTGACAGCATTTTCAAGTGCTACGAAAAGTAATCACAGACAATTCATACGAATAAAAAAAAGCTGAGGTGGCATTTTACCACCCCAGCTTTTTTGTTTGCCGTTTCAATTACTCCGTTATCTTGATTGCTACAGCATGTATCTGCTGCCAACCTGCACGGTCAGTAAGGCGAACCATGAAATGATAGTCGCCAGCATCAATGTCGGAAGGAATAGCGATATCATGACGCGCTGTGAATGATTTCTGCCCTGAAGGAATAGTGAAGTCCTGATTATACGCCCAAGGCTTGACTGGCTGTTTCTGTGCCTCCATAGGACACTCCACAGATGATGTACTATGGGTGTGGTGGTCGAAATTATGGTGAATCTCGATGTTATAGGCACCCAACTCAGTATCATCCGTGAACAGGACATTGAAAGGAATCACGTCGCCTCGCTTATAAACCTCACACTCAGCAGGAACTGCAACAATATCAGTTGTGTTGATGACTGGATAGGTCATATCCTTTGAATCCTCATCGTCATCAGAGCTGCCGCACGCACTGAGTGCGCACAGCAGCATAAGAGATAAATATTTCTTGTTCAAATTCATTCTTTAAACCTTACACTTTATACTTTACACTTTATATTACACTATTCATGATGATGCTCATGTTCGTCCTCCTCATCATCTCCATCATCCTCTACAAGTTCAATATCACTCTCAGCAACGGTTTGCTGACCGCTATTGTCTGTCACAACGAAGTGAAGATGATACTCGCCTAATGGGGCATTCTCAGGAATGTCAATATGCTCGTGGAACTCAGTATTGCGAACACCGATATACTTGCCATCAGTATATGCCTTCTCAATCTTCATCGTACCACCATTCTCCTGATGAATCTCGATGTTGATACTCTTGATAAGACCTTCGGCAACAACATCTGCCTCAAGATGTAAATCATGTCCCGGATGAGCATGCTTGCTATTATCGTGACCTACCTCAGTCAATGTAATGACTGGCTTTGCAGGCAGATCATCATCATCGTCGTCATCACCACAAGATGTAAAACCAAGAGAAACTACACACAAAAGAGCGAGCATAAGGCTCATATATTTAAGATTTTTCATTTTGCTAAAAAAATTATCGGCCTCTCCCCCCGCCCTCCCCCGTAGGGAGGGAGCCGGAAGGCTAAAGGCATGTTAATTGTTAATTAAAATTCCCATCCAACCATCAGCGAGATATTTCGTCCCGGTTCTGGCACGTCAATCAAGCGATAATAGCTGGTATGGTCGTAATAGCGACGGTCAAGCAGGTTGTCTGCATGAAGCGTCAGGTTAAGCTTTGAGTTTCCCAACTGAAACTCTTTTCCTGCCGAAAGATTCAGAGTGAAATACCCATCGGTAGGTTTTTCGGGCGGAACAATCTCATTCTGAGCACCTACGATATGGGCATTTAGACCTACGAAGTCCTTGCCCTTGCTATCGAAAGTATATTTCAGACCTGTATCAACCGACCACGGAGTGCTGAAAGGCAGGGTATATCCCTTCTTCTCGCCCGATTGCTGACGGGCATAGAGATACTCTCCTTGTGCATGTGCTTGCCAATGGTCGTCAAGCTTCCAGTTCAACTGCGCCTCCAATCCCCAACGCAGCACCTCTGCCTGCCTGTAATTATACAACTGCAAACCTTCTACATACTGTGCCGTAGGATTCAGGTATATGTAGTTAGGGAAGTAATTCAGATATGGCTCTACCTGCACTTCCAAAGCATCGTTACACCAGAGGACAGTGGCATCAACCTGATACGACTCCTCAGGATCTAACTTCGCATTGCCACGCTCATAGCGGAATATGTGGTAGTTTATGCCGTCGGCACCCAGTTCCTTCGGAATAGGCACACGGAAACTCTTGCCAATATTCGCCTTCAGCACCCATAGTCCTGTGCTGTAATTCACACCTGCCGACCATGTAAAGCTATTGAAGTTGCCTCGGAAATCTGCCGAACGCTCCTTATATATAGAATCACCGTCAACAGGTGTCAGGAACCAATCCTGATAGCTATGAATATGCGTCCGTGCATAGTCATAACGAAGTCCGGCATTGAGTATGAGGTTTTCGTTGATGGAATAGCGATCCATGACAAAGCCACCGACGCTCAGCGTCTCGAAGTCTGGTATGATAAAGCCCCAGCCACTACGACGGTTGTACTGATACTCGCTGCTCACGCCACCACGCAATTCATGCTTGTCAATGGTGTGGCGAAGTCCGACACCCGCTGTATAGGTACTCTTGTTGAACCTACGCTCAAGTGAACTCTTTGGCGCAGGCATATAGCCATGACTTACCGGCTCTGAACATTCCTCGCGAAGGTTATTCTGATAGGCGAGGTTAAGTTCAAGAGATGTCAGGTCTTTCTTCCATGTGGTATGGCTCATCACCTTCAGATGGTTCACCCATTGATATGGAAGGTCTGTGTCACGACGCGAATGGTCGTAGTCGATATCCGACAATCTAACCTCCAAGCCATGTGCATTGGCAAAGAAGCCACTCTTTGAGTAGCTGTCAGAAACACGCACATCGGTATGGAAATTATAGCCGGCATATCCCAATGTCACGCTACCATCACGCTCACAGCCAGCCGTATTGCGCAGACGCTTATCCTTCAGTCTTATCCAATAAGAATAATACTGAATACTATCCGTCGGCACTTTATAGTCGGCATAGTCAATAAATGTGGCATGTGCGCGATAGAACCAGTTACCCTTCCTGCCGCCTATCTTTGCCGACAGGCCTATCTGCTCGTTGTTTGAGCGACCGAAGAGCTGTACGCTCCCGCAGAACGGTTCGGTAGGCACATGGTTGGTGTAAAGTCCGAGCACACCACCTATGGCATCACTACCATAGAGCAATGCCGCAGGACCCTTGACGACCTCCGCCCTGTCGATTGCGAACTGGTCAATCTCCAAACCGTGGTCATCGCCCCATTGCTGTCCTTCATGCTTGACACCATCCTCAGAAATCACGAGTCGGTTGAAGCCCATGCCTCGGATAACGGGTTTCGACTGCCCGCTACCTATTGCCATAGCCTTAACGCCAGGAATTGCTTCCAGCGTCTGCATCAAACTTCCCGCAAAGTTCTGTTGAAGGAACTCACGACTGACCTGCACCTCCGACTGAGATGAGCGCATCTGATAGTCGTGGGTATGCTGACCTGTCACGGTGACGGCATCAAGCGCAATAGTAGTGTCGGCTGGTGCCGTTGTAAGGCACATAGCAGCCAACATAATGTTTATCATACGCTTTGTCTGTTTGAATTGTTCTAGGAAAGCGAATTCACTTTCTAAAAAAAGAAGAATTTACTTTCCATTTGCTCCGCGCAAGCGGAACTTCCTTTTACTCAGAATGAAATTCAAACAGTTGGAGGTGCACGAAGTGTTGGGATGCCCAAGGCTTCAAGGCAAACGTTACTTTGAGGCTGGGCAAAATGGAATACAAAGGATTTATTGTAAAAAACAACTGCAAGGGCAGCACCTGCCACAAATGTCAGCATAAGGAACTGACATAGCACACATTCATCCATAGACATTGACAACTGTGTCAAGTGTCCATGACAATGATGATCTACACATTCCTTGCAGTCAACTATATTTTTCTGTACTTGTTCGTGAACATGAAGCGACGACAGGACAAGCATTGGCACAATCCTGTTTACATTCATTTGAGGTGCAAAATTATAAAGAAAAATGCTATTCTCCTACATTTTCACGCGATTTTTCCCACTTTTGTACATTTTTAACGCGAGATTTTGCCATTATCGACCAAACACCACGTAAAAGATAATCTATTCATATACATCTTTCCCCTTGAACACCTTCATATTCAGCAGATACTCTTGCGCCTTTTTGTCCTTGAGTTTAAGGATGTTTTCACGAAGGAAATCAAGAGAAAAGCCCCAACTATAGCGATGGTAGGTTTCATGGCAATAATAAAGACATTTCTCTACTCTTTCATTCTTGTAATCATAAATCCATTGCAAAATGCCTTGTGGATTATATTTTATACAAGGCAAAAGGTATTGTGCTCCAAGATGGCCTCCCCATGTCCATTTTATACACATGCCTGATGGCGACATAGGATGATAAACGCTTAATCGTTCACAGACACTATCCACCTGTGACACCGCAAAAGTACGAATATCAAGAGCTGGTGTTGTTATTTCCTTAGAAGCAATTCTACGAGTCTTTGTTATTCTATCCGATATTGAATACGACATTTTAATTGTGTCAATTCTATTCAAAACGGCTTCCAATTCAATATTATTATCGCCCTGAAACTTTATATTCCATAACGACTCATCAATACAAAATGAATCAATTGGTATATCTATATCAACTTCGATGCTTACTTTTTTTCTTGGTATTACTCCGAAGAAGTCACATACGTCAAGCAGCTTACCATCTTTATCAAAAAGGATTGTAGATATCCATCTATTCTGACAAAAGAACACAAGGAAATTATCATTATATTGCTTAATTGCAACAATCCTTTTCCCTTCAATTGAATCTGAAGTCAAAGCATAATATTGCTCTTTACTCAACTCAATTCCGCGATTCTCGAAGTTTAGCGAATCCGGAAAAGGGATATCAAGCAAAGAATCAGCTACTATGTGCATTCTACCAAGAAAAGGAATCTTACTCTCTGGCGTACACGACAAATTCAGCTGAGTGATACCCAGCACAATGACGATGTATAGGATGAATTTCTTCATAGATTCGGGTTATGATATTTCTGACTGCAAAAATAGCAATAATCCGTCTCCTGTTTACATTCATTTGAGGTGCAAAATTATAAAGAAAAATGCTATTCTCCTACATTTTCACGCGATTTTTCCCACTTTTGTACATTTTTAACGCGAAATATTGCCATTATCGACCAAACACCAATACAAAAGATAATCTATTCCATAGAAGATTCATCCTTGAACACCTCTATATTCAGCAGATACTCCTGCGCTTTCTTATCCTTGAGTTTAAGGATGTTATCACGGAGGAATTCTTTGGAAATCCCCCCATTATTGCATGAATAAACTTCATAACAAATAAACAAGGTTTTCTCAACTTTCTTGTTTTCCCGATGATCATATATCCACTGTAAAACGACCTGTGGATTGTATCTTACAAAACGATACAACTCACGATAAGCATATCTACTACTATTAAGACAACTCCCATAATCGCCTTTTCTACATAAGTACATATAACTACTTGCCAACTCACAGGCTTTTTCGGGCTGTGACAAAGCAAGAGTCATTATATCCAATGATGGGGTTGCAATTTCTTTTGAGGCCATTCTACTAATCTTTGTTATCTTGTCAGAGATTGAATATGTCACCTTAAGCGTGTCACTATGCCCCAAAACACCTTCCAATACAAATTTATCATCATCTTGACACCTTATATTCCACAATGAGGTGTTCATATCAATGGAATCTCTATTTTCAAACCTTGCTTGTTTTCCATTTTCTGCCACACGACAACTTCGAGAAGCCAATCCCAAGAAGCCACTTCTGTCAAGTTGCTTACCATATTTATCTAAAAGCACAGCATCTACCCATCCATAATACTTTCGGCAGAAGAACAGAAGATAGTTATCCTTATATTTCTTGATAGACACAATCTTTTCTCCTTCAGTCGAATCGGAACATAAGGCATAGTATTGTTCCTTTGTCAGTTCCAATCCTCGATTCTCAAAGTTCAAAGAATCAGGAAATGGAGCATCGAGCAATGAATCAGCTACTATGTGCATTCTACCAAGAAAAGGAATCTTACTCTCTGGCGCACACGACAAGTTGAGCTGAGTGATACCCAGCACAATGACGATGTATAGGATGAATTTCTTCATAGATTTAGGGATTATTCCTATTCTGACTGCAAAAATAGCAATAATCCGTCAGCTATGCAAGTTTTAAGCACAAAAAATCTCCCCACCGTATGCCAACGTCTTGACTTGGTGGGGAGAGGATGAATATATAGATCGTTGCAACTATTTCTTTGGAAAATGTCTGTCATGCTTTTTGCAAGCCTTACAGGTGCCGCGATGATGCTTGTGATGCATGTGGTGCTTGTGGTGCATGTGATGCTTATGATCCATGTGATGCATGTGACCATTTGGCTTATGCGGCTTTACCATCTTTGGCTTTGGATGAGCAACCTTAACAGTCTTGGTGGTAGTGGTCGTGACAACCTTAGTACCATTCGGTCTCATCGTAGTGGTTGTTACCGTTGTCGTAGTAGGCCGATCTACCTTACGCTCCATACGAGGCTTCGGGTTGTAAACAGACTTTGGAGTTGCCTTTGCCATACAAGTGCTTGTTCCAATAACTGCGATTGCTATCAAGCTAAATATATTCTTTTTCATAACTGTATTCTTTTAATGTCGTCATCAGAACTATCTCTGATTTCTGAGGGCAAAATTACTGTGAAATATTTGTTTTTCAAAGGTTCTTTCCCTAATCTGGCGAGATTTTTCCCTAATATGGGGTAGGAAAAACACTATGGGTGTAAAAAATACACATCAGCGACGAGCTTCGTAACTTATTGTAAATAAACGTATTTGCAAATATGCAACACAAACTGCACCATATCACAATGTAGCATTGCACTATTGCGCAAATGTAAAAAGTATTGCGTGGTATAAATAATAAAGTTTATGAAATATTTTTTCTTGCACATTCTGAAAAAACATATTAACTTTGCACTCAAGAAATGGAAATAAGTGTAAGATTTATATTTTAAATGTGACATACATAGACAGTCACAACATTGTGTAAACAACATTTGAATTAGGGGGAACTCATAGGTAATGAGCTAAGGTAATCAAAAGATTGTATTAACGGGTATAACAAAAGACGAAAAGACGGTAAGAAAACTAAGAAATGGTTGATTAAATTAGGGGACAAAGTACAAGGTCAATGTCAGCGCTAGTTGATGTTGACCTTGTTCTTTGTATGGTTACCTTACCCCCTCTCCCTATTTTTCCTAACAATTATATGTTAGATTCATCAACAACACACAAGAAAGAGACGATGTGGGTTGAAAACACAGCGTCAACAAGTGAATCATGAAACCATCATTTTTCAATACATGTTAGATATCACCCCCCAACAGGAGACGCAGAATGGCACCTAACATATAACCGAATATATTAATATATTATATTATTATTTTGAATATAGATACCATACCCCTGTCCCTGTTTTATCTAACAGTTATATGTTAGATTGAGGGTTATCCCAATTTCCTTCCGAAAATATCAATCTGTATATCAACACATTACAAGCGCGCAACAAACTTTTTTTGAATCTAAAATGTTTTTCTCACGCATTTCTTTCCGTTCCGAAGAAATTTGTTGTAACTTTGCACTCGTCAAACCGAAGGACGTGCGAGATGCTACGCACGTTGTCACTCGGGAATTGGGTGATAGGTGTAGCGGTATCCAAGTAGTAAGTCCGTTGTAATACCGTTATAAGTCCGTTGTAAATCCGTTCCCAAGCCCTAATCCGGAAAGGGTGTTGAAGCGGTGAAACGAGCAGACAAAAAAGAAGGCCCACACGAATGCAAGCCTCCCAAGTATCAAATCTCAAATGTAAAATTCTGAATTATGAAACAAGCAAGAATGAAACCTACATCAAGGCATCAAACTCATAGTCCTTCCTCGTGCGATAGCCAAGTCCGGTCATCCCGGCAAGTACCTCGCCTTGCTCATTCCTCACCCTGATGTCGCAGTAAGGCAACTTGTGATGGTCAAGAACCTCGGTAGCCTCGGCAATGATCTTCTCGCCAAGCTGAGCAGATTTCATGAAAGAGATGCTTGTATTCACGCCAAGAGTGAGGGTGCCGTGACTGTTGCATACCCCTGCAAAGGCAAGGTCAGCCAATGTGTAAATCACACCTCCCTGACACACACCAGCCGCGTTAAGATGACGTTCCTCAACCGTGAGTTCGGCACGCGCATAACCTTCACGAACCTCAACGAGCCGCGCCCCAATGCCACTTGCAAAGCGGTCAGAGCTATTTAAACGTTCTAAGAGAGTCATTTATTTCTGCGCCTTAGCAAACTCCTCGATTCTCTCCTTGAACATGCCTTCCTGCTCCTTCTGGAAGAAAGAAGTGCAGACGCGGACACCCTGCTGGGTAGAGCCCATAGTGTCGAGAGGATAAACCGCGATGCCATAGTACATGAGTTCCTTGGTAAGAGCGAGGTCGGTCATTCCAGGATACTGCACGGTGAAGTAGAAACCATCGGCAAGAGGAGCCCCCATATCGTTGTCATAGACAAGATAGAAGCCGTTTGCAAGCAGCACATCCTTCATGAACTTTGCCCTGCGACCATACTCCTTAACATCGTCGAGGAAGTTATAGCTACCGTTGCAAGCTGCCTCCATAAGAGCAGCCATAGCGTGCTGAACGCTGTGAGTAGTGCCACTTGAGAGCGTGTACATCAGTCGGTTGCAGAGGAAGTTACCAAACTCACCCACTCCGAAGTTCTTCTTCAAAGGCTCATAAATCCTGTGATAGAGCTTGTTGCTGATGCAGGTAACACCGATACGCTGACCGGCATAAGAGAATGCCTTTGAGCCAGACACCCACAGCACATAGTTGTCGGTATATTTGCCAACCGTTGCCTGATATGGAGCCTGATAAGGATGAGAGAGGTCGCGACGGAAGTCCATAGCGAAGTAAGCCAGATCCTCGAGCACAATGACATCATGCTTATCAGCAAGTTCGCCAATGCCCTTCAGCTCTTCCTCGGTGAAGCAAACCCATGACGGATTGTTAGGATTTGAATACACGATGCTGTTGATATTGCCCTCAGACATTATCTCATCGAGCTTCTTGATAAGAGCCTCACCACGATAGCCGTGGATATCGAGACCTACATGCTTCAAGCCGATCACATCGCACTGGGTTGTCTGCACAGGGAAACCCGGCTGAATGAGCAGCACGGTGTCCTTCTTAGTGTCAGCCATAGCGTGACGGATGGCAAGGAATGTGGCGAATGTGCCCTGCATACTACCAGTAGTAGGGATGCAGCAGAGAGGGTCGATATCGAGTCCGATGAAAGCCTTGCAGAACTCTGATGCTGCCTTCTTGATGCGAGGAATACCGCCGTTAGGAGGATACTGAGTAGCGCATCCGTTAGCCAATGCCTCCTGCTCAGCCTTCAGGGCAATATCAGAAGGTTTGAGACCAGGAACACCCATCTCAAGATGAATAACCTGCTGTCCGGTCTTCTCCTCAAGAAGCTTTGACAGCGCCTGAATATCGCGAATAGTCGCTTGTGAAAAATCACCGAGCGCCATGCTCTCCATAGCCTCGGTGACGATAGTTCTGTTTAACATATAAAGAGCCAAAGCCCCCTAGCCCCCCAAGGGGGAACTTTTTAGATGGTATACCTAAATCAAAGGGCGTATTATTATATTGTTCTCAGAAAACCCACTATCCCCACAAGCGTTTATCACACTATAAAAGGATTCCCCCTTGGGGGGCTAGGGGGCTGTCTTCTAATTCTTAAACACTCTCTTATCGTTTACGTGCTTAGCCTTACCAATTGAGCGCTGTATGCTTCCTGGCTCCTTGATGTGGATGTTTGGTTTGATGCCTACCATTGATACGATACGATCGTAGAGAGGTTTGATGAATGGCATCTGCTTTGATGGGTTTGGAGAGAAATACTCCATGCGAAGCTCAACGTCAAGGTCGAAGGTATCCTCGTTGTTCTTACGGTCAACGGTGATGAAATACTGCGGAGTGAATGCTGGGAACTCAGTAAGACAGGTCTCAATCTGACTTGGGAATACGTTCACACCACGGATGATCATCATATCGTCAGAACGGCCGAGGATGCGATCCATACGAACAGCGGTACGTCCGCACTTACATGGCTCGTAGATAAGACGGGTAAGGTCACGGGTACGATAGCGAAGGATTGGCATAGCCTCCTTTGTGAGTGATGTGAAGACGAGCTCACCGAACTCACCCGGCTCACATGGCTCAAGAGTGTCAGGATTGATAATCTCTGGGTAGTACATATCCTCCCAAAGGTGAGTTCCGTCTTGATATTCGCACTCACCACCAACGCCAGGACCGCTCATCTCAGTAAGACCGTAGATATCCATAGCCTTGATGTGAAGCTTGTCCTCAAGTTCCTTACGCATACCCTCTGTCCAAGGCTCTGCACCGAAGAAACCTACACGGAGCTTCATATCGTCGATAGAAACACCATCGGTATTCTCAAGTACCTCGGCAAGGTGAAGGGCGTATGAAGGAGTACAGCAGAGAACAGAAGAACCAAGGTCCTTCATGAGCATGATCTGCTTGCTTGAGTTTCCGGCAGATGTAGGCAACTGCACAGCACCGAGATGACCGGCTGCATCGTGAGCGCCAAGACCACCTGTGAAGAGTCCGTAGCCGTAGCTTACCTGCACGATATCACCCTTTGTAACGCCACCAGCAGCAAACACACGAGCTGCACCTTCAGCCCAACGCTCAAGGTCGCCCTTAGTGTATGTGCCAACAACAGGCTTACCTGTAGTACCGCTTGAAGCATGAACACGGGTAATCTGCTCCATAGGAACAGCATTCAATCCGAATGGATATTCGTCACGAAGGTCGTGTTTGGTTGTGAATGGAAGCTTGTGGATATCCTGTACGCCCTTGATGTCCTCAGGCTTAACACCCATCTTATCCATTTTCTTACGGTAGAACGGTACGTTCTCATAACATCTTTTCACTGTAGCCACCAGTCTCTCCGACTGTAGCTTTGTCATGGACTCACGGTCCATACACTCCATTGCAGGGTTTAAAATCATAAAATGCCTAACCAAGCCTTCCCAAATGGAAGGATGTTTTATACACATAAAACCTTCAGGAAGGCTTGGCTAAATAAATTTATTAGTATAATGTTTCTTTTAATTTGCAAGACCATCTAACATCCTTCCCCTTGGGAAGGCTTGGTTAGGCTTTACTTATTTCTTACTCCTTCATCAAAAGCCTTGAGGTTAGCCTCTACCACAGCCTCACCCTTACGGGCAAAGACAACAGCGATAGCGGCACGAAGCTGCTCTACAGTAAGAATTCCGATATAAGGAGCAGCCATACCGAGAAGCACCATGTTAGCGCCACGAGGATTGCCCGCATCCTTAGCCACAGTATCAATATCGAGCTTAGCCACTGAAGGAAGGCTATCAAGCTCTGCCTGAAGAGCATCCTCATCAGGATAGTTAGGGATATTTACGAATGGCTTGCTTGAAGTCACCACGGTGCCCTTCTTTGAGAGATAAGGCATATAACGGAGAGCCTCCATTGGTTCCATAGAGATAACCACATCAGCACCTCCGAGCGAGATAAGATCTGAATAGATTGGCTCGGTGCTGAGACGAAGGTTTGACTGCACGTCACCACCTCTCTGACTCATACCGTGAACCTCTGCCTGCTTCAGATACAAGCCAGCCTTGGTTGCAGCCTCACCTATGATTGTAGCGATAGAGAGGATACCTTGTCCTCCCACACCGCAGAGAATTATATCTTTTTTCATAATTACTTAGCCCCCTCCTTTGCTTTTGCCTTTTCACGAGCATGACGAGACGCTGTCTGAATGCACTCTCTTCTTGGAATAATGACACTTACACCCTCATAAGCCAACTCCTTGCGGATAAGCTCTGTGATGGCAGGAATATTCTTTGGGAGAGGCGTTACAACATGAAGATGCTCTGGATCCATGCCAAGACCGAGACAAATAGCCTCGAACTTATTGGTACCGGCACTATCCTGACCACCAGTCATACCAGTGGTGAGGTTATCAGAAATGATGACCGTAATAGGAGAATTATCATTGATAGCATCGAGCAAGCCTGTCATACCAGAGTGAGTGAATGTAGAGTCACCGATGATGGCAATCGAAGGACGAAGTCCTGCGTCGGCAGCACCCTTAGCCATAGTGATAGAAGCACCCATATCCACGCAAGAAGCGAGAGCCTTGAATGGAGGCAAAGCGCCCAGGGTATAGCAACCGATGTCACCGAATACGCGCGCATCCTCACACTCCTCGATAATCTGACGCAATGCAGCATATACATCCCTGTGGCCACAACCCTGACAAAGCTGTGGAGGACGTGCTGCAAGGTTCTTTGCAGGAGCAAAGCCCTCTGGCAGATTAACACCAAGTGCCTTTGCAACGCTATCAGGAGTAAGCTCACCATAGCGAGGGAGGTCACCAGTATAGCGTCCCTTGATAGGAGCTACATCACCGATGATACGACGTGCCTCTTCCTCAACAACTGGCTGACCATCCTCAACAACGAGGATTTCATCACACTCCTTTGCAAGCTGCATAACCTTCTCGGCAGGCAATGGATATTGTGAAATCTTAAGGATATTGGCATTGTCGCCAACAGCTTCCTTCACATAGTTGTAACCGATACCACAGGCAATAACACCGAGTTTCTTGTCTGCGATTGTCTCTACCTTATTATATACAGAATTCTCAGAAGCCTCTACCATAGCAGGCTGCTTGTCGATAAGGGCAGCATACTTTTTCTTTGCAATACCAGGAAGAAGAACCCACTGATCAGTAGAAGCGTTCATCTTGTTCTCATCAAGAAGTTCACCAGTCTCAACACCTGCACGGCTATGAGCCAGACGGGTAACGATACGCAGAACAACAGGTTCCTTGATAGCCTCAGAATACTCAAAGGCTGTCCTCATCATATCGTATGCCTCCTGCTGATTAGAAGGCTCGAAAGCTGGAATCATGGCAAACTTTGCATAGAAACGTGAATCCTGCTCATTCTGACTTGAATGCATTGAAGGGTCATCGGCAGCAAGCACGATAAGACCGCCATTAACACCTGTGATAGCAGAATTAACAAAAGCATCGGCACAAACATTCATACCGACATGCTTCATACATACCAATGCACGCTTACCAGCATACGACATTCCAAGAGCTGCCTCCATTGCAGTCTTCTCATTTGTACACCAACGACTATGCACGCCACGTTTTTTCGCAATATCATTGCCTTGAATAAATTCTGTGATCTCAGTACTTGGAGTACCAGGATAAGCATACACGCCACTAAGTCCGGCATGAATAGCACCCAAGGCAATAGCCTCGTCGCCGAGCAACAATTTTTTACTCATTATTTTGTTTTAGGTAATATTAAATTTTCACTTTTAGCATGCAAAGTTAGTAAAAAAAATCCGATTTTAGTAACAAATCCCTATTTTTTTAACTCTCTTAACACAAAATCGTAACTACACGCCCCTCAATTCTATCTTTTTGTTTTTTAAGACACTTACAAATGATTTGCGCACAAAAAAGCGGCACCCGAACGGGCACCGCCTTTATCCTATACATTAATAATCATCCTCATCAAAAGTGTCAAAACTACCAAAGCCATCGTAATACATATACTTTGACTGGACTTCAATTGGGGCCTCACCATCACCTGTACCACCAGTCCCACCTCCGAACTCCATGTAATCGGCAGAAAGCGTATCCATAATTGCTGGCAGGACAGATTTCTCCACCACAATGGAAGGTTTTATATATATCTTTTTCATATCTTTTCCTTTTTAAAGTTATTACTTAGCCATATACTTCTTGCCGTCCTTGCGAACGACAATGCCCTTATAGCCATTGCCAACTTTCTGACCCGAGAGGTTATACACAAATGCATCAGCATCAGTATCAGCATCAATATTATTGATACCTGTAGTTTCAGAGTCATAGAAAACAAACTGCAACTCATCCTTAGCAAGTACCAAAGAGGCATTACCCGCATTAAGATAGCATTTGCCTGCAGGAACAACTATATCGGAATTCACCAAATACAGACCACATACACCATCTCTTGTTCCTATAACAAAGGCATTTTTACCAGCAATAAGAGGAGTGTCGAAAAGTACAGGCGTGAGATAATTAGTTCCAATACGAGGACTAGCAAGAGTTCCTTTTACATGATACGCCGTTTCCTCTGCACCTTTTACGAATACCGCAGTACCTGCAGGAATCACTTTGTCATCAATTGTTTTAAGCAAAACCGAATTCTTATTTATCTGTATTGCAGTATAAGCCTTTACATCCTCACCTTCAAGATATACATCTGTGAACGCGGTGTATGAAGCCCATCCTGCAGCATTTGTCTTGATTGGGCTATGCTGAGAGATGATAGCAGCAGGATCCCAACCACTTGCAAATTCGGCTAGAGTAGCCTTGGTTATGGAAATCGCGCCAACATCATTTTTAGCACTTGTACCATTAGCAGCGAATCGACGAGATGTCAAATCATTTATATTTTCCCCCCAATATTCAGAACTTGGATTTGCTTCGAATATAGTACGAACGAAAAGAGCTGCTGGAGAATTTTGCCAACCACGAGCAAGATTGTACGTATCCTTCTGAGAAGAGGCTGCAGTAATCAAGCAATTAGCAAATACATAACCTTTTTCCGATTCGTAAGTAGAAGGAGCGGCTATGCATCCACCACTTGATATATGATCGGTTTCAATAACATTCAATATAACGCTATTGAAGAAAACATTACCTGAACCGCAGATGAAATCAACGGCACCTTCAATCTTACCACCTTCGAAGTAAGCAATCATACCCTCAGCACCATTGCTGTAATATGTATCTTGCTTACCCTTTAGATATACATTCTTGCAGATAGTCTTTGTTCCACGATCCCATAATGCAACGCCACGCTCTGCCTTTGTTTTAGGATTATAAGGAGCATCGCACTGGATTGTAAGGTTCTGCAAATAGAAGCCTGTACTTGAGTTCTTCAAAGTTGCGGTGTTGCCAAGTCCTTCCTTAGCTGGACTATTCTTGATAATAACGCCATCTCTTGACTCACCAACGATAGCGATTTTATCTGCTATAATCTCAGTATTTATATCTGTACTAAGATCGTATGTTCCATTTGGAAGAAATATCGTAGCATTACCACCCATCGCATTAGCCTCGATGATAGCATCCTTCAACTGATCAACATTGCCTTCTCCCACGTAGAATGTCTTTGTTGCCTCGTCAAAGTCCGGACATTTCCACTCCTCAGCGAAGAAGTATGGGCAGTACTCACCAAGGTCAAATACAAGGATTGCTGGTTCAGTTCCCTTATATACATATTTAACATTATGACTATAAGTACCAGGACCGTCGTCGCAAACACCGCCTTCTTCCTTGAAATTAGTCTTAATAACTGTTGTTGCGCCACCGTCAACGCTTACCGAGGCATGGTCGGTTTCATTACTCTTTCCGATAGTAAACTTTACAGGGCGATCAACATAGACCCTTAATACTGCGTGTATATATCCAAGCCTGTTATAGTCAGGATTTATGCCCTCGTTATGCCAAATACCACTCACAACCTTTACATTTGCAGGAACATGACTAGTCGGAGTCACAATTGTATATGGCTCTGTACGGAAATCGATCTTGAACGGCTCAAATGCAACAGAAGTAAAATGCTCTACTGAAATATTATGGATATACGCCACACCTGCATAAGTAAGAGTCAAGGTTGTAGCGCCACCACTATACTTGAATTTTACAGTCTCTCCATCCTTACCTTCTGGAGCTTTTGCACTTGCCACGCCTATCACATTATTTGAGGCATCCGTCAAAGTCATGTTAGCCTCATGTGCAAACTGACAATTTGATACCGTAATCAAAGCATCACCTGCAACCTGCAACTTCACGGTTGAACCTGCTCCAACACTCCAACCATGCTGACCATCATTCCATTTTCCACCAGTAATTTCAATGAGGTCATGCTCATTCTGATACCAATCAGACTTTGTAAGGTCATAGGTATGGGTTGAAGTTTTTGTAGCTTTCTCAAGAACTGTAGCCTTTGCATAAAGTTTTATATTTTTTGTAAGGGCAATACCCTCTTCCACAGGTTTTGCAGATAAGCCATTGCCATCATACCAACCACGGAATTTCTTTCCAGAAGCGGCAGTAACGTCAGATTCTCCAAATTTGAACTTTAGTGTGGAATAGCCTTCTACAGTCTCCTTACCAATAAATCTGCCATTCGTATCATAATACGCAACCTCGACATCAGGAACATACTCCAATTCCTCTGCATTAAAGAATGGGAGGTAGCCATTAACAGCAAATGTCAAAGTGGCAGCCTTCTCTTTGTTGTAGATCCACTCTACATACTTCGTTTTCTGATTTACATTGTCACAACCGTTGTCGTTGTCAACTGTAGCCAAGGTGTTTCCTTCCTCATCTTTAATAGTAACAGTATGGCCACCATAATGACAAGAACCGATAGTAAACTTAACCGGCCCCGTCACACCTACTGTGATTGTAGGGTCCTGCACACCATGCTGCGCTCCATTATAGGTACCTGCGTTTACCGTTACATTAGATGGCAGTTTTCCATCGCCCGGCAGAGTGACCTTATAAGGATTTGCCTGGAAATCTATAGCAAAATCCTTAAATGTAATAGGAGAAGGAGCACCCTCATTATGCTTAAGTGTTACAGTTTTTATATATTTGTTGTCATCTGTACTTGTTATCACAATATATCCCTGCATCACATCCTCTGCATTAACCTTAATACCTGTCGCATCTGATGTATAGTTCTCTCCATGAATAGAAAAACCAGTATAACCAGGAAAGCCTATAACAGCAACCTCGTCATTAATGCCATAGACAGGAACTAGCAAACGTGCATTTTTGTTGAACTGGGCATTGTCGCGACCAACAGCATACAACTTTGATGCACTTGCATCAACATACATTGAAATACCATTATCTGCAGAAAGCCACCCTACAGAATAATTTATTTCCTTATTCAATGCTGCGGGCTTCTTTGTCCAATTCCAAGAAGCCACAAAGTTCTCCTTGGTAGGTTTCTGGACCTTGATTGACGGACAATACTGGCCACAATAAACTCTCAAAGTTGCAGCATTACCTGTGTATTTGTAAATAGCTACACCTCCGCAACCAAGAGCTTCGCCCGTAGCCAATTCTTTCAACAAATCACCCTTATCATCTGTGACGGTAGCATTAACCTGAGATGATTGACAACCGCCAACGATAATATCAACAGGTCCATCAACATCAAACTGGAATGCGGCATACTGCCAACCATGCTGACCACCATTATAAGCAGCTTCCCTATCACCTCCATAGAAAATCTGTGTCACACCTTCAGGAAGATAGGAAGCAGAAATCTGCGAGGAATTGCCATCGTTAGCTGTAGCTTCCGTCAGATTTATTTCAAAATCCTTGAATTCTGCCCACGACATCATAGTTCCCATAATCAATAGGAACAGCGTCAATAATGTTTTTATTCTTTTCTGCATATTGCTTGTTGTTTATGTTAATACTTACAAATATAAGGTTATTACAATTCCTAATCAGAAATAAGTTTACTATATACTTCTAACTGCTAAAAGGGATTCCGATGCAAAGATACAAATCTTTTTTCTTTTCTCCAAATTTTTATTGCGATTTAATCGTAAAAATATTCTACAAGAAAAACTCACCTCTGCATTCAAAAAAAAACGGCACCCTTACGAGTGCCGTTTCTATTGTCTGTGTCTAAATAACTCAAGTATTAACTACTCTTCCTCATCATCCCAGATGTCACCATCCTTAGCATTGACGGTATAGTTAGTAGGATCATCAATTTCACCCTGAACAGGAACCGAAATAGTTTCCATAAGAGTCTTTAGAAGAGTTGCCTCAACAACGATTGAAGGCTTGATATATTTCTTATTCATATCTTTATCTATATATAGAGAATTAATATTCAAGTTTACTTCACATACTTCTTGCCATCGTTGCCGATAACAATACCTTTGTAGTCCTTACCAACCTTCTGACCAGAGAGGTTGTAGAATACGGTAGGAGCCTCGGTCTTTGCACCTGCAAGAACGCTTTCAATACCTGTAGCTTCAGAGCCATCAGCGAATTCTATCCTCAAAAACTTTGCACGACGTCCTAGCTTTGCCTGTCCTTGTGGATCATAAAGGAATGCCTTACCAGCAGGAACCGTAATAGCTTTATCGTTGGGAGCGGTCACGTGGTAGAAACCAGCAGCTTCATTCTCACCCTGTGTAGCCATAACATAAGCACAGCTTTCATAAGTAAGGGAAACATCCTCGGTACAACCGAGAGTGATGTTATTTTCTATTTTAGGAACATCAGATTCACCGCCTTTAACAATAGTAGCATTCACTCCTTCGTATTGAGGACCATGAATGAACACACCCTCTCCGTAACCGAATTTTTCGACCTTAGTAAGTATGACTTTACCAAAATCTCCTTCGTCAGGATAAACAGCAGTAGCCACATATGCAGTTGAATTTGATGGCAATTTTACAACATAACCAGGAATGAGGGATGTGAATGAAGCCCAACCTTCCTTATTAAGTTGTATCATTGGAAGAATAGAGCTGAACGAACTCTGTACAACATCTATTTGGTAGAAATGAACATCACCTGTAGCCTTGATTACCACATAACCTTGTGCAGCATCTTGTGCGGTTGCTTCATATACTTTTTTCTCAGTATTAACATCGACACCACCTATTGTGTAATTATACTTGGCTTGACATGTAACAGTAACTACGTCATTTATACGACGAACTGGCACCCTAACCTTACAGCCATTCGTAAGCTTGGCATAATCAACTCTACCAGCATCTATGAATTTGAACGAGCCACCCTTCGCATCAACATGAAGTTTAAGGCTTGTCTGATCAGTAGGATCAAAATATATATCGCCTTCAATGTTCTCGAAATTGGTCTGTGCAGAAATGTCTATTGGCGATCCAGTTTTCCAATTCCAAACTGCAGTACGCGCAGGAACAGACTCATCGTCTTCAGCCCACAAAACACTTGTTCCAATCACTAACAGAAACAAGGTAATAAGTGTTTTTAAATGTTTCATTTTCTTTATTGTTTTTAGTTATTCTTCCATTTGTTTTCCCCGCACCTATGTAATCCTGACTGAATCATTTCTTACACTTATCGGGAATATTGAGGGCAAAAGTAGAAAAAAATATCAACAAATGCAAATTTTCCAGGCGTTTTTACATAAATATGACAAAAAAAGTACATTTTTACATAAAAAAGTACAGAAATGAATACAAACAACACCTTTTAAATATTACAATTGTGTTTTTGCGCTCAATACACTTAATTCAAAGTTTCTCCACAGTAAATAGCATATAAGTTCCTAACAGTCACACGTTACACAACACACAATGCATAATTCTGTTTCGACACAACAACATAGCATTTCCACCCTTTCCATCTCCCTCTTTTTTCCCTTCATCCACCCTTCTTCCTCCGTAGATACTCCATCGATCCTTCATCGATACTCCATCGATGGTCCATCGTTTCGATGGAGTATCGATGGACAATCGATGTACAAGTGATGGACTATCTACGGAATTGCAATATCCCTAAAGCTGCCTTACTTCTTCATCTTATGCTTTATGACAAAATAGACGATTGCTATAAGAACAAGTGCGATGATAGCATATTTGATATAATCGCCATACTCATGAATCTTACCCTCAAGCTGATCTTCAGGCACAACGCTGTAGAGATACCAACCAAGACCGGCGAGGATACAATTCCATACTCCTGCTCCTATAGTGGTGAAGAGAAGGAAACTGCCAAAGTTCATCCTTGCCAAACCGGCAGGAATACTGATGAGATGACGGATGCCAGGAATGAGACGACCTGTAATGGTTGCCACCTTACCATGATCATCGAAATACTTCTCGCTCTTTTCCACCTTCTCCTGATTGAGAAGGCACATCTTACCCCATTTGCTGTTTGCAAAACGGTAGATGACAGGACGACCGAGATACTTGCCCGCAAGATAGTTGATTGTTGCACCACAGTCAGCACCGATAGTGGCAAACAATATCACGAGCCATACATTAAGATTTCCACCAGCGGCATGATATGCTGCAGGCGATACTACGAATTCTGACGGTACCGGTATCACGGTACTCTCCAACAACATCAAAAAGAAAATCGTTGGATAATTCAGATTTGATAGAAGATTTGATAGAAGTGATGAGAACATACATTAAAAACACGGCCCCTCACCCGCCCTACGGGCACCCTCTCCCCAAGGGGCGAGGGATGAGTTACCATTATTCGTTATTGAGAATATACTATTTTAATTGTCGTTTTTTATAATTTCTAACCTTTTGTCTCTCTAAGAGTAACTTTTCCCTCACCCCTTGGGGAAGTCGGAGATTGAGTATCTCCGAGTATGTGTCAGAGGGTGTCCGTAGGACGGGTGAGGGGCTATGGCTATTGCTTTTTCTCCCACTCCACCCATTCCTTCATCGGAAGTTCCTTTGGGAAATGCGTGGAGAAGATTGTCATAGTGTCGGTGGGGTTTGTCTCTATCGCCTTTGCCAAGGCTTCGAGATATTCCTCACGATGATTTGTCTTCATAGCTGCGTAAGCAAGACGTTCAAAGCCAGAATCCATCTCAACGCCACATTCGGCGAGGATTTTCTTGGTTTCAGAAAGAACCTGATAACCAACCTCGTAGGCACTTGCATCTACGAACATGCAGCCGATCTTGATATATGTCTGCGGATCATTATCAGTCTTTGTAAGGGCTTGGTTGAAATACTCGTATGCCCCTTGCATATCATGCTGTTCGAGCTTTATTCCACCACGAAGCAACAATACCTTATACTCTGCTATTCCGCACATCTCAAGTCTGTCGGCATAGAACATCGCATCGCCTTCCTTGCCCTGTGCAGCAGCTATATAGGCAGCCTGACGGTATATCTCCATCCTAACGACCTCAGGAACAGAACCGTCAAGGTCATCCCGCTCTTGCTCAAGCGCATAGATAGCCTCCTGAATATGCTCTTCGGCATTCGGATAGTCCTCCATTGCGAAAAGCACAGATGCGAGCAAGACCTCCCCCTGTACATCGTATGGCACAAGCGTGAGATAATACTTGAAAGCTTCCATCGCCCCTTCATTATCGCCAAGGGCAAAGAGGCAGTTTCCCTTGCTGAGATAGACCTCCGGAAGGTTTGGCTGTATCGCCTCTGCATATTCCGCACTTTGGAGAGCTTCATACGTAAGACCGAGATGATACTGACATTGAGCCAACTGAAGCCATGCCATGAGCGAATAGGCATCAACATCGATGCTCTTGTCCCAATATTCTATCGCTTCAGAATACTGTTCTCTGGCTGTCAGAATCCTCGCCTTAGCCTCAAGATAGTCGCCCTCCTCATAATAAGCCTCGTCAGACACCCTTGAGAGCCAGTAGTCGGCATAATCCCATTGGCGATAGTCGCACATAAGTAGCGTGACATCAAGCACATAATCGTTGAAGACGTCGGAAGGAGAACATTCCTCTTCTTCCTCGTCATCGTCATCATCGAATGCAGGTCCCAGGTCTTCAACCTCGTCATTGGTACCATCCATTGAATCTTCCGGGCACTCAGGACATTTCTCTATGAGCAACTGCTGAGCCTCATCTGCCTTTTCACGACAAAGTAGTATCTCGGCCTTGAGATAGACAGCATCAACTATTTCCGCATCAACGAGCAGTCGGGAAATGTTCTCTGCCTCATCAAGCCTATCACTCATGATAGCTGTACGGGCTTTGAACACCAATCCTTTCTCATTGTCAGGAAACAGCGAAAGGAGATAGTCAACCACTTTTCCCGCCATCTGCTCATCGCCCTTCACATGGAAGTACTCGGCAACGTCCACAAGGTCATCAGCGTCGAAGTATTCCCCGGCGCCATGTTCAATAGCCTCCTGCACCTTCGCAAGGAGAGTCTTGAACTCATTAGATCTTATGTAACGTTGAAAATCGGAAGGAATCATAAAAAAAACAACGGCCCCTCACCCGCCCTACGGGCACCCTCTCCCCAAGGGGCGAGGGAAAAGTTAGTATTACAGTCTAAATGTCTTTCATTTAAACACTAAGCATAAAACCATAAATACTAAACTCTGAACGGCAATTCTAAATTTATATTGCCTTTTATAGTTGAGATGACAGTCTCGATATTATAGAACACCTCTTCGTTTGTAAAGCGTATGACCTTGTAGTCCATACTTTCCAGCCAGTTTTGTCTTATTCTGTCTTCTTGTTGCTGAACGATGTCATTGTGATAACCACCATCAATTTCTATAATCAGCCTTTGTTTAAGGCAAATGAAATCAACGATATAATCACCAATGACATGTTGCCTTCTAAACCTCACCCCAAGTTGCTCTTGTCGCAAATAATGCCACAAAAGACTTTCCGCATCGGTCATATTCGAACGATTTGTTTTCGCATTCTCTTTCGTGACCGAATAAGAATCTGGATATGCGGTTTTGAAGTCCATAAGCAGAAAAGACTAACTTTTCCCTCGCCCCTTGGGGAGAGGGTGTCACGAAGTGACGGGTGAGGGGCTATGGCTTTTTTTACTTGCTACTCTTTAGTCCCACCGTCTTATTGAACACAAGATGCTCGGCTGTTGAATCGGTATCAACATTATAATAGCCGATACGCTGGAACTGGAGATAGTCGAGAGGCTTGGCATTGGTAAGCCATTTCTCAACGTATGCAGTCTTTATCTCAAGAGAGTTAGGGTTGATGAAATGACGCATATCATCTATGTCGATACGCTCCTTGCCAAGACTCTTTGAGTAGTTGGCAACCTCATCACGTGGGTTCTCCACCATCCACAGACGGTCATAGTTCCTTACCTCTGCCTCTACGCAATGGTCAACGCTTACCCAGTGGATGGTCTTACCCTTGATCTTCATATTTGCATTTGCCTCACCTGTCTTTGTCTCAGGGATAAACTCTGCATGAATCTCAACGATATTACCCTCTGCATCCTTAACGATACACTCCTCTGGATTCTCAGAGCACTTGATGATATAGGCATTCTTCAGACGAACCTCCTTGCCAGGACCAAGGCGGAAGAACTTCTTCGGAGCATCCTCCATGAAGTCGTCGCGCTCAATCCAAAGGTTGCGAGAGAATGTTATCTCGTGAGTGCCGCTATTCTCGTCCTCTGGATTATTGATAGCAGTAAGCTCCTCTATCTTGCCTTCGGGATAGTTGGTAATGACGAGCTTGACAGGATCAATAACAGCACTTACACGAGTTGCACGAGTGTTAAGATCCTCACGGATTGCGCTTTCCATAAGAGCCATCTCGTTAAGGGCATCGAATGTAGTATAGCCGATCTTATCAATAAACTTCAGGATTCCCTCTGGAGAATAGCCTCTGCGACGGAAACCGCATATTGTAGGCATACGAGGATCATCCCAACCTGCAACTACGCCTTCCTTCACGAGCATAAGAAGGTTACGCTTTGAAAGCAAGATATGTGTGAGATTGAGCTTATTGAACTCTGTCTGACGTGGACGGTTATCATCCAATGGCTTATCATCGCCAGCCACTTCCTTTGCCCAGTCAACAAACAGGTCATAGAGCGGACGATGGCTAACGAACTCAAGCGTACAGAGTGAGTGTGTCACGCCCTCCCAATAGTCACACTGGCCGTGGGTATAGTCGTACATAGGATAGGCATTCCACTTATTGCCCGTACGCCAATGAGGCATATTGAGCACACGATACATGATAGGATCGCGGAAGTGCATATTAGGACTTGCCATGTCAATCTTGGCACGAAGCACCATCTTTCCCGGCTCCATATTGCCAGAGTTCATTTCCTCGAAGAGAGCAAGGCTTTCCTCAACAGGACGATCTCGATATGGTGAGTTCTGACCAGGCTGAGTAGGAGTACCCTTCTGTGCGGCAATCTCCTCGGCAGTCTGCTCGTCAACGTATGCCTTGCCACGCTTGATAAGCTCTACGGCGAGATCCCAGAGCTTCTGGAAATAGTCAGAGGCATACAGGATATTGCCCCACTTGAAACCGAGCCACTCTATGTCGCGCTTGATAGCCTCAACATACTCAGTATCCTCTTTCTGAGGGTTTGTATCATCCATACGAAGGTTACAAACGCCACCATATTTCTGTGCTATGCCGAAGTCGAGCGCTATTGCCTTAGCATGACCGATATGCAGATAGCCGTTAGGTTCTGGTGGGAAACGAGTCTGCAAACGACCTCCGTTCTTGCCCTCAGCAAGATCCTTCTCAACTTTCTGCTCTATGAAATTGAGGCTCTTCTTCTCTTCCTCATTCTTGATTTCTTCTGCCATATATTGTTGTTGTTTTATTTCCTTATTATACACTACGGATTGCTAATTTACTGCAAAATTACTAACTTTTCCCGAAATAATGAAATTTTAACCTAATATTTAATCTTCAATACCGTTTTTTTTCCTAACTTTGCACTCGGAAAGACCCCTCACATGCGCTGTGGGCAGGTGAGGGGCCGTCACTTAAATTTACCAAAGATGAAGCTATCCCACATATTAGCAACTCTTACCATAGTTTTTCTATTCCCAATAGGTACCTCCGCAAAACACCTGATATTCAACGAGGGAACAAGATATTCACGTCTTGCACTTGAATCCAGAACACACGATTTCTACGGCAACCTCAGGCCTATGGGGTTCCCTGTCTTCGTTATGGATGGCTCGATGGATATGGACACACAACTTTCCAGCAAAAGCGAGACTACCTTCGACTACGTGCCAGGACTCGTGGCCAGAGCTACTATGGAGGCTGTTGACCTTTACAAGCAGGAGGCATGGGCACGCAGCATATTCTACAGCGTGGAGTGGTATGCCAACCTGTATTACGACAAGGTGCCAAGCGAGGGTGGAAGCCTTGACAACCTCAACTCGGCAAAGATATACTTCCCTATCTATGAACTCACCAAGGAAGGTGGGCTCTATGCCCCTTTCTGCAATGATTCCACTCTCATAAAGGCAAAGCTTGCCATTGATGCTGCCGTGAAAGGCCTTCAAGCCCACATTGAGAAATACACGATAAAGGACTCGCAGTTTGAGGATGCCCGTGGCGGTATGTGGCATAAGAAGAGCTACCCAAATCAGATGTGGCTTGACGGGCAGTATATGGGACCTGCCCTTATGGCACAGCTCATCAACTACGGACGCAACGTGACAGGAAGCGCAGAGAGCGACTGGGACTTTATTACCAATCAGTTCAAAATCACTTGGAATCATCTTTGGGACAAGGACAAACAACTTCTCTATCATGCTTTCTCAGCCACTCCTACTGACACGCTATCCTCATGCTGGGCAGATCCGGAAACTGGCCGTAGCCAAGAATTCTGGGCAAGAGCTGAGGGGTGGTATTTCCTCGCCCTCGTTGACGTGCTTGCGGAAATGCAGAAAGCCAAGGTGACGGAATCTGACAACTACACCGTTCTACGTCAGTATCTTAACGAGCTTGCCAAAGGTATTGCGCAGTATCAGGAACAGAGAACCGGCTGTTGGTATCAGCTTATCGACAAGGGTGCCGGCTATAATGCCTCTTCATACAAGGGTGTTGAAATGGCAACAAAGTATAACTATCTCGAATCATCAGCATCGGCACTCTTCATAGCAGCCTACTATAAGGGAATGCGCCTTGGACTTCTCGACAACGACTACAAAGCCATGTGCGATAAGGCATACCGAGGTTTTATCGAGACATTCGTGGTGGATGACCATTCCCCGTTTGGCGGTATTGACATCATAGGCAGTTGCCGTTCGGCAGGTCTTGGAGGAATGGACAAGCGCGACGGCTCAGGAGCCTATTATCTGCTCGGTTCTGACGTAAGTGTGGTGACGGAGCGTGATATGCAAACCGAAGGCAAGGCTCTCGGCGCTTTCATCCTCGCAGCCATAGAGTATGAAAGAGCTCATCCACAGGAATAACTCCCCCTACTCAATTTTTATCGACATAAAATTTCGTCGAACTCACGTTATCGTTACATCGTTACATACATGCGATATAACGATATAACGCATAGCATCACGATATAAAGTTCTGTATTTGTGATAGTTACAAAACAAGAAAGCGTTATGCGTTACATGTTATATGTTATATGAAAATTAATATTCCTTTGAGAAGATGCTGTGCATCTACACTCCCCCTCTCAACTTTCAACTCTCAACTCTCTACTTTACTCTTTAATCTTTATTCTATATTCTTTATTCTATAATCTCTACTATATATAATAATTACGTGCGCGAATAATATAAATAAGTAGATAATAAAAAAAATGTTATATGCCATATAACGTATAACATATAACACATATTTTGTAATAGGCTGATTATGTGATAGTTAAGAATACACAAAGCGTTATATGTTATATGTTACATGTTATCTGAAAGTTATTTCTCATTTGCACCATGCACGACATTCGCGACAAACGCTTTCAGCATTCGCGACAACTATTGCAGGCTTCAGAAAAATGTTGTAACTTTGCACTTGGAAATCGGGTGATAGGTGTTGGGTGTTAGGTGATGGCGGTCACTAAGCAACACCGTTGTGAATCCGTTGTAAAACCGTTGTAAAACCGTTCCCTGAATTGGGAGAATAATGGGAATAACAAGAGTGTTAGAAAGTCCCTTCCTTTACACCTCAATCCTGAACGTAGTACCCTTCCCTACTTCAGATTTCAGGACATAGATTTTGCCATGATGGTATTCCTCCACGATACGTTTGGCAAGTGAAAGACCAAGTCCCCAGCCACGAGTCTTAGTGGTGAAACCCGGACGGAACACGTTCTTGACATTCTTCTTTTCAATTCCCTTGCCTGTATCAGTAACGTCGATAATCACAGGATTGGAAGCAAATGCCTTGATTGTGATAGTACCGCCACCTTCCATAGCATCAACGGCATTCTTACAGAGATTTTCAAGCACCCATTCAAAGAGTGAAGGATTAACCATTACATGAGCATCACAACCAGAGAACTCGTCTATTATCTTGACTTTCTGAGAAGTTCGTCTGTCCATATAGTCCACCACATGACGAAGCATTTCTGCCAATGGAGTATCAACAGGTTCCGGGATAGAGCCAATCTTTGAGAAACGTTCGGCGATAAGTTGCAGACGCTTCACATCCTTGTCCATTTCTGGGATAAGCTCATCATTCGGATATGTCTCGCGTAGGATTTCCGTCCAAGCCATCAATGAGGATATAGGGGTGCCCAACTGATGGGCGGTTTCCTTTGACAATCCCACCCAAACCTTGTTCTGCTCGGCTTTCTTAGAGGTCAAGAGTGCGAAGATGGCGATAACAACAAAGATGAGGACGATACCCAACTGCACGTATGGATAGAAAGACAATCGGGTAATCATAAGCGACTCGTCGTAGCTCACGTGGATAGTCTCTGCATCTGTCCCCAGCGATATCTTTATATCACGACCAGAAGCACGCATTCTTGCAGCCATCTTTGAGGCAACAGCCATGCTGTCGTCATAGTTCTCAGCATCGATTTCCACGTTGCGGAAAGTCTGCACATTACCATGTTCATCGGTCACTATGACAGGAATGGTGTTGTTCTCGTTGATAACCTTCAACACAAGGTTCAGGTCGGTATTCTCTTCCGCAGTACTGAGCGAGCGCATAGCCTCTGCCCATACTTCCATGCGGTTACGCTCCTCTATGGCAAGGTCACGTACAAGGATATGGGACACAACGAGCGAAGCCGCTGCGATTATCACAGCGGCCAAGACAAGCACTATCTTAATCCTACTAATAGAAGCCCACCCAGGCCCTCCCAAAGGGAGGGATGCGTTATACATCTTATGGCTGAAAAAGTGTGACTTCATACTTTATATAATATAATTTAACGTGAGTTCGATGACTTGCTTTAGCTTGGTGAGCCTTTGCGAACAATTTATTCAGTTGTATATTGTTGACTATCATGTGGGTATGAGGTCTGAAGGACCGACACCTAAAGTCTTCAGGTGTCGCACTTACAGCGCTCCTTTAATCACGCATCTATAGAATAACAGCCCTTACGGACTGTCCTATTAGGTGTCGGGCTTTCAGCCCTCGCAGTCTTGAACTCCTCGAACTCCTTACAAGTGGAGCTTGCGACAGGCTTGGTTAGGCTAAAAACTTCTCGAACTCCTCCTTCGGCAAAGGATGCGAGTAGTAATATCCCTGTACCGTATCTATACCCATTCTCTTTACCCTGTATAGTTGCTCCGATGTCTCCACGCCCTCGGCGGTGACTTCCATACCAAGACTGCGGACGAGTCGCACACAGGCAGCCATTACCTGCGCCTGACGCGGATTATCCAATCCCCTGACAAATGCCATATCGAACTTCACAATATCTAACGGCAAAAGCTGGAACATGCTGAGTGAGGAATAACCAGTGCCGAAATCATCAAGCTCAATCTTCACTCCCTTCTCCTGACATTCACGCAAGACCTTTGCCAATCTGTCAATCTGCTCGCTGAACAGACTTTCCGTCACTTCAAGGTGCATACTCTCAGGCGAGAGATTATTGTCTTTGAGAGGCTTGAACCATTTACGCATGAAATTATCCTGTAAGAGCTCTGAGCGTGAACAATTCACAGATATCGGCACTATATGAAGACCTTTCTCCTGCCATTTCCGTTGATTCTGGCAAGTACATTTCCATGCGTAGAAATCAACCTCAGAAATAAAACCTGTCTGCTCAAAGACAGGAATGAACTCAGCAGGAGACAGGAAACCGAACTCAGGATGCGTCCAACGAACAAGAGCCTCGGCACCTACAAGGCGACCTGTACGGGAATCATTCTTTGGCTGATAGTAAATATGGAATTCGCCACGCTTCAACGCATTCACCATCGTCCTCTCTATGGCTACACGACGGTCATAGAACTTCTGCATATTGTCATCAAACCATGCATAATTCTGGCCATACACATGCTTTACCGTATCAAGAGCCATAAGGGCATGACGACAATGTTCCCTTACAGGAATATCATGCGCAATATCACGCTTCACACCAAACTTAAGCACAGCCACACCCTCTTCAGGCAACGGTAGCGTAAGAGCGCCCTTGTTTCTTCTCCTCGTCTCCATATAGCGCTCGGAACTTGGAGCCATAACCACAAACTGGTTATCGTCATATCGCCCGTAGATATAGTTCTCCACCTGTGCCCTGCGCATCAGAGCCACATTCTTTAAGAGAAGTTCGTCGGCAACCTTCGTTCCATAGCGTTCCTTAACTAGAGTGAAGTCCTGAATGTCGGAGATGGCAAGAGTGAATTCGATATTTGGATTCTCACGCAGAACCCTCTCTGCATGATGGTAGAAAGCCTGTCGGGTGAAGATTCCCGTAAGGTCATCGTACTCCACTTCCCTCAGCGTAGAAGCAGACTCCCTTAAACGTATGATGTTACCGATACGCTTTAAAACAATATTCCTCTTATATGGTTTGATGACAAAATCCGTAGCCCCCAATTCGAGGCATCTCTCCTCCTCTTCCACATCATTACTGCCCGTAGCAACAATCACAGGAATTTCTTTTAGGAGATCGTCTTCCTTCACAACCTTCAGGAACTCATATCCGTTCATAACAGGCATCTGCACGTCAAGAACGATGAGTGAAATATTGCGATAATGCTCTTGGAGGACTTCAAGGCCCTCCTTACCATTCTCTGCCTGGAACACATGATATCGGTCTTCCAGCATAGCACAGAGCATATCGCGATTCAATTCGTTATCCTCAACAATGAGGATTGATCGGCGTCCTGATTCATTTGACATAAACGGTCCTCCAAGTTATTCTTCACATTTCGCCATTTTCCTTCTGAATGCTATCTATTACCAGTTTATATGCATCCTCCAGATCTTTCAGAAGCTTTTCATCCACAGTTCCGTCGCATCGGCGCAACTGCTCAGTAAGGGCTGATGCAGCTTTCCAAAGTTCTATAAAAGAAAGATTTGCAGCAACGCCCTTCAACGTATGCACGGCACGAAAAGCCACCTCGTAGTCTTCCGAAGCAATAGCATCACGCAGTTGCTGCATTGACGAATCAGACGGAAATTTCAGCACAAACTTCTCCACGAGTCTGTCAGTCATAAGTCTTGCCTTGACTTCCGCATAGTCTCCATGTAAACTTTTATATAACTCTTCTAAATTCATAGACTCAACTTCTTTGTCTCTGTATAGAGCATTATCCATGAAATGGTAACGCTTGCCACATCTGCAAGTGCCATACTCCACCAAACTCCTGTCACGCCAATCAAATGCGGAAGGATTACAAGCATTGGTATGAGGAATAGCAACTGTCGCGTCAAGGATATAATCATAGAGGCACGTGGGCGTCTTATCGTCTGAAAGAAAGACACAGCAACCATCTGACTACCCACGAACGGGAAGGTACAGAGTCCGATAATCAACGCCGTAGCACCTATTTCTATCATCTGCTTGTCTGTAGTAAAAATAGACATCAACCCATCTGCAAAGATGGAAATAAATCCATAGCCAATGCACATGATAATAAAGGCATTAAAGATGGATTGCATCAGAACACCTCGTACTCGAATGTAATTCTGTTTTGCTATATTTATGCTTGTTATTATCTGCATTGCAAGTCCAAGACCTGAAATAAGCGATATAAGCACCTGGGTTATTCGCTGTACGATGGCATAGGAACCAAGATACATATCTCTTTGTTCACCTGCAACTTCTATAAGCGAGAGGTTAATCACAAGAGCCACCACACATCCACACGCATTAATGGCAAAAGGTGACACTCCAATCGACAATATCTCTTTGATAAGGCTGAAATCAACGCAGAACCCTCGTTTTGTGAAATGCAAGAAAGCTTTCTTATTAGAAAATACCTTTATGTATAATATCCAAGAGACGCTCTCGCACATGATTGATGCCAAGGCAACTCCCTTCATTCCCCATTTGAAAACGAGCACAAAGATTACAGACAGAATGACGTTACCAGTAATACCTCCTATCTGCAGCATCATCTGCACCTTCGGACGTCCCTGTATATGAAGAAGTCGTCCCATGCTCTGCATTGAGAACAACACGACAGTAGAAACAAGCATAATCCGCATATACACAAGGGCATACGGAAGTGTCACGTCCGATGCGCCACAAAGTCGAAGTATATCGTCAAGGAATATTTCAAGCACAGCCGTTAACAGAGCCCCAAAACTTACAAGCAATATGACGGAATTGCCGAAAGTCTTCAATGCCTGTTCCTGATTGTTCTCGGCATAAAGCATAGCAATTTTCGAAGCTGTGCCGGTATTGACAAGAGAAGCAAAGGCTGAAATGAGAATTATGATAGGGAAAGTACACGCCAAGGCGGCAAAAGCATCAATTCCCACCCCTATACCGAGAATAATTATTTCGAATATATTTAAAACAGCATTAGCCGACATCGCAATCATAGCCGGTGGAGTAAACTTTCTCAAAAGCTTACCTATCGGCATTGTTAGCATGCTATTTACTCGTGTATTGTCCATTTAATTCCTTTACTTTTTTTACACTTGCGCAGCTTGGTGAGTTTTGCTGATAATATACGATTTATTCACAATTATAGATATATCAGCATATTGTCACGCTATTCCCTTCCTTCCTCTTACTCTCATAGCAGAGTTTGTCAGCCTTGGAATAGGCAATAGCTTTCACTTCTTCTATATTGCCCTTAAAATAGTGCGCTCCCATACTGAAGGTTATCTTGATATCACCAAGTTCTGGAATCTCAATAGCATTCACCCTGTCTTCCAGAGCCTTTATCTCCTTCCTGATATCTTCTTCTTCCTTGATTCCATCTACGAAAACGAAGAACTCATCACCTCCCAAACGGGCAACAGAAGAATTTCTGATACCACACAGGCTCTGACCGAACGCCTTTAGCACCAAGTCGCCAGTCATGTGACCGCAAGCATCATTAATAGCCTTGAAGTCATCAATATCCACGACACAGAGGTAGCCCTCTCCATCGGGATTGAACAATTCGTGTATTCTCTTTTTCAACCCATAACGATTCAGCACCCCAGTAAGCACATCGTGCTCTGAGACGTAAATCAAATGGTTAAGATATTCTTCTTCTACTTGTATCATCATAAGCCTAACCAAGCCTTCCCAAAGGGAAGGATGTTTTATAGTATTACCAACTAATGGCTTTACTATTTATTTTTTACTTTTTTTTATTTAAAGAACGTATCTACTCCCCCTGGAGGGGGTGAGGGGGGTGGAACCCTCCCTTTGGGAGGGACTGGGTGGGCTACAGTATGGTTTTCTTAAACACTAGCTCAAACCTTGAGCCTTTTCCCAACTCACTCTTTACTACGATCTTGCCATGCATATTCTCAACGAGACGACGGCAGAGAGAAAGACCTATGCCGGCTCCAGCCGTACTACTGCTTTCCTTGTAGTATCTGTCAAAAATTAATTCATGTTTCTCCTTCGGAATACCGATACCCGTATCCTCAAGGAATATCACTACGTTATCTTCTATACATTGCCAACCCATCGTTATACTGCCTTCTTTCGTGAACTTAACAGCATTATTGACAAGGTTAGACATAACCTGCATCATACTACTACGGTTCAAATCCACATATACATCCTCGGGACCTCGCACTATATTGTATTCCAAGTGTTCTGGAATCACCACGTTGTATGTCGCATACAGTTCCTCAACAATTTCCTTAACCTTTCTTGTCTTCAAGGACATCTGCATCTCCTCACCCTCGTTATTGCTTTTCAGCACATCGTTGAGCAAACGGAGCAACTGTTCTGTATTATCAGCTATGATTTGTGAATAGCTCTTCAACTCCTCCTCAGAAGTCTCACTTCCTGTCTGTGCAAGAATCTGGGAGAAACCGGTAATGATATTCACAGGAGTACGGATCTCATGTCCCATGGCAGCGAGGAAGCTCGCCTTAAGCTTACTTTCCTCCTCAAGGTCGAATGCCATTTTCCTTTCCTTTTCCTTCTGGCGGGCACCATCCATGATGGTAAGGATACCCATAACATTGTCATTGTCAGAAGACTTTCCTTTCTTTTCCCACGGTTCCTTTTCCCTACAGATAAGAACACTTAGCGAGTGTACCTCATGAGACACCGGCATCGTGATGTTGAAGTCAACATAGATACCCGTTTCATCAGCATTCTCAATAGCCGAAGTCAGTTCTTTCCTGCTATTTCTTGAAATGCACCTGAGCACCGCATCAACAGGAATCCTACGTTCACGCAGGTTATTCTTCTTGAAGAAACGATGACCGAACACCAATTTACCTTTATATATATACCACAGATACGACTGTGTGGAAAACAGAATCTCATGAACATTCTCCATATACCTATCAGCCTCACGACCGTTTTCGAGATACTGCATCTTCTGGAAGTTGTCATCAATAAACCTCCATAACGTCAGCACCACCGTCAACAGTATCAGGTAGATAATTCCTATGTAGTAATATTCATTCATCGAAATTCTGTCTCTAGCCCCTCTAAATCTCCCTGCATAGGGAGACTTTTGGCGAACGGTATGTTAATTGTTAATTGCTAATTGTTAATTGTTCAACTTATCTGCTCTCTTGAAAATCAGGTTGAAGGTACTTCCCTTACCCAGTTCGCTCTCAACCGTAATCTTCGCGCCCATACATTCGGCAAGTTCCTTGCATAGGGCAAGTCCGAGCCCCGCACCTTGCGAGAAGTGATCAATCTTATAGAATCGGGTAAATATCATATTATGGTACTGAGGATCAATACCTATACCCTGATCCTTTACCGAGAGTATAACCTCATCGTCGGTCACAGTACGGATAACAGTAACCGTAGAACCCATTGGCGAGAACTTGGCAGCATTATCAAAGAGGTTTATCATTATCCTACGCAGCAGATTCCTATCTGCCCGTATAGGCACATCCTCTCCGGTTTCTATAACCTCAATCTTCAATCCAAAGAGATTCAAGCTTTCTTCTTCCCTCATTGTCGCAACTTCAGGAGTACAATCCGAATATCGCAGATCCTCAAACTGCACCGTGATACCGCTATTGTCAATCAGGGTTACTGTCAGCATATCCTCGATCATCTTCATCAGCAGGACATTGTTCTTGCTGATTTCACGCTCGAAATATGCTATTTCCTCCTGCGTAAGAGTCTGCCTCATATTTGCCAGCAACTCCGAAATACCGACAATAGCATTGAGCGGAGTCCTTATCTCATGGCTCATACATGAAATGAAATCATCCTTCTCCTTGGCATTTGCAAGCATACGGTTTGTGTCAAGTTCCATAGCCTCACGCTTCTTCAGCTGGTCAATCATCACAGTAGAACCTCTACGTACGAGCCCCTGTGGTGTCTGCTCAACCATCATGCTCAACTCATACCAATGAGGGTCTCGCCCTTCAAACGAGCCGTACATCTGTATGACATGGTTTCCCGGCTCCTCAGTTTGGAAGAACTCCTCTACCCTGTGCTTGTAGAAGGCACTGGCAGTAACCAGATTTCTCATTTCCTCAATCGGAATGACTGCATCAAGCGCCTTAGAATCAAATTGCAGAACAGAGAACATCCCGTCCTTCAGTTCCCACACATGCGTCTGAGTCTTATCGAGCAGCAGTTGCGTAAGAGCCTTCATGCGGATGCTATGTGTAGCCGTTTCCCGCAGTTTCTCTGCCATCTTATTATGCTCCAATATACGCCTGTATGTCTTGTACAACGTATATACGGCAATACAAATCAAGACAGCAAAGAGTATCACACCAAAGGCAACCCTCCAGTGCAATAAATCTGCAATATGAAGTACAACATTTATCATTTACGAGAATTCAGACTTCTCTTGAGTGTCTTTATAAGTTTATCCACCTCTATAGGCTTTGAAAGATGCGCATTCATTCCTGCTTCAAGGGCCTCACGTTTGTCTTCCTCGAAGGCATTGGCCGTCATTGCCAATATCGTGATGTTTGCCTTTTCCCTATCTTCCATCTTACGGATTATGCGGGTAGCCTCATAGCCATTCATCCTTGGCATCTGAATATCCATAAGCACGAGGTCATAATATCCCGCAGGTGCCTTGTCTATCATTTCTACACATTTAAGGCCATCCTCTGCACGCTCCACCACGAAATCCACATCACGAAGAATCTCCATCGCAATCTCCGCATTCAGTTCACTATCCTCAACAAGGAGGATTCGCTTTCCCCTGAAATCCACGCCTGAAATATTCGCCATATCAACATTGACGACATCCGATTTCTTCGCTATGCGATGTTTGGTACGGACATTGAATGCTGTTCCCTTGCCAAGTTCGCTCTCAACCTCTATGGTTCCGCCCATAAGGTCAAGGAGATTCTTGACAATAGGCATACCAAGTCCTGTTCCCTCCACCTTTATATCCGTGGTGGTATGCTCACGTGAGAACTCCTCAAACAGATGTGGAAGATAATCAGCAGACATTCCCTGACCATTGTCTTTCACGACAGTCTCAATTATGACATTGCCCTCCTCTTCACATGGCAACTCACGGATGTATAGCTCCACCCTACCACCCGAAGGTGTGTATTTATAGGCATTGCTGAGAAGATTCAACACCACATCACGTATCTTTATAGGATCACAGTAAAGATATTCATGCTCTACATCCATGGAATGGCAGAAGGTTATTCCCTTATGCGCCATCATATCAACGAAAACTGAGCAGAACATATCATACATCTGTTCTACGCCCCATGCCTGAATATCTACATCCAAATGTCCTTTCTCAATACGTGACATTTCCAGGACATTATTGATAAGACCTAACAGCAAGGCACTTGATTCCTTCAGTTTCTTCAGATAGTCATGACGACGTTCTGGCTCGTCCTGATGCTTCTCAAGCAGGCCTGTGAAACCGATTATTGCATTCATCGGAGTACGGATGTCATGACTCATATTCAAGAGGAAGGAACTCTTTGCGCGGTTTGCCTCCACCGCAGCTGACTTTGCCTCTTCAAGAGCATTAAGTTGCCTCAATTCCTTTTCTTTCTGTTCGTTGACATCTACAGTCGTCCAAACCACTTCCGTACAATAGCCGTCATCACCACGTTTGCCGGCAACAAAAGAACCTATAACCCAACCACAGGCGCTACACTCAAACTCTTGTTTGATTATCGGCTGAGTCTTCAGCTGCTCACGCACCCAATCGAGGTTAGTAAACGCAAGCATGTCTTCCTTCCACTCAGGCTTGACCAGTTTCTCGCAAAACTCCATGAATCCCTCACGCGCATCGCCCTCATTTCCGAGCACGTTATGAACTTTCTCATTCACGGTACTGACATGCATGAGCCTGCCATTCTGCATGTTTATGCGATATATGGAAGTACACGACTTTGACACGAACTTCACGACCTCATAAGCCCTCTGAAGCTCTGCACCCATACGAGCCATAGCCCCTTGCTGCTCCTTTTCCTTGAGCACAAAGTGAGTAATATCCGAACAATAGCCGCTAAGAACCTGTCCTTTACCCTCAACTCTGCCAGATCCGGTACAACGAAGATAACGATCGCCCAGAACCGGATGCTCCCAAAGATAGGTCGTCTCCTCAACATTGCCATCCATCATCCTTTCAACAGATGCAAACAAAGATTCCCTGCCCTCCGGCTTAACCCTGTTAAACCAGAAGTCATACATCTCCTCAGGAGACATGGCAGAAACATCGCTAACACCCAATAGCTCAGCCATTTTGGCATTAAGATGCATTCGATGGGGCTGTCCTTCTATATTCTCAACAGACCACATGCCCAATCCTGCACCTGCCATGATGCGTTTCATTTCTTCAAATTGCAGTTCATAGGACATAAGTGTATCAGAGCTGTTATTGAATTGGTCAATAGGCATTTGGTTGCAAATTAAATATAATTAGTTATAGGTACTTATTTTCTGAAGTGTAAGGTCTGAGGACTTTGGGTTTTGCCCTCATGACTGTCGGCATTTGCCTAGGCGATTGCAAAAGTAATCAAAAAAAAAGAAATTTCCAAATTTACGGCAAAATAATTCAAGCTATTGATAAAAAAATATTATAAAAGCGAGAATACCACTATCAAATAATCGGCATTCATCAGATGACGGATGCCGATTCTATTATTTAGCGAACGCGAGTTTCACGTTTTTTCAGAATGCTGAACTTTTGCAAAAAGCCACAATTACTATAGTATTCCCAAGTACCTCCTATGTACCTCCGTTATAACTCCCTTATGAAAAAGCTGAAGAACCGCTCTAAGAACTATAGGATGAACGAAGGAAGAGCGAAGGAAGAACGGTCTATCTTACGATATATTTCTTACCGCCTTTGACCACAATTCCCTTTGCGTTAGAATTCACTTTCTGTCCCAAAAGATTAAACGTAGCCTCTGATGCGGAATGATTTTCTGCGACAAATTTCACACCAGTAATCTCTTCTTCAGAAATCACAGAATAATTTGTCGAGCCCCATATTGTCGAACCCGCAAAAGTCTTCACATCATCCTTGACTATCTCTGTCGGTATTTTTGTATAGCTGTATGGAATATAGCACTCTCCAAAGCTAATCGGTTTTGAGAATGCTTCAACCGTAACATTATCATCTGTCCAGATAACAGAAGTCGCATCTTGCTGAGTAAAAATCTTCTTTACTCCCTTTTCGAAATAGTTTCCTTCAATAAGGAATTCGGAATTCTTTCGCGGATTGATGCAAGCTGTTGAGTTTCCCGCACAATGGAAGTAGTTGTTCAGCATGTGGAAACGTCCATAACGTGCCATTGGCATACGTGCGCGGCACTTAGCACCCCACGAATTGAACGCGAAGGTGATTGATAGTTTATCATCATCCTCAACCTTACTATCCGAACTTCCTACCAAGTTGGTATTCTGATGCATAAGAGAACGGTCGGTGTATGAGAAATCATTCCAACTTGCAGTAATCATGTCCGACTCATTTGAGATATCGAAATTTCCGTCAATACCGTCAATGAACTCGCAATGATCCACCCAAACGTTACTTGAATACTGCACAGACAAAAGGTCATATCCTCCACAATCAATGGAACCTGGTCCTACGAAGGACAGGTTACGGAAGATAATGTTCTTACAACGCTTCACACAGAAGATTCCGGCCTCACGATAGTTCTCATTACCATATTTCTCATAAAGAGCCTTTCGTGTAAGATATTCAGCCTCTTCATCAACGGCAACCCCATTTGGAAGTGTGCCTCCTGTACCCTTGTTCGTTGAAGCGCTCTCCACATCAGCCTCCTTGAGAATGGCAAGGACATCGGGAGTAACATACCACTCTGTTACGAGACGGGCATTATTGATACCGAGAATCGTCTTGTTGTTACATCCAGTTCCTGAGCCCTGATTCTGAATCGTAATGTATTTCTTGATTACAAAGTCACCCTTAGAACCATCAAGAATAACGATATCGTTGTCCTTGATAGCATTCTTGATAACATCATCCTTATATACTTTATCCGCAGTAAGAACCTTAACTTTCTTGCCACTTGCGGGATCATTAAGAAGAGCCATAGCATCTTCATAGGTATAGGCTCCACCGCCCATAACCTTTTCTATGGACGGGTTGGAATCTGTACGAGAATCGCATGTCGCAAAGCCGAATGCCTGTAATTGATCATACTCTGAATGAGCAAAATCTGATTGTGCTTTTAGTGAGATTGGAACAATAGTTGCAATAGCCAGCAGAGAAACTGGCAGAATTTTGTATGAGATAACCTTCATATTAAGTATTCATGTTTTATGACTTATTCCTTGCTTTCGTATGTCAAAACGCCACGGAACATAGACTTTCATCTGTGCACGCACACGTTTCAACTGCAAAGATAGTTGTTTTTCCCCATATGTGCAAGAAAACATGAATAAAATTCAATAAAAAAGCCAATCATCAGTCAAATATCAATCCACCTTTAGAGAAATCATCCGAGCCGGTTATAGGATCATCAACAATTATCGGACCTGGCGGAACCACATCATCGCCTTCCAAATCTCCGGCTCCAGGTGTTACTATTGCGGAATTATGGTTTGAGAGAGTCTGAAGCAGTTCCTCTTCAACGAGGAACTGCTCACAGATTGGTTTAAAATATTTTCTTTTCATTTCCTGTTTTTAACAACCTCCTTCTTCTTTTTTATTTTACTACGTACTTCTTTCCATTAACTACATATATACCCTTTGAGAGTCCCTCAAGGCTATGTGTATTGCTACGTACCTTTACTCCGTTAACTCCATATACATCAGAGCTTTCAAGGATAATGCCGTTATCTTGCAACAGTTCCTCTATAGATGTTGTCTCGCCTTCAGATTCGCTGAAGCTCATAGTTGTAAGAGGCTTTGCATTAGCAACATCGATACACCTGATATAAGCGCGGAACGGCTTAGCCGTAACAGGGTTCTTCACCCTTGCAAGAGTACCGCTATTGCTCATCACGTAAGAACCAGCAGGAATCTCTTCATCCTTGAAGTTACCCTCAAAGACATATGGATACTCATCGTAATATGTGTAACCACTCTTATGTTCAAACGACTTGCCATTTGAACCAACTGCCAAATAAGGTTTTTCCAAATACCTGTCTTGATCCTTACGGAAAGGTGCATTAAACTTTATCTTTGTCACATTCTTTGTAGGAAGTATGAAGTAAGGATAACCGGCAATAATATCTTGGTTGACATGCCATATCAGTTCTACCCTACCTTTTTTATATCCCTGATTAATAACCTGCTTCAGGAGTACAACAGAAGTGCCTTCACCGAAGTTCTCTTCCAACTGTTTCCTGTTCATACTGAATGGCAGACAGATAGAACTCCATGTATTAGCCTTGAAGGAACGTTGAATCTCCACAGGAACGCTGAACATATTGTTTATACCTTCTGGTAATTTAGGGTTATAATTGAGTTCATCCTTATATACGACAGGTGTTGTGGTAACAGCAGCCCCATACATTGGATTTACATCATAATCCAATCTTGCATTATCAAACAATATCTTACCTTCCTCAAAGTTATATCCGGCATAACCGATCTTGGTATCATTAGAGAATACGTAATATGTCTGTCCAGGAACTACGTTGAACGAATAACGTACAATGCCCTTTGACATTATCATATATCCGCCATCACCAGTCTCTATGACCTTCTGCTTCCAACCCTGATTCTCCCAACGGCTAAGAAGAAGTTTGAAGCGATCATAGTTACTATTCTTCAAACCAAGAAGTGCATTCTTCAGACGTTGATTATATGTACCTTCCTCTTCCTCAATAAACTGAGCGCGACGACGACCTTCCTTGAAGAAGTTATCATTCTCAGAAATCTTACTATTAGTATCATACTGCACACTTGGCACACACGCACCTCTTTCGTTTGTGATATATACAGGGCGCCAATGAATCTGGTCAGAATAGTCATTGTTTATATTTGACTTCTCAAGATTACCATTCTGAAGCACATAGACTGTTAGTACACCAGGCTTTTCAACATCAAACTTCAAATATGCACCACGAGAAGGAAGAGTCCAAGGAGTCTTGTTCTTTACAGAGGCCTTTGTAGGGGTATATTTTCCATCGTTGGTCGCACTATAGCTTTCGCTCTTGGCATTCTGACTACCCTGAGAATAGGTATAGAAACCATCAACTGGAGTAACATCGTTTCTCTCGTTGTGAACAAAGCCCTTGCTCCATGAATCAATAGCAGAGCCGTCGTCAGTAAGGTCATCACCCTCAGTTCCTTTATAGGTATTGGCTGTATATGCCCAACCACCAAGTGACATTGTAACAGCATCCGAACCATCGTTTGCCTTGACAGTCTTCTTGTATGCCACGTCATACTCGGTATTGTTATCTTCCACACGATGGGTCTTAGGCTTGTTCTCCACACGGATCTGATATGCGGTAGAGATGCATCTATCCTGAAGGTTATCAAATACAAGCTCAGCCTTGATAGTTGCATAGCCTGCAATACCCTTAATTGTTACCTGACCGCTCTGATTAACTGTAGCAACATGAGGAGCAGAACTGCTGAAGCGGATATATGGATGAGAACCTGCAACAAACTTATCCTTACTATAGTCGGATATCTTCTCGTTCTTAGTGCTTGTTCCATTTGTTATGATAAGCTGCGGCAAAGCGGCTGGCTGCTGTAATACGCCCCCATTTCTTTCCACATCCACATGGATCAACTTTCTGGTTTGTGGCTTACTGTTAATACTGTTCACCTTTCTTTGATTATTCGTATATGTCAAGCTATATGGAGAAATGATCACATCAGAAATCCACAATATATTATTATTGTTGTTATTGTTATGAGCTGGATTAGCAGGTTCAACACTACCATGTCTATATACTCTGAAACCATAGCTATCTGAAGCAATATTATTGTTCTTGTAGCCGGTAAATACAGAGAATTCCTCCTTACCCAGATCACCATAGAGGCTCACACCTCTTGTGCGTAATTCGCAAGGGTCATTAACTGGCCAAAGGTCATAAGGATCCAGAGGATACTTCTCCGGGTCATCAGACTTCACTACGAAATATACATTCTCACCTTGGTTAAGGTCTGGGACATAGATCTCAGCTCCACGCTTCAAACCTATAAGACCGTTCTTCTGGTCGATAATAATCTGTCCTGCAGTTCCTGTGAACTTCAATCCCTCGGTAGAGAAGATAGTCTCATGCCCTATCTGCAACTCTGATTTCTTTATTGACCTGTTAAGGGTATATACACCATCACTACCAGCCCATGTGGAACCGTCAAGAACATTGAGATTCTTTCCTGCCATTCCGTCAGCCTTGAGAGTAGTGGTGAAATGCCACTCGTCGCGCTTCAGTTGCTTAGCATCTATGATATCATATATCTCATCGGCAGTAAGAGCCCTTGAATAGATTGCAATATCATCGAAGGCAAGAGCTGCATCCTCATAATACTGCTTCTGGAAGAAAAGTCCATGAGGAGTAAAACCACCCAGCACTATATTACGGAGATAGAAAGTACGACCTGAGAAATCGCCTTCTTCCTCGAAATCCGTCAATCCTTTGCCAAGCGTAGTCATATCCATTTTGCCACACTCTTCACCATCAACGAACAGGGAAACGGTCTTCAAGCCATTAGTTGCCACGTATGCAACATAATGCCACTCATCATCGTCGTAGAACTTACTCGTTGTCTGATCCTGAGCATTCTTATAGAACTTCTCCCCGAACAGACTTGGTGTAGGTGTATTCGTCAAAGGTACAGTATCTCCATAGAAGAAGAAATTCTCCCTTTGTACTGGTATCTCTTGATTATCATCACCTGTTTTGGTGAAGTTATTCGGCATATTTGCATATGTCGTACCGTTACAAGCAAGGTCGAACATAAACCTTGGATGTTCGAAATCATCATCCACGCCTGCATCAGCCTTTCTGAAACGCTCATTACTGAACATACAGAACATAGAACCACGCTCAAGAGGCAACTCATACTTGTTGGCAATCTTGGCATTAACCCAGAAGCCAATTGTAGCTTCCCTCTCATTTTCCGGCTTATAGTGATCCCACACATTATCATAACGGCAAATACCACTACCAATCTGTTCCTTTTGTTCATCAGTCAAGATTATTCGCAGATAGTTCTCGGCAACGCTCTTGGTGTATTCATTTGTGCCATCAGCAAGATTCTGATAGTACTTTCCGAATACAGGGTCTTTAAGCACACGTCCTTTACCACCATAGTTCAGATACTTGCCCTGATAATAATATTTATCATGCTCAGGTGTTGCCTCATAGGCTGCCATATCACTTTCTTCAGTTACGATCTCTATACCACTATTCGTTGCTACATCAGTCCTAATAAGATTACCATCGTCATCTCTTATCTCTCTTTTTGCTACACGTGGTTCATCAAGATGCTCGAAATCCTCAAAGAACACGCGATCGGTAGCAGGATCAAAGAAAGCGATGTTTTCCGGTCTTTTGAAGTCTGCATAAGGATTAATATTTGCACCTGCAAGTACTATATTTCGAGGATTTTCTATTACATTTGAAGCCCCCCATCTCACGAACTCCCACTTTCTGCCAGGAATTGCGTGATATGTCACGGTATCACCCTGACCAACCTCTGTTCCTGAAGGAAGGTCATAACCATCAAGAGTAGTGATAGCCACACTACAAGTCTTGTACCTCTCTTCCGTATTTGCCGGATAATTAATTCCGCCTACAGATACCATTCTTGTATATACAGCATCCTTAGCTCTGAAATTAGTCAGCAAAGCATGATCAACCGTGAAGAACACGTTGATTGCACCATTAGAAGAGTCGTATTTGTCGTACTTAGTAGCATATACATATACCCTATCATCTTTCTTCATCACAGAATAAACAGTAATGACACCATCGTAGTTTGCCACCTTTACGCTTACATAGCAGCCGTTAGCCATATCATTACGGAACTGCTGCATCTGTGCATCAGACATAGTCTCAAGGTCATTACCATTCTTTATATATAGAGAGCTTTCCTCTGGTTCTGCCAATGCTCCTGATTCTTCATCATACATCTGTATAGAAGGAGCCAGATTCATAAAGAAATAGTCCTTTCTCTTGTCATTTGCACGCTCACGATTCGTTGCCCATAATGCCCATCCATAATTATTGGTATTACTATTGGCACTATGATTCACAAAAGTAAACTCCCGCTGTCTGTTATTTCCTATCTCGTAGCTAAATGAATATTGTGTATTTACAGCATCATTCTTCTCCGGGAAGCCAACTTCCAATGATTTCCAAAGTTCAATCTTTGAAACATATATTTTTCCACTGTTTTCATAAGCAGCTTTGACAGCATTGAGATGCCAGAATTTAATCTGAGTATCCTTCTTCAAGTCGATGTACAACTTACCATTCCCATCAAACCGTCTCTTGAGTTCAAAAAAAGCGCCATCATCACTAACTCTATTAAAGAGCAAACGAACCCATCCGCCAGGAGTACCCTCAAGATACACAGTAGAATATCCCATCAAATCTGCATATACATTCGCAAAGACGTTACTTGTACCTGCATACGTATAACCACCTTCACGAAGCGTTTTATTTACACTATAGACTGCCTCTGGAGCAGCATTTGTTGTAATATATGAAGCATCCGCACCGACACCATCCCATTTATGAAACATAGGTTGTGCCATATTCACTTTTTCCTGTGCCCACGTATTAATAGTGCCTAATAACATTACCATCAAGAGGGCAACAATTCTGATTTTGCTGCAATTGTTTCTCATATTCTATTCCTAAATTGTTCAGTCCGATTCTATGGAGAAATAAGTACTGAGGGGTTAATATTTAAGTGTAATTTTTATTGTGTATTTCCTACTCCCTTATAGGGAGATGGTATTACTTGTTGGCAAAGTTACCATTTTTTCTCGACAAACTATACAATTATTTGGATTTTAACATTTAATTTTTTTCACAAAAGAGAAAGGAAAGGTATTTTTGCTTAGAAAAACAGAAGAAAAGAACAATCACAATAACGGAAATACGCATTTTTCACGACAAATAATCCTTTGCGCTTCCCTTGCTTTTCCCTTGTCCCTCCGCTATTCCTCCTTTGTTCCTCCGTACCAAACTCGGTGAAGCTCTTATCCCGAATGGTATCTTCACCGACTTTGCACCGACTTTGCACCGACTTTGGTACGGAGGAAGAGCGGAGTTACGACGGAACTATAGCGAAGGCAAATAGGAATCACGACAATCTCACTTTGAGAACAGACGGACTATTTCTCCTGCTATCAAAACGACTGATGTTCCGACGATTATAATCAGCCAATCCATTATGCTGATAGGCTCTACGTTGAAGAAATCCGGCAAAAGGTTCATGATGGCTATCTGTCCAAGGAAGATAATTGTCGCAATACCAAGGAATCCCTTGCAGCCTTTTAGTCGGAAAGCAGAATGTCCCGTAGAAAATGCACGAGCATTAAAGAGATTCCAGAACTGGAAGAGAACGAAGGTGGTGAAGATAAGGCCTCTTCCCCCGCCCTCTTCTGTAAAGAGGGAGCCGGAAGAAAACAGCAGACCTGCCAAAGAAGGAGTTCCCATTCTGAGATAGCAGAATAGGATGGCAAACATAAAACCGCCTGTGAGTAAGATAGATGCCATCATCTTCTTGGTTATGATAAACGAGCGGCGATTACGTGGTCTTTCTTGCATCACGCTCCTTGACGGAGGAAGAGAGGCGAGTGCCATAGCCGCAAAAGTATCCATGATGAGGTTAACCCACAACATTTGGGTAACAGTAAGAGGAGACTCTGTGCCCATAAAGGCACCTGCAAGTACGATAAGACACGCTACCACATTGACTGTGAGCTGGAAAAGGATGAATCGCTGAATATTCTGATACAACGAGCGTCCCCACATCACAGCCCTTCCAATAGATGAGAAAGAGTTATCAATAATGGTAATATCGGAAGCCTCTTTTGCCACAGAAGTACCATCGCCCATAGATAGTCCCACATGGGCAGCCTTTAAGGCAGGAGCATCATTTGTGCCATCGCCAGTAACAGCCACAACATCACCAAGACTCTGGAGAGTTTCTACAAGACGTTTCTTGTCCATAGGACGGGCACGGGAGATGATTAAAGAGCGGCCTCTCCCCCCGCTTTTCACATACTCCGATGTACTCAACATCGGACTTCCCTCCGTAGGGAGGGAGCCGGAACATGCACAAAAGTTCCTCACTTCTTCATCAGAAAGGGCAGCGAATTCTGGACCTGTAATGACAGTAGGATTCTCCAAGCCTATCTGACGGGCAATTTCCTTAGCAGTTGCAGGAGTATCGCCTGTAACGATATTGATACGGATTCCTGCACGAACACATTCTTCAATAGCAGCAGGAACATCTGAACGAACAGGATCTGAAATCGCAACTACACCTAAGAATTTCTTTCCAACGGCGAAACCGAGAGTTCGCATACCTTTCGATTGATACTCAAGGAGTTTCGTTTCTATCTCAGCACGAGGCACAGAGAACGAATCGCACATATCCATAACAATCTCAGGAGCACCCTTGATTAAGACGAGGCCTCTCCCCCCGCCCTCCCCCGTAGGGAGGGAGCCGCTAACGCCCGATGGACCAAATATTGTGGTTGCCATATATTTCCTCTCTGTAGAGAATGGCACTTCATCTATCACTTTTGCATCAGAACGAAGTTTGGCATAATCCACTTCCCTATCACGAAGATACAAAAGGAGAGCCCCTTCGGTAGGATTTCCCAGAATGGTTTCATTACCCTCAGAATCAACACCTATAATGGCGGTTGAGTTGATTGCCATATTGAGCTTCATTTCTTCCCCGAACTCTGGGAAAACATCCGCAACCTGCATCTTGTTCTGGGTAAGAGTGCCTGTCTTGTCGGTACAAATCACGGTAGCCGCCCCCATAGTAACACAAGCATGCATCTTACGGACAAGATTATTCGTCTTGAGCATCCTACGCATAGAAAGTGCAAGAGAAAGGCTAACCGCCATTGGCAATCCTTCAGGCACAGCACATACCACAAGGGTAACGGCAATCATCAAAGACTGCAAAGCGTATGGAAGGAACTGAGGATCAGAGAATGTTGTATCATGAATATGGAAGAATGCCACTATACGACCTATAAACACAAGAATACCAACCACATAGCTTGCCACGGAAATCACGATTCCAAGACGATCAAACTGTTCATCGAGCGGAGTCTTGACATTATCCGTTATCTGTGCAGCCGTAAATACCTTTCCGTTCTCTGTCCTATCTCCAACGGCAAAGACACGACATACACAATGGCCTTCCATAACCTTTGTTCCACGCATCACATGATTGGAAGGGAAAGTTGCATTAGTATCAAACTCGGCCTCATTCACGGTCTTATGGCATATAGGTTCGCCTGTTAGTGTTGACTCGTCAATACTTAGCGAAGTAGCCTCAAGAAGTTCACAATCAGCAGGAACTTCCTCACCAGTTGAGAGCATAAGCACATCACCCACAACCACATCACGACGTGGAATAGCCACAACCTTCTCCACACCTCCAATCAAGCGGATTGCCTTGACCGGCTCATCATCGTTCACCTGATTCAGGATATCAAACTCACGGTTTGCCTTGACCTCGAAATAAAAGGAAATGCCGGTAGCGAGAATAATCGCCATAATAATACCGGCAGGCTCAAAGAACACCTTTGCATCATACGAAGCCTCAAGTCCGAGCCAACCATAGTATTCAGAAAACGAGATGAAAGTAGAGAGAAGGGCGGCTATCTCAAGGATGAAGACAAGGCTATCGCCATTCTCCCACCCTGGGATGAGATGACCAAAAGGACCTGTAAGAGTCTGGACAAATTGTTTCCAGAGCGATTCCTTCTCTGGAGGTGTAAGTATATTGACGCCATGCTCCTTGCGAGACTCGGCGACCTGTGATTCATTAAGAACAGAACATTTCATTTCGCCTGCAAAATTACAACTTATTATAATAAGGAGAAAAATAAAAACCTTAAAAAAGATGAAACCAAGGAAAATAATGGGTAAAAAGGAAGTTTTTGCGCGTTTTTCTTTGTCAATTCGGGAATTATTAGTACCTTTGCAGCCAAATGTTCAATTTAGAAACCCTTAAGATTGACTTAAAGTCACTCAACGACAGCTCGTTAGAGCTAAATTGGGAACTTTGCGACGACTATTTCGAAGCACTTGAAGATGCAGAGATAAGGAGTGGCAAGGTTGCTGTTTGTGTGTCTTTACAGAAGACAGCCGATAGTTATGCACTTAGCATCAAGACCGAGGGTTTCGTCATTGTGACCTGCGACAGATGCCTTGAAGATATGGAGCAACCCATTTCTCAGGAGTTGAAGTTCATAGTGAAACTAGGCATTGAAGATAGCGAAGACGATGTAGTCATTGTGGTGGACGAGAACGAAGGAATACTTGACCTCGCATGGCTTATCTATGAATCAATAGCACTGGCGGTACCCATTAAGCACGTACATGCACCTGGTAAATGCAATGCTGCGATGACAGAAAAGCTCAATAAGCTGTCAGCCACCCGAAGTGGTGATGAGACCGAAAGTAAAGCTGCTGATCCACGCTGGGCAAAGCTTGCCGAATTGAAACTCGGCAAAGACAATTGAAAATTGATAATTGACAATTGACAATTAAAGGCTTGCCAACCATCAAAACAAAAAACATCAAATTTATTAAAACTTTTTAAAACAAAATGGCACATCCAAAAAGAAGACAGTCAAAGACTCGTACACTCAAGCGTAGAACTCATGACGGAGCAGTAGCACCTACATTGGCAGTTTGTCCAAATTGTGGCGCATACTATGTTTACCACACTGTTTGCCCAAATTGCGGTATGTATCGTGGTAAGGTAGCTATTGTTAAGGAAGAAGAAGTTGCTGAGTAACTTTCATAATATATAATGGAAAAAATCAATGCTGTAATCACTGGTATTGGCGGTTATGTACCTGACTATATCCTCAACAACGAGGAATTGTCTCGTATGGTTGACACCAATGATGAGTGGATTACAACCCGCGTAGGCATCAAGGAGCGTCGTATCCTCACAGAGGAAGGTCTCGGCTCAAGCTACTTGGCTCGCAAAGCAGCAAAGCAGTTGATACAGAAGACTGGCGTGGACGTTGACACTATTGACTGCGTCATCGTTGCTACAACGACTCCTGACTACCGTTTCCCTTCAAACGCTTCTATAGTAATCGGTAAGCTCGGCATCAAGAATGCCCACGGCTTAGACGTTAGCTGTGCTTGTTGCGGTTTCCTTTACACCGTGGATATGGCATGCGCTTTCATACAGTCAGGCCGCTACAAGAGAGTAATGGTTATTGCCAGCGAAAAGATGTCATCAATGGTTGACTATCAGGATCGTCAGACCTGCGTACTCTTCGGTGATGGTGCTGCCGCTGTAATGATTGAGGCAACAACAGAGGAAGGTATAGGTTATCAGGATTCATTCCTCCGTACAGACGGTCAAGGACTTCCATTCCTCCACATGAAGGCTGGCGGCTCAGTATGCCCAGCATCCCACTACACAGTGGATCATCGTATGCACTACATCTATCAGGAAGGTAGAACTGTGTATAAGTACGCTGTGACAAGCATGTCAAACGACGTGAAGGAGATAATGCAGCGCAACAACCTTACTGAGGCTGACATAAACTGGGTTATCCCTCACGAGGCAAACCTGCGTATCATTGAGGCTGTGACAAAGCGTCTCGACATTCCTATGGAAAAGGTGATGGTAAACATCGAGCGCTATGGTAACACAAGTGCTGCAAGTATCGCGCTGGCTCTCTGGGACTTCGAGAAGAAGCTGAAGAAGGGTGACAATATCATTCTTACAGCATTCGGCGCAGGTTTCGTTCATGGAGCTTCACTCCTGAAGTGGGGATACGATCCACAATAAACAAAAAGTGAATAGTGAAAAGTGAAGAATTCAAGTTAGTATTCCTAGTGAATTCATACAAAATCAGATTCCTCACTTTTAACTCTTAACTCTTCACTAAAAAAATACAAGACGCATCCATTATTCTTACAACAAGGCTGATGGATGCGTTTTTCAGCTTTTTAATAATGCACAAAGCAGGATTTGTAAACATAGTAGGCAACCCAAACGTAGGTAAATCCACTCTGATGAATCAGCTAGTAGGTGAAAGACTTAGTATCGCTACTTTCAAGGCGCAGACAACGCGCCACCGCATAATGGGTATCGTGAACACAGAGGATATGCAGATTGTATTCTCTGATACCCCAGGCGTACTCAAGCCTAACTACAAACTACAGGAGTCTATGCTCGCTTTCTCAGAATCGGCTCTCACTGATGCAGACGTGCTGCTCTATGTTACCGATGTAATAGAAGACCCGGAGAAAAACAAGGACTTCCTCGACAAGGTAGCTAAGATGTCGATTCCTGTCATCCTGCTTATAAACAAGATGGATGCTTTGGCAGAACTTGCAAAAGACGGCAAGAATCCGACTGAGAAATTAGGCGAGATAGTTGAGCGTTGGCATGGTCTGCTTCCAAAGGCAGAAATTCTTCCAATATCGGCAAAGAATAAGTTCGGCGTTGATATACTTCTCAAGCGCATCCACGAACTTCTGCCTGAATCGCCTGCATTCTTCGACAAGGATCAGCTTACCGACAAACCTGCACGTTTCTTCGTATCAGAAATCATCCGCGAGAAGATTCTTCTCTACTACGACAAGGAGATTCCTTATTCCGTGGAGGTGAGGTGCGAGGCATTCAAGGAAACCGACAAGCAGATTCGCATCAGCGCCGTGATCTATGTGGAAAGGGATTCGCAGAAAGGAATCATCATCGGGCATCAGGGCGTGGCAATCAAGAAAGTGAACACCGAGGCTCGCAAGGCTCTTGAGAAATTCTTCGACAAGCACGTCTTCCTCGAGACCTTCGTAAAGGTTGACAAGGATTGGAGAAGCAACCAGAAGGAACTGGATAGCTTCGGATATAATCCGGAATAAAAAACATTTACTATTTGACAATTTACAATTTACTATTTATGTACTATATCTTATCGCAAACTACATTTACTATTTAACATCTGCGAAAATAGTACATTTCTCCAAATAGTAAATAAATTGTCAATAGTAAATAGCTAAATAGTAAATTAATAGTATTAACCCCAGAGTAATATAAACCCAGTTTTATTACTGAGCAAAAATTGAACCCCTAAAGGAGGGGAAATGAAAAATGGGAAATCTCGTAGCAATAGTTGGACGCCCTAATGTGGGCAAGTCAACTCTTTTCAACAGACTGACACAGAGTCGTCAGGCTATAGTAAGTGATGTGGCAGGCACTACACGTGACCGCCAGTATGGCAAGTGTGAATGGTGCGGCAAGGAGTTCTCAATCGTCGATACTGGCGGTTGGGTGGTAAACTCTGACGATGTATTCGAAGACGCAATCCGTCAGCAGGTACTCATCGCAACCGAAGAAGCCGACCTCGTACTCTTCCTCGTTGATGTACAGACAGGCGTTACCGACCTCGACACCGACGTGGCAGAGATCCTTCGCAAGACAAAACTCCCAGTCATCCTCGTAAGCAACAAGACCGACAACACCGACCAGCAGTACTATGCCGCCGAGTTCTATGCCCTCGGTCTCGGCGATCCTTTCTGCATTAGCGCAGCAACAGGTAGCGGAACAGGCGACCTTCTCGATGAGGTCCTGAAGAAACTTCCAGATGCCACTCCCGACGATATCGAAACCAACATCCCTCGTTTCGCAGTAGTAGGCCGTCCAAATGCAGGAAAGTCAAGTCTCATCAACGCATTCATTGGTGAGGAACGTAACATCGTTACAGATATCGCAGGCACCACACGCGACTCTATCTACACCCGCTACGACAAGTTCGGCTTCGATTTCTACCTCGTTGATACGGCAGGTATCCGCCGTAAAAACAAGGTGACCGAGGACCTTGAGTTCTATAGCGTCATGCGCTCTATCCGCGCCATCGAGAACTCCGATGTATGTATCCTTATGATAGATGCCACACGCGGTATCGAGGCACAGGACATGAACATCTTCCAGTTGATTCAGAAGAACAACAAGTCGCTCGTTGTCGTAGTAAACAAGTGGGATTTGGTGCAGGAGAAGTCGCAGAAGGTTATCGACACCTTCGAGAATGCCATCCGCAACCGCATGGCTCCATTCACCGACTTCCCTATCATCTTCGCATCAGCATTAACAAAGCAGCGTATCTTCAAGGTTCTCGAGACTGCCAAGCAGGTATATCTCAACCGAAAGGCTAAGATCGGTACTTCAAAGCTCAACGAGGTCATGCTTCCTATCATCGAGGCATTCCCTCCACAGTCAGTCAAGGGCAAGTACATCAAGATCAAGTACTGCAACCAGATTCCTGACACCCAGATTCCAAGTTTCGTATTCTATGCCAACCTTCCTCAGTATATCCGCGAGAACTATCGCCGATTCCTCGAGAACAAGATTCGCGAGAACTGGACTCTGACAGGTACACCTATTAATATATTTATTAGGCAGAAGTAAGAAAACCCACGCACCATAGCAACCCCTCACCCGCCCTACGGGCACCCTCTGACACATACTCGGAGATACTCAATCTCCGACTTCCCCAAGGGGCGAGGGGGAAGTTAGTATTTGCAATCATAAAAAAATGCACAAGATATTTCGTAATATAGCAATCTCTCTGCGAGGCAGACTATCTACTCCCCTCCCTTTATGGGAGGGGCTGGGGGTGGGTCTTCTTTTCCTCGCCCTCTCCCTCTCCTCCTGCAAGGATGATGCCACAGCAAACCATGCCGACCTTGCAGCCGAGACTGCCAAGACATATTACGAGCAGTTGCTAAACGGCGACATCGTATCTTTCGTTGACGGCACCGCGATGCACGTCAATGTGGTGCCAACCTATCGTGAACAACTTGAAACCAATATGAAGATGTTCCTCGGACAGCAGGAGAAAGAACACAAGGGAATCAAATCCGTGAAGAAGGTGAGAGGCGTACTAACCTGTCCTACCAATACCGAGGGACAGCCAAAAGATACTGCGCACATCACCGCAAACGCATTCCTTATATTCAATTATGGTGATAACACAAGCGAGGAGGTGGTTGTGCCAATGGTAAGGGTTAACGGTATATGGCTCATGCGCTAACAACGTTCCTCCACCCTACCCCCTAACCTCTAAACTCTAAACCCCAAACTCTAAACCCTAAACTCTAAACACCAAACCTAAATGAAGAAACTAACTGTAATTCTGGCTATGCTCGGGCTGGCAACAACCCTTTGCGCAGCAGAAAAGACCATAAAGTTGAAAGCCACCAATCCCATGCACAAGGCTCGGTCTGCCGTACCTGTCGTCATCAGGCTTGATAGCGAGACCACCACAGCCATTGTCAAGCGAGGCAGTTACGAGATACCATGTCAGCTCGACGACCTCAACGATGACGGCATCAACGACGAACTCTCATTCCTCACCGATATGGCAGCCAACGAGACACAGGAGTTCACCATCACCCTTTCCTCTGAAGGCAATCCTAAAACCGATCATAACCGAACATACGGATACATAGGAATCCGTGACAGAAGTGAGAAGGAGCCAAAACATCAGAGAATCAACTCCGTGACCTTCCCGAAGGACACCAATCCATACAACTATATCTACCCTCACGGCGCTGTGATGGAGAACGATATGATAGGCTTCCGCATATATTGCGACCACCGCCAGTCCATCGACCTCTACGGACACCGCCACCGCAAGATGGATATTGCCGAGACCGGGTTCTACACCACCCCACTCCAACGCCTTCAAGGCTACGGCGAGGATGTTCTCTATACAGGAAGCACCTACGGATGCGGAGCCCTGCATGGATGGGACGGCACAAAAGCCATCATGTTCGAGAACGTACGCAACACCACCGAGACGATAGTATGCCAAGGTCCGGTGCGCACCATCGTGGATATCACAAACAAAGGATGGCGACCAACTCCCGACTGTAAGCCTGTGGATATCGTAACACGCTACATCCTTTACTACGGCCATCGCGACGTCGAGGTACAGGTAAGGTTCTCGCGCCCTGTTCCCGACCTTCAGCTATCCACTGGCATCGTCGATATAGTGGAAGGCAGTGAGGAACTCAGCGACAAGGCAGGACTGCGAGGCGACTGGGGAAGAGCATGTGCAGGAAACAACCCAAACGTCTATGACACCATCACCGTCGGTCTCGGCATCTACGTCCCCCCTCTCTATTACAAGGGCGACTCCCACTACACCGACGGCAAGCCACGCCTCCCTAATCAAGCATACGTTCAGGTCATAGGCACCGATACCGACTCCCTCCACTACTGGTTCACCGCCACCTCCCACATCGAGGCCTTCGGTTTCAGCAACAAGGGCGCATGGTTCCAATGGCTGAAAGAGTGGAAGGAAGAATTGGAAAAGCCAATACTTATCAAATAAACCACATTTACTATTTAGCTATGTACTATTTACTATTTATTTACGATTTGGTAAATGTACTATTTTTCAAAAAAAACGGAAACTAAATAGTAAATGCCCACAACACGCATGATATAGTACATAAATAGTAATTAGTAAATAGTAAAATAGTAAATAGAATAAATGGAATCAGTATTCTCTTACATCATCGGTCTTGGAGCCGCAGTCATGATGCCTGTCATCTTCACTATCCTCGGAGTATGCATCGGCATCAAGTTCTCAAAATCCCTAAAGAGTGGCCTGTACGTTGGTGTCGGCTTCGTAGGACTCGGAGTTATCACAGGTCTGCTCACATCAAGTCTCGGACCTGCACTCGGACAGGTGGTTGACATCTACAACCTCAAGCTCAACGTCTTCGACATGGGATGGCCGGCAGCCGCATCCGTGGCATACAACACCACTGTGGGCGCATTCATCATCCCCGTGTGCCTCGGCGTCAATCTCCTGCTCCTGTTCACTGGCTTCACACGCACGGTGAACATCGACCTGTGGAACTATTGGCACTTCGCATTCATCGGTGCCGTCATCTTTTTCCTCACCGACAGCATCATATGGGGCTTCTTCGCCGCCATCATCTGCTATATCATCACCCTCGTCCTTGCAGACATGACCGCCAAGAAATTCCAGAAATTCTATCCGGGCATGGAAGGCATATCCATCCCGCAGCCTTTCTGTCAGGGCTTCACACCTATCGCCATCGGCATAGGCAAGGTGCTCGACCGTATTCCGGGCTTCGACAAGCTCAACATCGATGCTGAGGGGATGAAAAAAAGATTCGGACTCTTCGGAGAACCGCTCTTCCTCGGTGTCATCATCGGCATCATCATCGGATGCCTCGCATGCAAGGACACACAGGAACTCATCGACAACATCCCTGCCACCCTCGGACTGGGTATCAAGATGGGAGCCGTCATGGAACTCATCCCACGCATCACCGGACTCTTCATCGAAGGTCTCAAGCCTATCTCCGAGGCTACACGCGAACTCATAGCCAAGAAATTCGGAGCCGACAAGGAGTTCTATATCGGCATGTCCCCTGCACTCGTCATCGGGCATCCTACAACCCTCATCGTGTCCCTGCTGCTCATCCCTGTGACTCTCGTCCTCGCCGTGGCACTCCCAGGCAACCAGTTCCTGCCATTGGCATCACTCGCCGGAATGTTCTATGTCTTCGTCATGGTACTCCCCTATACCAACGGCAACGTGGTGAAGTCATTCATCGTGGGACTCGTAGTCATCGCCGCCGGCCTCTATTTCGTCACCCTCATGTCCGATAACTTCACATCCGCAGCACAGGCGGTATCAGCTGCACATCCTGACGACAAGGCCGTTCAGGTGCCTGAAGGCTTCAGCGCCGGCTCCCTCGACTTCGCCTCATCACCTATAGCATTCCTCATCTATGCCTGCATGAAGTACGTTTTCACATGGATAGGTGCCGCCATCCTCACCGCCATCACCGCCATAATGCTGGTGTGGAACAGACTCCTTATTAACAAGAAATAAAAAGATATATACATTATGAAAAAAGCACTATTTTCTATTGCCCTCGTCTGCATGAGCATGGGCTGTAACGCACAGGAAGCTGACCGCTACGTAGGCGCTCAGCATGTCAAGTTCCAAACCGCTTGCCATCCGAAGGACGTCAAGACCTACGACACCAAGACGCTCCGCGAGCGCTTCGTCATGGAAAAGGTCATGGAGGCAGACTCTATTCTCCTAACCTACTCTCACTACGACCGCTTCATCTTCGGCGGTGCCATGCCAGTAGAGAAGACTCTAAAACTCGAGAATTTCTGGGAACTCGGTCTCGATGTTGACAAGACCATCACAGAGAAGTATTTCATGTATAACCGTGAGCTCGGCGTAGTAAACTGCGGACTGGGCGAAGGCACAGTCATCGTTGATGGCAAGGAATACCCACTACAGCCCAAAGAGGCACTTTACATCGGTCGCGGCCACATCGGCAAGGATAAGAAAGGCAACTCCATCGACGAGAACAAGTCAGTTGAGTTCCGTTCCAAGGACCCAAAGAACCCAGCCAAGTTCTACCTCAACTCTGCCACCGCACATCAGCACTACAAGACACAATGGATCACTCTCGACGGTCGCAAAGGCTCACTCAAGGCAGCCGTATGGGGACCTGTAGGCTCTGTAGAGGAAGCAAACTCACGCACAGTATATAAACTCATCGTGAACGACGTACTCGAGGAAGGTCCATGTCAGCTCCAACTCGGACTCACACAGCTCAACCCGGGTGCTGTATGGAACACCATGCCTCCTCACACACATGGTCGACGCATCGAGGCATACTATTACTTCAACCTCCCAAAGGAGCAGACCATCTCACACGTCATGGGTGAGCCACAGGAGAGCCGTGCAGTATGGCTTCACAACGAACAGGCTATCATGAGCCCAGAATGGTCAATGCACGCAGCAGCAGGCACATACTACTACACCTTCATCTGGGGCATGGCAGGCGAGAACCTCTACTATAACGACAAGGACAATATTCCTGTGATTGACATTCGATAAACAACCCCTACCCTGCCCTATGGGCATCCCTTGACCTTTCCCATCGGTCTTCCACCTCTTCGAGGTTCCCCGTAAAAGGACAGGGAATAAGTTACTAATGCCGCTTATGGTTCCCCCATAAGCGGCATTTATATTAACGTGAGTTACATTATTTATTCTGAACACGGAAATCACAGAATAGACAAAACTTTTTTCGCAAGCTCAACAAGCTATGCAAGTCGTATCTTTAGTGCATTCCGTGTTCGAAAAAGGAATCGGAATCCATGTGGCTTTGCGTTCAGAAGAAACTTTTTCGCACTAATCCTACACACCTACATTTACGCCCCATGTAAATTATTGGTGTACAACAGCTTGCAGCGTTTTTAAATGCCGCACAAACCTACACTAATCCTACACTAAACCTACACAAAAAACTGATTTTTTCAGAAATTCAGGTTAATTGATAATTTAGATTGGTTTGAACGCTTATGATACTATTCAAATTATTCATTACTCATTATTAATTATTAATTTCATGCCTTGACAGGCATGATTAGTGTAGGTTTAGTGTAGGATTAATGTAGGTTTATGCGGCATTTAAAATCCGTGTAAAACACTAAGACTGTGCATGTTATACAAGGTATCAATGTAGGTATGTAGGATTAGCGCGAAAAAGTTTTTTATGAGGAGAAATTTCCAATTGTCAAAGGGCGGTAGTGCCTTCGTTCTCCCTCCGTTGTGCCTTCGATCTGCCTTCGCTTTAGGTTCGCTCCCATCGATGGAGCATCTACGGACTTACAACGGTTTTATAACGGAGGTAAAGCGGACTTAGGGTTATATCTGAATGTTTCGAATTTTATATTTCAGAAAAATACATGAAAAGCTCCCCAAAACTTCTTCCTGTTTTTCTTCGTATTATTGATTTTTTTGTTTACCTTTGTCCCCGAAATGAACAATATCCGAACATACGAAATAACACATAGTGAACAGAAAACATTTCCGATTCAGCAGAAAGACTCCACCGACTATCTTCTCGGTGGCTGCCTTGTCATGAAGAACGGAAGGATTGACAAGTACCAGTTCGAGGAGGGATACTGTCTGGCAAGGAAGGCTGGTGACAAGGATTATTTCACTTTCTGCTACTACGATAAGGACCACCTCGGCAATATCCGTCAGGTGACGCAGGATTATAATGGAATTTCCAATGGAAAAGTCATCCAGACAATGAACTATTATCCTTTCGGTGCTGAGTTCTGCGACAATAGAGCTAAGAGCTTTGTGCAGAATCACAAGTACAACGGCAAGGAGTTTGACCATATGCATGGCTTGAACACCTATGACTATGGTGCTCGTCAGTATAATCCTGTAACAGGAAGATGGGATAGGATGGATCCGCTGTGCGAAGATTACTATAGAACAAGTCCGTATGCGTATTGTGATAACAATCCAGTAAATGCAATTGATCCTGATGGCAAAGCGCCATGGCTAGTGGGAGCATTAAGTGGTGGCGGTACGGACTATGCATTACAAGTTGGTGAAAATCTATTAGATGGAAAAGGATGGAACTCGTTTATAGATGTAGATGGCAAAAGTATACTTATTTCTGCTGGGCAAGGTGCGTGTGGAATGGGATTTTCAAAGGTAAAGTCAGTATGTAAAGTAGGAGGTAAACTTCTTTCTAAAGTAAGTGATGCTGCCTTTGGAGCTATTTCCGAGGCTAATAGTGCTCAGAAAGACAATGAAGAGATGTCAGCATCAACATACGTGAAAGGGGCTCTCAAAGGAGTTATGGATAGTTTTGTATCAGGAAAAATGTCATCTAAACTAACAACAAGAAATAAAACTTTAAAATCACTTAAGGAAGACGCTGATACGAAAAGCCGCATTTCCAGACGTCCTGGAATATCAGAGAAAGCAAAAAAAATGAAAGAAGCCAAACGTTTAAGGCGTAAAGCTTCAGAGTATCAAAAAAAGACAGAAATAAAGAATGATGTCATTTCTGGAGCCGCCGTTTCTTCTTTTAGAAAAGTACCAGATAGAATTCTAAAGAAACAGGATGAATAGATTTGTTTTGGATATCTGTTGTATCTAATGCAAAACTTGCATCGAGAGAATATTGATAATTATGGTCTTTGATGAGAAATAAAAAAAGATATGAATATAAAAAAACTTCTAAAAAATCAATATATAGAGGATATAGAACTTTTTTTGTTGATTTGTTTCTATCCTTTAATTGATGGCTTTCACGATAAGTGGTTTGATAAAGTTGCTTGTATATGGATAACTTTTGAATTATATTTGCTTAATGCAAAAGTACATAAAACATATAAGGATTCATGTTCAAAAAAAACATTTTTTCGAAATTTATTCACCTTACACACTGTGTTTGTTGTGGTGGCAGTGATTATTTTCGCAACAATTATAAATCACGTATTATTATTATTATCATTATATGCAACCATAGTTTTTATTGTTCTTTACTGGATTTATGTATTTATCTTTAAGTAAATTTACATTTTAACATTTTCATACCCACACATCCATCAAATCCTCATGATTTCCCTTGGCGGTGTGGGAGTTTTATACTCTCTAAAATCCCCTTATCTCAACCTTTATACACTTTGTCTTTAGTGCTGAGAGAATGGGAGTTTTCTATGCTTTAGGTCTGTTCTTCCTTCGAAGATACTCCATACATACTCCATAGTTTCGATGGAGTATCTATGGAGAATTAATGGACTAATGATGGAGAAACATAAGAGTTTCGGCTATGCCAGATATTTTGTTTTTGGGTAACGCTACATTTCTCTTTTTTATTGCATCGCAATCACAATATTTTAACTCCACAAAAAATAAACCTTATACTGCACAATATCTTTTTAAATCAGCGTTTAATAACCGAGCAAAAACTCTGATTTAACATGAAGAAAACAATCATCACTATCATGCTCGCCATCGTAAGTATGGCGACATTCGCACAGAATGAACCTGGTACACTAACCATCTACCCACGTGTAGGCGTCAATTTCTCTAAATTCGCAGATAGCGGAATCGGTTACTTTGACGGGCAGTCCATAGCATACACAGAAAGCGAGTTCAAGGCCGGACTTGTCTTAGGCGTAGAAGGTGAATATCAACTCAGCGACCTATTCACCCTTGGTACAGGTGTGCTATACAGTCAGCAAGGCGAGCGATACGACCTGCCGAGCGATTCAAAAGAATATGACAAGGTGAAATATGACAACATCAACATACCGTTGCTCGCTGTCTTCAAAACGCGCATCGGACTTTCCGTCAAATGCGGCATCCAACCAGAGTTCGTCATCGGCAAGCCTGACTTCAAGGCAAGAAAGGTAAACCTCTCCCTACCCCTCGGTCTTGCATACGAATACAAAAACATCTGTTTCGATCTCCGCTATAACCTCGGTACGACAAATGTCATGGATCTGGATGGTATCACATCAAAGAACCGCACAATCATGCTCACCCTCGGATATGGGGTAAAGCTATGAATTAAAGATGAAAGTGGGAACTAACGTTAGTTCTATGAAATGCCTAAATAGCAAATAGCAAGGTACTTTTTACTGACAATAGATTGGTAAGATAGGGAACTTGCGTAGCGTGTTGAGCTTTGCGAAAATTTTTGTCTGTTTAGCACTAGAGATGCGGCCATATTGAATTTTTCGCAAGGCTCAACGAGCTAAAGCAAGTGAAAATTTAAAAGATGACAGACCCCAATTTCGGAGAAAAAAAATTTTTCTGAAAAAAGTTACGAAAAAATTTGCTATTGCGCTCAAAATTTCTTATCTTTGCTCCCGATATCACTTGAGAATGGGTTGATGTCTTGCAGAGGCGGTTTCATGAAGCCTTCTACTGCCATAAATACATTTATTTCTATTATTCATTAGGTTCTTATTTTCTGATAGCTATGAATTCAAAGAGTTTCCTTTTCAAAGTGTATGACGCATTCAGAATCTCTCCGTTTCTGCGTCTCGTAGCCTCTTTTATTATGGCACTTATTTGTGCATTGTTCATTACCTATTTCTTTACTTCCTGCGAGAAGGCAATATTGACAGAGAGTGACAGTGATGAAACTGAGGTCTCTGCAAAGGAAACGGGTGAACTGTATGTGTCCTGTTCTTTCTCACAGACGCAGAGCGAGATAACGCGTGCCTCATCGACACCTCTGGGTGACTGCGCAAGCAGGGTGCAGTATGTCATAATGAAGGGTGAGACGATTGTGTATAACTCAGAACAGATTAACGGGGGCGGCAATTCTTTCGGTACGCTCTCAGTGAACCTTGAACCGGGTACTTATCGTCTGATGATATTCGCTCATAACGAGAAAAAAAGCAACCCTATTTCCGTGGGTACAGACGGCAGCATTCAAGGTTATAACAATCATGTAACGGATAGCTTCAGTTATAGCGATGAGGTGGTGATTACGAAGAATAAACGTAAGGCGGTGAGCTGTAAGCTGACGCGTTGCGTGGCTATGGTGAACTTTACTTCCTCTGATGTGGTTCCTGCGGAGGTATCCAAATTCAAACTTACTCTGACAGGTGTCAGTTCTAAATATGACCTAAGAAATCAGATTGGTATGGATGCTACTACGTATTCCACTTCTATGGTGAACATCGACAACTGGAAATCGTCTGCGGGTATGATGTCAAACGTGTATAGTCATGTGTTCCTTCCAGCCTTGGAGAATACAATCAATGCGAAGTTCGAGTTCTATAATAGTGCCGACGAGCTTTTGCTTACCCGCAACATCGAGGGTATTCAAATGAGGATTAATTCCAAAACCTCTGTCACAGGCAGTTTCTTTCAGTCGGATGGTGCAGATGCCTCTGTAACGGTGGATAGCGAATGGGGAGATCCGATTAGCATTAATGCGGATGCTGATTAAGAATTGGAAATTAATTGCAAACAGCTATAATCAATTCACATAAAAAATAAACGCCGCTTATGGTTTCATTACGGATTCCATAAGCGGCATTGTTTTTAAAACTCCAATAAGCTGAAGCATGTATTAATATTGTCAGGGGGTGACGCCTGCGAGCTTCATGATGTTCTTGGCATCCTCGTCGCCTTCTGCGGCTTTCTTGCGGATCTTGGCAATGATGTCCTTACCGTCTTTCTCGTTGCTCACGGCTTTCTTGAGCCATGAGGCGGCTTTCTTTGCATCGGCTGCCACACCCTTGCCCTTCAGATAGCACTTGCCTAACTGATACTGTGCATCGGCATTATCATGCTGTGCAGCCTTGGTGAAACATTCAAAGGCTTTCTTATGGTCTTTTGCCGTGCCGAGTCCTTCCTTGTAGCAGTTGCCCAGAGCGTACAATCCCTTGGCATAGTCCTGTGCAGCGGATTTGGTATACCACTGGAAGGCAGCGGTCTCGTCCTTGCTTACTCCGCGCCCTTTCTCATAGCACCGTCCCAGACGATACTGAGCTTTCTTGTGTCCTTTCTCTGCTGCTGCCTTGAGCTTGGGTACTGCCTGGGTGTAGTCCTTTGCATCGTAGAGTGCCTTCGCCTCCTTGTAGATCTTATCTGCGTTCTGGGCAGAGAGGGAGACACTAAATGACAGCAAAAACAGCAGGAAAGAAAGCCTGAACATGCCTTCCCTAATGGATGGATGTTTGATAGTATTTATTGCAAATTTATCGCTCATATTATTTACTATTTAACTATTTACTAATTACTATTTATTTACTATTCCATAATATTTACTATTTACTCGCATGCCAATAATGCGACGCAAGTTCCTTTTCATATTTACTATTTCAATTTCTCCATTCTTCTATTTAAAACTATTGATTAACGAAAACAGCACATCAATCAAATAGTATATAAATAGTAATTAGTAAATTGACGAATAATAAATCAGTAGTTGATTACAACGCTTTTCTTGGCTATGCTGCTCTCCTTCGGGCTGCCCTCGACGGTGACGCAATGGTCGAGGCGGTCGGAATCGGAGGTGGTGTCATCGCCGTAGCCACTGTCGCATGCCCAGCTCTTGCTGACCTTCGCAGAAAAGCTGCCTCCACTAACGAAGATACCTGTCATTGCCTTTACTGCCTTCGGCTTGCCGTCTTCGTTGTCGCCCGTAGTTACGGCTATGAGGGTGCCTCCGCTGAACATCACCTTAGTCTCGCAGTTGATGCCTTTGCCGCCATCGCCGCTGCTTGTCATGGTGAGGGTGCCGCTGCTCATGGTGAAATCGTGGTCGCACTTGATACATGCTGCGCTGCTGAAGTCGTCCTCTTCCTTGTCGTAAACGCAGTCACCGCTTGTGGTGATGGTGGTGTTACCGCCGTTGATGACAACTACGGAGTCGGACTTGATGCCACGTGCCGCATCGGCTGTTACCTTGATGTCTATGTTTCCGTTATTGATCCACAATCCGTCATTGACCTTTATTCCGCTACCTGTGGAGGACTTGACATTGAGTGTGAGATTGTCGTCAATAGTGATATAGTCATCGCAGGCTATGGCATGGCGACAATTTCCCGTTACGTTGAGTGTGCCAGCGCCCATGAGGTGCATCTGTCCCTCACTGAAGAGGGCGCCTTTCTGGGATATGGTCTGCCCACCAGCATTGGTGATGTCAGTATATGACGTGCCATCGGTAAGCGTATTTGCAGTTCCATTATTTACATAGAGGTATAACGCCTTCTTGCACTGGTTGTTGATGGCTGGTCCTGTGGCATTGTTCAGCGTCACGCCATTGAGCTGTATGCCGAATTTCTTTTGCCTATAGACGAGCAGCGATCCGTTGTCGCTGTTTCCGCTGAGCACGAGAAGGAGGGAGTCTGCATGGTCGGTGGCATTCACCGTGACGTGTGCCCCATTAGCGATTACGAGCCCCTTGTCATCGCCTGTGACGGTGACGCTGTTTCCATTATACGCTATGTAGATGGTGCAGTCAGTAGATTGAGCGGGCTTTTCCTCTGTATAGGCGCTGAAATCGGTGTCATCGGATTGACAAGCAGAAAACACCAAGGCAAGAACCAAAATAACACACCAATAACGGCCTCTCCCCCCGCCCTCTCCCGTAGAGAGGGAGCCGGAGTGCGAAAAGACGTCTATTTTCCCATATAGTATTTTTGATAGAATATTCATTTCAATTATTCATTATTATTTTTCTATTTTGAATCTACCCTATCGGCTCTCTGGTTACCACATACTCCGATGTTCTCGAATCGGCTCCCTCTCTACGGGAGAGGGCGGGGGGAGAGGCCGCATTTTCTTAGAAACTAAACTTATACCCTGCTCCGAGATAGTGCATATCAGGGTCGTAGTCGTCGGAGGAGGTGTTATGCATGTCCTGGAAGCGGTAGAACACGGAGAAGGTGTGGCGCTTAGAGATGTTGAGGTCGGTGCCTACTGTGTAGCGTACCTTCTCTATTGCCAACGAGTTATACAGCTCCACGCTTGCGAATGGCGTCATGAGGGCATGTTTCTTGTCGTATTCCACTTGCAGGCGTGAGCGCAGTTGGCTCTTACCCTTGGATGAGCGTACCTTTTCCTCCCACCATGAGTTGTCAAAGTCCCATCGATGCACGGTTTTCTCCGGACGATAGGTGTATTGCCAACGCTCACGCAGGGAGATGCGCAGGTTATTTCGGAACTTATACGTTCCCGATGCTGATACATTGAAACGATGGCGCACACCCCAGTATGACGGACGCCAGTTGTTGTAGTTGCCATCGGCCTTATAGCTGATGCCCTCGCGGAAGTTGGTGTTGAGCAGAGTGTAGCCAGCCCCGAGTTTGAGTTGCTTGACGGGCTTATATTCGCCCCCGATGCCGATGCTCCAGCGATCCATGGTCTTGAAGTCGTTGCGGGTGCGCATATCAGCCTCAAGGGCGACGCTGAACTTCTTCGAGAGTTTCTTCTCAGCCTCAGCTTCAAGAAGAAGTCCCGACTCACTCTGCGCCATAGATGTCAGGCATGATGCTGTCATAGCCAATATAAGTAGCGCTTTATACATTCGCATAGTCAGAGTCCTTGATTCTAATCTTGTTGTTGAGTTCCTTGTCGTCGGTACCTTCGTAATACACGCGCAGCACCGCCATGTCGCGGAGGAAGTCAACAGCCCCTACCTTCACGTCGATGACCTTCAGTCCGAGACGTTCCTCAAGGTCGGCAATGAGCTTGTCGCGGTTCTCAGGCTTGACATACTCGATGCGGTCGTACTGCACAATCTTGGATGTCTCGTTTTTAAGCACCATTTCGAAGATGACGATGCCGATAAAGACAATAACGTCGATGGCGATGAGTTCTGGAAGCGGAGTGCCGAGCATCTGTCCCTCGCTGTCAACGCCGAGGGAGACGGCCATGGCATGCACTACAGAGAGGCATACGACCACGAAGAGATATGTCATCTCGCGTACCGGCATTGTGTCGGTGCGGTATCGCATGATGGAGAAGATGCCGAAGAGACCGAGTCCCACGCCCATTGTTGCCTTTCCACGATCCATGCCCATCATGAGATAGACGAGGAAGAAGATGGCGATGGAGATGATGACGAAGGTGAAATAGAAGTCGCGTCGGTGGCTTTTCCTGAAATACAGGAAGTGTACGATGCTCCAGTTAACTAAGATACAGACAGCAAACCTTATCAGGGTGTCGTAGAAACCTATTGAAAAAAATTCTTGCATTATGATTATTTTTTATTATTTATTATCTTCCTTATCTCTATCAATTTCGGCTTGAAACGATGTACTTGCAGTTTGGGATTGGTGAGTGCCGAGCCCATGCAGTATTTTGAGAAACCATGCGGATGGATGTGTAGGCGTCGCAGCATCTCCAGAATAGGTGAGGGTTGCAATCCGTCACGTTTCAGTTCGATAATCACCAGATTGCCCATATCTCTGTCGATGCCGCTCACAAGGTTGTGGAAGCACAGGCTGCTGTCAATCGTAAGGCGCTCGGTCTTTGCTTTGTTCACCAGCGTGATACGCCTGAAATGATTATTCAGCGTGGGTTGCAGGGAATCAACACTATATCGCAGGTTCTTGCCAAGGAACTCGCGTTTCTGCTGTTCCGCCACATTCATGTCCTTCACCTCAATGCGCTTCTTCTTCGTGCGTCCGTGGTTGTTCTTTGTCTTGACCTCCATGAACTGAAGTCCACTGATGCAGTAGGTACGGAAACGGATTTTCTGACGGTTTACGTGATTCCACTGATGATTGTTATACATATCAAACTGCTTGGTGTCGAAATACGTGGTGTCGTATTCCAAGTTACGCTCACCGTCAATCTCCTGCACATAGTAGTCATTCCGCGCCATCTGCAAAAGCTGTTGCAGACGCTCGGTAGTAGTGACGAACTTCGTATCTGTACGGTTCATCAGCTTCACCCCCGACATCTGTTCCAAGGAGATCGGTTCAAACAGTTTTATCACTTCTGTCATTTCGTTAGTCGAATAATTTAAATCCAATATTTTAGGTTAGAGAGAACCCCCGGCATAGGGGTTAGGGGTTAGAGGTTGGGGTTAATGCTTGCCACCAACACTCATCACCTATTTGAGCGAATGACAACGTGCGTAGCACCTCGCATGAAGTCAAAAGTGCATGTCAGCCCCAAGGCTGGCGCATGTCCCCCCGGGTTTGGCGAATGCAAAGATAGTAATTATTTCTCATATCGCCATATTTTTTCTGTATTTTTATATGTGTGCATGGCATTTTTTCAATAAAACCGTGAAAATCGTATGCCAATGGACAAACGAGATTGCGCATTCTCGCCTTTGCGTTGAATAAACAACGTAAGTTCTACGACTTGCTTCAGCTTGATGAGCTATGCGAATAACAAAGCCAAAGCCCGACACCCAACAGAGCACATCCAGATGGGGGGTGCTATGTCTGAAATGAGATACGCTTACACTAATTTCCTTATTGTTACCTGTTACTTGTTACCGCAGGGTAGAAACGATGTCGTGCCTTCGCTATGCCTTCGTTCTGCCTTCGCTATGCCTTCGCTTTAGGTTCGCTCCCATCGATGGAGCATCAACGGACTTATAACGGATTTACAACGGACCTACGACGGAACTGCATTGGAGGGGTTCCAGAGCATTTTTCGCGTCTTCTCATCGTTTTCTATGCGGAGTAAACGAATTCAGTATGATGTCAACGAAATCAGGATTGTGTAAACCTTTCCGGGAAAACGACAACCTTTCAAGCGTGATGTCAACGAATGCAGTATGATAATAACTAAAATGCTGTAAACAAAATCAGGAAAAAAACAAGGTGAATCTGCCCATAATTAATGCTTGCTGTTATGTTATTGAGACTATCGGCCGCCTATACCCCACTCTCCAATTCACGCTAACAGCCTCATTCTCTTTACCTTAGACTACCACAGCAAGCTAGCCAAGCCACGACCAGTAACAAGTAACAGGTAACAATAAGGAATTGAGTGTATGNNNNCCAGTAACAAGTAACAGGTAACAATAAGGAATTGAGTGTATGGCCAAAAATTTTACGGAATTATTCTAAGGAGTTTATATACCTTATTATATATAGAAAATAAAAAATCAGGGCAGCAGCATCACTCGTTTTCTTATTGTTACCCGTTACCTGTTACCGACACGTTTCCGAGATGTCCTGATTTGGTTTACAGTTTGTAGTTATTATTATACTGCATTCGTTGACATCATACTTGAAAGGTTGTCTAACCCTGCGGTAACAAGTAACAGGTAACAATAAGGAAATTAGTGCATGTATAGCTTACGAACAAGCAACTACCCACAACTGAGTATGCTCAATTGGGGGGTAGGTATGTGATAAACCCTTTATGGGTGTTGGGTGATGGGTGTTAGGTGTTGGTAAAAACAAACGCAAAGACGCGAAGGCACAAAGAAAAAAACTCCGCGACTCCGCGTCTCTGCGTTTAATATTTTAATCTATTAATTTGTTCGCTACTAAAAAGAATTCAGCAATTACTGTAGATGCTAAAGTTTTACGTTGGATATGTCGATGAGGTTATTGACGATGGCATAGATGGTGAGACCTGCAGGAGAATGGATCTGCAGCTTTCGCGCTATGTTGCGTCTGTGGGTTATAACGGTGTTGATAGAGATGAAGAGGTGGTCGGCTATCTCCTTATTGCTCATGCCCTGCACCATTGCCACTATTACATCCTTCTCCCTGTCCGACAATGCCTCGGATGCATCTGGGTTATGACCTATCATCCTTGATATCTTCATTGTGACATCATCGTTCTTGGCTCGCATCTCAAGGTGCCGGATGGCAGGCACGAAGATCTCGTCCTCTACCAATGAATGAAGCTGTAGCCATTCCTCATTATTATATATGTCATAGAGACACGCAGTGAGCTGGTTGTTGTGCAGCGCATCAGCAGGCAGATACTTGATGATGATGTTCTTCAGTTCCTTGAGTTTCTCGGAGATATCGCCATGATGCTTTGAGAACGTGTCGGCATTGTAGCCCTCGACAGTCTCGCCACGAAGCAGAGCCTCAACATAGGGGAAGAGAGCCTTTTCCTCATACTTCATGTGCTGGTGTATGGACTTGGCATAGTCGTCGTAGAGGCGCAAGATGAGAGGGGCAAGGTTATCGCTCTCGTCGAGTGCTGCAACGAGTTCAGTACGGATATAAGGCAACTGGAACCCGAGGTAGTACTCGTGGGATGCGCGGAGGTATTTCATCAGGGTAGGCACGGATAGTTTCGACTCGTCATCCTGCGCGTGGTAACCGTTGAGTGCAAGGTTTACCACTGCGAGGAATGTATAGGTATCTACATTCTGCATCTCACATACCTCACGCACGGATTTGTCGCCAAAGCCAAGACTAATGCCAAATGCACCGAGGCTCTGGAGTACGCTGTAGTTGTCTCGAATCAGGGTTATCATGCTATCCTCTGGTTCGTAAAGTTTCATCTTTTTCATTTTCAGAATGACTAATGACTAATTACCTAGTTGGCTTTATTCGCTAATAGGGCGTATGTGATCGCATATAGCAAACAAGTAATTAGTAATTCGTAACTCGTAATTCTTTTCCGAGTGCAAAATTAAGATTTTTTTGCGAAATACGCAATAATAAAAAGTAGGTATTAATTCTCGGATTTTGCATTTTTAACAACTTTGAATACCTAAAAATGATTAGTGAATACCTAATTTTGGGTATTGGTGATGTGAATGTGGCAATGAAAAAGCATAATTTTTGGGTATTGTGAAGGTGGGGGAAAGATAGTAATTTTGCAGCCGATATGAAAAGAATTATTACAGCAATGGCTGTGATGGGATGCATAGCCACTGCAAATGCTCAGGAGAGCAAGGATAGCGAAGTTGTTCAGGATGTGTATCCTTATAATACATTTGAGAAGTGGAGAATAGGCGGCTATGGTGAACTCGTGGCTGCTTTTAAAGATTATGGCACCAACCGTTTCTTCGGCCATTCAGGCGGTAATGTGAAGGAGAACCGTAATACGATATCCATTCCGCGTGCCGTTATTGCCGGCGACTATAAGTTCAACTCAAAATGGATTCTCGGTGTTGAGGTGGAGTTTGAGGCTGGCGGTGTAGGTACTGCATACGAACTTGAGAATACGGAGAACGGTGAGTATGAGACAGAGATAGAGAAAGGCGGTGAGGTAGCTCTGGAGCAGATGCATCTCACACGTCTGATAGACCGAGCATTCAACGTAAGGGTTGGCCACATGGTAGTGCCTGTAGGTCTTACCAACTCACATCATGAGCCTACGCAGTTCTTCGGTACTGTGCGTCCGGAAGGCGAGACTTCTATTCTTCCTTGTACATGGCATGAGACAGGTCTTGAATTCTTCGGCACAATAGGCAAGGGCTATGGCAGATTTGACTATGAGGCTCAGATTGTGTCAGGTCTCAATGCAAATGGTTTCGACCGCAATTCATGGGCGCGTGGTGCCAAGCAGGGTAAGTTTGAGCAGGATAACTTCACGAATCCGGGTTATGTGCTTCGCGTAGATTATAAGGGTGTACCAGGACTTCGCATAGGTGGCAGTATATACTACTGCGCAAACGTGGGCGGCAATGCCGATAAGACACAGACATACGACGGTCTTGGGAAGATGCCTGTACGCATATATAACCTCGACGGCCAGTATAAGAACAGATATGTGGAGGCAAGGGCTAACATGATATATGGAAGTCTGACAAACTCTGAGGTTCTATCTTCAAAGAACGGTAAGTTGTCAAACAAGTCTGGCTATACACGCCTTACACCTGTGGCACACAATGCCGTAAGTTATGGCGGTGAGATAGGTCTGAAGATTGCAGGTCTGGCGCAGAGTGAGAATTGTCCTGATATCATTCCATTCATGAGGTATGAGTACTACAACCCTCAGCAGGATGTGAGAGGCTACTATACTGCAGAGGAACGTCTGAAAACGAGTATGTGGGTGATGGGCGTAAACTGGCGTGCCACATCAGACATCGTTGTAAAGGCAGACTATACAACACGTAAGATAGGTGGTGGAAAGTACAACTCTGAGAATGAATTCGCAATAGGAATTGCGTGGACGGGATGGTTCTTTTCAAATTGATAATGGATAATTGATAATTAAAAATTAAATAAAAATGAACAAGATTTTCAAAGCTTCAATTTTTGCTGTTGCAGCACTTGCAACAGTGAGTCTTACATCATGTAGCGATGATGATGATGACAAGAAGGACAACACAGTAGATCCATACGCTAATGCCGAGGATCTTGATTACAACTCAGAAAATGCTGCGGCATGGGGTAACTATGCAGTAAACGTGGCAAAGCTTCTCAATGATGACTCTCAGGCTCTCTATAATGAGTGGAACAACAGTTTCGCAAAGAGCTTCAAGAACCACGATGCAGCTTCTGGCTATAATTCAGCAGTAGCTTGCGTAGAACAGATCATCGATGGTTGCATCGACATCGCAAATGAGGTTGGCACAGCAAAGATTGGTGAGCCTGTAGATTACTGGAACTCAAACAAGAAGACACAGGCACTCTATGCTGTGGAGTCATGGTATTCATGGCACTCTCGTGATGACTACAAGAACAACATCCTCTCTATTGCAAACTCTCTTCTCGGACAGCCAATTACAGGTTCTCCTACAAAGTACGACTATAAGACAGCAATGCAACAGGGTGTTCTGACACAGAACTCTGTTATCGTGAAGTGTATGTCAAGTGACAAGCTTCGTGCAGCTTCAATCGTAGTATGGCAGAACGTAGGCAAGGCATGGTCAGCTATCGACGCTATCCCACAGCCATTCCGTAACAACATAGGTTCAAGCGAGGCTGCTGCAGCTATGGATGCTTGTGCAGAGCTTGTAACCAGCCTTGAGGAACTCAAAGGTCTTATAAAAGACAACCTCTCAGAGACAGATTGTCAGGCTATCACAGATCAGTTTGTTGACAAGGTAGCACTTCCTACATACAATGATCTTGCAGCAAAGAACAAGGCTCTTCTTGAGGCTGTTCAGGCATTGCAGAAGAATCCTTCAAATGCAACATTCGAGGCTGCTTGTGAGGCTTGGCTTGCATCACGTCAGCCATGGGAGACATCAGAGGCATTCCTCTTCGGTCCAGTTTCTGAGCTTGGTCTTGACCCTAACATGGATTCATGGCCTTTGGATCAGGCTGGTATCGTACAGGTTATGAAGGAGCAGAAGTGGTCTTCATTCCAGTGGACTGGCGAATACGACGAGGACAGCGAGGCTATCGAGGCTGCACAGTCACTCCGCGGATTCCACACTCTTGAGTACCTCCTTTTCAAGGACGGTAAGGCAAGAACTGTGAAGTAAACGGCCTCTCCCCAAAGGGAGGGAGTATAAAAGGTAATAATCACATATCAGAAATAAGAAAAATAGGACTATCCTTCGCGAGATGCGAGGGATAGTCATCTATGTAAATATGAAAACATTCTTGAACTATACATTTGCAATGCTGATGTTGCTTTGTCTGTGGTCTTGTTCCGAGGACACAGAGGGAGTGGACGAATTCCTTGAGGTGCATGCCAACGATCTGACGAAATGGGGATTGTCGGCAGGTACTTCTACTATTTTCTGGGATTCGTCAAAGGCATACGACATTGATGCCGAATGGCTTTCGGGGAAATATGCCACCCGATTCCAGCACGGCAACAGACTTTACGATAACGTAACGGATAACTATGGTCCTGTATATGCCGGATACTCTTGCGCTTCATGTCACATGAACGCGGGAAGAACGAATCCTGGCGTATGGAATCAGATAGGCACAGATGCCGATGGTACGCCAGTTTATGGCTCTGGCACTAATGGTATGTCGGCAATGCTGATATACGTGGCAAGAAAGAATGGCGTATTCTTCCAGGACTATGGTCGTGTGCTCCATGATCAAACAATCTATGGCGTGACAGCCGAGGGTAAGGTGGAGATTCGATATAACTACGAGAAAGGCAAATTCCCTGATGGAGAGGAATACGAGCTCGCACATCCTAACTTCAAGGTTGTGAAGTGGTATAAGAAGATGTGGGACGATGTGAAGAAAGATTCCGTGACGATAAATCCAGAGGATCTGTTCTGCACCGTGCGCATCCCACTCCGACACGTTGGTATGGGACAGATGATGGCTGTTGACCGTGCCGAGATAGAAAGACTGGCTGCGCAAAGCAACTACCCTGAGTATGGAATTTCGGGCAGATGCAACTATATAACGGAGAAAGGCGTGAAGAGTATCGGACTTTCTGGCAATAAGGCACAGCATCTTGACCTCACCGTGGAACTTGGTTTCTCAAGTGATATGGGTGCTACGAACTCACGCTATCCAGAGGAGATTTGCGAAGGTCAGCGTCAGATGAAGGAAGGTTCGATGATGGGACTTACATACGACAAACTCGATGTTTCAGCAGAAGATATGGAGGACGTGGATCTGTATCTGCATAGCCTTGGCGTTCCTGCAAGAAGACTTGGCAGTACCACAACAAAGGTGACTCTGACACGTTCAAACGGCACTACGGTAACGATGACCGAGCGTGAGGCTGTTCAAAGAGGCGAGAAGATGTTTTTCGAGGCTAAGTGTCATCTATGCCATGTCACCACGTTGCATACACGTCCACGAGGTGCAACATTGCTTTGCGGGACGGAGTTGCCTTGGCTTGGAAGTCAGACGATACATCCATATACTGACTATCTGCTGCATGACATGGGTTCGGAGATTATGGGCGTTGGCTTGAATGACAACTACACAAGCGGTTTGGCACGTGGAAACGAATGGCGCACAACTCCACTTTGGGGTGTCGGTTTGCAGAAGAAAGTGAACGGACATACATACTTCCTGCATGACGGAAGAGCACGTAATTTCAAGGAGGCAATCCTCTGGCATGGTGGCGAAGGTCTTGCTTCACGAAACTTGTTTATGAAGATGGATAAGGCAGACAGGGACGCTATGATAAAGTTCTTGGAAAGCCTATAAATCATGTACCATTTAGCATGTACAATGTACAATTTAATTTAGAAACATTATGAAAAAGATATATTTTGCTGCATGTGCAGCGATGATGGCATTGACAGTTAATGCCGAGAATGTTGAGAGTGAGACAAACAGCACAAGTGAGGCTCAGGCTTCAGAAAACTATGATGCTGAGAATGGCGTGGTGACTATCGGAAGTGATAGAATGTTCCAGATAGAGTCAAAGGATGGCAAGTTCTCTTTCAAGCCATATCTGATGATACAGTCAACAGCCAATTTCCATTACTATGACGATGAGGGATTGGATAAGGCATATAATCAGGATAACGTGGCAAACTCTGGTTTCGCTATGCCATACGCTGTGCTTGGATTCACAGGTAAGGCTTTCAGCAACATAACATACAACCTTTCAATAAACGCAGCAGCTTCTGGAGCAAACATACTTCAGCAGGCTTGGTTTGATGTGAAGGTAAGCGATGGCTTTGCCGTTAAAGTGGGTAAATTCAAGACTCCTTTCTCAAGCGCATACCTCACCACTCTTGGCGAGACACTTATGCCATGCGTCCCAACATCCCTCACAGCTACAACCATTATGCCATACTCACTTAACGCTGTATGCCCTAAGATAGGCACAGGCTTCGATATGGGCGTGATGATACATGGTAAGATGAGCAAGCAATGGGGCTATGAACTTGGTATGTTCAATGGTACGGGCGCAGGTTCCAACTCTGCTACAAAGACATTCTCTGACGACTGGCACATTCCATCTTTGCTCTATGCAGGAAGAATAGCATGGACTCCTTTCGGCACAATGCCAAGAACACAGGGAAATGCAAAGATGCTTAACGAGAACAAACTTGAGGTGGCTCTTTCTGGAAGCGTGAACGTGGAGTCAGAAAGCGAGAGTACTAATGATACTCGAATGGGTTTCGAGGTTTCATACCTTCACAACCGCTGGTATTTCTCAGGCGAGGCATACTGGATGAACGTTGGATTTACAGAGCGTCAGAAAATTGATGAGACATACGACTTCATAGGCGGATATGTTCAGGCAGGATATTTCGTGACACCACAATGGCAATTAGCTGCCCGCTATGATTTTATGGATAGAAACGGAAGCAGCAAGGACGGTGTTCTGAATATGCCTGCTGTGGGTTGTAACTATTTCATCAAGAACAGCGGTCTTAAGGTTTCTGCCATGTATCAGTATATCGGCAGGACAGGTCACGAGACACAGCTCGACAGAGACAACGATGACCTCGGCGTGGCAAAACATAGTGCGGTGGTAATGCTTCAATACACTTTCTAAAAGTTGAAAGTAAAAAGTAGAAAGTTATGTACAAATTGAAATTACTATACACATTACTCTTTCCACTTTCCACTCTATTACTTGCCTCTTGCGATGACGGATTCGTGACAGATCCCGTATATGAGAGCGAGCAGACTGGATATAACGTGAAGATAACAGGCACTTTCGATGGTGTGGATCAATGGGCAGACAACTATAACGTGGTTGTGGCTGCATTTAGCGAGGATGATGAGTATTCAAGCATCCAGAAAACCATTCAGATCGACGGAAAAGAGACGGCAATTACACTTGGAAATGTGCCTTCTGGTGCAAAAATAATAGAGATTGCCGTTACCAACACACTAAGAAAGCGTGTTTCTACGTTTTATAGGTATAAGGTAGAGGATATATCTGCTGACGATACCATAAGAATTGATGTCGGAAAGCAGAACGTGAGTATGTTCTCTGCAATAAACAATACGATATTCCAAGGTACGGCAACAACATGCTCACGATGCCATAGCGGTGAAAAAGCGGCACGCGGACTTGATCTCTCGGCAGAGAATGCCTACAAGAACCTTGTGGGTGTGAAGAGCAACAAGGATGCAACGCTGAACCGTGTGACGGCTGGAGATTCCGAAAACAGTATGCTCTACAAGATAATCACAGATGAAAGTGGTTTCCACAAGGGCTACTTCTCTGACTTTGGAGCCTTCGTGAATATCATCAAGTCATGGATAGATAATGGCGCAAAAGAATAAAATATTACGAATATTACCATTTATGATAGTTGCTGCGGTGGTCATAGTCATGGCCATCGCAACAATCGTTGAAAAGATACACGGCACTACGTTCGTCAGCACAAAGATATACTCCACTTGGTGGTTTTCTGCCATATGGGGCATACTTGCCGTTGCATCAATAGCAAGAATTATCACCAGCGGAATGCAAAAGACATTGACCGTGCTGATGCTACATATATCTTTTGTCGTGATTCTTGCAGGAGCCCTTACCACTCATCTCACATCAAAGAAAGGCTATCTGCATCTTCGCTGTGGAGAAAAGGCAAGGCTATACGCAGAGCAAAGCAGCAACGGCGATATGCGAACTGCCACCCTACCCTTCTCCGTTACGCTTAATGATTTCAATATCAAGAACTACGAGGGTACTACAACACATTCCGACTATGCCTCACACCTCACTTTTTCAACGGATGAAGGAAGCACCGACGAAACGGTGTCTATGAACAATATCGCCGTGGTGGAAGGCTATCGTTTCTATCAGACTTCTTTCGACAGAGACATGAAAGGCAGCATACTGACGGTAACGTATGACCCTTATGGCACGGGAATAACATATATCGGCTATGGATTGCTGATTGTAAGTGCAATATTACTCTTGCTTCTAAGAACACCAAGAATAAAGCAACTATACAGGCAACTACAGACCCCCTCCCCGCTCCCCCATAAAGGGGGAGAGCCGGAGAGCGAAAGGAAGTCCCCCTTTAAGGGGGATTTTGGGGGTCTGCTTTTGTTTTTTTTCATTTTATTATCTGCGACCTCATTTGCCAAGACTCCCGTAGTGGCAAGGGAAGATGCAGAAAAGGCAGAGAGAAAACTGATTATATATAACGGAAGAATATGCCCCCTAAACACGTTGGCGCATGATTTCTGTCTGAAAATCACAGGCAAGACATCATACAAGGGACTTTCGGCAGAGCAATTTCTCCTCTCTTTGCCTTTAGCTCCAGAGGAATGGAGCGAGAAACAACTTCTGAAGATAAAGAACAAGGCTCTGAAGGAAAGACTTGGCATCAGCACCGACCTTGCACGCATCAAGGACTTCTATGAGAGCGATGGAAGATACAAGCTCGACATCCTTCTCAATGAGCAGATGAGCAAGGGCGAAGATGAACAGGACAAGAAACTTGTGCGCTCGATATATGATGTTGACGAACAGATTTCTCTTGTAAATGCCGCCGTAACAGGCAAGCTCATAGAGCCTTACAAAGGCAACAACCCGCCAAGCGAAACCCGCATCTCGGCAGAGATTCTATATAATCAACTGCCACTAACCGTTGTGGGGGCATTTATGATTCTGACAGGCATCCTTATAATCGTGATCGCGGAAATCATAAGAAAGAAAGGTTTTGCAGTAAAATTAGGCATACTGCTGATTATCTCCGCCTTTCAGCTTGCCGTTTTCATTCTGCGTTGGTATATCTCAGGCAACATACCGCTCTCTAACGGCTATGAGACAATGGCATTCGTCTCCCTATCCACTTCCTTGCTGACATTATCGGCAATATGGATGCTCAGGAAACAGACTTTCGTATGCAATACCGTGACGATAGGCGGACTGATGATTGCGGGTCTCACATTACTTGTGGCTCATCTTTCTGAAATGTCGCCACAGATAACCTCCCTGATGCCTGTATTGCATTCGCCTTGGCTTACCACTCACGTATCCCTGATAATGATCTCGTACTCGCTATTCGCCTTTATGGCGGTAATAGCTGGCGTTGACCTTGTGAAGAAAGATACCCGTCTTGATGCCCTAAACCGACTGATGCTCTATCCTGCGGAGATATTCCTAACAATAGGCATCTTCCTCGGAGCAATATGGGCTAACCAGTCATGGGGAACTTACTGGAGCTGGGATCCTAAGGAGGTATGGGCTTTGATATCAATGTTAATCTATTGCGTACCTCTTCATGTTGGCTCATTACCGGTGATGCGCAAGGCAAAGGTACATGACATTTATCTGATAATAGCGTTCCTGTCAATCCTAATGACCTATTTCGGGGTTAATTATTTATTAGGAGGCATGCACAGCTATGCTGGCAACTAATCATCATTAGTAGGTATTTTCCTTTTTAAGAAGGAAGAATTTATCATTGTTTTTTGGTATTCTTACCAAAATGCAGTAACTTTGCAAAAGAATTTGGCAAAAGGCAAAAGACGAATGGCAAAAGACTTTAGACCTTAGACTTTAGCCTTTTTATGCAATAAAAACAAAAAAATGTCATATAATCAACAGACAATAAAACTGAATAAGGCGCGTGCCGAGGTGTATGTATTCGATAATGGCTCTGAGGTGCGCGAGGCTCATGCGATGATTCATGCGGATAACATCGGTATGACATACAAGGAGCAGCTTGATGCCGTTCTTGATGCCTATGCCTCTTTGCGCGAGGATCTTCTCAAGGGATATGTAGCCGTTTTCAAGCGTTACTACCTTAGCGATTCTGCCAACCAAGCAGGAATGGTCCTGGAGCGCGAGACAAAGGAATGTGCTGTATCTGTAATTGAACAGCCACCTCTCGACGGCACAAAGATTGCCATCTGGGTATATATGATGACCGGTGTAGAAACACGCATCTCTGAAAGCGGTCTCTATGAGGTCAAGCAAGGCAAATACCGCCACCTATGGAATGGAAGTGCCTATAACATGGCGGCAAGTAGCGAGTATCAGGCTCATCATCTTCTCGAGGAATATATTGAGCAACTTGAAAAGGAAGGCTGTACTCTCGAAAAGAACTGCATCCGCACTTGGTTCTTCGTGGCTAACGTGGATCTTAACTATGGTGGTGTGGTTCGTGCCCGCAATCATGTATTCTTCCATCAAGGCTTGACAAACCAGACTCATTTCATAGCCTCTACTGGCATAGGCGGCCGTCAGGCTGATCCTAATGTCCTTGTGCAGCTCGACAACTATGCTGTTGACGGTATAACCAAGGATCAGATAAAGTATCTCTATGCCCCAACCCACCTAAACCGCACAAGCGACTATGGCGTTAGCTTCGAGCGTGGCACATACGTTGACTATGAGGATAGACGTCACGTGTTTATAAGCGGTACGGCAAGTATCGACAATAAGGGTATGGTTGTTCATACCGGCGATATTGTCCGTCAGACAGAGCGTATGCTCGAGAATATCCAGGTTCTTCTTGCCGAGGCAGAATGTACTTGGGATAACGTGAGCGAGATGTCGGTTTATCTTCGTGATGTGGCCGACTATGATATTGTTAGCAAGATGTTCGCAGAGCGATTCCCTAACAAGCCTTACGTCATCGTCCTTGCTCCTGTCTGTCGCCCAGGCTGGCTGATAGAGACGGAGTGTATGGCGATTAAATAGCCCTGCCCCTCACCCGCCCTTCGGGCACCCTCTCCCCAAGGGGCGAGGGAAAAGTTACATTTTTATCGCTAAAGAGATATAAACCCAAATGCCGCTTATGGAAATCCATTAAGGAACCATAAGCGGCATTTATATTTTTATCAACGCCCCCCCATTGATTAGAAGTAGTAACTTCCCCCTCGCCCCTTTGGGAGAGGGTGTCACGTAGTGACGGGTGAGGGGCCGCAGGATAGGCTTTTATCCATATATAATCTTTCCCGTCTCCTGATCTGTATTCTCTGGGATGAAGCTCTTGTTATACTGAGTCATACCACGGAGAGACATACCCATGTTAGAGAAACCACCATCATGGAAGAGAGTCTGCATAGTAACCTTACGGGTAAGGTCAGAGAACATAACCACACAATAGTCGGCACACTCATCAGCACTTGCGTTGCCAAGAGGAGACATACGGTCGGCATAGTCAAGCATACCGTCGAAACCCTTGATACCGCCACCTGCAGTTGTCAATGTAGGAGACTGAGAGATTGTATTTACACGAACACCCTTCTCACGACCATATATATAACCGAAAGAACGTGCGATAGACTCAAGGAGAGCCTTTGCATCAGCCATATCGTTGTAACCGAAGAAGGTACGATGTGAAGCAACGTATGTGAGAGCAAGGATAGAACCGTATTCTGCAATAGCGTCAAGCTTCTTTGCAACCTGAATCATCTTGTGGAAAGAGATAGCAGAGATGTCGAGAGTCTTATCGAGGAAGTCATAGTCGAGATCATCGTATGTGCGCTTCTTACGCATATTCATAGACATCGCACATGAATGGAGAACGAAGTCAATCTTGCCACCGAGAGCCTTCTGAGCCTCTACAAAGAGATTCTCAAGATCCTCAACGCTCGTTGCGTCTGCCGGAATGATTACTGCATTTGTCTTCTGTGCAAGTTCGTCGATAGTACCCATACGACATGCAACAGGAGTGTTAGTGAGAACGATCTGTGCGCCCTCTTCTACTGCACGCTCAGCAACCTTCCAAGCGATAGACTGGTCATTAAGTGCGCCGAAGATGATTCCGCGCTTGCCCTTAAGTAAATTGTAAGACATTTTTGTTATCTGAATTAATAAAATATATTAGTCTTTTAAATGTAACTATATGGAAAGAAGTGTAATTATGCTCTAAAAATAGTGCACACTTTATATTTCCGTGTGCAAAGTTACTAATAAAATTGTGTACGTACAACAATTTTCAAGAAAAAATACAGAAAATGTTCGCTATTTCTATATTTTTCAACTATTATCCCTTATTTATAGCCTATCTTTTCATGATTTTCCTCACAAATCACCCTGTTCTGTCAAAACAAATCTAATTTATCAAGATTTAGAGATTTAGAGAATTTCCTATTTAAAGAATTAATGAGAAACAGAGATTTTTGCTCCCCTTTTTATTGACCACAGGAAGCACGGATTAAACGGAAGTTTCGTTTATTTTGTGACTTCCGTGTTAGTAAAAATTTAACTGATTTAATTTCTTCGCAAAGCTCAGGCGCAAGCGGAACATTTTCTTTCCTTCAAGGGACGAAAGCCTCGCATTTTCCCCTTTTTCCACAATATCTATAAACTTTTGGGGCGCACTCAATCGAGAGCGCCCCTTTTGCAGTTCTTTTTTATAGGTGAAATAAAAATGGTCAAAAAGTTTTTGTAGAGGGATTACACATTTTGATATTTTTTGTGTATTTATCGCCTAATTATCAACATATTAGATAGGGCGTAACCCTATTAAAAAAGACTTATTTTCAGAGGGGTTACACCCGCTCTTTTCTACTGATTGTCAATATATTAGAGCGAATAATCAAGGAAGGGCGTAACCCCTATACAAAAACTTTCACGAAAAAAATGCACTTGTAATCCAGACATCGTTAATCTGAGACACATAATCTCTACCTCCCGTTTTCAAAGCAAGTCCCTTCTTCCTCCCAAACAAATCCTATGTAAGTCCCATTTTTCGCCTATTCTAAGGAACGGACTTGCAACGGATTTACAACGGTATTACAACGGTATTAAAGCGAAGGCAGAACGAAGGCATAGCGAAGGAACAACGGAGGCATAACAACATTAGAGTTGTATTGCATATTTTTACAAACAGGAAAAGCAGAATTTTGACACCACTCTGCAACTCGTCACCCATAACGCTGTAATAAAGTGAGCATCAGATAATTACACGGGTGATTCATTTTAATCCACTCGTCACCCACTCATCACCCTTAAGTAGTATATCATTCTGATATAGAGTCACTTGCAAAGACGATTCACTCGTCACCCTAAAAATGGGTGACGAGTGAAGAGAGGATAAAATGCGCGTGTAATATTCATATTATCAATAAGATACACGGATTTGGGTGACGAGTCGGGTGACGAGTGGTATAGGGTGAATTAGCGCTACAATCCTCAATGTCACAACGATTTACAGCGTTACGGGTGACGAGTGACGAGTTTTTCAAAACTTTTTTTCTGAATACGAAAATTCAACCATATTGGTTACTATTTTTCGTGCAAAAATTAATGCGATATTAATGTGGTATTAATGGGCATTATATGTCTCACTCCGTGAGGAAACATTAATATTCACCAATAACACTTTAATATCGCATTAATGCTTAGAGACTGAGACGGAAGCCGAAACTCATTGTACGAGCAGCACCCCAGTAGCCTGTGAATGTGTCGAGGTCGTGAGTCTTGCCATCAGTACCACGCTCTATATACTTAGAATCGAGCAGGTTACGACCTGTTGCGAAGAGATTTATGCGGATATCATTGGTAAGAGCGCCTTCCCAACCGAATGTGGCATCAAGAAGATGATATGAAGGAAACTCGTAAGAGTCGGCCTTGTCGTTAGGAGTACGGCTTGAAGGCTCGAAATCAGCATACATACGGGCGTTGAACTGCCATCCTGCGTGGATATAGAAACCGCCGTGAAGCTTGGCATCGAGCTGGGCACCCAACTGAGTCTGTGGAGCATCGCCCACGTGAAGTCCGTCGCAAGAGATAGAGGTCTCCTTGAGAGTTTCGCCAGAGTATGTATCGTATGTGATTGCATTACCAGAGTTCTTCCATTTCCAGGAAGCTGTCATAGCATAAACGCTTGCCTTGAGCCAAGGGGTAAGTTGCTGATGAGCGTTGAGCTCAATACCTGTATGGAGAGCGTTGAGGCCCTTGATTTGATACTTCTCAGCAGCCGCATTAGCCTGCTTTGCAGCACTTATAGTAAGGGTTTTGTTACGCCAAGAAGCGATATAGGCAGAGAGTTCCATGCCACCTCCGTTCCATGTAGGACGCCATCCCATTTCAGCCATGATGTTAGTCTCATTGGTGATATCGTTGGTAATGCTCAAGTCGCTTGAAGCAAGATATACGCCAGCATAAGGAAGACGAGAATTGTAGCCGGCATTGAAATAGAGAGCGTTGTTATCATCAGCCTTCCAAAGTATTCCGCCCTTGAAACTTGCGCCCATACCATGAGCCCAATCAGACTTCTGTCCGTTGGCATCATTATGACGGCGGTAGTTGCCGTTGAACACAGACACACCGAGGTTAGCATTTATCTTTTCAGAAGTATAAGAGCCCTGAACATAGCCGGAGATATGATGAGTGGTACGACCATAACGAGAACCCACATAGTCGCCAAGGGTAAGGGAAGCGCCAGAAGAAGGATCGACAAATGATTCACCACCAAGCATATCGAGGACAACCATCTTTGACCATGTGTCGAAATATTGATACTGAAGTCCGGCACTTGCCTTCCAAGAATCAGTAATCTTATAGTCACCAGAGGCAATAGCTCCAAACTGGTTATGTCCAGAAAGATAGTCGATCATCACATTCTTTGAAATGCCATCTTCCATGTTCTCTGCCACGATAGCATCGAAGTCTATATGACCGTCATTGGTCTTATGGTCGATAATGGCAGGAATACCAGACTTATAATTGTTATATGTGCTGCTACCGCCACCATCAGCAATAGCAAGATAGAGAGAGTTCTTCATTGAGAAACGCTCACCATTCATAATATGCTGGAGCGTGAAGTATGGCTTGAAATAGTGGTTATGACCGATGCTGTATTGCTTGCCATTATAGTAACCCCAGTTCTTCGAATAGTCACGGCCGTACTTATCCACCTCAGCAGCAGTCAGTTCTGTATTTCGCTGATCATGCTTCTCTGGAGAGCCGAGAGCCGTAAAGATGAGGGTATTGGTCTGGTTGAGAATCTTAGAGATAGAGAGCATATATGAGAATGTCTCTACATTGGTCTTCTCCACATATCCAGGGCCCTTGACGTATGCGAGGTTTACATCAACCGTCCAACCATTCTTCAATAGACCTGATGAATAGCCGAAAGTACCTTTTGTAGTGCCATATTCGGTTGTTGACATTCCGAAATCAATAACAGGAAGCTCAGAAGCAGTACGGGTAACGATGTTCACCATACCACCCATAGCACAATCGGCAAGCATGGATGCGCCGAGACCTTTCTGCACCTGAACAGAATAGGTGGCATCAGCAAGTCCCATCCAGTTGTTCCAGTACATAGAGCCAGAGGTCAAGCCCTGAATAGGAATACCGTTGAGGAGGATTGAGATATTATCCTGTTTGAAACCACGCATATTGAGCGTAGCATCACCATAGGAGCCGGTAGAAGCGGTTGCATACACACCAGGAAGCCCTTGGAACATCTCAAGATAGTTAGGGGCTGTTTGGTGCAGACGGATGTCCGCAGGAGTAATTGTAGAGAGATTGAGTGGAGTCTCGTTAGCCTTAACGAAATGGGCACTAACGGTTACTTCCTGAAGGTTGATGGCAGAGTCTGCCATTAAATCGAGGGGATTAGCCTCTGTTTCTGACACGTTGCTAATAGTACGCATAGCCTCAACGCCCTTGTCAGCGTATGAGAGACTTGGTAGAATTGCGATACCTAAAGCAACAACTGAAAGTGATTTCTTCATTTTTGAAAAGAAAGCTTTAAATTGTTATTAATAAATTAGGCATACAATTCAAGGCTTTCTTGCATAACGGGAGAAAACGTTATGCAGATGTTTTGTTCCTGAACACGATATTGCTCAGTCTTCTTCCATCCAGACTATACTGTCGGTACCGTAATTGCAACGGTTCATGCCCAAAGGCTTGCGGACTTTACCGCCGATCGGGAATTTCACCCTGCCCTGAAGAGTTTGCAAAGGCGCAAAAAAATGCACCTGATCTTAAAATCGGGTGCAAAAGTAATGATTTTTCCTTAAACAAGCAAATAATTTTAGAGAAAATGTATAAGTTTGTTAATTTGAATGCTTTTTGTAGATTTTTAGAAAGTAAATAATCAGAAAATTACAATTCAGCAAGGCATCCGTCACTTGGAAATAAAACAGAAACGAATTTATCTGATTTAATTTACTTCTAATTTACTTTCCACAAAAGATTTGCTCGCTAAACAATGTTTACTTCCGGATGGATTTCCACGCCGAAACGTTCTAGGACATCTTTCTGTATCTGACGGCAGAGAGCAACAACCTCTTCGCCCATTGCACCTCCCTTATTTACAAGAACAAGAGCCTGCTTGTCATGAACTCCGGCACGACCGAGCGTCTTTCCTTTCCAACCACATTGGTCAATTAACCAGCCGGCAGGGAGCTTAACAGCCCCTTCTCCCACCATCCCGAGGGAGGAAGCCGGAGTAGTAATGGGGTAATAAGGCATATTCGGATATTTCGCAATAAGCTCGTCGAATTTTTCTTTAGAAACAATAGGATTCATAAAGAAAGAGCCGGCATTGCCTTCTACCTCATAGTCGGGAAGTTTGGCGTTGCGGATATCGATGATAGTGTCGCGAAGGAGTTGAGCTGTCAACCGTCCGTCCTTTATATCGCATGATATCCCCTTCTCTTCAAGCACCTTACGGATATTACCATAGTCAAGATGATGAGTAAACGTGGTGCTTAATTGATAGGTAACATCGGTAATAATGAAACGGTTCTTCCAGTCTTTTTTGAAACGTGACTGTCGATAGCCATATTCACATTCTGCGTTGGTTATCTCCACTATCTCGCCAGTCTCGATGTCAAGGGCATGAAGACTAACAATAAAATCCTTTGCCTCAACACCATATGCTCCTATGTTCTGAACAGCAGAAGCACCCACCTCTCCCGGTATGAGACTTAGATTCTCCATACCATAAAGACCTTGTGAAAGACTCCACGCTATGATATCGTCAACGGTTTCGCCAGAACCGATGCAAACACAACAACGGCCTCTCCCCCCGCCCTCTCCCGTAGAGAGGGAGCCGGAAGGCACACAGTCTTCAATAATAGTACGTCCCATAATTCTTGAACGAACTACGAGACCATCATAATCACCTGTTGGCAAGAGATTACTTCCCCTGCCTATGATAAGGAGCTTGCCCTGTCGGCGAGCCTCAGCTATTTCCTGCCAATGATTCCTGAGTTCATCAACTGAGGAGAACTCAAGAAGTCTTGTGCATCTGGCATCAATGCCAAAAGTGTTGATTAGTTTGTCCATTACTTCACAGCAGCAGCTCCCAAGACGGCAGCACCTGCACCATTAAGACCTGAAACAAGAAACTTAGCCTTTCCCTTAAATACTGGCATTACGTTCTCTTCGTATGCCTTTTTGATAGGATCGAAAAGCAGATCACCAGCCTTCGTCATTCCACCGAAGAAGATAAAAGCCTCTGGAGAACAGAATGTTGCAAAGTCGGCGCAAACCTCACCGAGCAGTCTGCCTGTGAACTCATAAATTTCTTTTGCCACCTCATCACCCTTGCCTGCAGCTATGCTGACATCGAGAGAGGTTATCTTGTCAAGTTCAATCTCACGGAGAAGAGTTGGACGATTAGTAGAAGATACTATCTCCTTTGCGGTACGAGCCACACCCGTTGCTGAGCAATAGGTTTCAAGGCATCCCTTACGACCACAACCACATTGACGACCGTTCTCCCTACGAACTATGAAATGCCCGAGTTCTCCAGCCATACCGTCACATCCATAAACCATCTCACCATTTATGACGATACCAGAGCCAACGCCAGTACCGAGAGTGATGACGATGAAATTCTTCATGCCACGAGCCACGCCATAGGTCATTTCGCCTAAAGCAGCAGCATTAGCATCGTTGGTAAGGTGAACAGGCAGACCGCCAAGACGGTCGGAGAACATCTTTGCCAAAGGCACCTTTGAATCGTGTGCCCAAGGAAGGTTTGGAGCGAACTCTATACAACCGTTAAGATAGTTGCCATTAGGTGCACCAGCACCCATGTATTCAATCTTCTCAAGGCCTCCAACCTGCTCAACAATAGGCATAAGGCACTTGACGGCAGCATCTACATAGTCATCTGCGGTAGCAAAACCACCAGTCTTCATTGTAGAAGATGCGATGATGTTACCTTCATGGTCAACGATACCAAATTCAGAGTTTGTTCCACCGAGGTCAAGGCCGATGGTATATGGTTTTGTCTGATTCATAAATGATTTTTTAGGGTAATTTACAAAAATTCTCCACAAAATTAAGAAAAAACATGAATACCACAAAGTTTTTGGCATTATTTTGACAAGAAATGTATGCAATTCGGGAAAAATTTGTAATTTTGCATTCGCAAATTAAAAAAGTCGGCCTCTTGACGGCCCAATCACCCTTAAGGGGTGTATGATAGTAATTTAAATTCAAGATAAATTGCCTTTCCCATTTGATCAAATAAATTTCCTTGAGCTATTGCTGAAGGGTATTTTCATCGGTGTAGTAGTTTCAGCCCCTATGGGACCTGTGGGCGTGCTATGCGTTCAGCGAACATTGAACAAAGGACGCAAATACGGTTTCATAACAGGTGTAGGTGCCGCTATCAGCGATATAATATACGCCTTGCTTACAGGCTTCGGTATGAGTTTCGTAATGGATCTTATCACCGACCACCAGAACAAATTCTATCTGCAGATATTCGGTAGCATACTACTCTTTATCTTCGGTCTCTATTGCTTCCGCAGCAATCCTATGAAGAATATCCATGTAAGCGGAAAGAAAGGAACACTTGTCCATAACGGGGTGACGGCTTTTATCGTCACAGTTTCAAATCCGCTCATTATCTTCCTCTTCATGGCTTGCTATGCACAGGCTGCTTTTGTAGTACCCGACCACCCACTTGAGATGTCGCTTGGCTATGCCAGCATCTTCGGAGGTGCATTACTATGGTGGTGGGGACTGACTTGGCTTATTGACAAGGTAAGGGAGAAATTCAGCAATAAAAGTATCATTTATATCAACCGACTGATAGGTAGCATAGTAATGGTGCTCTCCGCAATAATGTTCATAGGAACGGTATTCAATCTATATACTTTTTATTAAGCAACGATGCTAATAGCCCAGAAACTCAGAAAAGAAAATATTGCCGAATACCTGCTATATATGTGGCAGGTAGAGGATATTATACGTGCCTACGGATGTAATCTCCAGCAAATAAAGAAAGAATACATTTCACGTTTCGAGTGCACCGAAGAGCAGAAGGAGGAAATGGTGGACTGGTACGGCAACCTTATCCGTATGATCAATCAGGAGGGATGCCGAGAGAAAGGACATATTCAGATAAACAAGATTGTGCTGCAACAGCTATCAGAACTGCATGCCCAGTTGCTTGACAGTCCTAAGTTCCCATTCTACAGCACAGAATACTATAAAGTTCTTCCTTTTATCGTAGAGCTTCGCCAGAAGAACTCTAACGGAGAGGCTGCAGGAGAGATAGAGACTTGTTTCAATGCCCTCTATGGCACCATGCTCCTTCGCCTTCAGAATAAGGAGATAACCCAGAACACAGCAAATGCCGTAAAGGAAATAACCACCTTCATCGGTATGCTAAATGACTATTACTTCAAAGAAAAGGAAGACCCAAAGTTTTGGGACTAAGAGCCCCTCACCCGTCCTGCGGGCACCCTCTCCCCTAGGGGCGAGGGAGAAATTAGTATTTCTAATCACAAAAAAGTTAAGAACAATATAAAATCCCTATCGCGCCCCCAACAGCCCAAAAATATAACTTCCTCCTCGCCCCTTGGGGAGAGGATGTCCGAAGGACAGGTGAGGGGCCGATGCCGATTTATTTATGAACAAAGAAATAGAAAGAAGACGCACCTTTGCGATTATCTCACACCCGGATGCGGGTAAAACCACACTTACAGAGAAATTCCTGCTTTTCGGCGGACAGATTCAGGTGGCTGGAGCCGTTAAAAACAACAAGATCCGTAAGACTGCGACAAGTGACTGGATGGATATTGAGAAGCAGCGTGGTATCTCCGTATCAACATCCGTGATGGAGTTTGACTATCTCCCTGAAGCCGATCAGGAAGAGGGAGCATTACCATATAAGGTGAACATCCTCGACACCCCTGGTCACCAGGACTTTGCCGAGGATACATACCGCACGCTCACAGCCGTTGACTCTGCCATTATCGTTGTCGATGGAGCAAAGGGTGTGGAGGCTCAGACACGTAAGCTCATGGAGGTCTGCCGTATGCGCAATACTCCTGTTATCATATTCATCAACAAGATGGACCGTGAGGGTCGTGATCCTTTCGACCTTCTCGATGAGCTTGAAGAGGAGCTTCAGATCAAGGTACGCCCTCTCTCATGGCCTATCAACCAGGGTGCGAAGTTTAAGGGTGTATATAACATATATGAGAATCAGCTCAACCTCTTCACTCCTGACAAGCAGCGTGTTACGGAGAAAATTGCCGTTGACATCAACTCTGAGCAACTCGACCAAACCGTTGGTGAACAGGATGCAGCAAAGCTTCGCGAAGACCTCGAACTCGTTGACGGAGTATATCCAGAATTCGATGTTGAGACATATCGCTCTGCAGAGGTTGCACCAGTATTCTTCGGTTCGGCGCTCAATAACTTCGGTGTTCAGGAACTCCTCGACTGTTTCGTAGAGATTGCTCCATCGCCAAAACCAACCAAGGCAGAGGAGCGTATGGTAAGTCCAGAGGAAGAGAAGTTCACAGGCTTCATCTTCAAGATAACAGCCAACATCGACCCGAACCACCGTTCTTGTATCGCATTCTGCAAGGTATGCTCTGGCAAGTTCGTAAGGAATGCACCTTACCTCCATGTAGGACTCGGCAAGACCGTGCGTTTCTCATCTCCTACACAGTTTATGGCACAGCGCAAGTCAACCATCGACGAGGCTTGGGCTGGTGACATCGTAGGTCTTCCTGACAATGGTATATTCAAGATTGGCGACACTCTGACCGAAGGCGAGAAAATCCACTTCCGCGGATTGCCTTCATTCTCTCCAGAGCTGTTCAAGTATATTGAGAACGATGACCCTATGAAGTCTAAGCAGTTCCAGAAGGGTCTTGAGCAACTTATGAACGAGGGTGTTGCTCAGTTGTTTGTCAATCAGTTTAACGGCCGTAAGATAGTAGGAACCGTAGGTCAACTTCAGTTTGAGGTTATCCAGTACCGCCTTGAGAATGAGTACAACGCAAAGTGCCGTTGGGAGCCAGTTCATCTACACAAGGCTTGCTGGATAGAGAGCGACGATGCACAGGAACTTGAGGCATTCAAGAAGCGTAAATATCAGTATATGGCAAAGGACAAGGACGGTCGTGACGTCTTCCTAGCCGACTCTGGCTACGTGCTATCAATGGCACAGCAGGACTTTGAGCATATCAAGTTCCACTTCACAAGTGAGTTCTAATTAAGTGAAAAGTTAAGAGTGAAAAGTGAAAAATTTAAGTTTATTTTGACGTAAAAAAACATCGAAAAAATGTTACTTAAATTCTTCACTTTTCACTCTTAACTCTTAGTTTAAAATTATGAAACTAACATTCCTCGGAACAGGGACCTCCATCGGTGTACCCGCAATAGGATGCCAATGCGAGGTGTGTCGTAGCACCAATGCTCACGACAAGCGTTTGCGTCAGTCTGCTTTCCTTGAGACCGATGGAGGAATACGTGTGCTAATAGACTGCGGTCCTGATTTCCGTCAGCAGACCACCCGCTTCCCGTTCACCAAGATTGATGCCGTAGTAATCAGCCATATTCATTTCGATCATGTGGCTGGTATTGACGATCTCCGTCCTTATTGTATGTTTGGCGATGTTGACATCTATTGTCAGGACGATGTTGTGAAAGCCTTGCACCAGACTATGCCCTACTGTTTCAAGGAAAACCTATACCCGGGAGTGCCACATCTCAACCTTCACTCCATAAACCCGCACGAGACATTTATCGTTAGAAGAGACAACGAGGTTGTGGCACATTTCCCTCCAAGCGGCTCAAACCTTGCAGGTGTCATAAACAAAGAAGGACGCACTATTTCAGTGCCCCCTGCAACTGACACACTCCAGATAACGCCTATTCAGGTCATGCACGGCAATATGCCGATATTAGGGTATGTTTTCAGACAACCACACACAGCCCTCGCGTATATCACCGACATGAAAAGCATTGACGAGAGCGAATACGAATATCTCTACGATATCGACACGCTCGTCATCAATGCCCTACGCTTTGAGAAAGTACACCACAGTCATCAATTAGTTGATGATGCCATAGCCGTAAGCCGACGAATAGGTGCAAAGCGTACATATCTAATACACCTCACCCACGACATCGGCACTCACGAAATAGCCAACAGCCGACTTCCAGAAGGCTTTGAGTTCGCCTACGATGGTCAAATAATCAACTGCTAAATCGATAAAAAAGAAACGGATGCGTCAGATAAACCAGACACATCCGTTTTTTCAATTTTCAATTAAGTCGCACTTACAGCTTCAGCCAGTTGTCTATCATCTTCCTACCCTCAGGGGTAAGCACACTCTCTGGATGGAACTGTATGCCGTGAATGTCATATTCCTTATGGCGAAGTGCCATAATCTGACCTCCCTCGCTCTCTGCTGTTATCTCGAGGCATTCAGGGAAGTTCTCCCTACTTACTACCCATGAATGATAACGTCCTATCACGATATTCATTGGGAGACCGGCAAAGATCGGATCATTACCGAACTGTGTGCCAACCGTTGCAACACCGTGGAATACTTCAGAAAGATTGATGAGCTTGGCACCAAACACCTCACCGATAGCCTGGTGACCAAGACATACACCCAACATAGGCTTCTTGTCGGCAAAGGTACGGATTACATCGAGAAGCAATCCTGCCTCCGATGGTATGCCAGGACCAGGAGAAAGCACAATCTTGTCAAACTCAATGTTATTGGCATTGTCGATAAGAGCCTGCACCTCTGGCTGGTCGTTACGATATACTGTTACCTCGGCACCAAGTTCCTTTATGAGGTGCGCAAGGTTATATGTGAACGAGTCGTAGTTGTCTATGATTACTATTTTCATATTACATATCCTCCGCCATTACTATAGCCTTACGCAAAGCGCCAAGCTTGTTGTTAACTTCCTGAAGTTCATACTCCTCATTGCTCTTCGCAACGATACCGCCTCCTGCCTGGAACCAGAGTTCACCGTTACGGCTAACAAAGGTACGGATAGTAATTGCCTGATTCAAAGAGCGGTCAAAGCCTATGAAACCGATACAGCCACCATATGCACCACGGTTGTGCGGCTCAAGCTCAGAAATAATCTGCATAGCACGCACCTTTGGAGCTCCAGAGAGTGTTCCTGCAGGGAAGGTGTCAATAAATGCCTTGATAGGATCAGCGCCCTTGTCAAGAGTACCGCTTACACGACTTACAAGATGGATGACGTGTGAATAGAACTGCATGTCCTTGTAGAAATCCACATGCACGCCATGACAGTTGCGGGAAAGGTCGTTGCGTGCAAGGTCAACGAGCATAACATGCTCTGCATTCTCCTTCGGATCATTGCGCAGATACTCTGCATTCTGACGGTCCTGCTCCGCATTTCCTGTACGCTTCGTTGTACCAGCGATAGGGTCGATAAAGGCATGGTATGAATTTCCTTCCTTCTCTATGCGACAATGTGTCTCTGGTGAAGAACCGAAGATGCGGAAGCCTCCGAAATCGAAATAGAAGAGATATGGTGACGGATTGATACTGCGCAATGCACGGTATAGCTTAAAATCATCACCCTCATATTTCTGAATGAAACGGCGAGAGAGCACAATCTGGAACACATCACCACGCAGACAATGCTTGATACCCTTACGGATATTTGCCTTATGCTCCTCGTCGGTAAGGGTTGAGGTATAATCGCCTACCGGATGGAAGTCATACACGCGAATCTGACGGTTGTTGATATCTCTTTCAAGCACATCAAGATCGTCTTCCTCACCATCGGCAAGAAGCTCGATGATAATCATCTCATTACGGAAATGGTCGAACACCACCACATCCTTATAAAGGATATAGAGAAGGTCAGGAGCATCGTTCTTTGCCTGTGTCTCATCCTTCACATTGATATTCTCGAAATATCGTACGGCATTGAAAGAGGTATAGCCGAAAAGTCCGCAGTTACCGCTGTCCTCGCCCTCTATCTTGAAGGCAGAGAGGAACTCGTTGATTAACTGTGCCGAACCATATTCCTTCGTTATCTCATGCTGAAACTGCTTGCCGTCAGGATACTTGCATACACCCATGCCATGCTCGATAGACACGCTACCGATAGGATGTACGCCGATAAATGATCGTGAGTTCTCGCCACCGTGATAGTCAGAGCACTCCATAAGAGCCGACATTGGGTAGTCGTCACGTATCTTCATATATGCAGATACCGGAGTATTCAAGTCTCCGAGTATCTTCTTTGAAGCTGTTTTGTATTTGTACATAAGACCCACCCCCTGACCCCTCCCATAAAGGGAGGGGAGTAATTACAATTACCCATTAGCGGGGGGTACGCTTTTTATAGTTATTATTATTTTTATTTAGACCTTCCTCCTTGTTTACTATCTACTCCCCTCCCTTTATGGGAGGGGCAAGGGGGTGGGTCTTTATTTCTGATTATTCAAATACGTATCCAAATCCTTGTCTCCTCTACCTGAGACGGTGAGAACAACCACATCATCCTTCTTGAACTGTCCTGCCACCTTCGGAAGGAGTGCAAGGGCGTGAGCTGACTCAAGAGCAGGGATGATACCCTCCAAGCGTGTAAGCTCGAAGGCTGCACGAAGCGCCTCATCGTCATTGGCTGGAAGAACCTGAGCACGACCACTCTCGTAGAGGTTACAATGCATAGGACCTGTGCCTGGATAGTCAAGACCGGCAGAGATTGAGTAAGGCTCTATAATCTGTCCGTCCTCTGTCTGCATAAGACGAATCTTTGAACCGTGGAGAATACCGATAGTGCCCACCTGCATACTTGCAGCCGTCTTGTCGGTATCTACTCCGAGACCGCCTGCCTCACCAAGGATAATCTTCACGCGCTCATCGTCAAGATAGTGGTAGATAGTGCCGGCAGCATTTGAACCGCCTCCCACGCAAGCCATGAGATAGTCAGGATAGTTGCGGCCTATCTTCTCCTCCAACTGCCATTTTATCTCCTCAGAGATAACGCTCTGGAGCTTTGCCACCATCTCTGGATATGGGTGTGGGCCTACGGTTGAACCGATGATATAGAAGGTATCGGCAGGATGGCAGCACCAGTCGCGGATAGCCTCGTTTGTTCCGTCCTTCAAGGTCTTGTTACCGCTCTGAACAGGCACAACGGTAGCACCGAGCATCTTCATTCGCTCCACGTTCACGTGTTGACGCTGAACATCAAGAGCACCCATATAAACCGTACAAGGCATATTCATAAGGGCACAAGCCGTAGCAGTAGCCACGCCATGCTGTCCCGCACCTGTCTCAGCGATGATACGTGTCTTACCCATCTTCTTTGCAATAAGAATCTGACCAAGTGCGTTGTTTATCTTATGCGCTCCCGTGTGGTTCAAGTCCTCGCGCTTCAGATAGAGCTGACATCCGTACTTCTCGCTCATGCGCTTTGCGAAGTAGAGAGGTGAAGGGCGACCAACATAGTCACGCAGAAGGGCATGATATTCCTTCTTGAACTCCTCACTCTCGATGATAGGGAGGTACGCATTCTTCAGGTCCTCCACCGTCTTGTATAATATCTCAGGGATATAGGCACCACCATAGTTGCCGTAGAATCCCAGATCGTTTACTGTGTATTTGCTCATAATAATGATTCGGCCTCTCCCCCCGCCCTCCCCCGTAGGGAGGGAGCCGGAAGGCTAAAGGCAATTCAATTATTTAATTATTACTCATTACTAATCATAGTCGGCTCTCCGGCTCCCTCCCTACGGGGGAAGTCCGATGTTGATAACATCGGAGTATGTGCCAGGGCGGGGGGAGAGGCCGATTTTTCTATTTACTTAGTGCCTCAAACAGCTCATCCAGAGCCTTATCGGCATCGCCGTTTGCCTGCTCAAGAAGCTGCACGAACTTACTTCCGATGATAGCACCAGCGGCATTTGCCTGTGAAGACTCAAGTGTCTGCTTGTTGCTGATACCGAAACCTATCATACGAGGGTTGCGGAGGTTCATAGCGTTGATGCGCTGGAAATACTCCTGCTTAGCCTCATCGAATGACTTCTGCGCACCCGTGGTGCTTGCAGATGATACCATATACACGAATCCATCGGTATGCTCGTCAATAAAGCGGATGCGCTCCTCTGATGTCTCAGGAGTGATGAGCATGATGATGCGGATATCATATTTGTCAGCTACTGGCTTCACCTGCTCCATATAGTCCTTGAAAGGAAGGTCTGGAATGATAGCTCCGCTAACGCCACACTCCACGCAGCTCTTGCAGAACTCTTCAATGCCATACTGCAACATCACGTTCAAATAGCCCATGAGCACGAGCGGAATCTTCACCTCATCCTTGATAGCCTTCAACTGTGAGAAGAGAAGACGCAGCGACATTCCGTTGCGCAATGCCTTCGTAGCAGCATCCTGAATAACAGGACCGTCAGCCATAGGGTCGCTGAAAGGTATTCCCACCTCTATCATATCTATGCCGTGACGCTCCATTGACTTTATCACATCCCCTGTCCCCTCAAGTGTAGGGCATCCTGCACAGAAATAGAGGGAAAGGAGCTTACGGTCTTTTGCCGAAGCAAATAATTGATTTATTTTATTCATATTAGAATCGGCCTCTCCCCCCGCCCTCTCCCGTAGAGAGGGAGCCGGAAGGCTAAAGGCAATTATTATTTCATTGTAATTATTTTTATTAGTTTGTGTTGGCTCTCCGGCTCCCTCTCTACGGGAGAGGACGGGGGGAGAGGCCTCTTATGAACGCCTTCACCTTCTCCACATCCTTCAGTCCTGGCTCTATCTCAAACTTTGAGTTGAGGTCTATGCCCACGCACATAGGATGCCTGAAAGCCTTTACGCGCTCCACGTCATCTGGTCCGATTCCTCCAGAGAGCAGGAACGGAATATTACCGTCATACCCCTCGAGTACCGACCAGTCGAACTGCTCTCCGCTGCCTCCCACGCACTTGCATTTCGTGTCGAAAAGCAGCATGTCAGCATGTCCCTCGTACTCACGCCATCGCTTCACATCATCGGCTTCACGGATGCTCAATGCCTTGATAATCTTGATGTCTGGCGCAATGTCAGGAATGAGCGTTGCCTTGAGGTTATCAATCATCACCGCCGACTCATTGCCATGCAACTGCACATAGTCAAGCTTAAAGTTATACACGCGCGTCACGATGTTCTGTGGCATATCATCAACGAACACACCCACATATTTCACATCCGACTGCTTGCCATCGAGCATCTCCGTATTCACGCGGTCAGGAATGATACCTGCACGCGATGAAATCTGTGACACATACCTCGGGCTCTTCGGCCAGAAGATGAAACCCATCATATCTATTCCAAGCTTTGACACCTCCGTAATATTCTGAGGGTCACGCATTCCGCAAACTTTTATTAACATAAAGAAAAAGATACACAGCCCCTCACCTGCCCTACGGGCATCCTCTCCCCAAGGGGCGAGGAAAATATTACCATTATTCGCTATGAGGGTATTTGCAATGTTATTTTTTATCAATAAATACTAACTTTTCCCTCGCCACTTGGGGAGAGGGTGTCACGCAGTGACGGGTGAAGGGCCGAGGTTGGTTAGGCCTATAAACTCCCTCAACGCCTTCCCCGGATCTTCTGTCTTCATGAAGTTCTCACCTATGAGGAAGCCCCTGAAGCCAGCCTCACGCAACTCCCGAACCGTCTTTGGTTCGGAAATCCCGCTCTCGCTTACCTTGCACGCATCCTTAGGAAGAAGCTCTGCCAGACGGAAGGAATTCTCCACCTTAGTAATAAAGGTGCCGAGGTTACGGTTGTTTATTCCGCACATATCAGGCCCTAATTCCACATACTCCAGCTCTGGCTCGCTATGCATCTCGAGCAGCACCTCAAGCTGAAGGTCGTGCGCCTTTTCGAGAAGGTCACGGCACTCCGCTTTCTTAAGGTCGGCTGCAATGAGCAGTACAGCAGAAGCCCCACAAAGGCGAGCCTGCCACAGCTGATACTCATCAATCACGAAGTTCTTATATAAAATAGGTATAGTAACACCTGACTCACGCGCTATCTTGATGAAATCATCACAACCGCCAAAGTATTTCGTATCAGTAAGAATACTCAAAGCCGAAGCCCCGTTCTCCTGATATGAGAGTGGAATGACATCTGCCCTACCCTCTTCCTTTATCCATCCCTTGGAAGGCGACTTGCGCTTGAACTCGGAAATAATTCCCGAATCCGACGCCATCAACGCACCACGCATCGAAGGCACTTCCGCGCCCTCATCCATCACCTTCTCCACCTTTGCCACAAGGTCACGGAACGGCAATTCCTTCTTGAACTGCTCTACCTCTACTCGCTTGTTAGCGATTATCTCGTCTAAAATGTCCATCGGCCTCTCCCCCCGCCCTCCCCCGTAGGGAGGGAGCCGGATTGCTCAAGGGGGCTAATTCCAAATTGTTGTTATTTCTTTTGACAATAATACTATCTAACATCCTTCCCTTTGGGAAGGCTTGGTTAGGCTTTATTCACCTCCACAAACTTCTTCAGCGTAGCCAATGCCTTACCGCTCTCGATGCTCTCTTTTGCCTTGGCGATGCACTCCTCAATCGGCATCTTACCAGCCTCAAGCGTCTGGATGGCGAAGGCAGCATTCACGATAACCACATTCTTCTGCGACTCCGTAGCCGTATTCTCAAGAACAGAATCGAAGATCTTCATCGCATCCTCCTTCGTATTGCCACCATATATCTCCTCTGGCTTTGCGAGAGGCATCTTCACATCAACAGGAGAGAAAATCTTCTCATAGCTATTTGTTGTCACCTTGAAGTTACCAGTCAGTGAAATCTCATCATATCCGTCAATAGAGTTCTCAATGGAATAGTCAACACCAAGCTTCTGATACACACTATTATACAAGCGCATCTGGTCAAGGTTTGCCACACCGAGCAACTGGCACTTTGGCTGACTTGGATTAACAATAGGACCAAGGAGATTGAACACCGTAGGGAACTCCACAGCCTTACGGATAGGAGCAACGAACTTCATGGCTCTTGCGAACAAAGGAGCATGGAGATAAACGATGCCTGACTCGTTAATAGAACGGTTGAGCTGGTCAATATCGTTACTGAACTTAACGCCGTGACCCTCAATCACATTACTTGCACCGCTCACCGATGTAGCAGCCACGTTACCATGTTTTGCCACCTTATATCCTGCACCAGCCACCACGAAGCAAGCACAGGTAGAGATATTGAAGGTGTTCTTCTGATCACCGCCAGTACCCACAATGTCGATATAACGCTCTGCATCAAGAAGGGCAGGAACACCAGTCTCAAGTATTCCGTCACGGAAGCCGAGAAGCTCGTCAACCGTAATACCACGCATCTGCAAGCAAGCCAGAAGAGCTGTTATCTGTGCATCATTGATTTCCTGACGTGTGATAGCCAAGAGAATCTGTCTCATTTCCTCGCGCGAAAGCAGCTCATGCTCAAGCACTCTCGCCAAAATTTCCTTCATTACCATGGGCTAATATCTATTTTTAATTACTATTTACTATTTTTTTGCAGCATCCCCCTTCGCGTTCCGGCTCCCTCTCTACGGGAGAGTGCGGGGGGGGAGAGGCCACTATTCAATCAAAAAGGGCCTGTCGCGTTTGCGACAGACCCTTAAGAATATCTCTTTATACTTGACGAGTACATATACGGTCTTAGCAACTCACGACTTATTCAAATCTCGAGCTACGCCACCACCAATATGTACGAACGTTTTGTTTCATGCTGCAAAAGTACACATTTATTTTGAAAAAACAAATTTTTTGGCACATTTTTTCATCTTTTGCTTACATTTTTCTTTCAAAACTTTCAAAAATATTCCAATTTCATTATTCTTGGCAGCAAGAAAAGCGAAATCGTAACACATAGGGTGTGCGTAAAAATACGACGACACCAATACCCCCCCTGAACTCTAAACACGAAACCAAAACTTGACATTTCTAAAGCAAAAGCACTTTTTCATCGCATTTTTACGCTTTTGTTTCGTCTTTTTCAGCATTTTTTCTTACCTTTGCATTTCATATTGACACATTATTAATAAATAGGCAAAAAGGTCAAAGAGCCAAAGGTCAAAAGTCGAAGGTTAAAAAGCCTTAGACATTAGGCCATAAGCCTTAGACCTTAGTCCTTGTTTAGACAGATTAAAAGACATTGATTTCAGTAGAAGGATTAACAGTGGAGTTTGGCGTGAAGCCATTGTTCCTTGACGCGAGTTTCGTGGTAAACGACCGCGACCGCATTGCCCTCGTGGGTAAGAACGGTGCAGGAAAATCCACTATGCTAAAGATATTGTGCGGCAAGCAGCAGCCTACTTCGGGCACCGTCGCCGTGCCTAACGACTACACCATTGGCTATCTGCCACAGGTGATGATTCTCCAGGATGACACTACCGTGCGTGAGGAAGCGAGAAAGGCTTTCGCGAAGATTACAGAGCTAAAGGAGAAGATTGATGAACTGAACCGCCAGTTGGCAGAGCGCACCGACTATGAGTCGGAGGCGTATATGGCTTTGGTGGAGAAATTCACTCAGGAGCATGAGCGCTACATGATGATGGGCGGCGATAACTACGAAGCTGAGATTGAGCGCACGCTGACGGGTCTCGGTTTCCTCAGAACAGACTTCGACCGTCCTACCAATGAGTTCTCGGGCGGTTGGCGAATGCGCATAGAGCTTGCGAAGATTCTGCTTCAGAAACCTGACGTGCTGCTGCTCGACGAGCCTACCAACCACCTCGACATCGAGTCAATACAATGGCTGGAACAGCAGTTGTCGCAGAGTTCGCGCGCCGTGGTGCTGGTGAGCCACGACCGTGCCTTCATCAATAACGTGACCAACCGCACGCTTGAGATTTCATGCGGCAAGGTGATTGACTACAAGGTGAAGTATGACGAGTATGTGAAGCTGCGCGCAGAGCGCAGGGAGCAGCAGATTCGTGCCTACGAGAACCAGCAGAAGGAGATTGCCGACACGAAGGCGTTCATTGAGCGTTTCCGCTATCAGGCTACGAAGGCGGTGCAGGTGCAGCAGAGGATTAGACAACTGGAGAAGATTGTGCCGATTGAGATTGACGAGGTTGATACATCTGCGCTCCGACTGAAGTTCCCTCCTTGCCTCCGCTCAGGCGACTACCCCGTTATCTGCGATCAGGTGGCAAAGAGCTACGGAGAGCATCAGGTGTTTGCCAACGTGGACATGATGATAAAGCGTGGCGAGAAGGTGGCTTTCGTGGGCAAGAACGGTGAGGGTAAGTCAACGCTGGTGAAGTGCATCATGGGTGAGATTGACTATGAGGGCACTCTGAAGGTGGGCCACAACACGCAGATTGGCTACTTCGCGCAGAATCAGGCTCAGTTGCTCGACGAGAACCTCACGGTGTTCGAGACCATTGACAACGTGGCGAAGGGTGAGATCCGACTGAAGATAAAGGATATTCTCGGTGCGTTCATGTTCGGCGGTGAGGCAAGCGACAAATACGTCAAGGTGCTTTCGGGCGGTGAGCGTTCACGACTTGCAATGATTCGCCTGTTGCTTGAGCCTGTTAACTTCCTCATCCTCGATGAGCCTACGAACCACTTGGACATGCAGTCGAAGGATGTGCTGAAGGAGGCTATCCGCGCCTTTGACGGTACGGCTATCATAGTGAGCCACGACCGTGACTTCCTCGACGGCCTTGTGGATAAGGTGTATGAGTTCGGTGGCGGTAAGGTTCGTGAGCATCTGGGCGGCATTTATGAGTATCTGAGATTCCATAATGCGGAGACGATTGAGGAGGCGACGACCCTCTCCCCGCTCCCCCTTAAAGGGGGAGAGCCAGAGAGCGCAAAGAAGTCTCCCTTTAAGGGAGATTTAGAGGGTCGCGATAACGCCCTTTCCTACGCTGAGCGTAAGGAGCAGCAAAAGAAGATAAATAAGATTCAGAAGCAGATTAAGGCGTGCGAGGAGAAGATTGCGACGCTTGAGGCAAAGCTCGATGAACTTGGCAAGAAACTGGAAGACCCTGCCAATGCCTCGGACATGAAGCTCGTGAATCAATATACTGAGACGCAGGAGGCTCTGGACAAGGAAATGGAGACTTGGGAGGAGCTGAGTATGAAATTGGAATAGAGGCCCCTCACCCGTCACTATGTGACACCCTCTCCCCAAGGGGCGAGGGGGAAGTTAGTAATGAAGGCATAAGGGCATGGACAATAACAAAAGACAAAATTAGCAAAATATAAAACAATATGCTTAGAATATTCAGAAAGAAAGATATTTCAAAAAGTAATTCCCAGAGCGGAAAAATGGTAACTCTAACCTCGCCCCTTGGGGAGAGGATGCCCGCAGGGCAGGTGAGGGGCCGCCGTTTGAACCGCTGTTTGGGTGCAGTTTTTACTATGGCTTTACTATCTATGCCTTTGGCAACAATGGCACAGCACAAGGTGCTGGGTGCCGGAATAAAGGCTGAGAACATGGATCTCAGCGTGAAACCGGGTGACGACTTCTATCAGTACGCTTGCGGCGGTTGGATGAAGAATAACCCGCTGCCTGCTGCTTACTCACGCTATGGCAGTTTCGACAAACTGGGCGAGGACAACAGCAAGCGCATCAACTCTATCCTCACCGAACTATCGCAGAAGAAGAGCGAGAACGGAAGTCTGGAACAGAAGATTGGCGACCTCTATAACCTAGCTATGGACTCCGTGCGCCGTAACAAGGATGGCGTGGCTCCAGCGATGCCATTCATCAAGCAGCTTGAGGATGCAAAGAACATTGACGAGCTAATGAAGTTCGTGTATGACCAGTGCCAGTATGACGGTGACTTCTTCGCTGGCTTCGGCTTCGGGGCTGACGAGAAGGACTCAAAGAACAACATCTTCCAGATATACCAGGGCGGTCTGTCGCTCGGTCAGCGTGAGTACTACGTGAACAAGGATTCAGCAAACCTTGCCCTCATGGATGCCTATCGCAAGCACATGGTGAACATGTTCAAGCTCTTCGGCTTTACGGAGGAGAAGGCAAAGCAGCGCATGGAGCGAGTGCTGAAACTTGAGACACGCATTGCCGAGTTCTCACTCTCACGCACTGAGCTTCGCGATGTGGAGAAGAACTACAACAAGATGTCGTTCTATGAATTCAAGGCCAAGTACCCTTACTACCCTCTCGACGAGCTTCTTGCTGCCAGCGGCATCGACAAGAAATACGTGGAGAAACTGGTGCTCGGTCAGCCAAAGTTCATGGAAGGCCTGAATGAGCTTATCAGGAACATGAACGCAGAGGACCTGCGCGCAAAGCTGGAGTGGGACTTCATCATGGGCACGACATCATTGCTCAGCGATGCCGTGGCTGAGGAGTCGTTCGATTTCTTCGGACACGTGAAGAGCGGTCGCAAGGAGGACTACCCACGCTGGCGTAAGGCAACATCACTCGTGCAGAATATTCTCGGTGAGCCTCTCGGCAAGATCTACTGCGAGCGTTACTTCCCAGCTTCAAGCAAGGAGAGGATGATGCAGCTCGTGAAGAACCTTCAGATTGCCCTTGGCGAGCGCATCGACGCACAGGAATGGATGACACCAGCCACGAAGAAGGTGGCACGCGAGAAACTGGATGCCTTCTACGTAAAAATTGGCTATCCTGACAAGTGGAAGGACTATTCCGGTCTTACCATCGACACGGGCAAATCGCTCTACGACAATGTTCTTGCATATTCAAAGTTCCGTCATAAGCAGTATCTTGACGAGAAAATGGGCAAGCCAGTGGACCGCGACGAGTGGTACATGACACCTCAGACGGTGAACGCCTACTACAACCCAACGACCAACGAGATCTGTTTCCCTGCCGGAATACTCCAGTACCCATTCTTCGACCCAGAGGCTGACGATGCCTTCAACTATGGTGCCATCGGCGTGGTTATCGGTCATGAGATGACTCACGGCTTTGACGATCAGGGCTCGCACTTCGACAAGGACGGCAATATGTCGGACTGGTGGACGAAGGAGGATGTGGAGAACTTCAAGAAGCTCGGTGACTTCTACGCTGACTTCTTCTCAACAATCGAGGTACTCCCAGGACTGAAGGCAAACGGCAAGATGACCTTGGGCGAGAACCTTGCTGACCACGGCGGTCTTGAGGTGGCTTATCAGGCATTCAAGAATGCGGAGAAGCAGAACGCGAAGGCTGACGAGAAGGTGGCAAAGGAGAACTCAGGCGAGAAGCTCGGTCTGACTGCCGATCAGCGTTTCTTCTGCGCCTACGCTGGTGTCTGGGGACAGAACATCACGGAGAAGGAGATTCGCAACCGTCTGCTCAACGATGTTCACTCACAGGGTGAGTGGCGCGTGAAGGGTGCTCTCCCTCACATCAAGGCGTGGTATGATGCGTTCAACATCAAGCCGGGCGACAAGCTCTATCTGGAGCCAGAGAAGAGGTTGAAGCTCTGGTAAACAAACGGCTCCCTCCATAGCCCCTCACCCGTCACTACGTGACACCCTCTCCCCAAGGGGCGAGGGAAAAGTTACACTTGAACGCTATGGAAGGAGCCAATGATTAAAAATACTAACATCCTCCTCGCCCCTTGGGGAGAGGATGCCCGCAGGGCAGGTGAGGGGCCGTGGGGCTTGTGGGTGTTTCGTTTCGTTTTTATTATGCCATTAAGATTACCCGATAAACTTCCTGCAATAGACATTCTCAAAGGTGAGAATATCTTCGTTATTGATGAGACCAGAGGACATTCACAGGATATCCGTCCGCTGCGCATCGTCATTCTCAATCTCATGCCTATCAAGGTGACGACAGAGACTGACCTGATACGCCTGCTGTCAAACACCCCTCTTCAGATAGACATCACGTTCATGAAACTGAAGAGCCACACTTCAAAGAACACCCCGATAGAGCACATGATGATGTTCTACCGCGATTTCGACGAACTGAAGGACGAGAAATTCGACGGTATGATAATCACGGGTGCGCCTGTGGAGAACATGGAGTTTGAGGAGGTGAACTACTGGGACGAGATCACGAAGATATTCGACTGGAGTCGCACGCACGTTACATCGACGATGTATATCTGCTGGGCGGCTCAGGCAGGTCTGTATCATCACTACGGAATACAGAAGCACTTGCTTCCGAAGAAGATGTTCGGCATCTTCCGTCAGCATTGCGTGCGTAAGGAGAGATACCCTATCTTCCGTGGCTTTGACGATACCTTCGCCATGCCTCACTCACGCCATACCGAGGTGTATCGTGAGGACATCATCGCATCGCCTGACGTGACGCTTATTGCCGAGTCGCCTGAGTCGGGTGTCAGTATGGCTATGGCTCGTCGTGGTCGTGAGTTCTACATCACGGGGCACATGGAGTATAATCCTGAGACGCTTCATAACGAGTATATGCGCGACAAGGACAAGCGCAACGATGTGGAGATGCCGAAGAACTACTACAAGGACAATAACCCTAAGAAGGGTCCTGTGGTTACGTGGCGTGCTCATGCCAATCTCCTGTTCCAGAACTGGATAAACTATTACGTTTATCAGAAGACACCGTTTGATATTAGGAAGATTAAGTAAGAACAGCGCGGCCTCTCCCCTGTGGCCCCTCACCCGTCACTACGTGACACCCTCTCCCCTAAGGGCGAGGAGGAAGTTACACCAGAACGCTATGGAAGGAGTACATGATTAAAAATACTAATATCTCCCTCGCCCCTTGGGGAGAGGATGCCCGCAGGGCAGGCGAGGGGCTACTCCCTTTAGAATTATTAGCCCCTGCCAAGAACCTTGAATGCGGCATAGCAGCCATTGACCATGGAGCGGATGCCGTTTACATCGGAGCACAACGCTTCGGTGCACGTGCTGCTGCGGGTAATTCCGTGGAGGACATAGCACAGTTGTGCAGGTATGCACATCAGTTTGGTGCCAAGGTCTTCGTTACGGTGAATACCATTATCTATGACGAGGAACTTAATGACACGCTTCAGCTCGTTGACGAACTTGACAGCATCGGCGTGGATGCAATCCTCGTTCAGGATATGGGATTGCTCTCACTTCTGAAACAAAGAGAAAAGCCTCTGCATTGCGAACTCCATGCCTCTACGCAGACGGATAACCGCACTCCCGAAAAAGTACAATGGCTCTTCGACCAAGGCTTTGACAGGGTGGTGCTGGCAAGGGAACTGAGCATCAAGGAGATTGCAGATATTAATAAGGCAATCCACCAACACCCATCACCCAACACCCGAAACCTACCTCTCGAAGTCTTCGTTCACGGTGCCTTGTGCGTATCATATTCAGGTCAATGCTACGCGTCGCAGTATTGTTTCCAACGCTCAGCCAACAGAGGCGAGTGTGCTCAGTTCTGCCGTTTGGCTTTCACGCTGAAGGATGCAAACGGAAAAGTTCTCGAAAGCGAGCGACATCTGCTTTCCTTGCGAGACATGGCACAGATAGACAACCTTGAGAAACTGGCTGATGCTGGCGCAACTTCGTTCAAGATTGAGGGAAGGTTGAAGGATGTGGATTATGTGAAGAACATCACGGCAGCGTATAGCGAGGCACTTAATGAGGTGGTGCGCAGGAATCCAGAGAAATACAAACGTGCTTCATTCGGAAGATGCACATACACTTTCACGCCTAACATACAGAAATCATTCAACCGAGGCTTTACCACCTATTTCGCAGAAGGCAGGAAGCAAGGACTCGTTTCTTTCGACACACCGAAGGCGATGGGCGAACCTGTGGGTAAGGTGAAGGAGATAAGAGGCCATTCGTTTAACATCTCCACCACGACTTCATTTGCCAATGGCGATGGGTTGTGCTATCTCACACCGACGGGGCTTGTGGGTTTCAGAGTGAACAAAGTGGAGGGCAACCGCATCTTCCCTTTGCGTATGCCAGAATCGCTGAAGCCGGGCACAATGCTCTTCCGTAATCTTGACCAGGCATTCACCACACTTCTTGCCAAGCCTTCGAGTGAGCGTAAGATAGATATCATTTTCCGTCTCTACGAAGAGAACGGCAAGCTGACGCTAAAAGCCAAGGATGAAGTGGGGCGCACGGCTACGGTTCAATCAGACTGCGAGCTTCAGCCAGCAGCAAAGCCACAGGAAGAGAACATACGCCGACAACTCTCAAAGCTCGGTGGCACTATCTACCAATGCAAGGAGATTGAGATTGACACGAAGGCTTTCATTCCAAGTAGCGTGCTGGCGAATATGAGAAGGGAAATAATCGAGGAGACCCTCTCCCCGCTCTCCCTGCATAGGGAGAGAGCCGGAGAACCAAAAGAAAGTCGCCCTACGCAGGGAGATTTAGAGGGTCGCCCTACACCTTATTTATATAATTACCTATATAATGCCTCAAACCGTAAGGCGAAGGAGTTTTATAAGGAACAGGGAATCGAGGCTGATTCTTTCGAGATAGGCACAAACGAATCGGCTCCCTCCCTACGGGGGAGGGCGGGGGGAGAGGCCGCTTCTCCCCAACTCCTCATGCAATGCCGCTACTGCCTCCGCAACGAGATGGGGTTCTGCACAAAGTCAGGCAAACGTGCTCCTTGGAAGGAACCGCTCACAATCTCCATTTCCGACGGCCGTGAGTTCCAGTTGCAGTTCGACTGCAAGAATTGTCAGATGAATGTTATCGGCTAATAATTAAATGTACTATTTGACTATTTACTATGTACTATTTATGTACTATTGGGTTGATGTACCATTTATCGTCAATCAATAGCGAAACAGGAAATAGTAAATTAAATAAAATAGTAAATAAATAGTACATAGTAAATAGCTAAATAGTAAATTAAAACGCCATGCCCTCACTACGACACATACTATATAAAATATTCCTCCTATGGGGGATTGGGGGGGGGCTCCTCCTCACTTCCTGCTATCGTGATTCTTCCACGATCAATGAGCAGGAAGAGGCTCATGATGCGCTTGCGACAGGCGATACGCTGACACAGGAACAGCAGGATTCCATTTCCTTCTATTCTACACACCACTTTACCGAGGGATATAACTTCGAGGTATATAAAGACTCCATCTCGTTGCTCGTACAGCAGCCGGAAGAGATGGTGTCGCAGATGGAGATTGATACTTTCGCCGTATATAAGAATCATCATGTAGTGGTGGGCGACATAAGGATATTGCCGCAAGACTCCATCGATTCTGTATGGGTTCAGCTTGCAACCGACGAAGGACGATGGGGATGGATTCACGAAACGGAACTATTGCCAAAGGTCGTGCCTGTTGATCCCATCTCTCAGGCTATCATGTTCTTCTCCGACTCGCACATCATCATCTCGCTGATCATCGTTGTGCTGATTGGTATTGCATACGTAATGCGACACATATACCGCAGGAATGCCCCGATAGTGCATTTCCGCGACATATCATCGTTCTACCCTACCCTGCTCTGCCTCATCGTGGCAATAGCAGCAACATTCTACGCATCAGTACAGATGTTTGCCCCTGAGACTTGGAAGCACTTCTACTATCACCCGACGCTGAACCCATTCCAAGTGCCGTTCATCCTGTCAATCTTCATGTCTTCGGTATGGGCAATGGCGATAGTATTCATAGCTGCGATAGATGATGTGAAACGTAATCTGCCACTTGTAGATGCCCTACTCTACCTATCAGGAATGATAGGCGTATGCGCTATCAACTATATCATATTCAGCATCACGACACTCAACTACGTGGGCTACCCTCTGCTGGTGGCATACTGCTATTTCGCTATCAAGCGCTACTATACGGTATCACGCAAGCATTATATCTGCGGCAACTGCGGAAATCGCCTTTCACAAAAAGGCAAATGCCCGATTTGCGGTTCAATAAATGATTAATGAAAATGAGATATACAAGAACATTACTGCAATTATTAATAATAGGCTATCTTGCAACCGGTTTCCTCTTTTCCTGTGGAGATAAAGACGACCCGGATGCACCAGAAGCAAAGGCAGCGAGGACTGTGCTCATATATATGTGCGCAGAAAACAATCTCAACTCACCCTTCTATACAAATGATTCCACCGAGATTGTACGCGGAGCAGCCAATCTTCCCGACAACGTAAACCTCTTAGTATATGCCGACCGTAGCAGCAAGGCGATGAAACCATATATTGCCAAGGTGGACAAAGATGGTATGCACATCGTGAAACAATACAAGGCAGACTGGTATTCCACCGACAAAGATAATATGTCAGAAATTATCAATTGGGCATTTACTAAATATCCCGCAGATTCATACGCCATGACTTTCTGGGGACATGGTAATGGGTGGATTATGATGTCAGATAAATACACAGGCAAGGCAAAAGCAAGACGCAAGGCATACGGCTGGGATTCTGGCAAGGATAATCCGGACGGAGGCGACGGCAATGAGAGGTATATAAACATACCAGAACTTGCCGATGTTCTTTCAAAGACTCATCATCTCGACTATATCTTCTTCGATTGCTGTCAGATGATGTGCGCGGAGTTGGCTTACGAGTTTCGAAATGTATGTGACTATATCATCGGATCACCAGCCGAGATTCCTGGTTGTGGAGCTCCATACGATCATATCATATCTGATTTATTTCTTGCAAAGGATAATGTGGGAAAGGCAATAGTTGATGACTATATCAAATACACCAACTTTTCAAGTTTTCCTGCCGACGGTCTGCCTATGTCTGTTGTAAAGACAAGTAACATGGAGAATCTTCTTCATGCAACACAAAGTGCGATAGACACGTTGATGGTGCACTATCAATATCCGGACAACCTTCCTGTCTATGATATTATATACTATGGCATAAACTCACAATCAGCAAACATCGCCATATACTATGACCTGCGCCACGTTATGCGCAAGTATCTGTCACAGAACGATTTCAACACTTGGGACAATATATTCCAGCAGACTGTGGTATATTCCGTTCATCCAAAGGACATAAAGGAAACTGATCTTGCCGACTGGCTTAGTAACGAACTCAGCACCAGTAATTTCAGGAAGTTCAAGATGAGTGATGACAACTACGGAGGCTTGTCGATGTTCATTCCACAGACGTACTATTCCAACGTTGATTCCAAATATCTAAACCCAAACGTGAGCATCAAGGCTTACCAATGGAATAAGGCTATCGACTGGATGAAATTCGGTTGGGAATGATAAGTGAAAAGTGAATAACGAATAGTGAATAATACTTAATACAGGTGGACACCAGTATGAATCTTTCGCTATACTTTCCTTACACTATACTCTCTTTTCTATGAAAATCTTTCTCTCAGGCATTCGTGACGGAATACCAATAGCATTAGGATATTACGCCGTAGCCTTCTCGCTCGGCATCATCGCCGGCAATGTGGGGCTTGATGCCTTCATGGGCTTCTTCGCATCATTCTTCACCCGCGCTTCTGCCGGTGAATATGCAGGCTATACCCTTGCAGGAGCACAGGCAGCATATATCGAGGTTATAGGCATGAGTCTGATAGCCAACCTCCGCTATCTGCTTATGAGTACGGCTTTGACACAGAAATTCCGCCCAGGCACATCGTTCTTCAAGCGTATTGTCACCTCAGCCTGTATCACAGACGAGATATTCGGAATATCAATAGCATACAAAGGATATCTTGCCCCAAGATACACGTTAGGTGCTTTTGCCATATCCACACCTGCATGGGCTTTAGGCTGCACATCAGGTATTATTGCAGGAAACATACTTCCTGCTAATATCGTTTCTGCTCTTAGCGTGGCACTCTATGGCATGTTCATTGCCATCATCATTCCACCTTCGAAGAAAGACCGTAACGTGGGTATCGCCGTATGCTGTAGCTTTGCCCTCAGCGGACTTTGTGCCATATTGCCAATAATCAGCGAATGGAGTTCGGGCACACGCACCATCCTGCTGACAATACTCATTTCTGCGGCAGCAGCGATAATCCGACCATGCCCCTCACCCGTCACAAAGTGACACCCTCTGACACATACTCGGAGATACTCAATCTCCGACTTCCCCAAGGGGCGAGGGAAAAGTTTGTATTATAAATCAAAACATATCAATTATAAATATACATAATTATATCCCCCAACAAGCCTTCAAATGTAACTTTCTTCCTCGCCCCTTGGGGAGAGGATGCCCGAAGGGCAGGTGCGGGGCCGTTATATGAATAATCTCTGGATCTACATATTCATAATGATTGTGGTGACGAATCTCATCCGCATCATCCCACCATTGCTTATCCGCGGACAGATAAGGAACACGTTTCTCCGCAGTTTCCTCTATTATGTGCCCTACGTCACCCTTGCCGTAATGACATTCCCGGCAATAACAGAGGCTACATCATCACCACTCGCAGGAGCCATAGCCCTTGCACTTGGCATCATCGCAGCATGGTTCGGTCTCGGACTCTTCCCCGTGTCCGTCATCTGCTGTATAGTGGTGCTTGTGATAGAATACGCAATAAACTAAAAGCATTCTCAAATCTCCCACCATCACCCAACACCTAACATACATATACCTCCGTAGCAAATCCCTTGCAATTCCCATTCACCTCCCATTCTGCTATCTTCTAAGGAACGGACCTGAAACGGACTTGAAACGGACCTGGAACGGACCTGAGAGGGAAGAGAAGAAAATGAAAAGTGAGAGATAAATTTCAGATAAACCCTATAAATCCGTTTCCCCTTTAAAAACTCACAAGAAAAACGAAAAATATTCGCATCTTTCGTGCTTTCCGTGTTCAAAATGATTTTTTTCGGGAGAGTTTACAGATAGGGGTGCACTTTTACCCATTTTAGGGGTATAACAAACTGGAAATCAAGAAATAACGAAACGTGTACCTCCCCCTCCAATGAAGTGCACCTATAGGATAGTGTTTAGGGGGGGTACACGCAACGTAAATCGCTGGTAATCAGTAGGCAGAAGGGGTAAAATAGGCAAAAGTGCACCCCCCTCTTCAAACTCTTTGACGTTTTTTATTTAAAAACGTTGCTAATGCATTTATCAAGCTTCATCGCAAGTCCCATGTAACTCCCTTGTACCTCCTATGTACCTCCCTTGATCCTATAGTTCTTTATAGGCCAAAGAGCAGAGGCATAGCGTAGGGAGAACGGTGGCAATACCTGTACAGAATGTGGGAAACTAATAACCAAATAAGTAGGAGTTACAGGTTCCTTATCTTCCATTCTTGCGGATAGAGGTTATTGGCACGATTGCCGATATTCTTCACGAAACCTAATGGATGGCCTTGATAAGTGACGATGACAAAGCCTTTGGGCACATCAGGACTAAGGACGATTGCCTCATGATGAAGATACTTCAAGGCATCTTCCTTCGTAAGTTCCGCAAACGGATATTTATCCTTTGGGAGATTGATGAGCAGAGCCTCTGCATGAGCAGGGATGATGTTCTTTCCCTTCTGTATGCCGACAGGATGGCCGTCGGATAAAACTCGGAGGAGGGAAGACCTACGGCTACGGCCTCTCCCCCCGCCCTCTCCCGTAGAGAGGGAGCCGATTCGACCACGGGCAGACTCATTAAAACCTTCTGTTTTCCCTTTAATTGTTGACTTCCTTTCGCACTCCGGCTCCCTCTCTACGGGAGAGGGCGGGGGGAGAGGCCGAGCCTCTTTCTTCCTCATCACCGCCATAAACAATCCCTCACCCTTGGTTGTACCGGGGATAAAGCGATAGACAGGTTTATCCCAACCTTTGAGCAAAGAGCCTGTGATATTCCATTCTTCACGAACCTCAATAGGGATAACTTCTGCTCCGAGAGTCTCACAAATCCATTTCACGTTCTCTTCATCCTCATGCAGATTGAAGGTACAGGTGCTGTAAACCATCACGCCACCTTCATTAAGGCAAGGCCATATATCCTCTATGATGCTTCGCTGGAGAGACGCACACTTCATCACGTTCTGAAGACTCCACTCCCCTATCGAATCATGATCCTTACGGAACATTCCCTCGCCCGAACATGGCACATCGCATACTATCAAATCAAACATAAGTCCTGATTTCTGATAGTCTATGGCATAGTTATTCGTCACAATGACATTTGGATGCCCTTGCTTCTGCATATTCTCCATCAGGATATTCGCCCTTCTGCGGTCAGGCTCGTTGCTATAAAGTACACAATCATCTGGCAAGGCGGCACGAAGAAGGGTTGACTTTCCACCGGGAGCAGCGCATAGGTCGAGAGCTGCCCCCAAGGGGGACTTTTTGGATAGTATTGACGGCATTACTTGTCGCAATACTTCATCAAGAAACATACTTCCAGCTTCCTGAACATAATATACTCCTGCATGGAGCAATGGGTCAAGCGTGAAGTTCGGGCGCTCAGAAAGATAGTAGGCGTTACGACACCAAGGGACGGGGGTAAGAAGAGCCCCCCCACCCCCCAAGGGGGAGTCTTCTTTATACCTTTTCTCGTTATCTGAATTCTCGGTTAAAGTTTCATTACAATCAAAGAGTTGGAGGGGGACCTTAAACGGATTCAGCCTCACACTTACAGGCACACTCTCGTCAAAGGAAGCAAGATAATTCTTCCATTTCTCCTCGCCAAATAGCGAAGAGGTATAATCAACGAATTCTTTTGGGAGCCTAACCAAGCCTTCCCAAAGGGAAGGATGTTCTATAGTATGAGCGCTTATTGGGAGATGCATTTATAATTTATTTGCAATTATTCTATTGATTAGAAAATGTAACTACTCCCCCTTGAGGGGGTAAGGGGGGAGGAGCCCTCCCTTGGGGAGGGACTGGGTGGGCTTAGAATTCAAACCATCCTTCATCTTCTTCCACCTCTTCCTTCTTCGGTTTCGGCTTTGGAGGGTTCTTCATATTACCCTCTTCGTCGAACATATCGTAGGTGGTGCGGAGAACCTTGAACTCCGTTCTACGGTTAAGGGCATTGGCAGTTTCCTGCTGATCAGGCTTGAGCTTCGTGATAAACTCCTCGGTAAGAATATCACCTTCCTTGAGCCAAGGATAGTGCTCTGCCACCTTCTTACGTATCTTCTTCGGTTGCTCCTCACCATAGCCAACAGGCGTGAGACGGTCGGCTGCTATTCCTTTCTTTATAAGATAATCCACCACGGTCTCGGCTCGCTTCTGCGACAAAGCCTTGTTATATTCATCCGAACCACGATAGTCGGTATGGGCCGACAACTCAATGGTGATATTAGGATTCTCCGTGAGCATCATAACGAGCGAGTCGAGTGCTACGGTACTCTCAGGCAACAAATCAGCCTTATTGAACACATAGAAGATGTTATCCACGAGCACAGGAGCAGAGATAGAAGCCAGAGGGAACTGAAGGTCATACACCTCGGATGTCTTAGCGCTATCCACATGCAGTTCCTCCTTGTGGTTCAGGAATCCCGGACAACTGCCCAACACTATATAGTCAACACCCGGAGTTGTCACGAACTCAAACGAACCGTCGCTCTTCACGCCCATAGTCTGGTTTGTGCCATCGCTACCAACAATCCTTGCCACACCATTAGTAAGCTCATATCCGTCCTGCTCGTATATCCAGCCACGGATAGTCTGCACCACCTCAGGATTCTCGAAAGAATAGATATGATCCCAACCACGAGCATCGCCTCTGTTGCTTGAGAAGAAGCCTTTGTTATGGTTGCCATCGAAGGTGAGTCCGAAATCATCGCCCTGAGAGTTAAGAGGATAACCGGGATGCGAGAGGTGATATTTGTTATCATCGCCTGCCACGGCAATGAACACGTCAAGTCCGCCCATACCCGGATGGCCGTCGCTTGAGAAATAGAAGTCGCCATTAGGACGGAACGTAGGGAACATCTCATTTCCCGGTGTATTGATGGGCTCTCCAAGATTCTCCACACCGGCAGTACCCGCGCTTGTAAGACGAGTGCGCCAGATATCAAGTCCACCCTTTCCTCCGGGCATATCACTCACGAAATAGAGCCATTCACCATCGGGTGAAATGGCAGGATGAGCGTATGAAGAAAGAGTATCATTCGTAATCTTAAACTCCGTAGCCTTGCCCCATGCAGCATCCGAACGCTGAGCCGTGGCAATAGTGGCATATCGAGGATACTGAGGATCGGTAGTGCATTGGGTGAGATACATCGTACTGCCATCAACCGACAGACAGCATGCGCCTTCGTCAAACTCGGTGTTCAGTCCGCTGGCTATCTCCTGCGGTCTGCCCCACACACCCTTCTCGTCCTTGTCAGAAAAGAAAATATCGCCCGGCTTAGCTCCTGTGATGCCGCTCAGTTCATCACCCTGCGCCTCATTGCGTGTAGAAGTGAAATAAAGACGGTCGTACTGGTCTCCGGCAAGCATCGGACAATAATCAGCCCTACGGCCGTTGAACACATCCATTTTCTTGACTGTATAGGCAGAACCTGCCTTTTTCCATTCAGGAGCCGACTGGGCAGAAATCATGCCGTTCTTTACAAGCAAGTCATAGTCAGCCTGAGTGATTTTCTTCGTACCCTCCTCGCTAACGGTACTGTCCTTGAGTTCCTCAAACTCCTTCAAGGCAGCCTTATACTCGCCATTCTTCAGGAGCATCCGTGCGTATGTAAGTCTGTCCTCGGGCTTAGCCTGATTGAATCTCACAGCATTGCGATAGCAAGCCAGCGCCTTCATGGTACTGCTCACCCGGGCATAGCACGTAGCAGCTTTCAACGCACGCTGTCCGCGAAGCTCACGCTCTTTTGGAGGAGTCTTAGAATAAGCCTTCTTGAATTGCTCGCCTGCATCATAGTATTCGCCAAGTGCAAGAAACTTCTCACCCTTACGCATAGCATTCTCTGCCGCACATGAGCACAGCAAAGCCAAAACTGCGATACTAAGGAGAGAAAATATAGACTTATTCATATCTATATTATAACGAAAAAGAGGGGGAAATATTGCAGAAAAGAGAAATCCACGCTCCCCATTTGGGAGCGTGGACTCATCATATAATCATTACTTGTTGTAGTTTTCTTCTATGAACTTATCAAAACCTTCTTGGTCATTTTCAACAAGATTCTGTAGTTTCTCCAATTCATCAATTTTTCCCAGTGTCTCTTTTTCATTTGCATATCTGGCAACAACAGCCATCATAGCTTCACGAAAACAATCCTGAGTGAATTCCTTTTCTCCGTTTGCCAATGCAACGAAAGAACTAGCTGCAATATATGAAACCATGATACAATAGTATTTTTCATATTGAGCTATTAATTTTGTAATAAAAGAGCATACTCGTATTGAAACATCAGGTGAAGCCACAGACCATGCTATGATATTTTTTGCAGCCCTATCCATATGAGGAGTATCTAATGAATGCAAAAGATAATACTTACAACATCCCATGACATTAGCATTATGTTTCCTTGCATCTTCTGCAGTATTTATTTCCATAGTATCAGGAATGAATCCATATTGTATCTCATCAACAAAGATAGGTAAACTTTGTATATAATTCCACATTCGTTCCTCTAAATCCTTATGATTTGCCACCCAATCAGCATTGGTGATATACTTCTTCTTGGAATTTTTCATTGCCACATGGAAGAAACACTCCAAGAATCCACGGCGATTCAACTCCGCAAAGAAAGGACTTATAGAAAGAGTATAGAAACCATCTGTATATGCAACAGGAAGCGGCGTACCGAGTGTATCAGAACAGAGCAATGGAATTATCGTAGAGAAGATATCATACAACCTACCATACTCAGAAGGTTCACTCTTCATCATTTCATTCACCTTATTGAATGCAATAGTAGTTAGCGGTCTCGATGCAGAATCAAGCTTCAATTCTGCCCAAGTAGCAAATTCATTCTCTATCAAATCAACACGTTCCCCACCCAACATGGCAAACATCGCATCTGACAAGAAAGCATCATGAAACCATTTGTTCTCTCTATTATATACTGCCAATAATTTATAAGTATCAGCATGGGTAGGTCTCAACTGAATAGATTTATACAGACAATATAGTAGATGATCGTCCCAATCTGGCATTTCCTGCTTGTCTTTGTCTGTAAAACGAGACAATGCTATGGCTGTATTATATTGAATATGATGTATATAGGATAAATTACTGGCATCAACAGCTTCTAATGCTTTCCCATAGATTTCTACAGCCTTCAAATGATCACCATCATCATCCAGGATTCCGGCATAAGTTGAATACAAAATCGCCAAATCCGCAGTATCAGCCTTCTGGATCTGCTTCTCCATCATTTTCTTTGCTTCATTTTTCTTACCCATTGCGCTCAAAGTAAACGCTTTTTCTGCTATAACGCCAATGGTATTGGGAGCAATTGCTAATGCCTCATCATATTTTTTGATTGCCTCTTCGTATTTTCCCTGATCATGAAGACTTACACCTTCACTCCATATGGTTTCTACCTGTTTCGTTTTCTCGTCCTTCTCCTGTCCGTATGCAAACGACATGGTGAAAATCATCACCAACAGGAATAACAGCTTTTTTGTTTTCATCGCCTTCCTTATTTGTAATTTGTTTCCGGTCTATCTTTCTAGCTATAAACTATTTATTGTAGTTTTCTTCTATGAACTTATCAAAACCCTCTTGGTCATTATTTGCTAAAATATTCAGCAGTTTATCAAGATTCTCATTTTTGCCAAGAACATCTTTGTTGGATTCATACAACTTCAACACTTCGAATACACCTTTTGTAAAGGTTGCTTTATTCCATTCTTTTTGATGTGAAGTCAAGGCATAGTAAGAGCAACCAGCTAAATAAGCTGCAAGATAATCGACATTAGTTTTTGTCCAATCCGCAACCTGCGTTCCAATATTGAGATGCACATCAGGTGAAGCCACAGACCATGAAACGATATACTTCTTTACATTAGGCATATCCTTTGAATCTATTGTATGTGTCATATAGAACTTGCAAGCAGCCATAGCATCTACATTATGTTGATGAGCATCCTCCGCAGTTCTAAAAACAACAGAATCTGGAACATATCCATATTTCAAATCTTTCTTGAACACCTCTAGTTCACCTATAGTATTCCATAAGCGTTCCTCCTCGCTCTTATGAGTTGTAAGCCAGTCT